>CALDPX010000040.1 GCA_937911745.1 uncultured Alistipes sp. | reverse complement strand
ATAACGACAGCCCGCTGAAAGTGGTGATTGTGGTGGATATGTGGCTCACGGGATTCGATGTGCCGTCACTCTCGACAATGTATGTCTACAAGCCGATGGCGGGGCATAACCTGATGCAGGCGATAGCGCGTGTAAACCGTGTATTTGGCGACAAGCAGGGCGGTTTAGTGGTCGATTATGTGGGCATTGCCTCGGCACTCAAACAGGCGATGAATGACTACACCATTCGTGACCGCAAGAACTACGGCGATACCGACATTTCGAAGACTGCATATCCCGAATTTCAGAAGAAGTTGGAGGTGTGTCGCGACCTGTTGCACGGCTTCGACTACTCGGCATTCTACGGCGAGTCGGATATGGCACGAGCAGAGGCTATTGCTGGCGGTGTCGATTTCCTGCAAGCACCCGAGCGAGAAGAAACCAAGCAACTATACATCAAAGAGGCGTTGTTGCTTCGTCAGTCGTTGTCGCTCTGCCAGAGCCTATTGCAGCGCGAGGAGCGATTGGAGGCTGCCTACTTTGAGGCGGTGCGCACACTGCTGACGCGAGTTGAGGGTAAGGGCAAGATTTCGTTCCGCGAGATTAACGAGCGCATAAACGAACTGCTCAAACAGAGCATCAAGAGTGAGGGCGTGATAAACCTATTCTCGGACATCAAGGAGGAGTTTTCAATTTTCGACCCGAAGTTCTTGGAGGAGATAGCGCAGATGAAGCAGAAGAACTTCGCTGTGGAGTTGCTGCGCAAGTTGATTGCCGAGCAGATTCGGGTATATCAGCGCACTAACACCGTACGAGCTGAAAAATTCTCCGAGATTTTGGCAAATGCGATGAGTAACTACCTCAAAGGTTTGCTCACGAACGAGGAGGTCATTGAGGAGTTGCTGAAAACTGCAAGAGCCATCGTCAGTGGCGAGGAGGAGAGCAAGAAACTCAATCTCTCGACCGAGGAGTTGGCTTTCTACGATGCTATAACCAAGCCCGAGGCAGTGCAGGATTTCTATACAAACGAGCAACTTATCGCCATTACTCGCGAACTGACCGATGCACTCCGCACAAATAAGACCATCGACTGGACAATGAAGGAGAGTGCCCGTGCCGGTATGCGCCGCATAGTGAAGCGCTTGCTCAAAAAGTACAAATATCCTCCTGAGGGGCAGGAGGCAGCACTCGAAACCATTATGACCCAATGCGAAATGTGGAGCGAAAACGAGTTTAAGTAGCAGCGGAACTTGTGTCGAACTATGTTAAAAACTATTACTATTATGAGAAGTGTGAAAGTTGCGGTCTTTTGTGCATTGGTGCTATGCTTGGCATCGTGTTCAAAGACTCAAATTAGAATGTCATTCGATGGATTTACAAACGATACTGTAATCGTTATGAGTCTTCCTGTTGATATGATAGCCACTGCTACCGATGATTCAGCCCAAGAGATAGATACTCTGCTAATAAAGAATAATCGCATAGAGATAGCAGCAAAGGATGAGGCTATGGCTTATACGTTTCTTTTTAAGGAGACCGATGATGGTAGTCCCAATTTCTCGCGTCGTTCAATCAACATTATGACTATGCCCAAAGAGAGGCTTATTTTAGATGTTAAACGCACGCAGGAGCAATTTGAATATACGGCAAGGGGTAGCGATTATGTTGAGGGTTTGGCTGATTACGACAGTTTTGTGCGCCCAATATCGCATAAAATAGACCAAATAGACCGCAGCAATGAAGCCAACTGGGGCGAGATAAGAACTTTATATGATGCTCGCAGAGCCAAAGCTGTTGAGTGGTTGGAGTGTAATATGGACAACCCTGCCGCAGTCTATGTTCTGGCGTATGAGGTTTCGTCTAAGGCTCTGCTGGACTATTATGACCAGCTATTACCGATTATTAACATATCGCCACTTAAACCCATTGTGGAACAAAGTAAGGTGAGTGCAGAACTTGCAGTGGTGACCAAACAGGCACAAGAGAGTATCAAAGAGGGCGCAGAGGCACCGCTTTTTACCCTTGCAGATAATCGCAATAAAGATGTTTCGCTTGCATCGTTTAGAGGCAAATGGGTGGTGCTTGATTTCTGGGGCACTTGGTGTGGCTATTGCATAAAAGGCATCCCCGCAATGAAAGCCGCCTATGAAAAACACAAGGACAAATGTGAGTTTATAAGTATTGACTGCAACGAAAGTCGCGAGAAATGGCTCGAAGGTGTCGAAAAGTATCAGATGCCGTGGGTGCACCTCTATAACTCGGATGATGTTGCACCGAAGAAGAATGTGAGTGCTATATACGCCATCCAGGGCTACCCGACAAAGATTATAATAACCCCCGAAGGTCTTATACATAAGATATTCGTAGGAGAAACCAGGGAGTTTTACGAAGAGTTAGACAAGGTCTTGTAACACACAAGGTAGGCATAACAGCGGGGCTCACAAACCCCGCTGTTATGTTTGTTGTTATTATTTCACAAAGTACTTGTTTTCCTTCTGCTCCAAGCGAAGCCCCCTTATCAAATGAAGGTTTGGAGAGATTGTCTATATGGTCGCGGACTCTTCCGCTCAACGCACGAAGGATAGCTTTCTGCTATCCTTCGTGCGTTGAGCGGAAAACGAGAGTCTGTCCATCTGCTCCCCACTCTGTATATCAAGCAATTACCTTTG
>CALDPX010000039.1 GCA_937911745.1 uncultured Alistipes sp. | reverse complement strand
GCCTGCCCATCCAGCTCGGTTGTCGAGTTCTGGAAGTTATCACGCAGGTAGTCCAGGTCGGAGGATGTTGCGGCAGCATCGCGCAGCAGCTTCGTGATGGTGGCACGAGCCTCGTAGTATGCCCCAATATAGGCGAAGTCGTCCTCTATCTCGATGTATTCGGGCGATGGTGCGGTGTACTTCTCCAAAGCCGACACAGCCAAAATATAGGCGTTAACATAGGCATCCCAGCTGTCGTTCTTCTTGTAGACTCTACGCGCTCTCCCTCCCGCAGTTCGGAGCACTCCGTTCGCCACGCGGAGATACTCCGCTACGAGGTATCGCTCCGCATCGATGAGGAGCTCTTCGTACTCGGCACGGATGTCAGCGAGTCGCTCTCGGAGGTAGGTCTTCTCTACGGGCGAGATTACCGAGTCGGAGTTCATCTGCGCCAGGCTCTCCTTGGCTGATGCCACATCCTCAATCAACACATCAAGGTCTGTTCCCTCTTCGGGATTTGTGGGGTCTATACGCCCGAAGCGCAGCACACCATCTTTGAACGATATGCCGCAGCCCGTTGAACGGTCATAGAGCTGCACATCGCCCGACACCGAGTCAAACCAGGAGTCGCCCAGCGCATCGGAGATGTAGCCTTGCAGATAGATGTTTTTCAGATAGGCGGAGTACCCTCGCATATTGAGTCCATGAGCCGAGAGGTTTGAGAGGTCGCCAAACTGCGCGGCAATGTTGCGTAGGCGTATGCGCCAGTCACTCATGCCCACGAGGTAGCGTTCGTATGTGCGTGTCGTGTAGCGCGATGTCTGGCGCGTAGAGTCCGTTGTGTTACCGAATGCCACGATGTTCATCGCCTCGGCTGGGTGGTACGGAAAACCCTCGCGCAGTTCGTATCGCCACTCTCCGTAGGTCGAGGTGTTAAGACACTCCACCAAGCGGAAGTAGCAAGTCGTAAAGCCTGCGAAGGTGCGAGTGCCGAAGGAGTCGTCCGAGTCGGTGGTTGGCTCGGTGTAGTTGCCTACCTCCGCGTTTTTGAAGATGCCCATGCAGAGGTCGTTGGCGCGGAGGGAGCTTATCTCTCCCGCCTCCAACTTGATAACCAGGCGGCAGGTCTCTCTATCGACCAGCTCAACGATGCCCGCACCAGGTGCTGACCATTGATCGCCAACGGTGGTCTCCACGCGATTGTAACGGAGCTCTGGCACCTCTAAAAACTCCTCCAGGCGGAGGTTGCGCATATAGGTGTTGCCCTCGACAGAGAGGTCGCCCGACACTACGCCTCCCGTCTTGTCGAGCTTCTTGTCGAGCGAGGATTGCAGACCCTGCACCTCGGCTATCTTGTGGGTGTGAGCCTTCGGAGCGACACGCTCCTGGAGCTCTCGACCCTTTATCTTCATAGAGGCTTCGGCAGCGGGGACATCGACAATAAACTCGAACTCATCGAACTTGTCGAGTTGCCCTGCGGCTGATGCTAATTCTTTGATGCGTATCTCTGACATTGTTATCCTCCCAAGATTGATGTTTTGAAGTTCTCCTTACCTAATACATAGACCAGGTCACGACCCTTGGCGACAAGCTGTCCGCCAAGGGTTAGTTTTATGTTTTGACCACCGCCACTCGGCAACATCGCCTGCAACTTCGACAGCGGAGCGATGACCTCTGGGTCGGCTATGGCATTGGGGTTATCGCCTACCAGGGCGAGTGTTTTTCCATACGCCAGACCTCCCGTAGCCAGGGCAGGAACGCTCTCTTGTGCATTCTTGTTGATAAGGGCGGTCATGATAGCCGCAGCCGCCACCATAGCAGCACCAATGCCAATGGCTGCCCAGGGGTTTGCCAACACCGATTTGAGGGCGGACTTAAAGGCGATGATCATAATACCGAACTCTATGAGCTGCGCACCGATGTTTTTGAGGAAGTTGGCGAACTGCGTGAGGATCGCCTTCATAAGTCCTCCGAAGCCGAGGTCTCCCGCGATAACCTTTCCGAGGGCATCGGCTGCGGCTACGATAGAGTCCGCGAGGAACTGCGACACCTGCTGGTCGAAGCGTTGCATTGTCGAGGCTACGGTCTGCGACACATGGTCGAGGGCGGCAGTAAAGTTCCATCCCTTATTAGTCAGGGCGGTGGTATAGTTCTCTACCATCTCCACCGTTGCCGAGAGATTCTTTGCCAGGTAGGTGCTTGTGTTGTCCGCCCAACCCATCAGTCCCTCACGCACGAAGGAGAATATCTCGCTCATCTGCTGTGAGTACTCCGACACCGCCAGCTTGATGCCATCCATTTTGAGCTTCGGTGCGGGGAACTCTATCTCGAAGTCGGAGGCGAGTATTGGCTCTAACTTCTCGATAGGTTTGAGGTCTTCGGGTTTGATGTCCTGGAGGCGCGAGAGCTCTCCGCGTAGTTCGGCAATTTGGGCGTTTGTGGCGGCAATCTCCTCGACCGTCTTGGCGTTGCCCAGCGACTCTTCCAGAGCGCGTATCTGCGCCTGCAACTGCCCAATAAGTCCCGTTGCCTGCTTTGCACCCGCTGTTGTCTGCTTGAGAGAGTTGTTATATTGAGCCTGCATCGCTGCGGCATCCTCGGCTGAACGCCTGCGCTGGTTGAGAATATCGTTAAGAGCCAACCACTCCTCACGCTGGACATTAAGGGCATCGGCTTGAGCCTGGGTAAAGCCTTTACCATTCTGGATACGCTCAAAAGCAGCCTTGTCCTCTGCCCAGGTCTCGTAAACAATCTTCATTCGCTTTTGGATATCCTCATCGCTATAAATAGGTCGTGAGAACTCGTTGTAGGTGCGATCGTAGTTTTCGCGCTTACGCTCCTCAAAGTTCTGTCGTGCCTGCTCTGCCTGCTGGCGGGCGAACTCGGCTTGTTGCTGTCGTGCGCTCACGAAGGCTGCACCCAACGCTACCAGGGCGGAGATAACCAGACCTATCGGTCCAGTCATCGCAGTAAAGGCGGCTTTAATAAGCGGGAGCATAGCGAGGAGCTTACCACCCACCGTAAGGACTGGTCCGATAGCCGCAGCAAGCGATGCGATGACAACGATTACCTTTTGTGTTGTAGGACTCAAGTTCTGAAACCAGGTTACCATGTTGGATATCCAGCCGACAATCTTTTGCAGGGCGGGCATTAGTATCATTCCGAGCTGCTCGGCAAGGTCGCCCAGCTGATTCTTGAGCTGTCGCATACTACCCGTACCCGACTGCGCTGCTGCCTCGGCATAGCCCTGGTAGTTTTCGAGGATATACTTGACTGCCTCGCCACTCTTGAGCTGCTCGGCAGTGAGGCTCTTCAGAGCAGGGATACTCTCTCCTAACTCTCCCGTAAGACCTCCGTAGGTCTTCGCCAGATTCTTCACTGCCGATTCAAGGGTCATTCCCGTTGCCACAGAGAGCTGTGCCGAAGCCTCGATGACATCGTTAATCTGCCTTTCGGTCATGCCGAGCGATGCGAGGTAGGCTTGCTGTGCTATAACCTCCTCATCTCCGAAGGTGGAGCGCGACTGCAACTCTGCCGCCTGCGCCATAAGCCTGCGCTGTATATCCTCTCGCCCTTTAAGTGCAGTGAGCAGGCGTGTTTCTGCCTGCACCTGCGTATCTGCCGCCATAACCGATGCAGTGCCGAGAGCTACGAGTGGCAGCGTGAGCGTCTTGGAGAGCGTCTTACCTACGGAGGTCATCTTCTTCTGAAGACCCTCCAACGACTTCTCCACCTGCTTCGTGCGCTGCTGAAACTCGTAGCTGTCAGCACCAATCTTAATGAGTAGGTCGGCTATGCGTCTTGACATAGAAAGTTTGGGTTAGTGGGTTAAGGTCTGCATCGCTGGTAGAGATTCCAGCCACGCAGCACATCATCGACATTGGCGACACGCCCGTTCTCAACCCGCGACATTGCCGAGACGATCAAGACCATCTCGTCCTTGTTGCTGATGTCGATCTCCTCATCAGCAGAACGAAAGCAGATGCCTGCCACCTGCTGGATGTAGGCTTCGGTGTTGTTCTCGGAGGTGGGAGCATAGCGGTTGATGATCTGGCGGATGGTCTTCAACCCTCGTGCCTTGTAGTAGTGCTCCAGGAGCACGAACATCGCTCGGTAGCCATAGTCGATAGATTGAAATTGTTTGAATGCCGAGTCCTGGGAAGGTTGCACCTCGCCCAGGTACTTGGTCTTGCTGATGCGGATATTGCCAGGATTATTATTGCGCAATCCGCGCGGTAGTTTCTTTTCTCGGTTGTTACACATAGTTTTAGGGTTTTGAGTGTTTTCGTTTGCGGAGGTTGTCCATCTCGGCTCGTTTGATAAGCACAGGACACTGCTCTGGTGGCGTAGGACACTTGTAGGCTTGGCGTATGATGATGCGGTCGCATTCGAGCTGAACATCCTTCTCCTCGATGATTATTTCGAGCTTGTCAACCTTCTCTTCGAGCTTCTCCACGCGCCCATCCAGGCGTGTGATCTGCTCCGACTGAATGGCAATGACCTTGTCGGTGTTTTCGAGCTCCGCGCCATCAGCCTCGGCATTCTCCTTACGCCTCTTTTGTTTGAAGAATATCAGTGTGCCGAGCAGTCCGCTGGCAAGCACGAAGTTTAAGATGATAGATACGATTTCCATAGGCTTCAATTTTGAGGTACATACTTGTAGATTGCAGTTTCGCGCACGATGTAGAGCTCTCCGTAGATAAAGAACATCCCCATTATCGTTTCGTCTTGACCCTCCAAGTTCATTATGCCGTTGAGTTCCTGCTTGCGGATGTCGAAGATGAATGGCGAGTCGTAGCATATAGCCACCTCCGAGAGCGTGTGGTCGCAGTGGTAAGTGTGGCGACCGATGCGACAAACCTGCTCATACTCCGTTATCGAGGTACGCTTATAGAGCCAACACATATCATCGGCATTGGAGATAATGAAGTCATCGGAGATAGAGACGATAGTGTTGCCATTAGCCATAAACTTCACATTGGCGAATGTGTGAAAGCGTGAGTCGCTAAAACTACCTTCTCGCGTAGTGTTTACAACGATGCAGTTACCTGACAAAAACACGCTATCTCTCAGCGGAGTGCCATAGAACATGGAGTAGCCTCGACTCCTTCGGTAGGAGGAGTCATCACGCTGTACGGGAGCCTCTGGGCGCACCAGGTAGGCAATATCAATCGCCTGCTCACGGCTGTAGTACTTACCCTTGTAGAGCAGTGCAAAGTAGCCACCCAGGTATGTTGCCCAGCCATAGTAATGCTCTGCGCTATAACTATCAAACACTTGCTTAACCGTACCTCTATGGTCGCAGTAGTAGAAGACGCCTCGCTCGAAGCGCACAAAGCCATTCTCGGCAGCGAAGACCTCGAAGTCGTAGTCCGAGCGATAGATCTCGCGCAGTGTACGCGACACGCTGTCGAAGATTAGGATGCGCCCAGCGCGGTCGTGGAACAAGAGGAAGTTCAGACAACGCACGATGCGCTGTATCTCGAAGTCAAACGATAGCACCCGCACACAATCGTCTCCTGCAGCAGGCTTGTCCTTGATAATGAAACGAGGCATCTCCGTTAGCTCACAATTGTAGATGTCATCGAGAGCCTGCAACTCGATGGAGTTTACCGAGTATGCAGCATGGAGATACTTCGTGTCCTGGAGCACCGTATTCATGTCGAGGTGGGAGGCAGTGAAGATGTCGCCCGTTAGTCGTTTGCTCGGCAGCTGCTTGTACTTGAGTGCCGACTGCACGATATGTCCAACCAGGGTGTCGTAGTTGTTTGCGCCCTTGGTGTGCCAGAGGCGTGTTGGGTTACCCTCGGCATCGAGGTAGTAGAGAGCGTACAGCAGGTGGTCGTTGGGAATGGCGGGAATGTCGCTGACGGGCAATGCAATCGACATCTCGACATTGTTTGCGGGATTAACGAGCGACTCATACTTGAGTCCCTTGTCGTAGTTGTCGCCCGCATCGATGGTCATCGTCATCTGCGAGAAAGTGGCGTTCTCCTGCTCCCCCGTAGAGTATCCGCCTCGTCCGCTACCAGTGTTTTCGTAATATGTAATATTGCCTATAAGGGTTTGGCGGATGAAGAACTGCAATACACCATCGGCTGGTATGCCGTTTATCTCCACCTTGATGCTTTCGGGCGTTCCCGTCTTAACCTCCGACACTAAACTGGTCTCGGCAGTTGACCAATCGCCAGAGTCAGTAAGGTAGTAAGTGTAGCCAGCGGTAACGATGCGTATTCCGTAGTGAACGGTTATGGTGTAGTTCTCGTTGCGGCTATTATACGATGATGAACGCCATTGCCGATGGCTGGTTTGCAGTGAGAATTCCCATTGTATCGGGAAGTTACACTGCGCCACCTCCTTGCCCTTGGTGTAGATGGTGGTGTTTTTATACTCATCCTTACCACACAAGCAGAGCGAGTTGCCCGACTCCGCGAAGTCGAGCAGCATGTTAGGATCGTCCCACGCTTCGGGCGAGAAGAAGCCAAGGTGGTCAGCCAAGTTCTCGATACTCTTGTTCTTGACATCGACCGTAACGGAGCGGAGTGCTGGGACGATGTCGAGTGTAGCTTCGCCCATCACATAGATGCCCGCATTCCACATATCATCGACCACATCTCTGCCCGATGATGTGACCACATTTACGCCCTCCTCAGCGATGAGATGCGTACCCGCGTCATCGGTCATCACTTCTCCAACGGGGAACTCCGAGCCAATCTCAAAGAAGGTAACGGGGCGACTATTTTGGTAGAGCGAGATGGCTCTGCGGATATGGAGTGCGCCACTCGACTGGAATATCTGCCCAGCGAATGGGAGCAGGCAGAGTTCGAGGATGTCGCGGTAGGTAGGCTCCTCATAGACATAGTACAAGCGTTCCAGGTCGATATAGGTCTGGCGCAGGGGCGACACGCCCTCGTTCATGCCCTCGCCATAGAGATCGAGCCAATCCGACACCTCCATATCCAGCTCCAGGAGGTCGAGACAACGCGTAGTCAAGTTCCACAGCGAGAGCCTGCCCGAAGTGCCTATCGACATCAGGTCTTTGAAGATGTAACTTTCCAGGAGATTGAAGCCATCGACAGCCTTAATGGTAACGGTGTACGGTGGCGCAGTAAAGGTTTCGGAATAGAGGTCGGCAGTGACAAAGCCACGCCAATAGAGTGCGCCAGAACGGAAGATCGACACGCGGAACTGACGAGCATCAGAAGTGAAGAGAGACAAATAATGGAAGTTATCCTTGCAGAGAATGTTGATGGTAGCCTCGGAAGCCTTAACGGGAGCATAGAACTCATCGCCACGCGCCTCCCAGGTAATGATGATAGGCTCATCGCCCGCGAAGGTCATCTCCTCCGATGAGCCTGCATAGCCACGCTCGGCAATCTCCACACGCCACAAGATGTTGTGGTGCTTGCTGCGCATCTCCGCATAGTATTTTAGTCCGAATTCTGCCATTTATCACATCTTTGCGATAAAGGTAGATCGACAATCGCGCATCCGAGGGAGTAATTTACTACGATACGACAACCTTTGTGAGATAAAGGTAAACTACATTTTGATACTGAAACATTGTTACACTTATGGAGCACAAAACAAAAAAGACCGCAGTGATGCGGTCTCAATGATAGAATATTTTTAAATTGCAAATTCTATTTTATTATTATTCGTTTGTTAACATTCACAATACACCCAACTTTTTCTTTAAATTTTTCTCTTTCAACATTACAAGAAACTACAGCCCTAGGCCTTTGTTTGTTGCATAGTTGTGCCCTAATTACTGATTGCGCCGACAGTTCTTTA
Source organism: uncultured Alistipes sp. (assembly GCA_937911745.1). Lineage (GTDB taxonomy): Bacteria > Bacteroidota > Bacteroidia > Bacteroidales > Rikenellaceae > Tidjanibacter. The sequence goes on along the minus strand of CALDPX010000039.1, from coordinate 2,277 downwards.
TGTGCAGATCTAAAATGTTTAATACTAGCTTCTAATTGCATAAGACCTTCTTGAACCCATTTGTGCTTACTGCGATCCTTTAACTCAACAAATATAAATATATCTTCATAAGTCAACAACCCATCGCATCTATTATCCATTTTTCCGTCTTCTCGCAATGTGTCAACACAATAATCAATCGGATAAAATGACACCAACTTTAGATCTTCGTTAACAACCTCAGCCGCCCAAGTAGAGGGATCACTTTCATCTATATAAGCTGGGGTTTTATTCTGATCATCACATATTCCAAATATGCGACTGATTGAAGTCTGTTTATATTGAGGATCTAGGAAATTTAATGCCATAAATCTTCTAATTCTAAAAGTTGAGTAAACTTCTCGTTGCTATTCATCAAACCTTCATTTAAATAATTCTCATCAGAAGGCAACCCTTTGTAGTCATCCAACCTAGCATAATGACCGTCAAGGTCATTAAACTCATATACACTCAATTGAGTCGATTTAATATGTGTTTGTGCTGGCACAATCTCATTCAATCTTTCCACCAACTCTTGTGATGATATTTTTTCAAAGGAGCCTGCTTTAACAAATAGCGACAAGTAATTAATAATATAGGGACTATGTGATGTCATTATTAGTTGATTCCCATCAGTCATATTGTTTATTTCTAGCAAACTAGCCAACACATTCCATTGTGTACTAGGGAATAAATTCTGTTCTGGTTCTTCAATAATATTAATAAATCTACTTTTTCTAAACTTGTCCGAGATAGTTGACATTGCACTTCTCCTCTGTTCCTCCGTGAACTTTGGATTATTAATGATATCTGCAATGAGCTTCTTAAAACGCTCTAACTCTTCTTCTTTCGAAGACTGTTGAGCACTATTGAGAACAGATATTGCTAAATTCCTAGAAACAATATACATCGGGATAAACGATTGATAACCACTTGAAACCTCACTTACCCTCAATTTATAATCACTACCCTTTAAGTGTAAAATATCGTTTTGACGATCGTATTCCAAATATGCATCAGCGATAGGAAGGGGGTATTGCCCTTTTATGTTTCTTTGAGCAATTTTATATTCATCCTTAAACTCTCTTAATGATGGAGAAGAAAGTTTTAGTTCCTTGAATGTTTCAATGTATGTCAAAAAGTTTCGTTCCGCGGGAACATACATAATCTGTGGCAATTCAGAACTTGGGTTGTTCTGAATAATATGTAACTTGCCATCTTCAAACAGGAAACTATATGAATCACCAATAAACTCTATTCGCGTATCTGATTTCAAATAATTATGAATACGATGATATGCTAAAATAGAATTCTTAAACTTAGATTTTCTCTCAAAATATTTAAGGGTATGATCTCCTCTATTCAGAGACTTTTCCATCCATAAAAAGGATGAAATTAGTTTGGCGATTGAACTTTTGCCCGTACCTTGATTTCCAATCAATAAGGTAACCTTACTAATCTCAATCCAAGTATTATTATCTTTTAATGGTCCAAAGTTTTCTACTCTAATTTTTGCCATATAAGAAACTTTTTTACAAAGGTAATCAAAAAATCTTTTCGTGATTCAGAATTACAAACAAAAATTATACTTTTATCAACAAAGGCAATCATTACATATTATTAATTACCAAAAACTTGTCGGCTTCGGGGATTACCGCCAGTCCGCCCCAAGTGCCATGAAGCTGACCGATGCCGTCAATGTGTTCTATTATGCCCTCCTTGCCATCGTAGCGGTTGTCCTCGCCTTCGAGGTGGATGATTCTGATGCGCTGTCCTACCTTGTAGGGACTCTCGCGCTGCTGTTTTGTCTGGTGCATATCGTTTTGTTTTAAGCGTTAAACCAATCTTCAAATCGCTCAAAGAAGAGCAGCTGGGTGCGTGGACTCATCATATCGTAGTTGCGCATGATTGACTCGCGCCCCAAGGTGTTCCACTCGGCTGGAGTCTTGATAGCGGTAAAATCAACCGCCTCGACTTTGATGCCATCGTACTCGTCCAGGAACTCGCGTGATACTCGTGCCAGGTCGCGTACCTCGTCTGTTGCCTGCCTCCAACTGGTAGCATCCGTAGGGAATTGCTCCAGGAACTTTTCAATTTTCTGTATCATACTTGGCAGTGTTATAAAGGGTAAACATTCGCATCGTTGCTGAGCCAGAAGAGCTCGTTGTTGTCTACTCGGCTGAAGCCGTACATGAGGCTTCCGTAGCGTTCGTAAGCTCCGTAGTAGGCGTACACCACGCAGTCGCCTTCCAAGCGGAA
>CALDPX010000038.1 GCA_937911745.1 uncultured Alistipes sp. | reverse complement strand
TCCGCAGTTTGCTCTTCGCAAATGAGGAACTCGCCTATCGCAGTGCGGTGCAAAATTTACCCGCAAGGCACGCTCGCCCGCAAGGCACACTCGCTATTTGTCTACCCCAAACTCAAATAAAATATGACGTTCATACCTCTCGCCCTTGCGAAGTACTGAGTTGGGGAAGTGGGGTTTGTTGGGCGCATCGGGGAAGTTTTGGCACTCGATAGCCACTCCCGAGTAGTCCTCATAGCGCACACCGCCCTTACCCATTGGGCAGCCCGAGAGCCAATTGCCCGTATAGACCTGCACACCCGGTTGGTCGGTAAGCACCCTCAGAGTACGTCCCGATGCGGAGTCGGAGAGTAACGCAGCCTCCCTAATTTCGCCCTCCTTGTAGTCGTCAATTGCCCAACAGTTGTCATAGCCCTTGCCGTAGATAAGTGCGGGGAAGTCAGCCTCCAAGTCCTTGCCGAGAGCCTTGGGGATGCGGAAATCCATAGGAGTGCCATCCACCTCCGCAAACTCGCCCGTAGGGACAAGTGTTTGGTCGGTAGGCAGGTAGCACGAGGCGTTAAGGCGCAGGGTGTGAGCCTTGATGTTGCCGTTACCGGCACCTGCGAGGTTGAAATATGCGTGGTTTGTGAGGTTGATGACCGTTGCGCCATTGGTCTGTGCCAAAAGCGTCAGTTCCAAGCGATTGTCGTCATCCCAATCGTAGACAGCCTCAACATATAGGTCGCTGGGATAACCCTCGTGACCATCGGGTGAGTCTATGGCAAAGACCACCCTATTCTCCTCCACACGTCCTTCCCATAGGCTCTTGTGGAAGCCCGTAGGACCTCCGTGAAGTGCGTTGGGACCATTGTTGATTGCGAGATGATACTCCTTGCCATCGAGCACGAAGTGCCCTTTGGCTATGCGGTTGGCATACCTGCCGGGGACCTTACCCATACAAGGACCTTCGGTAACGTAGTCCATACGATTCTCGTAGCCGAGAGCCACATCGCCAACCTTGCCCTCTTTATCGGGCACCCTTACTGCAACAATTGCTGCACCCATATTACAAAGTTCCACCTCATAGCCCTTCGAGTTGCGCATAGTGTAGACCACCACTGCGTCACCATCGGGCGTAAAACCTGCTATTTTTTGCTCAATATCCATACTTTTATCCGCTTTAATCTAATCAGTTTGCGAAGTTAGCACAAAAATTTGTAACTTTGGAAAAAATAAAATGACTTTTATGCAGACAAGAGTAGATAAATGGCTTTGGGCGGTGAGGATTTTCAAGACCCGCAGCGATGCAGCCGAGGCGTGCCGCACTGGTAAAGTAACGATTAATGGTTCGGAGGCGAAACCCTCCAAAGAGGTCAAGGAGGGCGACACACTGACGGTCAAGAAGGTGCCCGTAATGCGTTTTACTTATAAGGTGCTTGGTATTGTGGAGCGTCGCCTGCCTGCAAAGGATGTGCCCACCTACTGCCTCGATATGACTCCCGAGGAGGAGTTGGCAAAACTCAATCCACCCAAGGAGACCATCTTTATCTCGCGCGATAGGGGCACAGGGCGCCCAACAAAAAAGGAACGACGCGATTTGGACGCACTGATGGATATGTTTTAGAGAGGGGAACCTATTTATTTATAGGTCCCCCTCCTTTTTTCTACCTGATGGTGGCGCCAGCCTTCTTGGCAAATGCGTCTATCAAACGGTTCATAGTGTTGTCGATGGTCTTATCGTCCAAGGTTCGACTCTCGTCTTGGAGAATGAAACCAAGAGCGTAGGACTTCTTGCCAGCCTCCAACTTGTCGCCCGTGTAGACATCAAAGAGTGTTACATCCCTGAGCAGTTTCTTTTCGGTCTGGAATGCAATCTGCCTCAGTTCGGCATAGGTTACGCCACTATCTACAAGCAGTGCAAGGTCACGCTTAACGGCAGGGAACTTGGCGAGTTCGTGCGCCGTAACCTTATGCTTGCGAGTGTATTTCAAAAGGGTATCGAAGTCGATATCGAGATAGTAAACCTCGCCTTTCAGGTCGAACATCTTGCGCACTTTGGGCGAAACAGTCGCAATCTGCAACAACTCCTTGTTGCCTGCTTTGAGGCTCATACCCTCAGAATAGAGTTCGCCACCGAGAGGCTCGCTACGCAGTTGGTAGATATCCATACCAAAGCGGCGCAAAATCTTCTCTGCAACGGCTTTCAGCGAGAAGAAGTCGCTTGCCGTAGCCTTGCTATTCCACGATTGGGTGGTTTGTGCGCCCGAAATGGCAACTGCCAGACGGCTGCCCTCCGAGTAGGGAGCCAAGCCGCCCTCCTCCTTGCGCTCGGGAGCGTAGGAGTAGGTGTTACCAAACTCATAAATCTTCACGCTCTGTGCTTTGTGGTTCACATTGAGGCTCACAACCTCCAAAAGACCATAGAGCAGGGTTTGACGCATAACACCGAGGTCGGCACTCAGAGGATTCATAATCTTTACGCAGTTGGCTGCGGGGAACGCCTCGGAGTTCTCGTAGTAACTGCTCTTCGAGAGAGAGTTGTTCATAACTTCCGCAAAGCCACAAGCCGAGAGCATATCACTAACCATATTCCTCAGCCTATCGCGGTTGGGTTTTTGCTCGTAGGAGAGGGTAGAATTGACGTGCTCGGGAATCTCCACGTTGTTGTAGCCATAGATGCGTAAAATCTCCTCCACCAAGTCGGCAGGACGCTGAACATCAACCCTATAAGCGGGTACAAGCACCGATAAGCCCTCCTCGCTCTTGCTTACAATCTCGATGTCAAGGTCGCGGAGAATCTCGCAGATGGTGTCGTTGCCAATCTTCTTTCCTATGAGGTTGTCGATATAGTCGAAAGTGATGTCAATAGCGAAAGGTGCTACGGGGGCGGGGTAGAGGTCGGTAATCTCGGAGGTTATCTCACCACCAGCGAGTTCCTTGATGAGCATCGCTGCACGTTTGAGGGCGTAGACTGTGATGTTGGGGTCTATGCCACGCTCGAAACGGAACGATGCATCGGTCGATAGGGCGTGACGCTTAGCGGTCTTGCGCACCCATACGGGGTTGAAATATGCACTCTCCAAGAATACGTTGGTAGTGCTCTCGCTAACGCCCGAGTGCTCGCCACCAAAGACGCCCGCAATACACATAGGCTTCTGGCTGTCGCAAATCATAAGGTCCCTATCCGAGAGGGTACGCTCCACGCCATCGAGGGTGCGGAATTTGGTACCTTCGGCGCAGGTGCGAACAACCACCTCATTACCCTCAATCTTGTCTGCATCGAAGGAGTGGAGGGGCTGGCAGAGTTCGTGGAGAACGTAGTTCGTTACATCCACCACATTGTTCTTAGGGTTGATGCCGATAGCCCTAAGTGCGTTCTGCAACCATTGGGGCGAGGGTGCAACCTTCACGCCCGAGATGTTCACGCCCGCATAGCGGGGTGCTGCCTCGGTGTTCTCAACCCTTACCTTCGTTACGCGCGAAGTGTTGTCTACCTTGAAATCCTCCACGCTGGGCAACACCAACTCTGCCTCTCTGCCCTGCGAACGGAGGTAGGCATAGAGGTCGCGTGCTACGCCATAATGCGAAGCAGCATCTATACGGTTGGGTGTCAAGCCGATACCCAAGCGGTAGTCGTTGGTAAGGCGGAGGTACTCCATTGCGGGAGTGCCAGGGATGGCGTCTTGGTCGAGTTCCATAATACCATCGTGCGAAGCACCAATACCGAGTTCGTCTTCGGCACAGAGCATACCGAGCGACTCCACGCCACGGATTTTGCTGCGTTTGATTTTGAATACCTCTTCGGAGTTAATGGGGTGCAACTCTGCTCCTACGGTGGCGCACATAACCTTCAAGCCCTTGCGGCAGTTTGCAGCACCGCACACGATGCCCAGAGGCTCCTCGGCACCCACATCTACGGTGGTGATGTGGAGGTGGTCAGAGTCGGGGTGGTCCTCGCAAGTGAGCACCTCGCCCACAACAACGCCTTTAAGACCGCCCTTTACAGCCTCCAATTTCTCGAAATCCTCAATTTCCAGACCTATATCCGTGAGAATTACCGATGCCTCCTCGGCTGTGAGGTCGCTTTTGAGATAGTTTTTGAGCCAATTGTAAGAGATATTCATAGTGTCTTTTTATGTTATTTGTTTTACTTGTCGCGTGGAAATGTTGTTTCAACCTACAAAAATAAGAATATAAATTGAAAATTGAAAATTGAAAATTGACAAAACTTTGTTTTGTCTAAAATGCTCCCCTAAGTTAGGTGAGGGAGATTAAGGACATTAAGGTCGTTAAGGTCGTTAAGGTCGTTAAGGTCGTTAAGGTCGTTAAGGTCCTTAAACTCCTTAAACTCCTATAAGCCCTATATGCCTTATATGCCTTATAAGACTTAGGACTATTGACGTTAGACCTTAGACGTTGGACCAAAAAACAACTAAGCACCACCCAACAGGCGGTGCTTAGTGGTTTTGTTAGTAACTCCTTTCGCCGAAGATTTTGGAGCCGATGCGGACCATTGTGCTGCCGCACTCTATTGCCTCGCGGTAGTCGGAGGTCATACCCATAGACACAGTATCGAACCCCTCGCCAAACCTCTCTCGAAACTCCTCGAAGAGTGCTCTGAGGGTTCGGAACTCGCTCTTATTGAGCTCTATATCGTCCGTAAGCGTGCCAATGGTCATCAAGCCTCGCACCCTTATGTTGTGGTAGTCGGCAAGTGCGCCCGAGGCTATAAACTCCCTCAGTTCGCCCTCGTCCCAGCCACTCTTGCTCTCGTCCTCGGCAAGGTGTACCTCAAATAGCACATCTATAACCCTCCCGCAACGCTCCGCCTGGCGGTTAATCTCTGCCACAAGTCGTGCGGAGTCTACCGAGTGGATGAGTGCCACAAAGGGGGCAATGTACTTCACCTTGTTGGTTTGGAGATGTCCTATCATATGCCACTCCACATCGGTGGGCATAAGTGGTTGCTTGGCGCACATCTCCTGTGGGCGGCTCTCGCCAAAGATGCGCTGACCGGCATCGTAAGCCTCCCTAAGAGCCTCTATGGGGTGGAATTTGGATACTGCCACAAGCGTCACACCCTCGGGGAGGGTGGCGTGGAGTGTTTCTATTTCGGATCGTATGGACATTTTATTCGCGGTTTGTTTGGCAAATTTAGGGATTATTTTCTATATTTGTTTCTTCGAGTGACAACTAATTAACAAAACCATTAATAATGATGAACAAAAAAATCCTACTAACCGCACTTGTAGCCCTCACCGCTTGGGGCAGTGCATTGGCTTGTACAAACCTTATCGTAACCCGAGGTGCCTCGACCGATGGCTCCAATATGGTATCCTATGCTGCCGACTCGCACCAACTCTATGGTGCACTCTACCACACTCCTGCCGCCAAATGGGCAGCGGGCGAGTGGCTCAAAGTTTACGAGTGGGACACCAGCCGCTACTTGGGCGACATCCCTCAGGTGGCCGAGACCTACTCGACCATTGGTAATATGAACGAGCACCAGCTCATCATTGGCGAGACAACCTACGGAGGTCGCCCCGAGTTGGAGGACCCCGCAGGTCGCATCGACTACGGCTCACTCATCTACATCACCTTGCAGAGGGCTAAGACCGCTCGCGAGGCTATTGCTTGCATTGTGGAACTTGCAAACACTCACGGTTACGCATCGAGCGGCGAGAGTTTCTCGATTGCCGACAAAGAGGAGGTGTGGATTATGGAACTCATTGGTAAGGGTCCTAATAATAAAGGTATTGTCTGGGTGGCTCGCCGTATCCCCGATGGCTACATTTCGGCACACGCCAACCACGCACGAATTACCACCTTCCCCCTCAATGATCCCGAGAACTGCCTCTATGCTCCCGATGTAATTTCGTTTGCTCGCGAGATGGGTTACTACGAGGGCTCGGACGAGGAGTTTAGTTTCAGCGACACCTACGCTCCGCTGGATTTCAGCGCAATGCGTGGTTGCGAGGCGAGGGTGTGGAGTTTCTTCCGCCGCTTTGCCGATGGTATGGATGCTTATGAGGACTATGCGCTGGGACACAATCCCGCAAACCGTATGCCCCTCTGGGTTAAGCCCAACCGCAAACTCTCGCCCAAGGATGTGTTCGATATGATGCGCGACCACTACGAGGGTACCAAGATGGATATGACCACCGACATCGGTGCCGGTGGTAGCAAAGTGCCCTACCGTTGGCGTCCTATGGGCTTCGAGGTGGATGGCGAGGAGTATGTTCAGGAGCGTGCTATCGCAACCCAGCAGACGGGCTTCTGGTTTGTGGCTCAGGCTCGCCCCGAGTTGCCCGACCCCGTAGGTGGTGTTATCTGGTTTGGTACCGATGATGCTGCAACTTCGCCCCTTACACCCATCTATTGCGGCTCTACCGAGGTGCCCGTATGTTTGAGCGAGAAGACTGGCGATATTCTCACCTACGATGATAGAGCTATGTTCTGGATTACCAACCGCATCGCTCAGTTTGCATACTTGCGCTACGACTACATCGGTGCCGAGGTCCGCAAAGTGATTGACGAATGGGAGAATGCCAAACTTGCCGAGGTGGCAGAGATGGATGCACAGTTTGCCGCCATTGAGGACGTGGAGGAGGCTAAGGCTGCCGTAACCCGCTACTCGGTGGATACTGCACAGGCTTTGTGGCAGAAATGGAGTAACTTGGATGACTACTTGATGGTTAAATACATAGATGGCAACATCAAGAAGCAGGATGCCGAAGGCAACTTCCTCAACAATGGTCATAGCCCCGCGCAGCCCGCATTCCCCGACCAGCCCGGTTATAGCGAGAAGTTCTTGCGTGCCATTGCCAACGACAATCCCGGGCTGAAAGTGGTTAAGTAACCTCAGAAATAACCAAGAAACAACCTAAAACCTTAGAGATGAAATACGATATTATAGTTATAGGTAGCGGTCCAGGTGGACACGTTGCCGCATTGAAAGCCGCCCGCAAGGGTAAGAGCGTGGCGGTGGTTGAGCGTGCCGAATTGGGCGGTGTTTGCGTCAATTGGGGCTGTATCCCCACCAAAGCGATGCTCAAAAGCGCACAAGTGTACCACTATATCGAGTCGGCTGCCGCATACGGCATCGACTTTGAGGGTACGGTGCGCCCCTCGCTCGACAAAATTGTTGCCCGTAGTAGGGGAGTAGCCGAGCAGATGAACAAAGGCGTGGCATTCCTTTTCAAGAAAGCAGGTATTGCACTCTACGAAGGTAATGGTAGGATTGCCGAAAAGGGCGTTGTGGAGGTTGCAAAGGCTGACGGCACCACCGAACGCATCGAGGCAGACCACATCATACTCGCAACGGGCTCGCGTCCTCGCGAAATTCCTATTATGCCCGTAGACGGCAAGCGCATAATCTCCTCCAAAGAGGCTTTGACACTCAGTGAATTGCCCGAGAGTATGATTATCGTTGGCTCGGGTGCTATCGGTTGCGAGTTTGCGTGGGTTTATGCCGCCTTGGGCGTGAAGGTTACCATTGTGGAGTACCTGCCACAGATGCTGCCTCTTGCCGACGAGGAGGTAAGCCGCACTTTGGAGCGTTCGTTCCGCAAGATGAAAGCCACTGTGCTGACCGCAACGGGCGTTAAGGCTGTGAGGGTTACAGACGAAGGCTGCGAGGTCGATGTTGAGGGCAAGAAGGGTGCCGAAACCCTCCGCGCAGATGTTGTCCTCTCGGCTGTGGGCGTAAAATCCAACATCGAAGGTCTTGGCTTGGAGGAACTTGGCGTGAAGGTCGAGAGGGACAAGGTGGTAGTTGATGACCTCTTCCGCACCTCGGTGGAGGGTATCTATGCCATTGGCGACATTGTTGCCACACCCGCACTCGCTCACGTTGCTTCGGCAGAGGCTACGGTCTGCGTAGAGGCCATATGTGGCGAGAATCCCGAGCCTATCGACTATACCACTATCCCCTCGTGTGTCTACACCACTCCCGAGGTTGCAATGGTAGGACTGACAGAGAAACAGGCCACCGAGCAGGGCTACGAAATAAAAGTCGGTAAGTACCAATTTATGGCTTCGGGCAAGGCTACTGCCGCAGGCGATAGGGATGGCTTCGTTAAACTCATATATGATGCCCAGACCGAGAAACTGCTTGGTGCTCACATTATTGGCGCAAGCGTTACGGAGATGCTCGGCGAACCTGCGCTGGCAAAACGCCTCGGTATTACGGCACGCCAGATTGCCTCCACTGTTCACTCACACCCTACGATGTACGAGGGTTTGTTGGAGGCTACCGAAGAGGTGTTGTAAAATTGAAAAATCGCGAATAAACGGGCACGTTTTGCCCTCGTTCAATCGCATTTGCTAAAATGGAACGGTTGCGCTCCGCAGTGGAGCGCAACCGTGTTTTTATTGTTTTTTCGTCTAATTTTTAACCCGTTAAGCGTTTTTTTGGAAATTATTTATACATTTGCACCTTGTAGAGTGCTTATGCGTGCATGTGTCTTAACTTAAAATGTGCAATGCACAGCGCTTTTGATACTAACTATTTGAATTAAACAAAGATACTTAAACTTTTTTTTAACCAATTTTATTTTTTCTATGAAATCTATTTTTCGTAATTTGAAAAGTCTTGCATTGGTGGCTTTTGTAGGTTTTGCTGCATTTGCTGTCTCGTGTAAGCCCGACGAGCCCGTAACTCCCACTACTCCTACTAATGTGGAGTATGAGTTTGAGGGTGGCAACAATGTATTCTTCGAGGCTGGCGAGAAGAAGTCCGTAGCCGTTAAGGATGGTCAGAGTCTCGAAGGTGCAACTATTGTAGCCCCCGAGGGATGGAGTACTGTTGTGGTTGGCAATAGTCTTGAAATTACAGCCCCCTCTCAGGAGAGCGTGGATGCGAAGAGCGCTGTGGCTTATGGAGATGTAGAGCTGACTCTTGAAGTGGAGGATACGAACTATTCGGGTAAACTCGGCGTCTATATGGGTGAGATTGTTGCCGTTGATTTGGTTGCTAACTCGTTCAAGGATGTTGAGGTTAAGGCCGTTATCACAGTTGACAAATATCTTGTTCATCTCGGTACCAATGGCGAGTGGCAAGCCGCTTTCGATGAGTGGAAGAACACTCAGGATGGTTGGAATCCTATGGATTTTGGCTGGGATGGTGAGTACTATGGTGTTTTTGAAGGCTCGCTCTTTACTTTCGCCGACAACCCATACAAACCCAACTACTGCGCTGTTCCCGGTACGGCATATCAGTTGGCAATTTTGCCTCTCGAAGAGGGTAAAAATGCTACGGAATACACCTACGACAACATCTATCTTTTCGATTTCGAGACAATAGAGGCTGGTCAGAATGGTACTGTTGTTCCTACATTCACTCTTGAAAGTGCGTCGCACGATCAGATTAATGTGAAGGTTGATGCTACCGGTGCTTACATGACCTACTACAAAATCTACTCCGTATCGGACTACAACCAGATTGGTGAGGATAGGTTTGCTTCGTTTGTAAAGGGTGAGTTGCCTAAGAAGGGTGAGATTGCTACCGAGGAGCAATTTACTATTTCTGAGCGTGGTTTGGACGAGAATGAAACCATCTACTTGGCTGCTATGTCGATTGACAACAATGGTAACTATGGCGAGATAACTATTCAGGATTTCACGTCTACTACTTTCGCCTTCAACGAGAATATTAAAGTAACCCTTGGCGAGATTACTTGCAGCGACGATGGTAAGACTGTCTACATTCCCGTGTCGGTTGAGGGTGGTGAGGTTGACCATTACAGGTGCTCCTATGTTACCAACGAGAGCGAATGGGGCTTCCAGCGCTATGGTGGTAGTGTAGAGAAAGCAGAGATTGTTATTGCTACTGCAACCAATGAGTATAGCGGTCCCAAGTTCTACTATCCTGAGGGAGAGGAAGAGTACGATGAGAATGGTAATCAGATCAATAAGACTCTCGTAGATGGTAAAATTGTGGTTACTCAGGGTCCCTATCCTGGTGCAAAGGCTCGTATCCTTGTGCTTGTTATAGACAAAAACGGCATGCCCTCTCACGCTGCCTACGCAGAGTTTACCCCCACAGATACCAAACTCCCCGTAATCTATTCGACCGACGAGGGTTATGAGTATGGTATGCCTTCGGTTACCTATAAAGGTGTTACAAAGGGTATGAAGGGCGACGAGGTAATTTATACGGTAGATTTCAATCTCTACCTCGGCGAGGGTACTGCTACTGCTTGGATGGCTGTTGCAAATGAGGATTACACCATCGGTCACACCCCCTATATGCTGATTACAAGAATGATGGATGGTAGCTTTATGTTTGCTAAGGAGTTCACCACCGACGGTGTCTTCAATGCAGATATTCTCTATGCACAAAACGACACAGAGCGTAAGAGTGCGGCCTTTGTTTGCTGGCTCGATGACAAGGGCTACTACCACGAGGTTAAGCTGATGTATGAACCTGTGCTGGCAGCACAAGACGACATCAAAAAGGCTTTGGCAGAGATGCAATAATCGTCTGTCGTTAAGTTAATAACTGCAAAGGCGGGTTCCATGTTGATGTGGGACTCGCCTTTTTTGTTATGAGTGATTCCGCGCAAAACTCGCGTCAACACAGTGCCCAATTATGGCTTTGGTTGATGTAGATGGGCTTTTTTTTTGTTATTATGTACGAGCAAGACCCCGAAGAGTGTTGTCTTTCGTGAAAAAATAATCTATATTTGTGGTGTCATAGGCATACTCCTATGGCATAGCATATTTTGATGAAAGTGTTTCGCTTTTATCCCTGAATGGAAAATCTGACAGTTTTCAATGAAAAGGGGGTAACGACAACACTCATCACCTGTGTTTTGGTATTGCGTTTTCTGACGCAGTGTTGATAATGGGTGTGGGGTCTTGTATCGTTTATTCTTTTCAGGGTTTTGTCAGAGCCTCCGTTCAAATAAACGAAAGTCAGTCCCACACTTTCTTATTTGGTTATTTTACTACTAATCTGCTATTCGAGGGGCTGGGATGCAAATTGATTTTGCGAAGAGTTTTATATGTATTATAACCTAATTTTTCGAAACTATGGCAATAATCAAAACTATCGAATGGGTGCAGAATGACCGAGAAGAAATGGTTTATAAGTACCCTTCGCGAGAGGTTACTCTCGGTAGTGTGCTGACCGTAAACGAGAGTCAGGAGGCGCTGTTTTTCAAAAGTGGAGTGTTGTGTGACACGTTTGGTGCCGGTCGCCATGTTCTTTCAACATCCAACCTTCCTGTTTTGGGTAAGCTCGTAAACTTGGCAAGCGGCGGTAATACGACATTCACTGCCGAGGTGTGGTTTGTGAACAAACTCGCCAAGAGAGATATGTTCTGGGGTACTGGAGGTTTGCGTATTATAGACCCTTATTTCCAAATTCCTATTAAAATTTCTGCCCGAGGACAATATGGCATTCGTATCACGGACAGCGGATTGTTCGTGAAGAAATTGATAGGTACTTTGTCGGGAATTGCATCCGATCAGATAGACGAACAACTACGCATAGATGTTGTGGAGTCCGTGAAGGTTAACATCAGCAAACACATGAAGGAGAATAATGTGAACATTAATGAACTTGGTGTTAGTTATCGTGAACTCTCCAAAGCAATTATCCGCAACCTCAGCCAGACCTTCGAGGAGTATGGTGTGGAGTTGCTCAACTTCAACATCGAGAGTATCGACTTTGATGAACGTGATAAGGGCTACCAGACTGTTATAGAGGGTATTGCCGAACAAGCCCGATTGAGCAAACTTGGCATTAGTTACGCACAACAAAAACAGTTCGATATTGCCCAAACTGCTGCTCAAAATGAGGGTGCAGGCAACATTATGGGTGTAGGTATGGGACTCGGTATGGGTACCTCAATGGGGCAGACTATGGGGCATATGATGGGGCAGACCATGGGGCAAACCATGGGTGGAGGCATTACATCTATGCCACAACCACCTATGCCCCCTCAGTATGGTAGTTCTTTCTATGTGGCTCAAAATGGTCAGACGGTGGGACCATACTCCATTGATACGCTTAGAAGTATGGTCAAGCGTGGAGAATTTGGATACTACTCCTATGTTTATAAAGTAGGTGGCAGCCAGTGGGTTGTGGCGGATGACGAACCCGAACTTGCACCACTTTTCCAAACCATACCCCCACCACCTCCGACGATGGGTAGGTAGTCTTATGTTTAACACTAAATAATAGGCGATATGAAAAAGATACTGTTTCCATTTGTGATGATTTTAACTCTTGCCTGCACGGTAGGAATCTATTATATACTCTTCGACCAACAGACAACCACATTGTTCTATATTAATACTGTGGTGGCTTGCGTGTCAGAGGTGCTCTTGCTTATCAATGTTCCGATGTGGTCGGGACGTCGACTGCTGACAATAACCAACGCCTCGGTGTCGATACTTGTGGAGTGGTATGCTGTTCTGACGTTCGTTTGGTCAACCATTTTTACACTTGCTATCTACAACCCCGAGAATGAACAGTTTAAGACCTTTTATGTTGGTGTACTACTGCTAACATTGTTGTTCGTGGTGTTGTGTGGCGTGTCGGCTATTGGTGCTCATACAGCAGAGAAAACGGCTAAGGAGCAAGTTGTTCCAATGGAGTACAAACAGAGGCTAATGCAACGAGTATATGTTTTGGGCAATGACATAATTAACCTTATGTCACACTGTGGCGATATGGAGTGGATGGAGGAGTGTGAGCAACTGCTTAGGTTGGCGACAGACAAGATAGGTGCAGTACCACACGAAAAATTGCAACGAAACAAAGAGGTTGCAGACAGGTTCGAAAAGTCACTTGGAGAGATTGTCGAGGAATGCCAACAACTCTCCGGTTCCGAAATCCAAATGCAACTAAAAGCTGATATTATAGCTAAACTCAACAGACTAATACAATATGTAAAAACGATAATATAAACCTTAGAAATTATGAATGAAGAGATTAAATGTACGAACTGCGGAGGTGACAAGTTCAAACTTGTAGGAGACAATATCTTTAAGTGTGCCTATTGTGGAACAACGGTTATGGCGAATAGCGAGCCCACTATATCTCAGCCACCTCAGTATGCTGTACCACAACCACCTCAGTATGCTGCACCACAACCACCTCAGTATGCAGCACCACAGCAACAACCACGAGAGATGAAAAACAAGACAACCGCTGCGCTGTTGGCTTTATTCTTGGGCGCTTTTGGTGCTCATAAGTTCTATCTTCGACAAACGGGTGTAGGTATCATTTACCTTGTTTTCTTCTGGGCGTATATTCCAGGCATTATCGCTTTCATAGAGTTTATCATATTTTTGACTATGAGTCAGGAAGAGTTTGATCGCAAGTACAATACGATAAAGTAGACTATGTAATATCTATCTACACTTTCAATAAGCGAGGGCTCTGCAAGTATGTTTGCAGAGCCCTCGCTTGTTTATTGCTGTCTGCCGAGGAGACAGTTGTGCTGGTATCAATTGTGGCTGATGGACCCAATAGATGTTAGTTGATTGTCATTTCGTCGAGCAGATAACCCGCGCCGCCAATCTTGTCAATCACAAAGAGAACGTAGCGGATATCCACCGAGATGTTGCGGCAGATGTCGGGGTCGTAGTCGAGGTCGCTCATTGTGCTGAGCCAGGTGCGGTCGAAGTTGATACCTATCAACTCGCCCTTGCCATTAATAATCGGGCTACCGCTATTGCCACCTGTGGTGTGGTTTTTGGCGAGGAATGCCACGGGAATGGTGTAGTGACCATTCATCTCAACACCCCACCTACCATACTCCTTCGAGGCGTACAAGTCGCGCAGGCTCTGGGGAATGTCGTAGTCGTAGATTTCTGGGTTGTCCTTCTCAATGATACCATCGAGAGTGGTGTAGGGCAGATGGTAGACGCCATCGGCAGCCTCGTAGCCCGCCACCGAGCCGTAAGCAACCCTCAGTGTGAGGTTTGCATCTGGATAGAACGTGCGCTCGGGCTCAAAAGCCATCTGACCACGCATATAGGTCTTGTAGAGTGTGGTAATCTCTTGGTTGAGGGCGACGTAGGGGGTGTTGATTTTCTCTTTGTAGAGGTTGTCGAACTCGCGGCGCATCTCCACAGCGGGGTCATCCTTGAAGTCATAACCCTCAGCTATTGCGCCCTCGTAGCACTCCAACGATGTGAGGCGCGAGGTGCCATACAGCCACTCCACAAAAGCCTCTACCGAGCCACACTCGGCAAGTTTTGCGGTGTACCACTCGGGTACAAACTCAGCAGCTACATTTGCGCCAAAATCTTTGAGCATTTCGATGGCAATCTTCTTGTCGATGGCGGGCGAATAGTCTTTGTAGTTAGTCTCCGAGAGTCTACCCAAGCGACCTGCAAAGCCCAAGAGTTCAATGGCATAGACTGCCTCGTTGTAGTAGTCGCGAGTGACGGCGTAGGGGAGTAGTTCGGCATATTTTGCGTGTAACTGAGCAAGGATGCCTTCGTACTCAGAGCCAACTGCCCACTCCTCGAAGCGTGCCTCGTAAGCCTGCTTTTTGCCCACCGTGTTTCGCCTTGCAAGTCCCAGACTCTCGCCCTGCCACTTCTTCCAAGCGTTGGCTATGCCTGCGTGTTTCGAGGCGTACATAATGCGTGTTGCAACATCTTTGCTCTGTGCTTCGCCAATAATATCCAGACGTTTGGTGCGCAGTCGAATTTTTGCGGGGTTGGAGTGGTTGAGAGTGTAGTCCACAAAGTCGCTTGTGACATACTCGCGGGTGCTACCAGGGAAGCCATACACGAAGGTAAAGTCGCCCTCCTCGGCACCCTTAGTAGAGATTGCAAAGTGACGTTTGGGCTGGTAGGGCACATTTTCGGGCGAGTAGTCGGCTGGCTCGTTGTCCTTGCCCGCATAGATGCGGAAAATGGAGAAGTCGCCCGTATGGCGAGGCCACATCCAGTTGTCCGTATCGCCACCAAACTTGCCGATGCTCGAAGGGGGAGCGCCTACCAGACGAATATCCCTATACACCTGATATACAAAAAGGTAGAACTTGTTGTTGTAGTAAAGGCTCTCCACCGATGCAGAGTATTTGCCACCCTCTTCGGCTGCTGCAACAATTTCGGCTGCGGTTGTGCCACCCTCAATTTGTGCTGTTACGTCCTCCATCCTCACGAGGAACGAAACGGTCAGTCCCGGGTTGGGTAACTCCTCCGAGCGATTCATAGCCCAAAAACCGTTTGTGAGGTAGTCGTGCTCCACACTGCTATGCGACTGGATCTGTCCGTAGCCGCAGTGGTGGTTTGTGAATAGAAGTCCCTCTGCCGACACCAACTCGCCCGTGCAACCTCTGCCGAAGAGTACGATGGCGTCTTTCAAGGCTGCTTGGTTTACGCTGTAAATATCCTCTGCCGAGAGTTCAAACCCCTTGGCTTTCATATCCTCTATGCGCTCGCCAATCAGAAGTGGGAGCCACATACCTTCGTCTGCACGAACACCCGAAAGGGAGAGGAGAGCAATACTTAGAGTTAAAAATAGTTTCTTCATAAAATGTTGATATGTTTTAGGTTATACAAATTTTTCCAACTCCACATAGAGCCTCTGTACGGGCAGTCCCATAACATTGTAGAACGAGCCTTCGATGCCACTGATTGCCACATAGCCAATCCACTCCTGAATTCCGTATGCACCCGCTTTGTCGTAGGGACGGAAGGTGTCGATGTAGTGCTCAATCTCCTCGCTCGCAAGGTCGCGAAAAGTCACTTTGCTGTGGCACGAAAAACTTTGTGCCTTATCCGTTGTGCGGAGAGTTACACCCGTCACAACCTCGTGTGTTGCGCCCGAGAGGGTGGAGAGCATACGCACAGCATTCTCTCTGTCGCAGGGCTTGCCAAGTATCTCGCCCGCTGCAATCACTACGGTGTCGGCAGTGATGAGAATGTCGCCCACACTGAGCGTGTCGGCATAGGCGTCACTCTTCAATTTTGAGAGGTATTCGGCAACCTCGCCGAGCGGCATATCTGCGGGAAAAACCTCTTCGGCATCCCTGCCCTCGGCAATCTCGAACTCCAAGCCACAACCAGCCAATAACTCCCTCCTACGAGGCGATTTACTCGCCAAGAGCAAACGGTAATTTTTCAATCTATCTTTCAGTAACATAAAATTCTATTTTCGGGCACATAGTGCCCACGACTTTTGACGTTAGACCCTATTTAATGTCAAAATTCAGGAGTTCTTCGCCCTCCAACGAGGCTCTCAGCACATCGCCTTTTTTCACAGGACCAACGCCCGCGGGAGTGCCCGTAAAGATGTAGTCCCCCATACGGAGAGTCATATAACGCGAAACGTAGGCAATGATTTTGTCAACCGAGAAAATCATATTCTTAGGCTCTCCCACCTGTCGTACTTCGCCATTGAGAGTCATCTGGAACCTCAAATCTTCCACCTTTTTGCCCAACTCCGAGAGCGAGAGAAAACGAGGCGAGATGGCTGCCGAGCGGTCGAAACCCTTAGCTTTCTCCCAGGGGTGTCCTGCCGCCATAGCCTCCCTTTGTAGGTCGCGTGCTGTAAAGTCTATGCCCAAACCCACCTCGTCATAGTAGCGGTGTGCAAAACGCTCCTCGATGCACTTGCCCACGCGGTTTATCTTCACAACAAGTTCGGTTTCGTAGTCCACCTGCTTCGAGAAGGAGGGGATGAAGAATGGGTCGTTGTTCCTCAGTAGCGAGGTGTCGGGCTTGATGAAGTAGAGCGGCTCGGTGGGGGCTGCTCCGTTGTCAAACTCCTTTATATGGTCGGCGTAGTTGCGCCCAATGCAGATTATTTTCATCTATCTATTTGTCGGTTTTTAGCAATTCCACCATTCGTGCAGCAAAGCGGTCGGATGCGCCCTCACCACCTACAATAGCACCAAGAGAGGCATAATCTGCCATCATCTTCGAGTGTTTTGAGCCGCCCTTCATTATGGCTTGCAACTCCTCGGAGGCGTTCTCTACGGTCATGTCGTGCTGTATGAGTTCCCTTACGACCTCCTTGCCCATAATGATATTGACGAGCGAAATGAAGCCTATTTTGACAAACGCACGAGCCACTCGGTAGGAGAACTCGTCCATACGATAGCAGACAACCTCGGGCGTTCCGATGAGTGCCGTTTCGAGGGTTGCCGTACCCGAACAAACCACCGCTGCATCGGCATACTTCAATAGTTCGTATGTCTTGTCGGTCAAAACCTTAACACTGCTACCCTCAATGGCTACTTTATATAACTCTTCGTCTATCCACGACACTCCTGCAACGGCAAATTGCCACTCGGGATGGACCTTCGAGAGAGCGATCATAAAGCCCATATTGCGCTGTATTTCGCTCTTGCGCGAGCCCGCCAATAGTGCCACCAATGGGCGAGAGTCCAAGCCATTCTCAGCCAAGAACTCCTCGCGTGGGGCGATGGTGCGGAGCCTTTGGGCAATGGAGTCCACAAGCGGATTGCCCTCGTATATCGCCTCAATACCCTTGCCTTTGAAATACTCCACCTCGAAAGGGAAGATGATGAAGAGTTTATCGACATATTTGCGTATGCGTTCCACTCTGCGCTCCTTCCACGCCCATACCTTGGGCGAGATGTAGTAGAAAGTGCGGATACCCTGCGAGTGGGCAAACTTTGCCATCTTGAAATTGAATCCGGGGTAGTCGATACTAATCAGTACATCGGGCTGGAATGCCATCAAATCACGCTTACACTCCGAGAGTTGCGAGAATATAGTGCGGAGATTTCGGAGCACCTCCGACACCCCAAAAAAGGAGGTCTGCTTATAGTGCTTGGCAAGGTTTTCCCTGCCACCTACCTCAGCCATTTTGTCGCCTCCCCAGAAACGAAACTTTGCCTCGGGGTCGGCTTTGAGTATTCCTTTCATAAGGTTCGAGCCGTGCAAATCGCCACTTGCCTCACCCGCAATTATATAGTACTTCATTTGAATTTTGCATTTTGAATTTCCAAAAGGTCGGGGCGCAGTTGTTTTGTGCGCTCGTAGGCTTGCTCTTCCCTCCACGCCTCAATCTTTGCGAAGTTGCCGCTTGTGAGCACTTCGGGGACCTTCCAGCCGTTGAACTCCGCAGGACGGGTGTAGATGGGCGGAGCCAAGAGGTTGTCCTGGAATGAGTCGGTAAGTGCCGATTCCTCATCGCCAATAGCCCCAGGCAGGAGTCTTACAACGCTGTCGGCAATGATTGCTGCTGCCAACTCGCCACCCGTCAGCACATAGTCGCCTACGGAAATCTCGCGGGTTATAAGGTGCTCGCGGATGCGGTGGTCTATACCCTTGTAGTGTCCGCATAGGATGATGATGTTGCCGAGCGTCGAGAGGCGGTTTGCCTCCTGCTGGTTGTAGGTTATGCCATCGGGCGAAGTGAAGATTATCTCGTCATACTCCCTCTCGCTTTTGAGCATCTCTATAAGGCGGAATACGGGCTCAATCATCATGACCATTCCCGCCTCGCCACCAAAGGGGTAATCGTCCACCTGACCGTGCTTGTAGGGGGTGTAGTCGCGTATGTTGTGCACAACAATCTCTGCCAAGCCCTTCTCTTGTGCTCGGCGCAAGATGGACTCGTTGAGGGGCGAAGTCAGCAGGTCGGGTACGACCGTAAGGATATCTATTCTCATAGCGTTGTGTCTTTGTTGAATCCTCCATCGAGCACCTCGCCAATAAAGGGATTGGTGCCCATCTCTTGTCCTATTGTGGTGTCGCCGCCGTGACCGGGGTAGACCTTCACGCCACCGCCCAGAGGCAACAGTTTTTCGATAATGCTACGCATCAACTCATCGTAGTCGCCACCCGGCAGGTCGCTGCGACCTATGCTACCCGCAAAGAGGGTGTCGCCCGATAGAAGAATGCCGCCCTCGGGCTCGTAGAAACACACGCCACCCTTGGAGTGTCCTGGTGTGTGGAGTACCTCGATGCGGAGTGTGCCGACCTCCAAAGTCCTCTTCTCGGCAAGGTCAATCTCTGCCACCAAAGGCTCGATGTTGAAACCCATTGAGGCTCCGTAGGCGGGTGCTATGGCAAGCAACTCGCCATCGGCAGAATGCATCGCAAGTGGGATGTTGTAGAGCCTTTTTGCGAAAGCCACGCCACCGATATGGTCGGGGTGGGGGTGGGTGAGTGCCACCATCTTGGGCTCCAAGTGGTTCGTGGCGATAAAATCCGTAAGTTTAGATGCCTCTGCCTCGGATGTGAAACAGGGGTCTATAATGACGGCTGCGCCCTGCTCATCGGAGAGGATGTAGCAGTTTGTGCCGAAATGATTGAACGTAAAACGCGCTAATTTGGTCATAAAAAAGTCGCTTAAAATTTATTCCTACAAATATAAGGAGTTTTTTGAGATTTTAATTATCTTTGTAGAAACAAAAGGTGTAGATTACGAGAAAATATGCGATGAAAAAAGTATATGCCATACTTGTGCTACTGCTGTTTGCTTTTGCGTGTGATAGTGATGTGAGTCCTCTCGAAGAGTATATTGTGTATTCACAGCGTAGGATTGTTGTAGGAGAGCATGGGGAGGTCTGGGCTCACTATGTGGCGCAAGACGAATATAATAAAGAACATATATTTATGTATTTGGAAGGTCTTGAATGGCAACCAGGTGTAGAATATGTTGTGAGGGGTAGATTGGATAGGGAACAATATGGTAATCACTATTTTACTACTCTAAGAGTAAAACAACTGATAAAACAAAGAGTCCCCCAACATTTTATTTCCGATTCTGATATGGTTTATAATGAAGAGTGGGAACAAGGAATTAATGTTGATGATTTATATGAAATGGGCTTTTGGCAGCAACCTTAGCGCAAAAGATAAAAAGAAGATTATTTATAGTCAAAAATAGCAATATGGCAAGAAATCGACACCCTCGTTTGGAGGGACTCGAAATAACCGCTCTGGCAGCCGAAGGCAATGCTATGGGCAAGTGGAACGACATTGTGGTCTTTGTGCCGCTGACTGTTCCAGGCGATGTTGTGAATGTGCAGATTCGCACCAAGCGCCGCCGCTATATGGAGGGCTACGTCACCGAATACGTCAAACGCTCCGAGAAGCGTGTGGAGCCTTTCTGCGCCCACTTTGGCGTCTGTGGCGGCTGTAAGTGGCAGAATATACCTTACAGCGAGCAGATAGCCTTCAAACAGCAGCAGGTGGTGGACCAGCTCACCCGCATCGGACACCTCTCGTTGCCCGAGATTAGCCCTATTCTCGGCTCTAAGAAGACCGACCACTACCGCAACAAACTCGAATTTACCTTCGCCCCCAAGCGTTGGAAGACCTACGAAGAGGTGGCGCGTGGCGAGGAGATTACCGATACTCCCGCTCTGGGCTTTCATATCCCCTCGATGTTCGACAAGATTCTCGACATCGACTACTGCCACCTGCAACCTTCGCCCTCGAACGAGATACGCCGAGAGGTTAAGCGTTTCTGCGTGGAGAAGGGTTACCCCTTCTACGACATCCGCCAGCACTCGGGCTTGATGCGCAACATCATCATCCGCACAGCCTCTACGGGCGAAGTGATGGTCATTGTGGTCTTTGCGGTGGAGGATAAGGAACGCATAGAGGCTCTTATGGAGCACCTGAGGGTTACTTTTCCCGAGATTACCTCGCTGGTCTATATGATAAACGACAAACTCAACGACTCGCTTGGCGATAGGGAGCCAATCCTCTACGCTGGTCGTGACCATATATTTGAGGAGATGGAGGGCTTGCGCTTCAAGGTGGGACCCAAGTCGTTCTACCAGACCAACTCCGAGCAGGCTTACGAACTCTACAAGGTGGCACGCGAGTTTGCCGACCTTACAGGCTCTGAGGTTGTCTACGACCTCTATACGGGTACGGGTACCATCGCCAACTTCGTAGCCTCGAAGGCGAGGAAGGTTGTCGGTGTGGAGTATGTTGAGGAGGCTATTGAGGATGCAAAGGTCAATTCGGCAATCAACGGCATTGAGAATACCTCGTTCTATGCGGGCGATATGAAGGATGTGATGAACGATGAGTTTGTGGAGCGCAATGGTCGTCCCGATGTTGTAATTCTCGATCCACCTCGTGCGGGTGTCCACGAAGATGTTATCGCCACAATCCTTAGGGCAGCACCCGAGCGCATTGTCTACGTTAGCTGCAATCCCGCAACGCAGGCTCGCGATTTGGCACTGATGAACGAACAGTACGAGATTGTCGCCGTACAGCCCGTAGATATGTTCCCCCATACCCATCATGTTGAAAATGTAGTAAAACTTATAAAACGATGAAAAGATTGATGATTTTGACAGCTACAATGGTGTGTAGCTTTACAATGTATGCACAGTCCGAGATGGCATCCTCGCCACAAACCGATGCCCTTTATCGCTTGCCTTTTGATAAGGGAGTGGAGTGTGTTGCACATAGCCTTACGCCTGTGCGTATGGGCTTAGGACACAACCATAATTTAGTGGACTTCTGCGCATGGGAACTCATAGCCACAGAAGCCACCGCAGTTGTCGCACCCCGCGAGGGAGTGGTGGAATTGATTGACGAAAGAGGTGTTCTAATTCGCCACGAGGAGAATATCTACACTCGACTAAGAGGTCTTCAAGAGGTAGTAGTTAGTATTGGCGATTGCGTTGCTAAGGGTGATGTACTCGCTAACATTGCTGATGGTGTAAGTGTTTGGATGGAGGTGTTTTATCAAACTCCCAATCCCGATTATGGGACCGAGGCATTGGGCGGCAAGGGTAAGTTCCTGACTCACTACATCAATCCTGTCTTCTCGGTGCGTGGTAGGTGTAAGGCACAACTTACCGATGGTAATCCCTATACTACCAAGGCTCGTACATGGTGTTGGCCCTGGGAGTAGAGAGAAAAAAAAGAGAATTTTGGTGTAGACATTCTCTGCGGTTATTCATTTTTCTTCTTATGAGATAGCAAGGTACGGAAATTGCGCCGTGCTTGGTTGATTAAATAGGTACTTTTATGGAAAAGAAGATGACGTTGGAGTACGAACATTACGACTCCATTTTGGATATGACAAACGAGGATAGGGAACTCGTTGAGGCTGCCCAGGGGGCTTGCAAAGGGGCTATTGCCACCTACTCACACTTCCGCGTTGGTGCGGCAGCAAGACTCGAAAGCGGCAAAATTGTGACGGGTAGCAACATCGAGAGTGAGGTCTATCCGGCGGGTTTGTGTGCCGAGCGCACATTGCTCTACCACCATCAGGCGACCTCGCCCGAGGACCGTATTGTGGCTCTGGCTATCGCATCTGAGCCCAGCCATAGGGAGTGCTACCCTTGTGGTCAGTGTCGCCAGGTGCTGCACGATGTGGAGAAGCGACAAGGCGCCGACTTTAAGGTTATTATGAGTGGTGCGGGCTCGGCTTCGGTTGTGAAGAGGGCGAGCGACTTGTTGCCTTTTACTTTCGAACTTTAATAGCAACCAAAAACCCAAACACACAATGTTCAAGAAACAGGATATACTCTACGAAGATAACCACATCCTCGCCATAAATAAGCACTCGGGCGACTTGGTGCAGTCCGATGCTGAGGGCACGCTCGGCTTGGAGGATGAGATTAAGGAGTTTATTAAGGTGCGTGACGAGAAACCCGGAGAGGTGTTCCTCGGTGTTGTGCATCGCATAGACCGCCCCGTGAGTGGCGTGGTACTCTTTGCCAAGACCAGCAAGGCACTCGTGAGGCTCAACGAGATGGTGCGTGACAGAAAGATAGACAAACGCTATTGGGCTGTATGTGAGGAGGCTCCCGAGGAGTTGGAGGGTACGCTTGTGCACTTCATCACTCGCGATGGCAAGACTAATAAGGCAGTTGCTTATAACTCCCAGAAGGGCGACGCCAAACGTGCCGAACTGCGCTATAAGATGCTGGGCGGGAGTAAGAATTATAAACTCTTGGAGGTGCAACTCATTACGGGACGCCACCACCAAATCCGCTGCCAACTCTCGAAGGTGGGCTGTCCCATCAAGGGCGACCTGAAATATGGTGCCAAACGCTCCAACGAGGGCGGAGGTATATCGCTCCACTCGCGTAGCGTGGAGTTCATCCACCCCGTAAGAAAAGAACCCCTCAAAATCACTGCCCCCGTCCCCACGGGCGATGCTCTTTGGGCATTCTTTGAGGAGAGCCAGTCGTAAAAAGAAGAAAATAGGGGGGCGATGCAACATTTTGCCCCCTTTGTGCATCTATATAAGAGAGAACTATTAACCCCCAATACCAATGTGCCTATGAAACGCAGCATTAAGAACATACTTTTGAGCCTTGTGGGCTTTTCGGCAGCACCAATGCTAACCGCCTGCTATGGTACTCCATATGACGATATGTATAACAGTGAAACCTACGATTCCATAGAGGGATGTGTGGTCGATACCGAGATGCAGCCAATCAAAAACATTGAGGTTGCCGTGGTCGGAGATTATGACTACACCGACGAGAATGGTCGTTTCTCCTTTTCACGATCTTATAGGGGTGCGCATAGGCTTGTGGCTACCGATTGGGATGGTGAGGCTAATGGTGGCGATTTTGGCACTCAGAGTGTGACGGTTACCCACGAAAATCATAGTGTGGTGAGCATTGTGATGAAAAAGAAATAGAGTGTTGCGAATATGCGGAAAGTGAGTAAAATAGGACTGCGTAAACGCTTGGCACTAAGGCTATTTGCAAGCATTAAGCGCGACTTGGCTCAGAAACACGAACTGAGAGAAATTTTCTGGGAGTGTACGCTGCGTTGTAACCTGAATTGCCGCCATTGCGGTAGCGATTGCCGCTCCTCATCTACGGTGCCCGATATGCCTGCTGCGGATTTCCTTGCAGCGGTGGATAGGATTACACCGCACGTCAATCCCAACAAGGTTATGGTCGTCATTACGGGTGGCGAGGCTTTGTGCCGAAAAGATTTGGAAGATGTTGGCAGAGAACTCTATAAGCGTGGCTATCCGTGGGGTATTGTGACAAATGGTATGCTGCTTACGGCAGAACGTATGCGCTCGCTCGTGAGGGCGGGCTTGCGCTCCATAACCCTCTCGCTTGACGGCTTCGAGGAGCAACATAATGCCATAAGGCGCAACCCCAATAGTTGGCGCAACGCCGTGAGGGCACTCGAAGTCATCACCTCCACAAAGGGCATCAATTATGACGTTGTGACGTGCGTGAGCCGTGACAACTACTCGCAACTTGCCGATTTCAAAGAGTTCCTTATTGAGAAAGGGTGCAAGGCGTGGCGATTGTTTACGATTTTCCCCGTAGGTAGGGCTGCCGAGGATGAGGCGCTGCAACTACCCGCTGAGGATTATAGGGGACTTATGGATTTTATCGCCTCCACCCGCAAGGAGGGGCGCATCAAATGCAACTACGCCTGCGAGGGCTTCCTCGGGGACTACGAGGCGGAGGTTAGGGATAACTTCTTTGGCTGCCAGGCGGGCGTGGGCATTGTAGGCATAAAGGTAGATGGAGCCATCTCGGGCTGTACGAGCATCCGCGCAGGCTTCGACCAGGGCAACATATATAAAGATGATATTTGGGAGGTGTGGCAAAACCGCTTTGAGCCCTTCCGTAACCGCGAGTGGGCGCACAAGGGCGAGTGTAAAGATTGCAAAATGTGGCGCTACTGCGAGGGAAATGGTATGCACCTCTACGATAACGACAAAAACTTACTCCACTGCAACTATAAACGACTGTGTAGATAGGCGGTTGGCATCTACCTAACTCTCCCCCTAATTAAGGGGAGAGTTCTCATAACTCCCATAAGGCCTGTACGCCCTATATGCCTTATAATGCTTATATAAACCACTCGCGGGTATCAAAAAAGATACCCGCGAGCAAAATGGCGAAATTTCTTTAAGGTTCTTAATGACCTGAATGTCTTTAACGCTCTTAGTGCCTACTCGAAGTTGTAAGGATAGATGCTGTCGGTATGTATACCCCAATAAGTTGCGCTTTTATATGTTTTATATGCTTCCACACTTTCGGTAGGTACATAGATGCTAAGTTCTTTCGGTACTACAAATACATCATAATCCATAAAAGGTGGAGTAGGCGACTCGAAATAGACGCTAGTAAGGTTATCGCATTCACCAAAAGCCCAGCTACCAATATGGGTTACGCTTTCGGGAATGGTAATGCTTAGCAAAGAATAACATCTTGTAAAGGCGGCGTTTTGTATGGTTTCGACACCATCCAGATTCAACTCAACCAATCCATAACAATCTGTAAAGGCGTCATAATGAATGTTTTTTACATCCGTTCCAGCAGTCGAGATGCTTGTTAAGCCTGAACAGAATTCAAAAGCACCTTTACAAATATCTGTAAGTCCCGCGGGGAAATGAATACTTGTTAAATGTTCCAATTTTTGAAAAGTATACATCTCAATTGATGTGACTCCATCGGGAATGGAATACTCGGTCAGCCCTGCGGGCGCAAATGCCTTCAATACACCGTCAAGAATCAAGCACCTACCATCGGCTGACACATTGCTACTCTCAAAGCGTTCGAGCCCGTAGCAAGCACCAAATGCACCCTCTCCAATTATGGAAACACTATCGGGAATGGTAACGCTCGTTAGAGCCACACAATCACTAAACGCCCACGCCGAAATAGTAGTTACATTCTCGCCTATAACGACATTGGACAAGTTGAAGCAATCATTAAAAGCGTGATCGCCAATAGTTACCACAGAGTCGGGTATAACGACTTCCGAAAGGTTTGTGCAAGTGTCCATCGCCATAGTACCAATCGAAGTAATGCCCTCGGGGAGCGTGATACTTGCGAGATTCTCACATAGGTAGAACGCATTCTCTCCAATCTTTGTAACATCGCCATCAAAGATAATTATACCCTTGCCATTCTCGTAGGTGTTTGATACAATGTTGGCACCAAATGCAGCAGTAGCATTAGGTGTTACGACATTACCATCAGTCGAAGTGTACCAAATCATATTAGCTTGTGGTTTATCAATATAGAAGTTGTATGTTTCGTAATGTTGTAGGTGTCCATCAAGGAAACCATCTCCGTCACAATCGCCCGAGAGAGCAACTATATCAAGAATATACTCTGATTTGGCATCAATACTCTCAAAATAATCGCTAACTTTTACCTCAATGACACCATTGTAGTTTGGATCTTGTGGCGTAAAAGACCGGGCAATTTTAGAATAATAGGCACTGTTCGATGTAGTAAACCACTGTCTATAATCGGTATTGTAGTCCAAATAACTCATCGTTTCTGCATATTTAGCTTCATCGTACAACGCAATGCACAAGACTTCGACATCATCATCTACCGTGACCCTGATAGTGGCATCTTCGCCAGAGGGCAATATCTCAACATTGGTGATATGGTCGCCCATCTCTTGGGGTTGTTTCAGCACAACCATTCCGTTTGCATACAACCCATCCAAAGATGGTTCGCCAAACATTGGGGTATAGTAACCATCTGCCCAACCATATATACACTCTCCCCAAGCATACTCGCCAAATATTACAACTTCGGGTTGACCAGGAACCATAGAGTCGTAGAACTGGACACCACTATAATCGGGTGTACCATCTGGGTTTTTTATATACGACTCTTCCTCGTTGAGTGTGAGTGTTGTGCTCTCGTTAAAAAAGAACTGACCCCAAGTATCGTCGTGGAATATTAACAAATCTGCGTCCGACATACCTCTGTATCTATTCTTGTTATACGAGTAGAGGTCGCAGGCACCCCATTTAATCATATGATTATTCTCTTTGACGCTTTCGGGGACCTCTACATCCAGAGTAAATTCACGAAAATTCACGTCCCTAACAAACACACAATTATCAAAGCAAGCAACAACGCCAGTTCCTCCCTCCTCCATTCCGGGGAGGTCAAAGATGCTCTCGAAGGAGTTTGTTTTTGTGGTATCGTAGACGTAGAATTTGCCTTTGAGGAAGGGTTGTGATTGGGTGGGAATCTTGAACTCCGAGCCGTTTTGGCGGGTGCCGAGTAGGTAGGAGTCTGATACGCCGTCCCAAATCTTGTCGTTCACAAATGCGTAGATGTACTCCTCGAAGTCGAAGAGGGAGGTGTCGCTATCGCCCGTATGGTTCACCACCGATACAATGCTCTGGTCGTCGAAAATCACAAGTGCGCAGTCATAGACGGCACTCAGCGTCACGGTAGCCTCGTCGCGGTCTACAACCACCTCGGGGTCGTCAATGACAATCGAGCATTTATCCTGAATGTAGGCTCCCTCAGCGGTGGCAGTACCCCTCACTGAGTAAGTACCCATCTTTATCTTCGCGTCGGTGCGCACATTCCACATACCTTGCAGCTGGAACTCCTCGCCCGTAAGGATGTTGGTGAAGGTGAGGTCGTAGGAGGGCGCTACGAGCCTGCCATCACAGATGGCGGCGTAGAACTCGGCAAAGATGTCGGCATTGTTGCCAGCCTTGGTCATACTCTCGCCCTGATTGATGGATGGGAAAGAGTAGCTAAACGTCAGCGAGGAAACCTCCTTTAAGATAGGCTCTTCGGGATTCTCGCATCCTACCACTGCGAACATTGCAAGCAGCGTGAAAAGAGTAAAAAGTTTCTTCATAGTATCTGGTTTTTGTAATATCTTCAAAGTAATATATCTCTAATAACTATTTGAGAGTAAATATCTCATACTGAAACACATCAGATGGGGTCTGATTTTCATCAAGAGCAATAGCTGTTACCATTATGTTTCCATCATATGAAAAGTCGTTCCCGAAATTTAAATAGACTATATGGTCAGATTCGTTTTCTCGTGACGTTGGTTCATATGGTTGACTGCGGAGAAAATCAATAAATAGTTTCTCTCCATAGATGTTGATGTATGGCACCAAATCGCTCTCGGCACTTACCCAAGAATAGAAATACTTACAATCCTCGTTGGGTATAAAGGTGATTTGTGCGACAGTTTGGGATGTTGATATTGCAAAATCCACCTCGGGATTACCAATCAGAGGGTAATATGGTGTACGAACGTAACAAAGTGAGAGTTCGCCTGCTTCCTTGCCCTCGGCGTCCAAGCAACCTACAACAGCAATAATATACTCGCAATCAGGGATGATTTTTGTTTGAGCCAGAGAGGTGTTCTTCCA
Organism: uncultured Alistipes sp.; assembly: GCA_937911745.1. Classification (GTDB taxonomy): domain Bacteria; phylum Bacteroidota; class Bacteroidia; order Bacteroidales; family Rikenellaceae; genus Tidjanibacter. The sequence continues at coordinate 20,789 of CALDPX010000038.1, read as the reverse complement.
ATCAAATTCGTGACAAGAGAAATCTGCCGTATTGTTGACGGAGAATACATTGACGCCCGTATCGCGAGAGCTGAATATATGACCACAAATGAGTTCATTCACCGTGGCGGTGCTGAGTTGTTGGGACATATCTAAGCCATTCTTAATCATATGGTCATACAACAATTCGTAGAGTTTGCACAAAGGAGTCACTATAAATCGGTATGAGTTCACATTATCTCCTGGAATAACTGCAAACTTAAAATTGTCGAAAGTCTTTTGGGTCACACTGATAGTAACGCCATTTTTGCCACCATACACGTAGTTGGGAGTGTAGTTGACAGGAGTTAGTACATCGGGGCGCATAATTGCCTCGGGGTTTAACTCTGCAAGTCCACCTTCACCCATTGCTGGCAATATGAATGTACTTTCGAAAGAGTCTGTTTTTGTGGTATCGTAGACGTAGAATTTGCCTTTGAGGAAGGGCTGTAATTGGGTGGGAATCTTGAACTCTGAGCCGTTTTGGCGGGTGCCGAGCAGGTAGGAGTCAGATACGCCGTCCCAAATCTTGTCGTTCACAAATGCGTAGATGTACTCCTCGAAGTCGAAGAGGGAGGTGTCGCTATCGCCCGTATGGTTCACCACCGATACAATGCTCTGGTCGTCGAAAATCACAAGTGCGCAGTCATAGACGGCACTCAGCGTCACGGTAGCCTCGTCGCGGTCTACAACCACCTCGGGGTCGTCAATGACAATCGAGCATTTATCCTGAATGTAGGCTCCCTCAGCGGTGGCAGTACCCCTCACTGAGTAAGTACCCATCTTTATCTTCGCGTCGGTGCGCACATTCCACATACCTTGCAGCTGGAACTCCTCGCCCGTAAGGATGTTGGTGAAGGTGAGGTCGTAGGAGGGCGCTACGAGCCTGCCATCACAGATGGCGGCGTAGAACTCGGCAAAGATGTCGGCATTGCTGCCCGCCTTGGTCATACTCTCGCCCTGATTGATGGAGGGGAAGGAGTAGTTAAACATCAGCGAGGAGACCTCCTTTAAGATAGGCTCTTCGGGATTCTCGCAACCTGCAAATGCAAACATTGCCAGCAGTGCAAAAAGGGTAAATAGTTTCTTCATAGTAATATAAATTTGGTTTAACTTGTTGTGTTCCAAATTATTACTACCCGCACCCCAATAGTGATTTATAAGCAAAAAGAAAGCGTGGTGCCGAAAACTTATTTTTAGGACACAGGCTCTGGAATGCCTTCGAGAAAAAACAAGCAACAACCCCACGCCATATCCCATTGCAGGATATGACGCAGGAAGATGTCCGATTACTCCCTCTCTTTGAATTTTCCAGATTCGCGTCCGAGAATAAACTTACACTTTCCGCGTAATAATTAGTATGTTGCTACAAAGTTAAAAACTTTGTCTTAAAATGCAAAACATTCGCGGGTATTGGGAAAAATGCTCGCGAACAAAAGAGAGGGCGACGGCTTAGGATGGTTGCGGTAGAGTCGGTCTACAAAAATACAAAAGGCGCACCCTTGTGGGAACGCCTTTTGTATTTTGGACTGTGTGTCCGAAAATACTGTTGGAAAAATCGTGTGGTAGGGATTATTTCTTGTTGAAGAACTCCTTAACCTCCTCGGTGGGAACTACATCAGTTTTGAAGATGTAAGCACCGGTCTTCTCCGATTTAACCATTTTGATGCATTTGGTAAAACCCTTGTTTGCACCCTCTTTTTTAAGTGTTGCAACTACTTTCTTTGCCATAGTTCTTTTCCTCCTTATTTAATCTCACGGTGGATAGTTACCCTCTTCAAGTAAGGATTGTATTTCTTACGCTCCATACGGTCGGGTGTGTTCTTTTTGTTTTTGGTAGTGATGTAACGGCTCATACCGGGAACACCGCTTGCCTTCTGCTCGGTACACTCGAGAATTACCTGTACTCGGTTACCTTTACCTTTTTTTGCCATACTTTTTTACTGTGTTAAAAAAGATTAGTGAATTTTTGCGGGTGCCTTAGCCTCTTTGAGTGCTGCATCCAGACCTTTTTTGTTGATTGTTTTGATACCTGCTGCGGTTACTTTGAGGGTAATCCAGCGGTTCTCCTCCTCGCTCCAAAAACGCTTTGTCTTCAAGTTAAGATTGAATTTGCGTTTGGTGCGCCTGTTCGAGTGAGAAACATTGTTTCCCGACTGAGCAGTTTTACCGGTGATTTCGCAAATCTTGCTCATTTACAATAAGTTAATTAATGTGTTAATACTCTTGCCGCATTTTACGGCGTGCAAAGATACAAAAAGAATTCAAGATTCAAAATTCAAAATTCAAAATTACTCGCCTTTTTCCTCTCTTTTTGCTGTGGGAACGAAGAAGATAACCACCACGCAGCCCACCACTCCCGCGATGCCTACAATCCAATCTACGATTGTGTTGTGAATGAATAGCAGTATTGAGCAGCAGACCATCGCAGTCATAAAGCATACAACCCACGCCTTAGTGCGGGGGCGCATACCTCCCTGCTCCTGATAGCGGCGAATGTAGATGGCGAGCGAAGAGCCAAGAAGTCGCTCCTGTAAGCGTGGCGAGGAGCGGTAGAAAAACCACGATGCGGCAAGTAGTAGAGGGGTGGTTGGTAGCCCGGGGATAACCACGCCAATGGCTCCGAGAGATGTGCACACTACACCGAGCAGTATGTATATCCAGCGTTTGACTTTCATACCTCTCTACACAACTTTATCGACTCTCTCCATTGTAATATACCATAAGTAGCCACTCACATCCTCGTAGCCCATACGGTGCAGCAGGTCGGCATAGCGTTCAATTTGTCGGCGATGGTTGGCTGGTGTGCCCAAGCCAAATTTGTAATCTACAATCACAGCCCTGTCGCCCTTTGTCATAACTCTGTCGGGACGCCACGAGCGCCCGTTGTATACTATCTCGCACTCGCTGCGCACTCGCTCCCACGAGCCATCGAACCATTCGGCAACAACCTCTTTTGAGAGTGCTCTATCTATTTGTGCCCGAAGTGTTTGAGCCTCCTCTGCTGTGAGCGTGCCATCTACAATGCAAAGGGCTATGCTACGTTCCATATCCTCCTTAGTGCTGGCACTCTCCATTACTCGGTGCATCATTATGCCATAGTCGCGAGGGGCTATGTGTTCGCCTTTGCTCTCTTCGTCATATCGTTGGTGGGTATACCGCACCGCAATCTTTTCGGCGGGCGAGTTGGTGGCAAAGCGACTTGGCGCAGGGCTCTTCTTGGGTGTACTTGTGTAGTTCAAAGGTTCTCCTTTCTCGTAGATGTCGCCTACCTCATTAACGCCTGCCTGCTGTCGCACAATGGCTCCTATGGTAGAGGAGTTAGCGTCGCTCGGAACCATAAGGTGCAACTCCTCTTTGGCTCGGGTAACGGCAACGTAGAGGGTGTTGAGTGAGTCAATAGCCGCAAGAGTCATCTCGGTATAATAACTATGCGAGAAAGAGCTCAAAGCCATTGATTTGCCGTACCCAATGGGGAACTTTTTTATGTTGTCCGATAGTGGCACATTGGGCTCCGACCAAATTGTCGAGCCCGTCTTTGGGCGTAGGCTCCAACTGCAATATGGAACAATCACAGCATTGTAACCCAAGCCCTTGGCTTTGTGGATGGTAATGATGGTTATGGCGTCTGCCTCTTGGGGTAGAGCCACCGACTCGGTGCATCCCTTCTCGTTCCACCATTTGAGGAATAGGGCGGTGTCGGCAATGTTGCGGTTGCAGAACTCTATTATCTGATTGTGGAGAGCCTGCAAATAGGGCACCTCGCTCTTTGAGGAGCAGGTGGGGAAGTGTAGCAGTATCTCGTTGAACGCCTCCTCGGGCTGCAAGAGCGAGAGAGAGAAGACGAACTCCTCCTCTTCTGCCGAAAGGGGCTCTTCGAAGGGGCGCGAGAAATAGTCGTTGTAGAGTGCTCGTGCCAAGCGGTCGGCGGGGTTGGCAGCCACAGAGAGGGTGGCGATGATAAACCTTACGGCAGGCGAAGAGTTTATTGCCAAAGCCTCCTGTGTTACCACATCGAAGACGTAGCGAGGGTTGCGCTCGGGCGAGTTCTTGTAGGCGAGTATTTCGGCTGCTATCTGGCGAGCCTCGCGGTTGGTGCGCACCAATATGGCAATGTCGCTTGCCCTGTAACCCCTCTGCTGCAACTCCTCTATGCGGGCTATGGCTGGGTGGGTGATGCACTTTTTGTCGTAGGAGAGCACCGTAACATAACCCTCGGTGGCGTTGGGCTTTACCTCTTGCTTGTAGTCGGCGTATGCCTCACGCACCATACCTTTTAGTTTGGTGGCGAGTGCTGGTGTGAGTACATTAGCCCCTTGTGCCTGATCAATCTCTGCCTCCAAGTTGAGCGATATGGCTTCTATGGCGTGATGGGTAAGAGCGTTGTTGAACTCCACAACACTACGCGAGGAGCGGCGGTTGATGCCGAGTGGCTCTCGCCTTATATCCTCAAACTCCTCCTCCACACCGCGCGAGAGCAGACTCCAATCGCCTCCCCGCCAACGATATATCGACTGCTTAACATCGCCCACAAGCAGTACGGGCGATGAGGCACTCTGTGCTATGGCGTTGTGCAACAGTGGCACAAAGTTGCGCCATTGCATCGTGGAGGTGTCCTGAAACTCATCTATCATAAAGTAGTCATATCGGTTGCCCGACTTCTCGTAGATGAATGGTGCGTCGTTGTCTGCCACAAGCGAAGATATAAGGTCCGACACGTCCGAAATGGGGAGAATGTCGTTCTCTTCGCAAAGGTCGTCAATGCGTTTACGAAGGTCGGTAAGTAGCGCAAAGTCGCGGTAGTGCTCCAATATAAGACGGCGATTGTTTTCGGCAATCGTCACTTTGGGGTAGAGTTCTATGATGTTGCAGAGTATGTCGTAAAGGTCGCTCTCTATGGCATCTATTGCGCTATTTGCACTGCTCTTGCCCGCTTTGTGCCACTCGTGCTTGTCGAGGGCGTTGAAAACATTTGTCTTGGGTTCGGGCAATTCGCCCTCCGCAACTTTGCGAACAAATGTCGCCACACTACTGCGTTCGCCACCCTTGAAGTCGGCAGGCGTGAGGTTGTTGCTTCCCAATAGTGTCATAAAACGCTCGCCCTCTGCTTTGTAGGCTTTGGTCAGGGCTTTGGCTTTGGCACTCGCCGCCGAGGCGAGACTTGCGAGTTCGGGCTTGTCATCGGGAGTAATGCGAGAGTGCTTGTACTCTTCGTTGAAAAGTTGCCCTCCGAGTTCTACGATAGCCCCTTTGATGTTCCACGATGCACCGTCCGAGATATTCTCGCCAATGTAGTCCATTACCCAGCGGTGGAGGTCCTTGTCGTCTGCCACCTCTTCGAGCATACGGTCGGCGGCTTGTTCGAGAAGGGTGTCGGTGTGGAGTTCGAGGTTGAAACTCAGGTCCACGCCAATCTCCTTTATGAAGGCACGCATAACCCTCTGGAAAAACTTGTCGATGGTCATCACCGCAAAGTTGTTGTAGTCGTGGAGTATGAGGTTGCGAGCCTCGGCAGCATTGTGTGCCACACGCTCCATATCGTATCCCTCGCTACGCAGAGCAGCATCAAAATCGCTCTCAGAGCCGTTTGCAAGTAGGTTGAGTTGCGCCAAAATACGCCCTTTGAGTTCGTCTGTTGCCTTGTTGGTAAAGGTCACAGCAAGTATATGGCGGTAGCTCAGAGGCTCCTCCAAAAGCGTCTTGATGTAACTTAGTGCCAATCGATATGTTTTGCCCGAGCCGGCCGATGCGCTCAGAATATCAACTCTTCCCATTGTAGATGAACTCTTCTCGTTGAGAGAAAAACGAAAAAATTATCGGATAAAGGTAGAAATTATTTGTTATACCTGCAAAAAAATCCTACCTTTGGCTATGCAAAAATTTTTAGAGAGTGTTGCTCGCGACCTTTGGGAGAGGTATGGCGAGAGAGTGGGGGAGTTGAAGATAATTCTCCCCAATACTCGTACGCGTATTTTCTTTGTGGATGCACTCTCCAAGATTGCCCACAAACCACTCTGGTCGCCCGATTTTCTCTCCATCGACTCGCTGATGGTGACTCTTGCGGGGTTGGAGCGTGTGGACCCCATAGCAGCGGTTACGGAACTATTCCAAATATACTCCTCGTTCCACAAAGAGGAGAGTTTCGATACCTTCTACCGCTGGGGCGAAGTGCTGCTCTCGGATTACGATGCGGTGGATAAGTACCTCATCGATGCCGAGATGCTCTTCTGCAACATTGCCGACCTGAGGGATGTGGATGCCGACCTACTCTCCTATATGACCGAAGAGCAACTGAAGATGGTTAATCGCTTTTGGCGTGAATTCGATGCCGAACATCGTGGCTCCAGGCACAAGGACCGCTTCCTCTCCGTATGGCGCACCCTGCTACCAGTCTACAATACCTTCCGTCAAAGGCTTGCAAAAGAGGGAGTTGGATATACGGGTATGATATACCGTAGGGCAGCCGATAGGTTGCGCTCGGGCGAAGCTCAACTGCCAGAAGGAAATTATGTAGTACTGGGTTTTAACGCCCTTTCGGCTGCCGAAAAGGTTCTTTTCGACCACCTTAAAAATACCCACGAGGCGGCTTTCTATTGGGATACGGACGACTACTATCTGAGGGACGAAAATCAGGAAGCAGGACTCTTTGTGAGGGAAAACCTCAGACGTTACCCATCGCCAGCCACTTTCAACCTTCCGAGCCACTTCTCGGAGCCAAAAACCATCAATGTCATATCCACCCCCTCCGATTCGTTGCAGTGTAAGTATGTGGGCGAGTTCTTGGAGGAGATAATAGAACAGCAGGGTGGAGTAGACAAGAATACCGCCATTGTGTTGACTGACGAGGGGCTACTCTCGCCACTGCTTTACTCGCTCCCCGAGGATGTGGGCGAAGTGAATATCACTATGGGCTACCCTCTGAGGGCAACCCTTGCGTATAGTTTTGTTGAGCGACTCCTGCAACTCCAAATGCGAGCCCGCACCAATCGCTCGGGGGTACTCTCATTCTACCACTCCGATGTCGAGGGACTCCTCGCGCACCCCTTTGTTGCGGCAGCCGACAGGGAGGCTTGCGCAACCCTTCGTAAGGAGGTTGCCGAGCGAGGACGCATCTACGTTGCCGAAGAGTACTTTGCGGGGCGTATGTCGCTGACGGATAGAATTTTCACTCTCCACGAAGGCTGGGAAACGATAGGCAACTATTTGTTGGATATTATTGCCGAGGTGTCGCGCTTGGAGATACCCTATCAGAGTGCCGAACGTAGGGCTCTGGGCAGGGAGTGCTTTGGGCTTATTGCGGAGATGATAGTCAAGACCGACAACTCGCTTCGCCGCCTTGGGATAGATATGAAGAAATCTACCTATGCAGCGCTCCTTAGGCGCGTGTTGCAGGGTGTGAGGGTGCCATATAGTGGCGAGCCGCTGAGCGGTGTGCAGGTTATGGGTATTCTCGAAACCCGAAATCTCGATTTTAGGAATGTGGTGATGCTGTCGATGAATGACGACAACTTCCCTTCGGGACGTATTACCGACACCTCGTTCATCCCCTATAACTTGCGCTACGCCTATGGTATGCCTACACCTCGCCACAACGAAGGTGTCTATGCCTACTACTTCTATCGTCTTGTGGGACGTGCCGAGAGGGTAGATTTGGTCTACTGCTCTGTGGCTACCGATAGGGCTACGGGTGAGCCGAGTCGCTACATCTACCAACTCGACTACGAGAGTCCACATACTCTCCACCGCATCGAAAAGAGCCTTAATGTGAGCCTTGCAGAGGAGCGTAGATTGGTGGTGGCAAAACGTGGCGAGGAACTCCGCCGCTTGCAGGAGTTCTTGGTGGGTGCCAATGGCGAGGTCAAACGCCGACTCTCGCCCTCTACCTTTAATAATTATATGGAGTGCCCGCTGAAATTCTACTTCAAGGCTATTGCAGGTATACGCACCGAGGAGGAGATTGAGGAGGGTGTGGACAATGCGCTCTTCGGAACAATCTTCCACAAGGCTATGCAACTACTCTATGAGCCTATGGAGGGCGGAAGGATTGCTCCCAAAGAGTATTTGCCTATGGTGGATGCCGCGAGGGTGCACGAGGCAGTCGTGGGGGCTATTACGGAAGAGTACTATGGCGGTGATGAGGTGTCCGAGCAGGAGTATGGCGGCAATGTGGTTGTCGTGAGGGATACGGTCGAGAAGTATATCATCTCGTGTGTTCTGCCCTTCGATAAGGCTCCCGAGAGGGGCGACTACCGCATCTACGCCTTGGAACGCGAGATGGAGAGTGACTTCTGCTTCGATGAGGGGCGCAGTGTGCGCTTTTGGGGCTACTCGGATAGGATAGACAAGATGCCCGATGGCTCGCTGAGGATTATCGACTATAAGACGGGCTCGCTGCATAAGGACTTTGTGGGACTTTCGGCACTCCTCTCGCACCTGCCCGAAGGTCGTAATGGCGCTGTGTTGCAAACGCTTATCTACTCGCTGGTGGCAGAACGTATGCAGAGCCGTGGCGAACTCGATGGTAGGGGTGTTACCCCTTCGCTCTACTATGTCCGCTACCTCGGCAAGGAGGAGTACTCGCCGCTTTTGAATGATAAGAGCGCGGGACACGAAGTGAACTCCTATGCCGACTACCGCGAGGAGTTCGAGAAACACTTGGCGACCACACTCTGCGAACTCTTCAACCCCGATGAGCCCTTCACAGCCACCGAGGATGAACAGGTCTGCAAATGGTGCGACTTCGCCAAAATATGCCGCCGATAATCCGCCGTCAAACGAAGAGAATTTTCAACTTTCAACTTTAATCCATATCTTTGCGCTATGGAGAATGTAGATCTTGTGTACTTATGGGTTGATGGTAATGACCCCGATTGGAAAATTAAAAAACAGAAGGCGCAGGTAGAGAGGGGAATTGAGCCCGATCCTCAGGTGGTAAACAAGGGACGTTTCGTGGATAATGAAGAGTTGCGCTACTCGTTGCGCTCGGTGGAGATGTATGCTCCGTGGATTAATAAAATATATATTGTTACTGACGACCAAACCCCATCGTGGCTCAATACCGAGAACCCAAAGATTAAATTGGTGTCACACAAAGATATTCTGCCCGCAGAATGTCTGCCCACTTTCAACTCCCATGCTTTGGAGTTGGCGCTGACTAACATAGAGGGGTTGTCGGAGCGATTTCTATATGCAAACGATGACACGTTTTTTGCTCAGCCCGTAACCCCCGAATTCTTCTATACCTCCGACGGATGTCCTATTGCCCGCTTTTCGAGGCGACGTAAATTTTCCTCCGCCACTCTCTACTCGACAGTTTTGAATAAGGCACAAGCGTTGATTAAGCAGAGGTATGGTAAGTGCTGCACTCACAACCCCCACCACAACATTGACGCCTACTTGAAAAGTGATGTAAAGAGGTGTATCGGAGAGTTTGCGGATTTGGCAAAGAGAACACAAAGGGAGCCGTTCCGTACTCCCAATGACTTGCAACGTGTGGTTTTCCTGCTTTGGGCATTGGTTAATGGCAGAGCAAAAAAGAAGATTGTGCGCCACTATGGCTCGGTGCAATCGCCAAGGGAGTTTTTTTGGTGCCTGATAAACGGTAAATATCGTGTGGATTCGAGATCATTTGGTCTGCATGTGGCGAATGTGGAGAAGAAAATAGAGAAGTATAATCCCTCGCTTATGTGTCTGAATGATACCGAAATGGCAACTGATGAGTGTCGTGGTCAAATGAAAGATTATTTGGAAAGACGCTTCCCCTATAAGAGCAGTTTTGAGAAATAGATAATTGCAGACAAATTATGGCAAAGGTCAAGAAAGCATACTATTGCAAAGAGTGTGGAAACGAGTCGCCCAAGTGGTTTGGGCAGTGTCCGGCGTGTGGCGCGTGGGGTAGTTGTTCCGAGGAGGTTATTGCCCGCGCAACCGACAGTGGCAATAAACGCACGAGCGAGAGTCGCCCCCAGAAGGTCGCCGACATTGCCGATGCCGACCACAAGCGCATAGAACTGTCCAGCCCCGAGGTTAATAGGGTGCTGGGCGGAGGTTTGGTGCGAGGCTCACTCGTGCTGCTCGGTGGCGAGCCAGGTATTGGTAAGTCCACCCTCTCGCTCCAAATGGCACTCGCCACAAAGGGCATCAAGACGCTCTATGTGAGTGGCGAGGAGTCGGCATCGCAAATCAAGATGAGGGCTTTGCGCCTGGGCGAGGTAAGCGATGAGTGCTACATCTACCCCGAAACCCTCTTGGAGAACATCCTGAGCCACACCGAAGAGATGAAGCCAGACCTCGTGGTAATAGACTCTATACAAACCATTTATAGTGAAGCAATAGACTCCTCGGCAGGCAGTGTGTCGCAAATCCGAGAGTGCGCAGCAAGGCTGTTGAAGATGGCAAAGGAGAGCGACACTTCGGTAATTATTATTGGTCACATAACGAAAGACGGAGCCATTGCAGGTCCCAAAATCCTCGAACATATTGTCGATGTTGTCATCTCTTTCGAGGGCGACAATAATAACGTGTATAGGCTCCTGAGGGGTATTAAAAACCGCTTTGGAGCAACCTTCGAGATTGGCATTTTCGAGATGCGTGAGGAGGGCTTGGTGGAGGTGTCGAACCCCTCGGAGATATTGCTCAGCCATCCCGAGGAACAACTCAGCGGTGTGGCTGTGGGAGCGGCAGTGGACGGCATACGCCCCTATCTTATTGAGGTACAGGCGCTGGTTAGCAATGCTGCTTATGGTACGCCTCAACGCTCGGCTACGGGCTACGACTCCCGAAGGCTCAATATGCTTCTTGCAGTGTTGGAGAAAAGGGTGGGGATGAAGATGTTCCAAAAGGATGTCTTTCTGAACTTTGCAGGCGGATTTAAGGTGCAGGATACGGGCTTGGATTTGGCAGTCGTGGGTGCTGTCATCTCGTCCTATTTCGATAGGGCGATAGGCGATGGAGTGTGTATGGCGGGCGAGATAGGTCTGTCTGGCGAGGTGCGCCCTGCGCCCCGCACCGAACAACGCATCGCCGAGGCTGCACGCCACGGTTTTAGCAAAATCATCGTCAGCGGCTACCTCGCAGGCAGGGGAATGAAACTCCCCAAAGGCATAGAGGTGGTCTATATCAACTCGGTGTCCGAATTGCCCAAAGCGATGTTTTAATACTCGCTATTCCATAACGTAGTTATGGGTAAGAGTGGAAATGTTGAAAATTTGTTGGAAAGTTTGTTGCAAAAAATAGACTTTATTGCCTATATTTGCGTCGTCTTTTGTGGGCGGTAAAGAGATAGAAAATGAAGAATGGGATGTATCCAATTATGTTTCAGACCGTTATATGGCAAAACCAATGCTTTGTTGCGTTGGGAATTGGTGCATTTAATGATAGATTTGAAGAGGAGTGCCTTTGCTGATTGGCACCCCCTTTTATTTTTATGAGGAAACAATAGATATAAATTAAACCAATAAACAATTTTACAAACAAATCAACTAATTTTTATTTCACAAACTAAAAACAAAACAGTATGAAGAAATTCTACACTTTGATTGTGTCGCTGTTTGTGGCTCTGAGCGCAATGGCTCAGGTTACTACCGCGAGCATGAACGGTTTGGTGACTGACGAGCAGGGTGCACCCGTAATTGGTGCAACTGTGGTTGCTGTTCACGGAACCACAGGTACTGAGTATGCTGTTGCTACCAATGCCAGTGGTCGTTTCAACATCAACGGTATGCGTACCGGCGGTCCCTACACCGTAGAGGTATCGTACATCGGTATGGCTACCAAGAAGTATTCGGACATCTACCTGAAACTCGGTGAGCCCGGTGAGATTAATGCTACCTTGACTGCCGGTACCGAGATTGAGGAGATTTCGATTGTTGGTCAGAACGCTTTCGTAGCAAGCAAGACCGGTGCTGCCGACAACTTCTCGCTCGAAACCGTTGAGTCAATGCCTACCATCAACCGTAGCGTTTACGACATCGTGAAACTCACTCCCCAGGCTTCGGTAAACAAGAATGGTGGTATGTCGTTCGCAGGTTCTAACAACCGCTACAACTCGTTCCAGATTGACGGTGCTATGGCAAACGATACCTTCGGTCTTTCGTCTGATGGTACCAACGGTGCTCAGGCAGGTGCTAACCCCGTATCGCTCGATGCTATCGAGGAGATTCAGGTTGTAGTTGCTCCCTTCGATGTACGTCAGTCGGGCTTTACCGGTGGTGCTATCAACGCCATCACCAAGTCGGGTACCAACAAGGTTAAAGGTACCTTCTCGGCTTACTACAACAACCAGGACTTCATCGGTATGACTCACCCCTTGAACGCTAAGACCGACGAGGATGGCAATCTGATTCGTACCAAATACGACGAGCAGTATTCGCAGACCTATTCGTTCACTGTTGGTGGTCCTATCATCAAGAACAAACTCTTCTTGTTCGTTGCCGGTGAGTATTTCGGCAAATCGCGCCCCAACATCTACTCTCCCTCGAATGGTTCCTATACCAAAGAGCTCAAAGGCGATGTTATCTACAATGGCGAGAACCTTGGTAACATTTTCAACGAGACTGTTGCTAATGCAATGATTGAGCACTATCAGAAGAACTACGCTGAGGGCGTTGAGGGCTTCGAGGAGAATACCAGCTTGCACCAGATTACCGACCGTGCTATCAACCTGATGGCTCGTTTGGACTGGAACATCAACGAGAATAACAAACTTATGTTCCGCTACCAGTTGGCAGACGCTTACGCAGATAAATACGATGCTGGTGCAGGTTCCTACAAGTTCTACAACTCGTCGTACAAGATGGCTAACAACACCAACTCGTTCGTTGCTGAGTTGAACTCGCGCATCTCGGACAATATGTCCAACGAGTTCCGTGCAACCGCAGTGCTTGTACGCGACCACCGCGATGTTCCTTACAAGGGTGCTAACGTATACATCAACAACGAGACCTACACTGTTGCTCTTGGTACTGAGTATTCTTCGGGTGCAAACGCAATGAACTCCGATAACTACACCATTACCGACAACTTCTCGATCTTCCTTGGTGACCACAACATCACCATCGGTACTCACAACGAGATTTTCAAGTTCAACAACATCTTCTTGCAGGGTGCAAACGGTAGCTACTACTTCAACACCATCAATGATTTCTTGAACAACAACTCCTACGAGTATGTATACCGTTTTGCAGATCTTGAACTCTCGAATGGTAACCCCATCTGGGCAGCAACTACCATTGCAGCACAGTTTGGTTTGTATGCACAGGACGAGTGGAAACCCAACCGCGATTTCACCCTTACCTATGGTATTCGTGCTGACCTCCCCTTGCTCTTGAACAATCCTACCGAGAACCCCACTTTCAACGCAACCGAGATTGCTAAGAACAACAACGAGTATGTAGGTACTGTACCTAAGGCTCAGATTCTCTGGTCGCCCCGTGTAGGTTTCCGCTACTGGATGGATGAGGACCACACTCTGCTTGTTCGTGGTGGTGCTGGTTTGTTCACCGGTCGTGTACCTTTCGTATGGTTGTCGAATGTTTACAACAACACCGGTATGGAGACTAAGGGTGTAAGCATCGAGAATCCCGACCTTAACGGCGGTAAATTCCCTATGACATCCAATCCTTTGACCGATGTTATCGAGAGTGGTCTCTTGGCTGATGCAGGTGGCAAACAGACCATCAACACCATCAATGAGAACTTCAAATATCCCCAGGTATTCCGTGTAAACCTTGGTTTGGATAAGACTTTCGAGGGTGGCTGGCAGTTCACTGTTGATGCTCTCTTCTCGAAGACCTTGAACAACGTATTCTTCAAGAACCTCGCTATTGAGTCGAACAACGTAGTTTACGCCGTTAACTCGGATGTTGATGCAAAAGCACCTTACTACACTATCAACCGCGATTATAGCGCAATCGTTGCTCTTAGCAACACTAATAAGGGTTATACCTATTCTATCAGTGGTCAGGTTAAGAAATCGTTTGACTTCGGTCTTGATCTGATTGCATCTTACACCTATGGTCACTCCTACTCGGTTAACGATGGTACCTCTTCGGTAGCTTACTCCAACTGGAAGTACAACTACTCGGTAGATACCAACTCCGACGAGTTGAGCTACGCTCTCTTCGATCGTCCTCACAAAATCTCGGCTATGGTTTCTTATACTACTCCCGTATATAAGAATATGCAGACCAGCATTTCGTTGTCGTACGATGCTCAGAGCGGTCAGCGTTTCTGCTACACTATGAACGAGGCTGTTAACAACGGTTTCAATGGTGACGGTCAGAAGGGTAACTCGCTTATGTATATCCCCACCACCGAGGAACTTGTACAGATGAACTGGAACAACCAGACCGATGCTATTGCATTCGAGGAGTACATCCGTGCTGACAAATACCTCCGCACTCACCGTGGCGAGTGGAGCGAGCGTTACGGTGGTATCGCTCCTTTCGAGCACCACTTCGATTTGCACGTTGCTCAGGACTTCTTCTATGACAAGACCAACGGTCGCAAGGTTCAGGTTACTTTCGATGTTCTCAACATTGGTAACCTCATCAACCCCAACTGGGGCGTGAACTACAACGCTACCTACAACCTCCAAATTTTGGACGTTACTGCACTTACCAAAGATGCAGAGGGTAATATGACTCCTACCTACTCGTTCAATCCTAAGGAGATCTACGTTAGCGACTTCTACTCGCGTTGGAGAGCTCAGATTGGTTTGCGTGTAACCTTCTAATCGGGTAATAAATGCTAAAAGAGGGCTGTGGTGCCCACAAAACACCACAGCCTTTGAGATAAAAACATAAAAACAAAATAGAGAAAACGATGAAAAAGATTTTTTCGATATTTGGTGCTCTTTTGGCAGGTGCGATGATGTTCTCGTGCGCTGACCAATACGAGGAGAGTGCAACTCCCCTTGGCACAACTATCAGTGTTACTCCCGACGCTTTGGAGGCTGAGGTAGAGGGTACTGGTGCAACCGAGGAATTCAATGTGGTTTGCGATGGTCAATGGATTGCTGTTGCTTCGGATTGGATGACTGTTGAGCCTTCTGTTGGTAGCGGTGATGCTACTGTGACTGTTACTTTTGCTGCAAACATGGATCCCTTGGCTCCCGAAGAGTTGGCCGCTCCTCGTAGTGGCAAAATCACCTTTATGGCAAACAAGGAGAACTATGTAGAAATTGAGATTAAGCAAGAGGGTGATCCTTTGAAACTCATTCAGGAACTTCCCTTCGAGGAGAGTTTTGCAGAGAGTCAGGGTCTGTTTACCATTGAGGATGAATCGTTGGCAGAGGGTCTTACCTATGTCTGGGCATTTGACAGCGCTTATGGTATGAAGGCAAGTGCTTTTGCAGGTGCTGCTAAGGCTGCTGTTAGTTACCTCGTTTCTCCCATTCTCAATTTGTCTATTGATGCAGAGTTGACTTTTGACCACGCAGGTAACTACTTTGGTAACAAAGAGCAGCAGATTAGCCTTTGGATTCGTGAGGTTGGTGGCGAGTGGAGTCAACTTACCATTCCTACCTATTGCGATAGCTGGACATTTGTATCGTCGGGCAAGATTAAATTGACTGAGTATAAGGGTAAGAAAGTCCAAATCGGTTGGCGTTATGAGAGTAGCTCAGACAGTGCTTGTACTTGGGAGATTAAGAATGTGAAAGTAGCTGAGGCTACTGCCGACGAAGGTGGCGAGGAGCCTGAGCAGCCCGAGGATCCCGAGGATCCCGAACAGCCTGAGGATCCCGAAGTGACTCTCGTAGCAGCAACTATTGCGGAAGTTCTTGCTATTGAGCAAGACCAACCCATCGGTGATAAGTATATTGAGGGTATTGTAATTTCCAACAGGGCACTCAATAACCTCACTTCGAAGAAGGGTATGTACATCCAGGACGAGACTGCTGGTTTGCAACTCCGTCTTACCAGTGACCACGAGATTAACTTTGGCGACAAAGTGAAGATTAACCTCTCGGGTGTAAATATGGGTGCATACAATGGCGCAGTTCAAGTGAGTGTAGATAACAGCAAAGTAGAGGTTATCTCTTCGGATAACGCTGTTGAGGCTAAGACTGTGACAATGGCTGACTTCCTCGCCAACAAGTATGAGGGTCAGTACGTTGCCCTCGAAGGCGTGCAGGTAGTGGCTGATGATCTTGCAAAAACTTGGGGCGATGAAACCCAAAAGAGTCACGTTTCTATCAATATGGAGGATGCAGAGGGTAACAATTTCGTTGTATTCTCTTCGAAATACTCTACCTACGCTGCTGAGACCGTAGCGCAAGGTTCGGGTACCATTAAAGGTATTTCCTCTATCAGCAAAGGCGAGGTGCAGATCATCTTTACTCAGACTACCGACTATGCAGGTCTTACCGGTGAGCGTTTTGGCAGTGCTGGTGGTGAGGAGCCCGAGCAGCCCGTTGAACTTGCAGGTACCGGTGAGGGCACTTTGGAGTCGCCCTACGATGTAGTTCGCGCAAAGGCAGCTATTGATGCATACACTACCGTAAGCGGTGTTTATGTTAAGGGTGTTGTTACCACTTCGGAGATTAAATTCAACTCCACATATAGCAGCTGCGACTACTACATCTCTGTAGATGGTACTACCGAGAACGAACTTATGGTTTATAGCGGCAAATTTGTAGATGGCGCAGATTTTACTTCGGCAGACCAGATTCACGCAGGTGATGAGGTTGTTGTATGTGGCGACTTGAAGAAACACTACGAGACTTACGAGTTCAATTATAACAGCAAAATCGTTTCGCTCACTTGCAACCACGAGACTACCGAGCCCGAGCAGCCCGAGGGTCCTGTCGCTTACACTATGACTTTGGGTGTTACTGCTGATGCTGAGGGTGTGTATGCACCTAATGCAAATATCGAGGGTTTGGCGAAGAGTTTCAAAGAGCATTCGTGGACTGCAACCGACGATAGCGGTAAGGATACCATTACTTTCAATGGTACTGTATATTATCGCGAGTCTGACGAAACTGTTTGGTATTTCAACAAGAAAAATGCTGGTACTACCGTTAGTGCAGAGGGCTTCGGTAAGGTGAAAAAGGTCACTATTACCCTTGTAAGCAAGAAACTTGCCGAACTGCTCACCTGCACCGACAAAGAGGGTAATGCTGTTCAGTCGGTTGAAACCGGCAAAACTGAGACTATCACTTGGGAGTTTGCCAACGCTACCGATGGTTTTACCATCACAGGCGTTAATACCAATGCAGATGCTGAGGATCAAAACTACTATCAGGATATGAAAGTGTCGAAGGTAGTTATTGAGTACGAGAAATAATCGTAGTCCGTTCCTTTTACTGAAAAGAGGTTCCCTAATAAGGAACCTCTTTTTTTGTCCGCGCTGATTGCTGACAGCTGACTACTGATAACTGATAACTGATAACTGATAATTCTTACCTCAGTTGTTTGTTCATCTCCCACAGCACCACACCGCCCGTGACTGCCACGTTGAGCGAGTGTTTGGTACCTACTTGGGGGATTTCGAGTGCCAAGTCGCACACGTCCACGACCTCCTGAGCCACGCCCTCTACCTCGTTACCAAAGACAAGAGCGTATTTTTTGTCTGCCGAGGGTTGGAACTCTCCCAACTTGACCGAGCCCGCAACCTGCTCCACAGCAACAATCGTGTAGCCCTCCTCGCGCAGGGTGCTGACAGCCTCCAAGGTGCTCTCAAAGCCCCTCCACGCAACCGTCAGTTCGGCTCCGAGGGCTGTTTTGTGTATCTCCTTTTGGGGTGGGCGAGCGGTGATGCCACAGAGCGCAATCTCGCCCATACCGAAGGCATCGGCAGTGCGGAAAAAGGCTCCCACATTACCCGCCGAGCGTACATTGTCGAGCACCGCCACAACGGGCAACTTCTCCATCGCCCTGAACTCCTCCACTGTGAGTCGTCCCATCTCCTGTTGCGTAAGTTTCTTCATTACTTCCTTTGCTACTGTTTGATTTTGCTTCGTAATTCTCTTAACCCACTGCGTGGGCTGACATATGTTTACATTCCTCCCATATCCCCCTTTTGCCAAAAGATGGACTTGGTTAAGGAGTCTCAAAAGGCTCTTTGATAAAACGGATGTTTCGTGAATTCCAAATTGTTGGAATTCACGAAACTTACGTTAATTTAGATGTGTTTGTTGATTACTTAGTGGGGAAGAGGTCCTTGATACCACCAAGCGAGCCAAGAACGCTACTTGCCTCATAGGGCATATAGACCGTCTTGCTATCCTGACCGCTTGCCATCTCGCGGAGGGTTTCGATATATTTCACTGCCAAAAGGTAGGTCGCAGGGTCGGTCTTGGTGTTCGAGATAGCCTCGCTTACACGTTTAATAGCCTCTGCCTCAGCGTTTGCCTGCAAAACCTTCGCCTCAGCCTCACCCTGTGCTTTGAGAATCTGAGCCTCTTTCTCGGCTGCTGCATAGTTGATTTGCGACTGTTTCTCGCCCTCGGACTGCAAAATTGCCGACTGCTTTTCACCCTCTGCACGAAGAATTTTTGCCCTACGCTCACGCTCTGCCTGCATCTGCTGCTCCATAGCGTCGCGAACGGTCGAGGGAGGTGTGATATCTTGCAACTCAACGCGATTGACCTTCACGCCCCACTTGTTGGTTGCCTCGTCCAGCACGTTGCGGAGTTTGGCGTTGATAGTATCGCGAGAAGTGAGCGTCTCGTCCAACTCCAACTCGCCAATGACGTTACGCAGGGTGGTTTGAGTGAGTTTCTCAATTGCGTTTGGCAGGTTGTTAATCTCGTAAACCGCCTTCACAGGGTCCACAATCTGGAAGTAGAGTAGTGCGTTGATGCGGGTGGTTACGTTATCCTTAGTAATCACGTTCTGCTCAGGAAAGTCGTACACCTGCTCGCGAAGGTCGATGCGGGGAGTGTAGCGGAACGAAACAACCACATTGCCGTTCCAGTCCTGCTGTGTATGGCGGGTATAGATGCGGCGAGGTTTTTCGAGGATGGGCCAGATGATGTTGATACCCGATGTGAGGGTTTTGTTGTATTTACCGAGGCGTTCAACGATGCAGGTTTCGCTTTGCTGAACAATGGTAAGACCAGAAAGCACATAGATAACCACAATGGCTACCAATGCGATTATGAAATAGAGTGTTCCCATAGTTGTATAGTTTTAATGGTTTGATTATTTGCGCTTAACTGTCAAGATGATGCTCTCACGCGAGATGATTTCCACCCTCTCGCCTTCAACAATGTCGGTCTGCTCGTGGCTCACTGCCTGCCAAATGTCGCCGTCAATTGCCACACGACCCGTACCGCCGACCTCAATGCATTCGGTAACCTTTGCTGTGCGACCTATGAGTGCATCAGCGTTGGTTGCTACCTCGTCTTTCGAGGAGAGTTTTCTCAGCAGGGGGCGTACAGAAAAGAATGCTGCAAGCGTAGCAATGGCAAAGACTCCAAGTTGCCACTCCAAAATTGCACCCGCAGCGGCAGCAATGGCACCACCTAAGCAACCCACGGCAAAGCAGATGAGTGCAAAACCCGAAGTAAATATCTCGCCAATAACGAAAAGTATGGCTACAATAGCCCAAATATGCCAAATCTCCATAGTGTTATACGTATTAAGTTTTAGATTTCCACAAAATTAATATAATTTGTGCATTATAGCAACTTTTATTTTATCCCATGCTCGAATTTGACGACAAAAAAGAGAGTCTATGGATTTAGACCGGCATCCATAGACTCTCAATAGTGTAGAATGATTCTTCTTTTTGGTTATCTTCGAAGAGTGGGACCATTATACTTAAAACTCGAATGTTTGGTGTAGTTGCGAAGTTCGGGCTCGAAACCGGCTGTCTTTAAGGGAGCCGCTGCTGCGCCTGATGCGTTATGAAGAGTTGCTTGTCCGCTATACTCATACTCTACATAAAAGTAGCCAAGTGCTCCACCAACCTTAATCTCAACGTCGTAGAGATTGTCGCCACGATTATCCACTTTCATTGTTCCATAACTAATGATATCGCCAATGCTCCAATTCCAATAGTCTGCAAAATAGGAACCGGTTCCTTTGTATTTGTTACCTTCGCCAACGCCAGGCTTAATGGTGAATGCAGGGCCAGAGGCAAGGTTTTCCCAAGGAATACCTGCTTCTGCATCAACGGTATAGGTACCACTGGAAAGGCCACCCTCCCAAGTTGTATCTTCGGCACTGTAACAGTAGAGCAGGGTGTGAAGTCCATCTTCCTCATCGCTGTAAATTACACACCATTTGTTGTTGCCGTAGTAGTTGAGCGAGAATTCTTTGTTATACTCTTTTTGTTGACTATTGTCAATGGTTGCTATTTCACCAGAGTAATTTACAACGTAAGGAATATAGGAACCGTTATAGAATACCAACTCTATATCGTATGTGCCATCGCCGTTGTTGATAAGGTTGCAATAACCACCAATCATGATATTATCGGGCTCAAAAAATGCCGCTCCGTCCTCATCAAAACTCTCTTTGAATACAACCGATCCCCACCAAGTATCACCTACCATATAACTCATATCGATGCTAAAAGGCTGTTGACTGTCGCCAATATCATAGCGACCCGAGGGGATACCCTCCTCATAACTTGTGTTGTTGGTGTTGATATAAAGTTGTGTAATATAGTAATATGAATTGTTTGAACCCTGTTCATCTAACTGCACAGTCCAATAGGGAACGCCAGTAGATGCGGGAATACCCTGATATACAGCCTGCGCAATGTCGGGATTGTAACGGCGGTTGTTCTCAACCTTGTCGATAGCACCAATGTAGCGG
>CALDPX010000037.1 GCA_937911745.1 uncultured Alistipes sp. | reverse complement strand
CTATCTGCGAAAGATAGCCACACCTCACCGCAAAGGCTACACTAAAAGTTTTTGGTAGCACCTTTTTACAAAAAGGTGCGAAAAAAGGCGACTTTTTACAAAAAGTCGCAAAGAAGAGAGTCGCAAAGACGAAAGGGGGAAAGAAAAAACGATATGATAATAACTACCGGAAACATATTGCTTGTTGGCTCGATAATTCTCTTTGTGAGTATTTTGGCGGGCAAGGCGAGCAGCCGTTTTGGTGCACCGATGCTGTTATTCTTCCTGCTTGTGGGAATGGCATTTGGCACCGATGGTGTGGGTATTGAGTTCGACAACTTTGCTGCTGTGCAGTTTGTGGGTATGCTTTCGCTGAGTATTATCCTCTTCTCGGGCGGTATGGACACTTCTTTCAGCGAGGTTCGACCGGTGTTGAAGGAGGGCGTGGTGTTGGCTACTTTGGGTGTGGTTCTCACCACTCTCTTTACGGGCTCTATCATCTACTTCGTGAGTGGTTGGTTGGGTGCTCCGATACCTTTCACGCTGGCACTGCTCATTGCAGCGGTTATGTCCTCTACGGATTCGGCTTCGGTCTTTGCCATACTGCGCTCCAAGCGTGTGGGGCTTAAAGAGAATTTGCGCCCGCTGTTGGAGTTGGAGAGCGGTAGTAATGACCCGATGGCTTATATTCTCACCGTTATGCTCATACAGGTCAATCAGGGCGGTGGGGGAGAGTTCCTCGATGTGGCTTTTACATTCCTCAAACAGATGGGCGTTGGTGCATTGTCGGGTTACCTGCTCGGTAAGGGTGCAACAATAGTGGTCAATCGTATCAACATTGGCAATAAGTCGCTCTACTCGGTGTTGTTGCTCTCGCTTGTCTTCTTCACCGCATCCTTTACCGACCTGCTGGGGGGTAACGGCTACTTGGCAGTCTATATTGCGGGTATCGTAATGGGCAATCACAAACTGAGCCATAAGAAAACACTTGCCACCTTCCTCGATGGTGTGACGTGGCTGATGCAGATTGTGATGTTCTTGATGCTGGGTTTGTTGGTCAACCCCCACGAACTGAAAGATGTGGTCTTTATTGGCTTGATTGTCGGTGCGGCGATGATTTTCCTTACTCGTCCGTTGTCGGTATGGTTGTCGCTTTTGCCATTCAAAGGGCTCTCCACAAAGGCTCGCCACTATATTTCGTGGGTGGGACTGAGGGGTGCGGCACCTATTTTGTTCGCAACTTACCCCAAGTTGGCAGGACTTGACCCCAATAATACCATCTTCAACATCGTATTCTTCATAACCATCTTCTCGCTCGTGGTGCAGGGTACTACGGTGGGTGGTATGGCAAGGGTGTTGGATGTGGCAGACAAGAGTCCCGAGAAGGGCTTTGATATAGACCTTCCCGACGAGGTTAAGGCGGCACTTACGGAGGTGGATATCATAGAGGGCGGAGTGCGAGATGGCGCATTGTTGAAGGATATTAAGTTGCCCGAAAGGACTCTTGTGATGATGATTCGCAGGGGCGATAAATATATTGTTCCCAATGGCTCAACGGTGCTTCATAGGGGCGACAAACTACTACTTATCTCGGAGGAGATACAGGTGCAGGCACCCCAAATTCAACATAGGGAGCATATAATCCTTTGGGATAGCATAAAACAGTTTATTAAACGATGATGAAGGAGAAAACATTTCTGCTCGATTGGATGAGTACGCTGCTCGATTGGCTGGGGCTAAACTCTGCTGACGGAGGCTATAAATCACTCTTTGCAACACTTGTGGTTCTTGTCTGCTGCTTTGTGGTTTGGTGGCTGTTGCGCTACCTGTTGCTTAGGGCTCTCCGCTTGGGAAGGTATGTAAACTCGCGTTTGGAGGTGGTCTTTGATAGGACGAACCTCAATAAGATAGCCCTTATGGCGGCGGTGTTTATGTTCTATATGCTCCTGCCGCTCGCCTTCGACCCCGCATCTTCGGTGGGTATCTTTGTGCGTAAGGCGCTCGATGTGCTCATAGTGTGGATGTTGGCGAGTTTTCTCAATGCGGTTGTCAGGACTGTCTTTATGCTCATATACCACAAACGCAAGACCAAAGACGCGCCCTTGAAAGGCTTTATGCAGGTCATCCAGATTGTGGTGTGGATAGTGGCAGCGATAGTCATCATCGCAATCCTCATCGACAAGTCGCCCGTGAAACTCTTTACCGGTTTGGGTGCTTCGTTGGCAGTGTTGAGTTTTGTGTTTAAGGATACCATCCTCAACCTTGTGTCGGGCATCCTGCTGTCGAGCGACAAGATGGTCAAGGTGGGCGATTGGATTGAGATGCCCTCGGCAGGTATTGACGGTACGGTCATAGATATGACACTCAACACCGTGAAGGTTAGAGGGTGGGATAATACCATCTCGAATGTTACCCCCTACACACTCACTTCGGGCACTTTCAAGAATTGGCAGGGTATGTTCTCCTCGGGAGGTAGGCGTATTGCCCGCTATGTGGAGGTTGATATAAACACCGTGAAATTCTGCTCCGAGGAACTGCTCGAAAGAGTCGGTAAGTTGGACCTTATGAAGGACTATATAGCAACCCTCGAAGAGCCCCGTATGCAAACTACCAACCTCGAACTCCTGAGGGTATACATCGAACGCTATATGGAGGCTCAGCCCTGGCTCAACCGCGAGATGCTCCATATGGTGCGACAGTTGCAGTCGAGCGATACGGGTGTGCCTTTGCAGATATATGCCTTCACTTCGACCACTGTATGGGTGGAGTACGAGCGTATCCAAGCCGCACTCTTTGAGCACATTATGGCTATTGTGCCACTGTTCGATTTGAGGATTTTCCAGCGTCCTTCGGGTGGCGATTTGGAGAAGCGTGCTACGATAGATGATATTGTGAAATTTGTGGAATGATAGTCAGTTTTACAGGTCATCGTCCCGATAAAATTGCGGGCTACCACTCTTCGCCACGCGAGGTGGAGGTTGCTCTTCGCAGGGCTCTCGCCGAGGAGATCGTAAGACTTGCGGCAGAGGGGGCAGATACTTTTGTGAGTGGTATGGCTCCCGGGTTTGACCTATGGGCAGCGGATGAGGTGCTCCGTCTGAGGGGCGAGGGGCATATTGGTCGAGATGTGAGGCTTGTGCTGGCTGTGCCATACCCCAAATTTGAGCGTTCGTTCGCTAAGGAGTGGCACCCACTCTACCACTTTGTTGAGGAGTCGGCAGATGAGATTGTCTACCTCTCGCAAGGCTACCACCACGGCTGCTATCATCGCCGCAACGACTACCTCGCCGAGCAAGCCGATGTGGTGGTTGCCTACTATGAAGGCTCTAAGGGAGGCACACACTATACCTTGCGTAAGGCAGCACAGTGGGGTAAAACCATTGTAAACTTACACCAAAGAGAGTTGTTTGGACCAATTATAAATGACTAACATCCAATTTGTTATGTTTGGTATTTTCGGAAGAAAGAGGACTCTGCTGAGAGAACATTTGGAGGATTTCTATGATATCCACAGCCACCTTTTGTGGGGTGTTGATGACGGCTGCCGCGATGCGGAGCACACACTTGCATTAGATGCCGAACTTGCCGAATTGGGGTTTAAGGGCGCATACCTTACACCCCACATCATCTACGGACTCTATGGCAACAACACAGAAGAGAGGTTGCGCAAACGTTTCCAAGAGATGCCCGAGGGTATGAAGTTGGAGGTGCGTTTGGCTGCCGAATATAACCTCGACGAGAGATTTATGGAACACGTTGAGGCGGCGGACAATATGCTCACAATGGGAGATAATCACCTGCTTGTGGAGTTCGGTCTGGGTACTTCTCGTGTAGGTTCCCACTTGAACGACCTCTTCGAGGCGGCAATCAGGGGCAAAAATATCATCATCGCCCATCCCGAACGCTACGCCTTCCTCGCCGAAGAGCGCAACTACCACGAACTTGAAAAACTGACCTCCAAAGGGTATAAACTCCAACTTAACCTCCTCTCGCTGGCGGGATTGCACGGCGACAAGGCAAAGCGTGTTGCCGAGGAGATGTTGCTGTCGGGCAAGTACACCTTTGTGGGTAGTGATACCCACTCGCACATCTATATCAAAGCCCTCCGAGAGGCGACCATCTCGTCTAAGGTTGTGGAGCCCCTAAGGGCACTTATGGAGAATAACAAGCGGTTATTTGGTCTAACGTCTAAGGTCTAACGTCAATAGTCCTAAGGCTTATAGGGCATATAGGGCTTATGGGAGATATGGGAGGACTGAGAGATATGTGATAAGACAAACCACCTCTGTTGCTGTCCGTCTTGCCACGCCTGCCGCAGGCAGGCGGTTGGCATCTACCTATCTTGTTTTTCTTGCAGGGATAACAAGGGTAGCAGGTGTAACAAGGATTACAGGGGAGTTTGAGAGAAGTTTTTTCGGGGAGGTGTGAGGCTCTCCGAAGGAGAGTTGCGGACAAAATAATAGACCACTCAAACTCGTTTGAAAGTGGTCTATTGTTTTGGCTGCTAAACTATCTGCGAAAGATAGCCACACCTTCCCGCAAAGGCGTCAGAGTGACGCTCTTGTGCAAGTGGCTCCGAAGCCACTCCGAAGCCACTCCTAAGCAAAGCGGTAGGTAGTACCACAAAAGGTTGGTACACTAAAAATTTTTGGTTCCGCTTTTTACAAAAAGTGGAGAAGAAAAACGCGTAGAATTAGAACAGCACGTCGCCGTCATCGAGGATTTGAGTCATACAGTGTGCTGCGCCATAGCCTTTTGTGAGGTTGGTGAGGGGTACCCACGTCACGTCCACAAAGTTGGCTTTGAATGCCTCCTGCAACTCCACCGACTGACCTGCCACTGCCATAATCTTGCGTGGTGCCACGTTGAGGAAGTTGTTGGCGTAGGTCAGTTCGTCGCTACGCTGAATGGGGATAACCTTCATTTTCAGCTCGTCCTCGATGTAGTCCACGAAGGAGATGTCGCTGAAAGCCTTATGGTAGGGCTCGCCGGGTGCTTCGCGCTCCCAGATGTCGATTTTCAGATATTGCGAGTCGCCTTTGGCTGCCAGATAGCGAGCCTCGGAGAGGGTACACAAGTCGCGGTCTATGATGTTGAAGTAGGTGTCGAGGTGCATCTGCTCCTGCTCGTCCCATATATCTTTCACAACCACCACCTTGTTGCAACCCAAAAGGTCGTGCTCCATCAGCTGGTCGATGGCAGCCTGTGTGGTGCGCAGACCACGTCCTATGAAGGCTATGTCGCCAAAGGGCAGGAAGTCGCCACCTTCGAGATAGGCATCCTCGCCCTCGATGTGGTAGATTGGGGGGAAGCCGATTTTGTTAAGACAGAACTCGGCAATCTCGCACTCCAACTGCCTCTGTGCGGAGTTCATGCGTCCGATGACGATACCTTTGGCGGTCGAAATCATCTGGTCGCGCATAAAGAAGATGTTCATAATGGGGCGTTGGATGTAGGTTGCCGCAAAGCCCGTGTTGCTCTCGGTGTAGGAGAGGACAATCTCGGGTTGGAGCATAATCATCTTCACAAGATCCTTGGGGTGTGCCCTATCGACAATCATCTTTTTGTAGCGCTCCTGAGCCTTCTCTTCGTCTGGTACGTTGGAAGTGTTGTAGGTCAGAAAACGCGAGGCGAAAGCCCTCAGGTCGTTAAGTTCCTTGCCTTCTACGGGGCGTCCCTCTTTGTCAAGGGTGCCTTCGAGCAAGATTTGTCTTACGGTAAGTACTTTTGCGCCGAATTTTTCGAGTGCTTTGCGGTATTCGGCGTGTTCTTTGGCAGCGAGTTCAATGTCGAAGTAGTCCGAGAAGAGCGCTGCATCGGGGTGCATTACACCGAGGAAAAGCTCATCGGTGGGTTCGTGCATTAGGATTATCATAGTACAATTAGGTTTTGTCGTGTGTGTTTGTTTTGTATCTCAATTCTCAAAGATACAATTTTTTTTGCAATCCAAACCATTTTCTATCTTGGTTGGTAATTTTTAAGCCTTTTTTGTAACTCTTTCTCCCTGCCTGCCGTATGGAGATTGACCAATGAGTGAAACTCTGACGAGTGATTGTGGTGTATGGTGTGGCAGAGTTCATGAATGCACACATAGTCAATCAGTTCGTCGGGTAGTGCGGCCAGAAAGAGCGAGAGAGATATGTTACCCTCCTTTGTACAACTTCCCCAGCGGCTATGACTCTTGCGTATGGTGAGTTTGCCATAGCGTAGCCCTGTGCGAAGGCTTGCCGCCTCCAACATTCGGGGTAGTTTCTCTTTTGCCACACGGCGCAACTCCTCCACCTCTTCGGGTGTGCGGGGCGGGTTCTCCCTGCGCCTTTGCTCCAACCTGTCGAGAGAGGAGAGTATCCACTCGTGGCGTGTGGCAGCCCAGGCGAGAGCAGCCCTCTTGGAGCCCCACCAAGGTATGGTCATACGCACCTCTCCCTCGCGTGTGACGCGGAGTGAGGTGCGTATAGCCTTGCGACTACGCACAACCTCAATGCTATAACTCCTCTCCTCCAAGCGCCACAAACCGATTATTTGCAGTAACGCTGCCTTACACTCTCGAAGAGCATAATGGCTGCCGCTGCCGACACGTTGAGGCTCTCGATGGCTCCCACCATAGGTATGGCTGCCTTGCAGTCGCAGAGTTTCAGTACCTCCTTGCTGATACCCACCTCCTCGTTGCCCATAACAATTACGGTGGGTTTCGTCAGGTCGGCATCGAAGAGCAGGGTGTCTGTCTTCTCGGTGGCGGCAACAATCTGCATACCCTGTTGAGAGAGGGTTTTCAGAGTGTTGCGTATGCTGCCTGCACGGTGTACGGGGATGCGGGTGAGGGCACCTGCCGAAGAACGGATAGCGTCTGCATTTACGGGTGCGGAGTTTTTCAGCGGGCAGATAAGACCGTGAGCACCTGCGCACTCTGCCGAGCGGGCGATGGCACCGAAGTTCCTCACGTCCGTAACGCCGTCAAACACCACAATCAGAGCCTTCTCATCCTCGGGTATGCGGTCTAAAATATCCTCCAACTCAACGTAGGCAATGGGGGCGATGACTGCCACCACACCCTGATGGTTGCCACGAGTAAGGCGGTCGAGTTTCTCCACAGGCACCTCCTGATAGCGGATGCGGGAGCGATAGCAGAGGTCTTTGAGTTCTGCCATAAGTCCACCCTCGGCACCCTTGCGAACGTAGAGTTTTTCAATCTGTTTGTCGGTCTGCACAGCCTCAATTACGGGGCGCAGACCATAGACGATGTTCTCCTCGCCCACGCGCTTAGCCTCCTCCGAGCGTCCCTCGCGACGAGGTTTACTCTCCTTGCGGAAGGTGGGTTTTGCGGAGCGTGTGCGCTCCTCCCAATTTATGTCACGAGCCTCACTATATTGTGGCTGTTCGACTGCTTGATGCTCTGTGCGAGGCTTGCGCTCACGTTTGTCCTTCAAAAATTCGCTGTTCTCCATATATCTTTTTTTATCTGACATCTACGTTAATAGTCCTAAGTCTTTAAGGGCTTTAAGGAAAAAAATTTTAATTTTCAGTTGTCAATTTTTAGGTCGCAGTACTATGTAGGGTACTATCATCTCCTCCATCGACACACCACCGTGTTGGAAGGTGCCACGATAGTAGCGTATGAATTGGTTCGCATTATTCGGGTAGGTCAAAAAGTCCCTGCCGAGGGCAAAGATGTAACTACTTGTCAGGTTGCCCTGGGGGAGTTGTGCCTCCTCGGGGCGGGTAATCTCAAAGACCTCCTTGGGGTTATAATTAAGGTTGCGCCCCGTCTTGTAGCGTATGTTGGGCGAGGTCTCCCTATCGCCCTGCACCTTGACAGGGTTCTCCACGCGCGTGGTGCCGTGGTCGGAGGTTATGATTACCGTATTGCCCGCCTCGGCAAGCATACGGAGCATTGTGCTCAACTCGGAGTGCTCGAACCACGAGCGGGTTAGCGAGCGGAAAGCCGCCTCGTCCTCGGTTAGAGAGCGGATAATCTCCGTCTCGGTACGGGCGTGCGAGAGAATGTCGAGGAAGTTGTAGACAATGACCGAGAGGTCGGCATCCCTAACGTGCTGGAAGTTGTCGATGAGTTTGCGTCCCGACTCGGGCTTTACGAGTTTGTCAAACGACACCCTCCATCCATCCTTACCCATACGCGAGAGTTGTCGGCGCAAGAAATCCTCTTCGTATTTGTTCTTTGCCCCCTCCTCGTTGTCGTTGAGCCACTTCTCGGGCATAATCTTGTCTATCGCCAGCGGCATCAAACCCGCAAAGAGTGCGTTGCGGGCATATTGGGTGGCGGTGGGCAGTATGCTGCAATAGAAACTCTCGGAGTGGATGTCGAACCACGAGTGTAACTGCGACCAGATGGTGCGCCATTGGTCGTAGCGAAGGTTGTCAATCACCAACAACGTAACCTTCCCGCCCTTAGCCTTTGCTGCCTCTACCTCGGGGATGATGCGGTGGCGGAAGAGGGTATGCGACATCGTTGGGCGGTCGCTATCCTCTCGGCGGAGCCAATCGAGGTAGTTGCGCTTTATGAACTTGCCAAACTCCACACCCGCCTCGTTCTTTTGGTAGGAGAGGATGTCCATCACGCCCTTATCGGTCGATTCGGAGAGTTCCATCTCCCAGCCCACGAGTTTGCGGTAGATGGCACACCAATCCGCAAAGGTGCGGGCTTCGCCCAAAAGAGAACTGATTTTGCCGAACTCGGCACGATAGTCGGCAGTGGTCTGCTCGGTTACAAGCCTCTGTCGCTGAACGTGTTTTTTGACCGATAGGAGTACCTGGTTGGGGTTGATGGGCTTTATAAGATAGTCCGAGATTTTGGAGCCGATAGCCTTGTCCATAATACTCTCCTCCTCGCTCTTGGTGACCATAATGACAGGCGTTGAGGGGCGCACTTCCTTGATTTGAGGCAGCGTTTCGAGCCCCGTCATACCGGGCATCATCTCGTCCAAAATAATAAGGTCGTAGGGTGTCGCGCGTGCCATATCCACCGCATCGAAGCCATTGTTGCAGGTGTCCACCTCGTAGCCCTTGCTTTCGAGAAAGAGGATGTGTGGTTTGAGCAGTTCGACCTCGTCGTCAACCCAGAGTATGTTAATCTCGTTGTTAATCATAGTTTTCTGTTTCAATAAAAGACCCCGTTGGTTACTACATAAATAATGCAAAACTCGGGGTCTTTATTGTGCCACTCGGTCACCTCGATGCAACTATTTCTTCTCGGAGGTATTTGGAGTATTCTTATTCTCTTCCCTCTCGATTCGGCGTGTGCGCTCGGGTTTGCGACGGCGCAATGCCACCTTTGCGCCCGAAACGGCGCGTCCCGTCACCACGTTGTCGAGAACAATCATAGATTTGTCGAAGAGTTTGCGCAAAGCGTTGTTACTGCGGTCGATTCCTCGGGTGTGTCTGTCCACT
The DNA here is from genome assembly GCA_937911745.1 of uncultured Alistipes sp. Taxonomy (GTDB): domain Bacteria; phylum Bacteroidota; class Bacteroidia; order Bacteroidales; family Rikenellaceae; genus Tidjanibacter. Next base: position 7,295 of record CALDPX010000037.1, on the reverse strand, counting down.
TTGTGGGGATACATATCTGGAATGGTAATCATAATACCCGTCTCCTCCACCTCGCCAAAGTCGGGGTTGATGACCGTATCGAAGACCATCATCGAGGGCGACACGTTCATATATGAACTAATCATTGGTGGGATAAACTCGCCCCTCTCTTTGAGCTCGCGCACAAGGATTTTGTGGTCCTCGGCATAGTCCTCGCCCGAGAAAAGTCGCTCCATACTCTCAATGTTGATGCCCAAATCCAGCGGATGAATAGGTTTCAAGAGCCCCTCTTTTGCGGGGAAGTGCTTGTGGAGGAAGTACATAAGCATATTGCGTGCCTCCACATTGTAGTGACCATACATCGTAACCTTACCAAAAAAGTATTTTTGGTTGGGATTGTGGACAATGATTGCGCCCAGACCGTCCCAAATGTTATCCATCACATAGAGGCTCTTAGCGTTGGCACGAGTGCTCTGGTAGTTAGGATGGACATAGCTCCTGCCAAGTTCGATGGCGTAGGGGAGATAGTTGTCGCGGAACTCCTCTGAGAAGTGGAAATAGTGCTCGGTGGAGAGGTGTTTTTGGTTTTTCTCGGTGCAGACTATAAAGCGGTAGCCACCAACAATCTCCTTTGCCACAGGATCCCACACCACGAGTTGCTTGTAACCATCGGGAGCCAAATCCTCCTCGTCGATATCTACGGGTTCGCCCGTACCGCCACCAGCACTACGGAATGCCCACTCACGAAGCCTGCCAATCTCCCTCATTACGTTGGGACACTCGGCTGCTGTTACGACATATATCTCGTTGCCTGCACGATTTGTTTCGCGCAAGAAGAACTCTTCTCTGAGTTCCTTCATCAACTGTGTTCTCGAAACGGGTTTAATGATAGGTTTCATATCTCTCTGTGTGATTTGAAGTTCTACTTGTTTGGAGCCATCCGATAGACGATGTTCCTTACATACTGCACCCTCTCGGGGTTGGAGGGCATATCTGCCAAGGTCTGCCACTTGATAGGCTCGCCAATGTGCAACACAATGTGTTTGCCCTTCTGTTTGAACATCTCGTCCACAAGATAGAGCATCTCGATGTTTGCCTTAATGCCGAAGAACTTGCGGAAGTTGGCGATGTTGTAGAAGCGGTTGGAGAGTTTGCCCTCTACATATACGGGCACCACATCCCTCTGGTGCTGGATAGCCTTCTTTACGAAGTTGGGATGCCATTCAAGGTCGGTAATCTCGCCCTTGATGCGGCGCGAGCACAAGCCTGCGGGGAAGGTCTGAATGGGAATGTTGCCCGCAAAGGTCTCCTCGAATATGCGTGCGCCCTCGCGCGACTGCCTGCCGTGCTTGTTGATGGGCAAGAAGAGTGGGCGAAGAGGCTCTACAAACAACAGAAGGTCGTTGCTGATGCTCCTAACCTCGCCTCCGAGGTGGCGTGCAATCTCCTGTGCGAGGATTACTCCGTCCATACCTCCGAAGGGGTGGTTCGAGGCGAAGAGGTAGCGACCTTCGGTGGGTACCTTCTCCATACCTTCCACAGTCCACGTTACGCCCATATCACCGAGCGCAGTGCGGATAAACTCAATGGCGGGCAGATGTCCGTGTTTTGCAAGTATCTGGTTAATCTCGTCTTGATGAACGATTTTAGTGAGATAGCGAATCAAAAAGCGTGGTAACTTTTTTGCAAGTTTGGGTGCTTTGCTTGCCAGCACCTGTTCGATGTCAATCTGCATAACCTTTACCTAATTTTTACAGTTTCTCCCTTCTTTTCGGCTCAACACGAAGCCTATGATAACACAAAAATAGTGGATTTTTCCCAAAAACCCACTATTTACTCCACTTTTTCTTCGCGCGCGGGCGCAAGAGCCACACTCTTGGGTGGTTATATATCCTCGCCAAATCGCTTGCGCAGTATTCCCTCGTCATCTTTTACGCTCTCTCGCATCCAGCGGTAGAGAAGTTCGCTCTGCTCCTCGGGCGAGAGGTGCCACTCCACGTTGCTGCGGTGCAATCTGTCCACAAAGCCCTGAATGAGAATTGCCGCACAAGCCGACACATTAAGACTCTCCACAAAGCCATACATCGGTATCTTCACGAACTCGTCTGCCACAGCCATAATCTCGGGCGAAATACCCTGCTTCTCGGTGCCAAAGACGAGGCAAAACTTACCTTTCGTGATGTCGAAACTCTCGGGTGTGAGGTCGTTGGTGTGGGGTGTGGCGGCAACTATGCGGTAGCCCTCCTTTTTGAGGTGCCCCACAGCCTCCGAAGTGCTCCCGTAGCGCATAATATCAACCCATTTGTCTGTGCCCCTAACGATGTGGGTATTTGCCTGAAAACCACACAAAAACTCTATGGCGTGCAACTCCTGCACACCGAAAGCCTCGCAGTGGCGCACCAGAGCACTCGCATTCTGTGGGTGGAAGGTGTTTTCGGCACATACGGTCATATAGCGAGTGCGGTCTGCCACCACACGACTCATTGTGGCAAACCTCTCGGGGAGCATAAACTCCGCAAGGTACTCTATTCGCTGGTCGTACCACTCTTTGGGTTTAGCGATATTTGCCATCGTCTTCGAGCATTTTGATGTAACTTTCGTAGCGGCTCTCCGAGATACGTCCCTCCACCACGGCGTGCATAACGGCACATTGTGGCTCGTGGGTGTGGGTGCAGTTGTAGAACTTGCAGCCCGCACTCTCCTTCATAATCTCGGGGAAGTAGTGATACAACTCTTCGGGCTTGATGTCGATGAGTCCAAAACCCCTAATGCCGGGGGTGTCTATGAGTCTGCCGCCAAAAGGCAATGGGTAGACGTGCGAGAATGTTGTGGTGTGTTTTCCTTGCTCGTGTACATCCGAAATGGCACCCGTCTTGGCTGCTGCCGAGGGGTAGATGGCGTTCACAAGGGTGGATTTGCCCACACCCGAGTTGCCCGCCAGCAGCGTGGTCTTATCCCTGAGGAGTTCCACTACCTCCTCCAAGCCCTCGCCCGAAAGTGCCGAGCACTCAATCACTCGGTAGCCTGCTGAGCGGTAGACCTCGTGGAAGTGTCGGAGCAGTTCGGGGTGTTCGCGTGCGGTGTCTATCTTGTTGAGAATGATGACCGCAGGCACCTTATACGCCTCGCAAGTCACCAAAAACCTATCCACAAATTCGGGAGCCGTAACGGGGGCTGCAATCGTGACAACCACCGCTGCACAGTCTATATTGGCGGCTATGATATGGCTCTCCTTGGAGAGGTTGGAGGCTCGGCGTATGATGTAGTTGCGGCGTTGGGCAATGCTTACGATAACGCCATCGCCCTCCTCGGAGAACTCCACACCAACCCTGTCGCCCACCACTACGGGCGAGGTTGAGCGCACACCTTTGAGTCTGAGTTTGCCGCGCGTGCGACAATCGTAGACTGCGCCCTCAATCTCCACTTTGTACCAACTTCCGGTACACTCCACAACAAAGCCCTCTTGTATCATATCTCGTCTGTTTTATTCTCCGTTTCTGCCTCCTTCTTTGTGCCAAAAGAGTCTCTTTCGAGTATGGCATCTTTTGCCTCTACAAGATAGGGAAAGACCGCCTCCGACACCTTCTCAATAGGCTCCACCAAGACACTCTCTTCCAACACCTTGTCCTCTACAATGTGGAGCGAGGAGTTGATGTTGCGAAAGAGCCCCAGGAGCAGGCTTAGTACCAAAGAGTAGACAACCACCGAGAGGATTGCACCGCCGATTTTGTCCACCACACCCAAGCCTATGCCGTTGAGTATCCAATTCGATATGCGCGAACAAATCCACGCCAAGAGTACACCCACCACAAAAAGGATGATGTAGGCAGCAATTCCCTGCACATCAATACCAATCCACTCCGAGAGGCGGTCGTTGAACTTGAAGGCGAGCCACACGCCCAAGAGAAGTCCTACAAATGAGGAGGCTTGCGAGATGAGTCCCTTGCGTAATCCGCCCACAAGTGCCCACACGAGCACTATGGCGAGAATGATGTCTATGATGTTTACGTTCATATTTGTTGGTTTTCTTGTATCCGAAAAAAAACTTTCTCAAAGATAGGTATCTTTTTTCAGACCAGCAAACTTTTTTGTCCAAGCAATGGTGCAATAGGGGGTAATGTAAATCCGCTTGACCACCTCACACCTCAATTCCAATGTTCGAGAAGGGTAGTGGAGTGTTAGCGAGTGGGTTGGAACAAAGCCGAGCGCGTGTTGTAGAGGAAATGTTAAGTTTTCGTTACGCGCATTTTAAGTTTGTGTTAATTAAAACATAGTGGTGTTGGTCGCTCTGAAAAAGAGATTACATTTGTGCGTCGAAAACTGCAACTTATAACAAAAAACAGTATAGATGTCAGTAATTTACACTTTCGCCGTAGTAGTCTTGATGCTTTTGGCTGTCGGCGGTCTTTATGTGGGTGTGTCGAACGATGCCGTAAACTTCCTCAATTCGGCTATCGGCTCCAAAGCTGCACCCAAAAAAGTAATCCTCACTATTGCCTCTATCGGTATCATCATCGGTGCGCTCACTTCGAGCGGTATGATGGAGGTGGCTCGTAGTGGCGTTTACTATCCCGAGTTCTTCACGTTCCACGAGGTGATGATTCTCTTCCTCGGTGTGATGTTCGCAAACGTGATTCTGCTCGATGTGTTCAACAGTTTGGGCTTGCCCACCTCTACTACTGTAGCCCTTGTGTTTGGTTTGCTCGGCTCGGCTATCGCTGTGAGCATCACTAAGGAGCCTATTATTGGCGCAGATGGCAACCCTGAAACACTCATCAACTCGGGCAAGGCTCTGGCGATGATTGCCGCAATTCTCCTCTCGGTGGTGTTGGCATTCATTACGGGTACGGTGCTGATGTTCCTCAGTCGTCTGCTCTTCACATTCCGCTACCACAAGCAACTCAAACGCTGGGGTGCTCTCTGGTGCGGTTTGGCTTTCACAATCATTGTCTATTTTGCACTCATCAAAGGTCTGAAATCTTCGGGCTTGGCAGTGGACCTGGTGGCATACATCAACGACCACACAATGCTCTGCCTGCTGATTGTCTTTGCGGCAAGTTCGCTTCTGATGTTCTTGTTGCAGACTTTGAAGGTCAATATCCTCAAAATCACCATCCTTGCAGGTACTTTCTCGCTGGCTTTGGCATTTGCGGGTAACGACCTTGTGAACTTCATCGGCGTGCCTTTGGCAGGTCTTGACTCGTGGAAAATTGCTCAGCAGACCGGCAATCCCGATATGCTGATGGGCGCACTCAACAATCCCGTAAAGGCAGACACCATTTTCCTCGTTTTGGCAGGTACGATAATGATTTTTACACTCTGGACTTCCAAGAAAACCCAGAATGTGAGCGATACCGAACTTAGCCTCTCCTCCACTCAGGATGATGGCGCAGAGAAATTCGGTTCTTCGGCTTTCTCGCGTGCTATTGTGCGTGTGGCTGTTAGTTGCAGTCGCTGGTTCGAGGATCACACCTCCAAGAAGATGCGCGCCGCTGTGGCTCGCCGCTTCGAGGCTCCTTCGGCAACCGAGTTGGGCGATGATTATGGACAGTACGACCTTATTCGTGCAGCCGTAAACCTCACCGCAGGCTCAATGCTTATCATCATAGGTACATCGTTGCAGTTGCCCCTCTCGACCACCTACGTTACCTTTATGGTGGCTATGGGTTCTTCGCTGGCAGACAAAGCGTGGGGACGTGAGAGTGCTGTGTACCGCATCACAGGCGTGATTACTGTCGTTGCAGGTTGGTTCCTTACCGGTCTGGCAGCATTCGTACTCTCGATCGTTATAACTCTCTTACTCTACTGGGGTGGAATGGTAGCAATTGTGCTCATCTCTATCTTGTGCGTCTATATGATGATTCCCAAGAAGAAAAAAGGCGCAAAAGAGGAGGCTGCCACTGTTCAGGTGGCTCTTGCAAACGATGAGAACGAGGTGCTCAGCAGCGCAGTAGTAGAGGTGTGCCAGACTATGCAGACCACTACCGACATCTACGCACAGACCATCGCTGCCGTGCTCCGCGAGGACCGCAAGGCTCTGCGCTCGCTCGTGCGTCAGTCCAACGACCTCTTCTATGCGGCTCGTGAGAGGAAATATGCAATGTTGCCTACCCTCCACAAGTTCCACGAAGAGAACTACATCGACACCGGACACTACTACGTTCAGGTTGTGGACTACATCAGCGAGATGTGTAAGGCTCTGGTGCACATCACCCGTCCTTGCTTCGAGCACATCGACAACAACCACCGAGGTATGAGCGAGGAGCAGGTAGAGGACCTTACAACAATCAACAATTCCGTATCGGAACTCTACTCGCGCATCAACGAGATGTTGCAGTCTAACGACTTCGCAAACATCGACCTCGTGCTTGCAATGCGTGACGATTTGTTCGACCTGATTGCTCAGGCTATCAAGAATCAGCTCCGCCGCATCCAGAACAACTCCACCTCTACCAAGGCGAGTATGCTCTATCTGACGATTCTCAATGAGACCAAGACTATGGTACTCCAAAGTCGCAACCTCTTGAAGTCGCAGAAGTATTTTATGGATGCACAGCGCACCGAGTCCAAGTAAATCGAAAAATAACGGGTGCTTTTCGCACCAAAATTCAGAGAGCGGCTTCCTCATTTGCGCCAAGCAAACTGCGGAGCCGCTCCTTCTTTTGGCACAAAAATCCCTCCGTTATTTTTCGATTTACTTGGACTCGGGGGCAGATGTTAGTCGGTAGAAATCCCTGCACAAAAGGGTCGTTACGACCCCGCCTTGTATTTATCTCGTTATATTGATTTTTCGCATCACTTGTTGCTCCGTTATTTTTCGATTTCTTTTGGACTCAGAGGTAAATTTTGGTCGGTAGAAATCCCTGCACAAAAGTGTCGTTCCGAACCCCGCCTTGTTTTTATCTCGTTATATTGATTTTTTTTTGCTGAAAATGTTTCAATTTTACACAAATATCTTCTATATTTGCATTACGTGGAGATGTGTGTGTATGTAATTCGCAGAGATTTGCGACTCTTTTGGTGTACTTTGAAGAGAATGCAATACATTACTATCCCCTATACTTACTAACCAAAAAAAGAAACCCAAACTATGTTTGCAGGTTGTAATATGCTGATACTTAGCGGTTTAATCCCATCTGGGGGGGGGTAGAACGAACTTTGAGTTCGGGCTCGTCACCTTAGTGGCATATGTTCAAGCACGCAGTGCAGACTTTTAAGGTCTGTGTTGTGTGCTTTTTTTTGGCGTGGAGGAAAAAAGCAAAACAAACAACTTTATTAACTAAATTTCAAAACACGATGAAAAAATTTTTCGTAAT
>CALDPX010000036.1 GCA_937911745.1 uncultured Alistipes sp. | reverse complement strand
CGGGCGGCATTACACGCACGCAGCCCGAGCGCATACTAACGCATTGGTGTGGCAAAACATCGCTCTATGATTGTGTGAGATTATACAAGAATGGTAACGGAGAGAAGTTCTCCGTGCACCGCATTGTGGCAGCACATTTCCTCAATGACTGGGATCCTGAATTGGAGGTGAACCATATCGATGGCAATCGCTACAATAATGCTGTGGAGAACCTTGAGATGTGTACTCACCAGCGCAATATGGAGCACGCCATAGCCAATGACCTCAAAAACGACTATGGCGAGAAGAGCCGTAATGCAAAACTAACCAACGCACAGGCAGAGCGAATACGCGAACGCTACTATGCAGGTGGCGTAACGCAGTTGGAATTGGCGATTGAGTATGGTGTATCACACCAGACCGTGAGCTGCATTGTGCGACATAAAAAGTATTTCAGATGATAGTAACAAGAGTAAAACGGAGACGAGCAACAGCCCCGATAAAGGTGATTGACTCGTTCGTGGATAAGGGGCTTGTCGAGGGTGGGCACGCCTCGCTCCCTGATATCGATGTCGACTACGCCTCGGACCGCCGTCAGGAGATGAAGGACTACCTCGAACAGCGATACAATGTCGGTGGTCGTCAGCGTGTGTTCTCGGCAGGAACATTCACTACGCTAAAACTTAAAGCGGCACTCAAAGATGTGGCGCGAGTACACCGTGTACCGCACGGCACGGTAAACTACATAACAGCGATGCTCGATGATGGTGCCGACTGGACTGGACTATTCAAGATTGCCGTTACCAATCGTAAGGTCTACGACTTTATACAGACCTATCCCGAAGTGATTGAGGATGTGCGAGTATTGCTCGGTCAGCCAAAGGCGGCATCTGTGCACGCCTCGGCAATTATCGTTACTCCCGAAAAGCGTGATGGCAAGGAGGCGGATTGTTTCGACTTCCTGCCTATACGCAAGATGGATGGGGCGTTGGTGTCGGAGTTCGATGGATACTCTGTCGATGAGATTGGACTGCTTAAAGAGGATGTGCTGGCAACGAAAGAGTTGGCAAAACTCAGTGCCACCATCAACCTCGTAAATGAGCATTACAATCAGCAACTGACCATAGAGAAGATAACAAGCGAGATGCTCGATGATGAGAAGACCTATCGGATACTATCCGAGGGCAATACCCAGAATGTGTTTCAGTTCTCCTCGCCGGGCATCACTCGCTTTATTCAGGATGTGCAGCCCAACTGCATCGAGGATCTGATTGCCATAAATGCTCTCTTCCGACCTGCTACACTAGACATCGGAGCAACCGATGACTATGTCCGTTACCGCCGAGGCGATGTGGCTCCGGTCTATAACTTCGGATGTTATGAGGCAACGAAGAATACCTACGGCATTATGGTCTATCAGGAGCAGTTTATGTCGGTGGCTCATACGCTCGGAGGCTTTGACCTTGGCAAGACCGACTATCTGCGTAAGGCTATTGGTAAGAAGAAAGCTGACCTTATGGCATCGCTCAAAAACGACTTCATTGCTGGTGCAATTAAGAATGGTTGCCCGCCTTATGAAGCCGAGGAGATATGGGGCAAGATAGAGACAGCAGGTAAATACTCCTTCAACCGTTCCCACGCCGCAGCTTACGCCCTTACAGCGTTCTGCGGAGCGTGGCTCAAGGCAAACTATCCGACAGCATTCTATACCGTGGCGTTGCAGTGGGCTGATGATAAGGAGATGCCGGCACTTATGTCGGAGATGGAGCGATGCTCGGTGGCGAAGATTGTGCCACCGGACATCAATCATTCTACGGTGGAGTTCTACACAGACTACAAGACAAATGAGATTTATTGGTCACTTAGTAGAATTAAGTTCGTAGGCATTAGGACGGCAGAGTATATCGTTAAAGAGCGTTTACGCGGCGATTTCAAAGGTGTTGAAGATTTTATTGAACGCATCTTTTATCGGAAGTTGAATGGTTTTCGTGCAAGGCATTGGGATACGATAGATTCGACAGATAATAACCGAGTTCCAGTAAACACAAGGCACTTGAAAAATATGATTTTAGCAGGATGCTTCGATAGAGTTGAAAATGTCAAGTCTGTAACTGAGCGATATTCTATACTTAAAAGAGCAGCTGCGGCATTAAGACTTGAATTGACAGATAGTGATGCTCCGGCAGAACTTCGTGATAAGCATTACTACTGGTCTCAGCAGCAGATTGCTGTCTCGGGTATCGGAATGATAGACTATCGTCGCATATTCGACAACTCTCCTGACAGAGCATCGGTTAAGGGTAAAGCCTCATACATTCTACTTGCAGATGTGTTGCGGAGAGAAAATGAAAAGCGTCGTGCAGCAATATGTGCCACCGTATCGGAATACTCTGAACATAGCTATAAAGACCAGGAAACTGGGATGAGCAAACGATTTGCCAAGTTATTGCTTTCTCAAAATGGTCAAACCGTGGAATGTGTGCTGTGGGATGAGTTTTACAAATCCCACAAATCGGAACTTACACAAATTAGTGGAAAGATTATTATTCTCACTGCGATGATACGATATAGCCATTATTCGGGCTGTAACACATTGCAGTCATATCATAATTCACTTCTATTCATTCAGTAATATGGCTCCAAAGACAGAACAAAAAGTATATGTAGGCATCGGACTCGACTTCGAGACAGGGGGTCTTGATCCACAGACCTGTGCCTGCACACAAATCGCAGTACAAGCGGTAAGGCTCGACACCTGGCAGGTGATTGACCAGTATCAGGCTTACATCTATCCCTATACCAGGAAATTTGAGGGGTTGAATGTAAAGAAAGTGCTTAAGACTCGACGAGAATTGGAGAAGGAAGAGAACACTCCCATGCTCTATGAGGATAAGGCATTGGATTATTCGGCTATAACAATGGATATGTTGCGCAAACAAGGAGTTAACATCAAGCAGGTTGCCGCTGAAATCATAGCCTTTGCCAAACGTAATACCATATCTGTCGGTAAGCAGTGCAAGCCCTTTCTTATTGGGCAGAATATTCAGTTCGATATCGGCTTTTTGCAGCAGATGATGAACTATGCCGGACTTATGGAGGAGTTTGAGAAGACCTTTGCAGGAACAACAGATTACTACGGACACTTTCAGCCTCACTATATCGATACGATTCTCATAGGTCGATTAGCTTTCGCAGCCGACAAGGAGATGACATCATACAAGTTGGAGATTGTAGCCTCGCAATTAGGCGTAGACCTCGACGATGCTCACGATGCAGCAGCCGATGTTACAGCAACACTCGATGTGCTGGGCGTCTATACCTCACGCTTGAGAAACAACGAGG
>CALDPX010000035.1 GCA_937911745.1 uncultured Alistipes sp. | reverse complement strand
TCGAAGAAGGATGAGGTTATGGCTATGCGCACGCTTGCCCGTGACTGCTTCATCGATGGCGACCGTGAACTCGTAGACAACGACTCGATGTTCCTCTTCGGTCTTATGGGTCAGCTCTCGGAGCTTATCACTACTCGTCAGAGTACGCTGGTAAACTTATAGACCGGTGGCGTATCACCGATGAGCAGCGCATTCGCCAGCGAGTGATCTATGTGCGCCACTACTTCCCTGGAGTGAGCCTCGAAACCATCTCCGATGAGGATTTCGCCATGCTCTCTGAGGATGCTCTGTGGCTGCACGAACAGATGCTCATCAGTCGTATGCCGATACCGGTCTCACTACCCGAAAAGACTCCCTGACAAACCGCTGTAAGCCGTATGACTTACGGCGGTTATTTTTAATCTCCCACGCCTAAAAACCACTACTCTTATTATAAGATAAAACCCATCTCGAATGGCACAGGAACAGAATTATCAAGTCAATTACTCCATCAATGTCGATGCCTCGCAAGGTACGAAGCAGGTGATGGCCTTTGGTGAGGCTGTCGGCAAACTTGTGCAGGCAAAGGCTTCGTTGACACCTGCGGTCAACAATATCAAGAACATGATGGAGGAGATTGACCGTGTGTTCCGCACCAAGAATGGCAAGAAGCGTAGTTTTGATTACCGTCTCACCATCGACACCAAGAACAGCGAGGCGAAGTTGGAGCGCGTCAAGACACTGCTCACCGAGATTTCTACTCTTGCCAAAGGTATAAACCTCACCATCGCAGCGCCCGCACTCGACACCAAGAGAATCAAGGCAAATGCCAAGAGCCTCTACGAGAAGAAGGCTGCCGAGGCTCGCAAGGCGGAGATTGAGCGTAATGCATCCTCGTCAGTAACGACGATGGCGGATGCCCAGAAGCGTATTACCAAGGCTATGGGCAAGATCAACTCTGCACTCTCTCATATGGAGCGTGGCCGAGAGCTGACCATTAAGACTGATGTTGCCGAGCAGAGATTGCGCAGCATACTCTCAATTCTTAATCGAATAAAGAGTTCTTCGACTATCACGCTGAATATATCTGGCGGACTACCCGCAGGTGTTGTTGGTGCAGCGGCATCTGGTGCTTCTGCCGTGATGCCATTTGCATACTCTCCGGGTATGCAGGCCCCTGTGCCTTATGCTCCGACAGCCTTTGCTATGCCCGAAAAAGAGCAGCAGAGACTTATGCAGCGGCTCTACACCTCTCAGCAGTTGCATCGCCAGCGCATGGCGCATGACGATGAGAAGTTCAATGCCGAGCAACGCCGTAAGGCACAGGTAGCCGAGAGTGCTGCCGCCGAGAAGCGTCGTCAGGCTGAGGCACGGGCACGTGAGCAGGAACGCCGCCGAGCACAGCGCGAGGCAGAGCGTCAGCGTAGACAAGCCGAGCAGGAGCGACGCAGAGCCGATAAGGCAGCACGCCAGCAACAGCAGCGAAACGCGATGCAGTCTGTGCGTGCTATGCAGAGACAGAATACCGCCGCAGGCACGCTCTACCGCAGTAAGCGTCGTGCCGCCATCAACCGTATTCAATATTCCCAGGCTCCTTCGTTGCGTAACCTTCCGTTCGCATCGATGATTAACGCCTATATGGGTTACAGCCTGGTGCGTAATGAGCTGACAAAGGCTATCGAGTACTCAAACATTATGCAGTCGGCACACTCTATCCTGCGTGTAGCTGACACTGACTTGAGTACCTTCGAGACTCGCTTTGACAATATGGCTCGCCATGTGCGAAAGATTGGTATCGACACGAAGTTTACCGCTGTGGAGATTGCAGGTGCTGTGAAGTACCTCTCTATGGCGGGTATGAATATCGATACTATCAATAAGTCTATACGACCTATTACCAACCTTGCCCTTATTGGTGATAACGATGTCAGCTATATCGCCGACCTCGCCACCAACATTATGGCGGGCTACGATATCAACAACAATAGTATGGATAGCGTGGCGGATATTATCGCCTCGACCATTTCTCGCTCGAATGTCAATATCGTAGAGGTTGCCGAGTCATACAAGATGGCAGCAGGTTATCTGCGTACTGCGGGTGTGGACTTCACGGAGAGTACCGCCGCCATTGGTTTGCTCGGTAACATGGGTCTGAAAGGAACGCTTGCCGGTACTTCGCTCCGTGCTATGGCAACACGCTTTGCCAAGCCTACAAAGGAGTCGCAGAGGGTGCTTGACCGCTTGGGCGTGAAGTTTACCGAGATGCGCAATATCGAGGGTGTGATGGTCGAGAAACTACGACCATTGGCCGACATCTTCGAGGATCTGAATAAGAAGGGAGCGTCAATGGCCGATATGCAGGCAATCTTCGGTAAGATTGGTGGTAATGCGGCGATGATGCTCGTGAACAACTACGACCAGTTGCGTAACCTTACCGCCCATAACCGAGGGTCACAGGGTATCTCGGCAGAGTTGGCACTTGTCAAGCAGAACACGACCAAAGGACTCTGGGCACAGGTAACATCACAGCTTACCGAGAGTTTTATGCAGGCATATGAGGTGCTGGAACCAACCATCCGTCAGGTTCTACACTCATTCCTCGATAAGTTCAAATCTCCTGAGTTTACCAAGGGGCTTGTCTCTATTGGTAATGCTCTGCTGGATATTATGACCGTTATCGGCAATATCGGAGCGTGGGTAGCCCGTAACTTCCATTGGATAGAGCCACTTGTCTTTACGGGATTTGTCGCAACAAAACTCTTTAAGGTTGCAGGTGCTCTGACCAATGTCGGTGTTGCACT
>CALDPX010000034.1 GCA_937911745.1 uncultured Alistipes sp. | reverse complement strand
AGGATGGTTCGCCATCATAAAGTTTGAAGATGGTGTGAGTTGCAGTAAATTCTTCACCATTTAGCGTTGCTGTATATCGCAGAGTCAGCACATCGCGCCCCTCCCAACCGTGATAGTTGGCCGGCAACTCAAATAGCGAGGAGTTGTTGTTAGCATCTCTCCACGCACCATCTGCCGCAAGGTATTCCCATCTGCGTGATTCGGGCTCGAAGTTATACTCCGTAGCGATAATGGATATGCTTTGCGGCTCACACTCACCTGTAAGAGCATTGGCATAATGAAATGTCGTTCCACCCGTAAGCGATACCGAGCGAGGTTTTAGTTGTTCCTGCGCCTCCTCATCGAGGTCTTCCCAGCGAATGGTAACATCACGCAGCTCAATGGTATCCTTTGACCACTTGAAACGCCCCGAGGCAAAGTGTCCCGTACCATCCTGATTGATAACAAAAGAGCCATCGCGAGAGGATATCGAGCCGTCATCGTTAAACCTGAGTAGCGGATTTTGCATCGTGCCACCCACGCCACCTCGATTAAACCAGGCACCATACTCCTCGGTATAGTTAAGTGTGCCATCTGTTGCCTGATAAGGTGTTGGCTGCTTACCCGCTTCCAACTGTGGAGCGGTAACGATAAGCTGAACCTCTGACGATATGCCAAGGCTCATATTAGGTGCATCGGATTGGCGTACCGGGAATGATACCTTATGTCGCTGCCATCGCTCTGCCTGGTCTATGACAATATCGCCAATAAGGTGTTCATCTTGATAGAAGCGTACTGCACCAACCTCCTCGGCATAAATCCAAACAGAGAAGCAGTAGTAATTACCGACACGCTCTTTTCTCCAATCTGCGCTCTGGGCGTGAATGTAACTATCACCCGTTAGGCGGACACATTTGCCAATGCCGACTGGAGAAGATGCTGTAACCTCATTAGCCCCGGCAAAGCCACAAGAGAGGCTATCCAGAAGTACATTCTTGTGGATCTTACCCACATAGAATGTTGCGCCGAAGCCATTCTCATCACCTGCGGTAAGGGTTCCTGCGATATTGACATTGCGTGTGGCATAGAGATTTTGGAAGTATGCTCCATAGCCCTCCAATACTCCAAATACAGGGTCTATAACGCCCGACACCTTACCTACACGAGCCTTTGTTGCATCTGTAAAGACTGCCACTGATGATAGTCGAATGATATTGAGGTCAGCAACCTCGCACCATTCCCCGGCATTGGTAAGGTCTATCGTCAGACTGCGACTATATTGCTTGGGATACTCAACCGTGAGCACCCATAGTTTGTACTCCCACTCGGCAGATAGCGAGATGGTATCCTCTGCATCAATCTTTTCTCCATTGGTATAACCAAAGGATATTGCTGCCTCTGCATTTTGTGAGGCACGAGCCTTGAACGACACCAACAACCTCTCCGGATGAGCAACAGACTCCTCCAAAGTCTGCTTTATACCGTAGGAACCACTGCCTGTGATGCGGACAATACGATTAGCCTCGCTATCCTCACTGCGGTACTCTGTGGCGGCGTCTCCATAGACGGCATATTTAGCCTTATCGGGAATATCTATAGCGCCTCCTGCCATTGTCGGATAGCACAGGGAGCGTTCTGTGGCCATACCGTCAATGATATCCATATAGGGGGCATCACTATCCGATGCGGTGAGGTACATCGCTCCGCTACGGTCATTGTTCGTAAGGCTGGTGATGCGTACAAAGTCGAGCAGTTCGCCACTCTTAGGCTCATCGCCATCGAGTAGAGCACCGATAAAGTATGGCGACTCCTTACCATCAATGGCATCAACACCCGTCTCCACAACAACCATCAGCGAGTATATGCTTTGGTTTCGCTCGGCATACTGACGGCGCACAACATCTCCGACCTGCAGACCTTGCGTCTTCTGCGAGTCGGAGTCTATGCGAATCTTGTATTTCGAGTAGTTATATACCGCCATTGTTATGCTATTTTCTCTACGCTGTCGCCCGAACAACTATCGCTAATCCAGAGCGAGCCATTTGTCGCCGAGAGTTTCTTTACCTCAAACTCATAGGCTCTGAACTTCTTACGGGCCACAACCTCATCAAAGGTGGCTGTTACATTGCCTGTGGTACGATTAGTCTGTATCGCCCAGCCACTGCCGGCAAAGCCTGCCGAGAAGAACTCCGAAGAGAGTGGTCCGCCAAAGTAGCTGTTGCCATAGTGTTTGATACCATCGCTCACAGCCTGCAAGCGTAGAGCCTCTGTTAAGTATAGGACTCTATCGGTCAAACGGGTGAAAGAACCATCAATTCCTATATGCCCAATAGCCTCGATAGGGACATTTGCCACCACAAAGTCGGCATCGGTACTGACAAAGAATGTTTCACTGTATCTGTTCTGCGGAGCATACTTGCTGGTGGAAGCACGATGACTGAACGAGGTATCGTGAGGAATGATAGTCTGTACGCCATCTTTCTCGTAGGCTACATCAGATAATAGAGAGATATACTCCTTATTGCCTTTGATAAGTATGCCATCCGCCGAGCCAAAGCGTAAGTTCTTATGGATGATGATTCCCTCATCATTGCTATCTACACGATATGACGAAAGAAGGTCGGCTCCGTAGTTATGCCTTACTGTGAGTGAGCCAGGGAAACAAGCCTTGCCGTATGGCGAGAGCATCAGACATTCGCCATCGATGTCCGAGATGCCAGAAAATAGACGAATCTTCGGAGTGTCATCACTACCCAAAAGCAAATCCCTTCCGATACTGCCTAAACGGATGCTCTCACCCTCACGAATAAATACAGATTTGCCTGCTATGCGAATACCGAAACCATCAAGGAACGAGAGATAACCACTAAGAGCCACATCTTCGCCCGAGAACGATAGTAGCGTATTGCCCTTATCACCCAACTGCACGCCATATTTAGCTGATAGCATACCTATCAGCATTGATATTCCGTGAACGGTTAGGTCTTTTTGGACTATGCCGTTTTGCATTGTCCAATCAACGGTTGCAAGGTTGGCATTGCCCTTATGATAGACATCCTTACCATCGACCTGCAACGATGTTGGCGAAATGAAGATACCGCTCTCCTTATCTCCAATGGTCCATTCACCTGTGGAGTGAACAGAGCTACTGAGGAGGTTGATGTTCGATGCATCTATCGTTGCGGTAGCCTTGTAGGGGTCGTAGCGTAATAGATTCCTACCGCCAAGATAGAGAGCATCGCCTCCAAGTTTAAGGTTGCCCGTAATCTTTATACCGTACTCGATAGCCGAAACAACGCCGTCAGCATCTGTAATATCGTCCGAGTAGGTTTCAAGGATTCGGGTATTGGCAACACCTGCCTCAAAACCATAGTTGGCACGGAAGATACCAGTCATATCTCCGCCCGTCTTCTTGAGGTAGTCGATAAGCAGACCACCGCCGGACTCACCGCCTTCGCCCGTAACAGCACCGGCAATGGCAGAGGCAAATCCGTAGGCGGTGTTTTTGAGTCGTACACTTGTCTCATCGCCCTCTTCAACACCATAGGGATGCTCGGCATCCTTCTTCTGCTGGGCATTAAAGAAGTTATGGTACAACTGCGAGTAGATCGAGTAACAAAGGCTCGACCTATCAAGCTGCTCTATATCGGGATGTAGTTGTACGCTCATTATTTCGTAAAGCTGGTTTTAGAGAGGAATTTCTGAATTTTGGAAGAGAGTGAGATAAAGTTCGGGAAGTTCACCGGAGTCATAGTACCCATCAGTGTTGGAGTCATAATCTTGCTGCACTCGGTCATAAAGTCGAGCATCAGCTGCGCTAACTCATTACCCAAAACAAGAGGCTCTGTGGCGTTCTCATCACCAAGTGTCACCTTATTATCCGCCAATGCAATGGTGGTAGAATTGACCTTCTGAACAACCTTATCTGCCGTCTGCTTAACCTCTGATTTTTCGACTGTTTGAGTAATAGTCTCCGCATCCATCACAACAGTAGCCTCCTTATCCTTATCGTTCTTAACAGAGGTGGTAACGGTAGTTGCTGTGTACTTTGTCGATGTCTCATTTCCTGTCGGCTCCAACTCATCATAATCTGGCGAAGAGTCGCTGTCGGGGTCTAACTCCTCGGTCTCTGTAACACCGATAGTGGTCTCGGTGTGAGCTGTGAGGTTAATGATGTTGACATGCGAAAAGTTTACTATGTATGCATACTTCGTTGCCGCATCCATAAAGATGGTAACATCGGAAAATAGTGTCGGCACAATCAGAAATCCGCCCTCATTGTTTGTGGCAGCAGAGAGCAAGACACCCTTATGGATTATAGGCTCTGTGGAGGCTGTTTCATCGGGATATTCGCCCACATCGACAGTGCCGCCATACTCCTTAAACTCCGAGTCTGCAGGATCATCGTGGACTTTTGCCACATAGCCGTGAATCATACGAGCTGTACCCACGCCCGACATACCGCCCGGTGCCATATTGACACGCTCCATACTGCGACCCAACGCAATCTTGCGAATCGCCT
>CALDPX010000033.1 GCA_937911745.1 uncultured Alistipes sp. | reverse complement strand
GTTAGTTAATTGGTTTTATTAGTTTGTAAAAAATATAAATCTCAACTTGTTTTAATTTATTGCTAACACAAAATTAGAAAACCTTTTTGGATATTCCAAACGATTTTGCACTTTTGGGGTCCATGATGGAAATTGGTTGAATGTCGGCGTGTTGCAAACCTAAATTCACCCACAAGTCCACACAAAAAAGGTGGGTTAACATTAGTTTTGTGGATGCGGAGGGAGGAAATCGCAAACTTAACGTTAATTGTATGGGGGCTGGCTCGGGTTTTTAACTCACACTATCTTCTCGTATGCAAGTCGGGGACTTTCGTAGGTTACAGTGCCGCAGTAGGTGTAGCCGAGTGAGGCGATGAGTGACTGCATAATCCGGTTGTCGGGGTGGGTGTCTACACGAATGCTTGCCACTCCTCGTAGCGCAACTTCCTTCTCGACAAGAGTCATAAAAGCCCTGCCCGCGCCCTTGCCAACCTCCTCATCTGCAACACATAGTCGATGTATGGTGGCGTAGGGTGTGCCCTCGGTGAGCCAGCTGCCGCCTTGTAGGTTGTTGTAGGCACTCTCGCCCGTATAAACCACCACACCATAGGCTATCGCACGACCATCAATGCACAGCACTCTGCCCACCCCTGCGAGCACATCATTCTCAATGCGCTCCTTGTTTGGGTAGCCATTTTGCCATTGGTCGATGCCACTCTCGGCGAGCCTGCGTTGAGCACCCCGCACAAACTCCAAAATGGTCGTAATGTCCTCCGCCTCTGCCAGGCGCAAACTATATCCGCAATCCTTCATAAAACTCCTCGGAGGGCTAAACTCTCCGACAAGACAAAGTTACCACGATTATTCCAAACCCCAAGCCTCGCCCATATATTTGTGCCACAAAATCACTCCCAAAAACTTCAAAACCCCACCCTAAACATAAAATTTTCAACTTTCAATTTTCAACTTTCAATTTTTTGTGTATTTTTGTAGGCTGGAAGGGGTGTTGAATGCACCGCTTTCGCTCGAAACAAGAAGTTGAACTAATGGCAAAAATGGAGATGGATGATGTCCCTGTCAGTAAAATTTGCAGCCCCTGCGACTCTCAGCGCAGTGCCATTGGTCTATGGCTTGCGCGTGGCTGAAAGGCTAACGGCAGAAGTCGCACTACTTTCACACAACGAGATTGCCGATGCTCTTCGCGAGGGTCGTGCCGATGTGGCACTCCTTGCGTCTGATGTTGCACGCACCATCGAAGGCGTAAAAATCGTTACCGATTTCTGTGTTGCACCCGCTGACAAGGGGGGCTCTTTGAGCCTTGCCGATGAGTGGGGTGTGGCTCCCGATGCGCCTGTTTATGGTGTGCTTGTGGCACGCGAGAATACCCCTTTGGAGGTTCTTGACGAGATTGAAAAGGCTCTTACCAATGGCGTAGAGCGCATCTACGAGGCTCTGCTCTCGCAGGCAGAATGTCCCAAAATAGAGGATTACAACTACCTCACCACAACTGTTGATTATCTGTTTGACCTCAAAAAACATACGGCATTGGAGGCACATTGGAAAAAACTCAAAAAGGCAGCCTCCCACGCCAACCCGGGCTGACTGAAATAAGGAGCCGCAGGGGGCGAAGATGCCCAACTGACGGCTGTCCATTCGGACAATTTAAGGAAAACACGTTCACCTCTAAATCCGAACAGCCCACAAACAATGATTACAATTTACCTCAAACAATACAACAAAATAGTACGCGAAGCCGACATCAAACTCTTTGATGAACTCGGCTACGATGATATTTTGTGGATAGACCTTCTCTCGCCAACCATCCAAGAGCGTAAGGCGGTAGAGAATTTTATGGAACTCAACCTTCTGACACGCCAGCAGATTGAGGAGATTGAGTCCACATCTAAATACTCTGAAACAGAGAATGCAATCTTCTCTAACACAAACTTCTTTGTGCCTCAGGCAGACGGTTTTACGGTCGAGCCTGTGTCGTTCATTGTGAGCGAGGGCGTGCTTATCACTACCCGCAACGCAGAGTTCCGCACCTTCAACGAGGCGGCAAAGAGGCTCCAAATGAACGCGCGTGCATACAACACGGGCTACCACTTGCTCATCTCCATCTTGGAGGTGAGGATTGACGCCGACGCTGACCTTGTGGAGAATGTAGCAAAGCAGATTGCCACGCTGAGCAAAGAGATTTCGGTGGATGGCGAGGTTGACAAGCGCGACATTACCCGCATCAACACCTTGCAGGAGCAGACGATGTTGATTCGAGAGAACATCTTTGACCGCCAACGCATCCTCTCGGGCATCCAGCGAAGCGAACGCTTCCCCAACGACATCTACCCACGTCTGCAACTAATGATGAGGGATGTGAACTCTCTAATTTCGCACGCCGATTTCAGTTTTGAGCGTCTGGACTACTTGCAGGATACCGCGCTGGGTCTGATTACCATTGAGCAGAACAACTCTTCGAAGATTTTGGCACTCGCTTCGGTGGTCTTCCTCCCCGCAACCCTGGTGGCAAGTATCTACGGTATGAACTTCAAGAAGATGCCCTTCCTCGATTGGGACAACGGGTGGATTATTGCAATGCTCCTTATCATTGCTCTGGCGGGCGGAACGTACCTTATTTTCAAGCGCATAAAATAACACGGTCAAAAAAGGCTAAACCGATGAAGTTTAGCCTTTTTTATTTCCACAACGTACCTTATTTATAGTTCAAAATCAGAAGCGGATGACGGTGCCGATTTGGAGCACTGAATTGCGGTTGTCGGGCACCGAAATGTAGTAATAATCATTCAGTGTGTTGGAGATTCCATTGTGGGTTTGGGTGATTCCCAAAGTGTAGCGCACCTCTATGGAGGTATTGCCCATACCAAACTCCACGGCAGTCACAACTCCATAGTCCAAGGGGTGGAACGAATCGCTATCGAACTTATCTCCACCACTAACCACCCCCTCGTACAACACCGAGGGTGCGGTGTATTGATATTCTGCCGACAAGAAAACACCCACTTGCGCTCCCGCCGAAAATTGCAGAAACTGCTCGGCTCCAATCGGCAGGCGGTAGCGAACCATAAGTGGTACATTGAGGTAGCGGAATGAGTAGTCCATAACAACACCCATGTTGTTCTCCTTGCACAATGCACCTTGCTCTGCAAAGGTTACATCGACACCAACTCCCCATCTTTCACCAAAATACAAGTCACTTGTAATACCCGCATAGAAACTCGCCTGAGGCAGGGTGTTGTCAATGCCCACCAACCACGAGAACGATACTCCATCCCTCAATCCCACCTTGAATGATTGAGCCGAGGCGGGCTGGCAGAACGAGACAAAAGAGTTCAAAGCAGCAATAAAAAGCAGTATGCGTAGGTGTTTCATAGTTATCTAATATGTGTCTTTGTGGCGCAAATGTAAACAAAAACTCCGACACACACAAAGGAGTGTCGGAGTTGTAGTGGGTTTGAGTGATTTATTAGAACTCATAGAATACACCGAGTTGGAGAACACCCTGCTTACCAAAGCCCTCGCGAGTAACCTCGCCCTCGTCATTTTTGAGGGTGGGGAACACGTTGGTAAGACCGATGTTGTAGCGAGCATCGATGCCGATGTTGGCGGTCAGTTTGTACTGTGCGCCAAGAGCCAGCGAGAGGTCGAAACTGCTGTAATCCTCAACAGCCTCAGGATCATACTCGGTAGTCTTGTCATCGGTGGTTACTTTGGAAGCCGAGTTGAAACCGGTTGCGAAGCCCAACTGAGGACCTGCATAAACGGCGATGTTGGCAAAGTGAGCCTTTGCAAGGATAGGGATGTTGATGTAACCGGCGCTCCAAAAGGTGTCGGTCGTCGAAGCTGCACCGAGAATGCTGCTGCTCGACTCAACTTTGGTGTTTACACCCTGTGCCGAGTAGTTCAACTCTACCTGAACACCAAACATGGGCATTACCATATACTCTGCAAATGCGCCCACATTGAAGCCGAGTTTCATAGACTGAGAGGGCGTCACTTTTGCCAAGTCGCCCCAATCCATACCACCCTCTTCCGAGGTCATACCGCTGATGGTCGAGAGGTTGCCGCCGGCTTTAACGCCAAAATTGAGTTGTGCAAATGCGCCGGTTGCTACAACCAA
The DNA here is from genome assembly GCA_937911745.1 of uncultured Alistipes sp. GTDB lineage: Bacteria > Bacteroidota > Bacteroidia > Bacteroidales > Rikenellaceae > Tidjanibacter. Next base: position 28,367 of record CALDPX010000033.1, on the reverse strand, counting down.
CGCTGTCAATGTAATGATAAGTTTTTTCATTTCTTTTTTGTTTTTTAGTTGTGGTTTATAACATTTCTTCATAGCCCTTGTTGGGCAAGCATTATCTATTGGTGGAACGAAGATAGTAAATTTTTCTTTTGTTTATGCACAAATTTTCCTAAAAATTTTCCATTCTACCCCAAAAGAACATTTTTTACGGTAATATATTGCCATCATTCGACACCTTGTCCCCGAAAATAGACACCACATATCTCAATAGTGGACTTGTGTATTTGTCGTTAATTTTGTTTGGATTTTAATTTAGAATGTTTATATTTGCGGGGAGGGTAAAATACATAACAGATTTGATGTATTGTTTAACGTATCCCAACAAGAAGAGACCCTTTTTATTCACATAAATGTTTTGCGCTATGAAACAGTTATCCAAAATTTTTGCTGCCGTGGTTATGGTTATGGCAATGGCGGCTTGTGATGGGCAAATTCCCGAAGTGCCCACACCAACCCCAAATAACGGAATTCTCTTCTCGATTACAGCCACCCCTTCGGGAGGTTTTACAAAAGCCACAGATACCGCCTTCGAACAGGGCGACGCTGTGGGTGTTTTCGGATTCAAAGCAGACCTCTCGGTGTGGCTTGATAATGCAAAATTCACAAAGGCAGAGAGCGGATTTAAGTCCGACAAGGAGTACTATTGGTACGAGGGCAATGAGGTTGGCAGAATTATCGGTATCTACCCCTACAACACCAACTATTCAAGTGCCAAACTAAGCACCGAGGGTGTGGAGTTTTGTGTTAAGTCCGACCAGCGCACACACGCAGGTTACACCGCCTCCGACCTTATGGGTGCTGTTCGCGAGGTGGCACCAACCAAAGAGAGTGTTGTGCTCGAATTCAACCACCTGCTCTCGAAAATCGTCATAGACATCAACAATCAGACCTCCAATGAGATTGCCGAGGTGATGGTTAGCGGTGTGAAAGGAAATTACAAATTCTCGCTCGCGAGCGATGAGGTGAGCGGTGGCGAGGGTACCATAAAGGCAGGTAAACTTGCTACTCCGTCCGAGGGTTATACAGATACCTATGTGCTCATCATCCCTCCCCAAACAGTTGCTCCTAAACTTGTGATGACCACCACCGACCAGAAGCAGTATACCTACAACGCTACCGAAGAGGTGGAGTTTGGTATGGGTATGGTGCGCCACATTATGGCTACCATTTCGGAGGAGAGCATCTCAACGGAGTTTGACGCCATTGTGAACGATTGGAGTGCCGACGAGGATGTGGAGTTCTCGCAGTCGGGCGACAACGAAAATCCCGACCAACCCGAAGTACCCGGGGGCGTAACCCCCATTGCCGATGTTCTTGCCATGGGTGTGGGTACAACCATTGAGTCGGCTGTGATTGAGGGCGTTGTTATCTCCAATATGGAGTTAAACAACCTCACCTCCAAAAAAGGTCTGTACATTCAGGATGCAAGTGCCGGTGTGCAGTTCTATTTGGCAAGCAACCACGAATTTGCCTTTGGCGACCAGGTGAAAATTGACCTCAGTGGTGCGGTGGTTGATGTGTACAATGACGCGGTGCAGATAAGCGGCGTTACTTTGGAGAAAATCACCAAATTGTCGAGTGGCAATGTTGTCGAGCCTCGACTCGTATCCATCGAAGACTTCCTCGCCAACAAGTACGAGAGTCAGTATGTTGCCATTGCGGGCGTTCAGGTTGCAGAGGCAGACCTCAGCAAAACTTGGGTAATGGATGGTAGCCATACCTCCATCACAATCGAAGATGTAAATGGCAATAACTTTGTGGTATTCTCCTCGAAGTATGCAACCTATGGCGCACAAACCGTAGCACAAGGCTCGGGTATGCTCAAAGGTATTGCAGGTTTGAATAAGGGTAAAGTTCAGATTATATTTGCACAAGAGAGCGACTTTGCGGGTTTGACAAATGCCCGCCTCGGAGAGGTTGAGCAGCCTGTGGTCGGAGATATGACCGTCAATCCCCTTTGGAGCGCAGTGTATGTCCCCGAGTTTTATGACGAGGAGAGCGGCGAGACCTACAAGGACCTCATCCATATGGTTTCGACCGATGAGAACAACGGTTTCTTCTTCGAATTCCTCCCCGAGGATTACTTTCAGTCAACTGTTGCCCCCGATGTCTATGGATATGTGAAGAATACGGCTGACTATCTCGCCCAAAACCTCGAAGAGGTTAATGCTACCAACGGCACCGACTGGGACTTTACGGCATATACATATTACAAGTATGGTCTTTATGATATGCACTGGATTATGAACCCCGGCAAATGGAGGGCTGTAATGTGGGGTATGACCACCGAGGGCGAGGTGACGGGTATGTACTACATCTCGGATATGGTGGAGATTATCGACCCTGCAACTCCCGAGTACAAGGCTTGGCTGGGAACATACAAAATTGTTAGCAGCGATGATCAGGGGCAGGCAGTGACATCGATGATTACTGTGTCCCAAAATGTGGTAAACGAAAGCTACTATATTGAGGGTTGGAATGGCATTGACGACGCCATTACAGCAGACTTCGAGCCCACAGGTGGCGAGTTTGGAAATGGTGCGATTGTGCTCTATCCTCAAACCATATTGGAAGATACCTACATTGGAGAGACACATCTTACAAAAATTTTCTTCGGCGGAATTGCGCTGTTAGAAGGCGGATATATGTTATTCGAGACAGAAGATATGCAGATCGGTCAGGCTCAGTGGTTGTTTGAGGATGATAATAGTTGGGCAGCAATCCTTTCCTATGCTTACCAAAATGCAGAGGGGGTAGTCATTAGGGCTTCGCAAGTGGGATTCTTTGGCGTGTTGGATAATGGTAATATTGTAGGTGTTACCAACGAGGTTCACACATTCCGCGAAGATGCTGGTCTTACGATGCTGCGCCAAAATCCCGAAAATCAGCCCTCGGCTGTGGCACGCAAGCACAACCCCTTCGAGTATGGTAACAATGGTGCTGCCAAGAGGCTCGACCAGGTGCGCCGAGTAAACCAACCCGTTGGTAACTACGTTGTTGGCGGCAAGAAATTCAGTGCCGTAAACTTCTAAACCGCTGTCGCAACTTCGCGACCGAAAACCCAAATGCGTCCCCGAAAAGGGGGCGCATTTTTTGTTCTCCGCCTTGCCGAAAAACAAAACCGCAACAAGAGTTGAAGCGAATGATTGTCGAGAGCCAAATCACATGCCATCTCACAAAAACTATCGCGTTTGGGCAAAATAAACGGCGGGATTTGGAAAAACCAAATCTTATGCGTACTTTTGCGCTAATTGGAAAAATAGTATATTTTAATGCCTAACCTTAATGACAAGGTAACGCGACAAATTAAGCCCGAGTGGCTCAAAATACGACTCCACGACGGTGAGGGTTTTGCTGAGGTTGCACACATTGTAGAACGTCACGGTTTGCACACAATTTGCAGCAGCGGCAAATGCCCAAACAAAGCCGAGTGTTGGAGCCGCAAAACGGCAACCTTTATGATTTTGGGTGACATCTGCACCCGAGGTTGTAAGTTTTGTGCAACGCCCACAGGCAAGCCGCTACCTATCGAACACAACGAGCCCGAAAGGGTTGCAGAGTCCATTCGACTAATGGGACTCCGCCATGCTGTAATAACCTCTGTGGACCGCGATGATTTGGCGGACGCCGGGGCAGAGCACTGGCGCAGAGTGGTTGAGGCAATCAAGACTATTAATCCAAAGACAACAGTAGAGGTACTTTTGCCCGATTTTGACGGCAAGAGAGAGCTTATTGAGGTTGCACTTAGTGCTAAGCCCCACATTGTGGGACACAACCTCGAAACCGTTGAGCGCATAACACCTTTGGTGCGTTCGAGGGCTAAGTATCGCACTTCGCTCGAAGCTCTCCGCATAATGTCCGAGAGTGGCATCCCGACCAAAAGCGGCATAATGCTCGGTTTGGGAGAGACGCACGAGGAGATATTGCAGGCACTCAGGGATTTGCGCCAGGCAGGCGTGCAGATTGTGACGCTCGGACAATACCTCCGCCCTACGGCAAAGCACTATCCGGTGGATAGGTATGTAGCCCCCGAGGAGTTCGACCTCTTGAAGGAGGAGGCTCTGGCGATGGGCTTTAAGTATGTGGCAAGTGCACCACTTGTGAGGTCGTCCTATTTGGCGGACAAGGCTGTGAGTGCGTGCCAGAAAGAGTAATTTAGAAGACAATGAGGCTATGGAGTTTGACGTTGTAGATTTGGGCACAATGGCTTATGGCGAGTGCTGGGAGTTGCAACAGAGGCTCTTTGAGGAGTCCATAGCCACAAAAGCAGCAGGCGAGAAGCCCTCGCAGAGGGTTCTGCTGGTGGAGCACCCACCCGTATATACTCTGGGCAAAAGCGGCAAGGAGAGTAACTTGTTGGTCGCCGAGGAGTATCTTAGGGGGCTGGGAGCCGAATTTTTCCACATCGACCGCGGGGGCGACATCACGTTCCACGGACCGGGGCAGATTGTGGGCTACCCCATCCTCGATTTGAGCCAAATGGGCATTGGCTTGAAGGCGTATATCGATGCCATAGAGGGTGCGGTTATCGACACTATGGCAGAGTGGGGTATCACTTGCCAGAGAGTAGAGGGGGCTGCGGGTGTTTGGATTGTAGAACCCCACAAGCCTATGAGAAAAATTTGCGCCATTGGCGTCAAATCCTCGCATTGGGTAACGATGCACGGTTTTGCCCTGAATGTAAACACCGACCTCAAATGGTTCGGACTTATCAACCCCTGCGGATTTACCGACCGCACAGCAACCTCGATGGAGCGAGAGTTGGGAGAGAGGGTTGATGCCGAGAGAGTCAAAGAGCGACTCCTTGGGCACTTGGCTAAGAAATTAGACGTTAATAAAATAAATACTAAAAGATTATGCCAATTGACAAACGTTGGGTAATCAAGCCACAGGGAGAGAGCGAGAAGGTGGCAAACCTCTCATCGCAACTCAACATCCCCCCTGTGCTTGCCAACTTACTTGTACAAAGAGGCATAGAAACTTACAACGAGGCAACGAGGTTCTTCAACCCGAAACTCTCCGACCTTCACGATCCTTTCCTTATGAAAGATATGGATAGGGCAGTGGAGCGTATTGATAGGGCCGTTAGAAGTGGTGAGAAAATCATGGTCTACGGCGACTACGATGTGGATGGGTGTACGGCGGTTGCGTTGGTCTACACATTCCTGCGCAGCAGAGGACATCAAAACCTCACATTCTACATCCCCGACCGCTATACGGAGGGGTATGGCATTTCGATATCGAGTATCGACTATGCCGAGCGTAAAGGTGTGAGCCTTGTTATCGCACTCGACTGCGGTATTAAGGCCGTTGAGAAGGTTGCCTATGCCAACAGCAAAGGGATTGATTTCATTATCTGTGACCACCACCTTCCCGGCGAGAAGATTCCCGAGGCGGTAGCAGTCCTCGACCCCAAGAGGGAGGATTGCCACTATCCCTTCGACGAACTCTCGGGTTGCGGTGTGGGCTTCAAACTTATGCAGGGCTATGCCCAAAAGAAGGGCATTCCTTTCAGCGAGGTTGAGAAACTCTTGGACTTGGTTGTGGTAAGTACCGCTGCGGATATTGTGCCGCTGACGGGCGAAAACCGCATCCTTGCCTACTACGGCTTGCGTAGACTCAACGATGCTCCTCGCAAGGGCCTGCACTCCATCATCCGCATCTGCGGTCTGGACAAACACCAGATTACCATCGACGACATCGTCTTTAAGATAGGTCCTCGCATCAATGCTGCCGGCAGGATGAGAGTCGACCCCGCCGATCCCGACGCCGCTCCTTCGGGCGGTCATAAGGCTGTGGAGATGCTCATCGAGAGGGATGAGAAGGAGGCAGAGAAGTGTGGCGACATCATTGACGAGTTCAACCAGAACCGCAAGAGTATCGACCGCAATGTCACACAGGAGGCACACGATATCATCGAGAACAACCCCGAAATGAAGTCCCACAAGAGTATTGTCATCTACAATCCCAAGTGGATGAAGGGTATTGTGGGTATTGTCGCTTCGAGGCTCATCGAGACCTACTACAAACCCACTGTGGTGCTTACTATGAGCAACAATTTCGCTACGGGCTCGGCAAGGAGTGTTGCGGGTTTTGACCTCTATCAGGCTGTGGAGTCGTGCTCGGACTTGTTGGAGAACTTCGGCGGTCATATGTACGCCGCAGGTCTGACGATGAAACCCGAGAATGTCGAGGAGTTTACTCGCCGCTTCCACGCCTATGTTGAGGAACATATTGACCCCTCGCTGTTGGTGCCTCAGGTGGATATTGACTCCGAGTTGCTGTTTAGCGACATTACCCCCTCGTTTAGGGCTGTGTTGTCGCGCTTCCAACCCTTCGGACCCGGCAATACGGCACCCGTTTTTGTCACACGAGGCGTGAGCAATAGGGGCGACGCCAAGTTGGTGGGTGCCGAACAGGAGCATATCAAGATGGATCTCACACAGAGACAGAAACCCAACACCACAATCGGCTCTATCGCATTCCAGCAACCCACTCACTACGAATGGATTCGCAACGGACGCCCTGTGGATGTGTGCTACTCCATTGTGGAGAACCACTACCGTGGTGTGACAACCCCACAACTCCGCATCAAGGATATCAAACCGCTCAAATAACACAAACTGAGTGGCTATACAAAACCAACGGGAGGACTAATCGGTTAGTCCTCCCGTTGGTTTTTGAGCGGGTACTATCGCACCCTACCTATTCTCTGCCATATACGCCTCTATTTCCTCTACGGTGATGGGAATATGTTTGTTGCCACCGAGCATCTTGTTGCCATCCTCGGTAATCAGCAGGTCGTCCTCGATGCGGATGCCGCCAAAGGTGTAGAACTCGCCCAAGCGGTCGTAGTTGATAAAGTCGCGGCACTTGCCCTCACTCTTCCACTGCTCGATAAGTGCGGGAATGAAGTAGATGCCGGGTTCGTCAGTGAGTACCGTTCCGGGGCGTAGGCGCCATCTGCTACGCATAATGCAGGTGTCAACCTCATCGGCACGAGCCAAAATTTTGGAGTAATCCCTCATACCCCTCTCACCCATTGCCTCGCAGTCGTGCACATCCATACCCAAGCCGTGACCTAAGCCGTGGGGCATAAACATCCACACTGCCCCCGCAGCCACAGCGTCATCGGCATTACCCTTCATCAGCCCCATACCGATAAGTCCCTCGGCAAGGGTGCGGAGGGCGGTGTTGTGGAGGTCGATATACCTTCCGGGGCGAGCCACCTTCAATACCTCATCGTGGGCGCGGAGCACTATATTATATATCTCCCTCTGTACGGGGCTGAACTTGCCACTTACGGGGAATGTACGAGTGTGGTCGGAGCAGTAGTTGTTGACACTCTCGCCACCCGCATCCACAAGGAGCAGGCGTCCATTCTGGCAGATGCCATCGTGGGAGTGGTTGTGGAGCGTCTCGCCGTGCTGCGACACGATGGAATGGAACGACACGCCCTCGCCAAGCTGGTGGGTTACTCCCTCCATAGCTCCCGCAATTGTGCGCTCCGATACACCCTCTTTCGTCAGACGCATAGCCGTAGTGTGCATTGCGTAGCCAATCTCGAAAGCCCTTTCGAGTTCCTCAATCTCCTCGGCACTCTTCTCCTCGCGGAGTGCTGCCACGTTGATGATGAGGTCGGCAGAGCAGTGTGTGTAGTGCTGCGAGGGGTCGATGCCTGTGAGGTTGCTCATAAGGAGCGTGCCATCGCCACGATAGGGCACCAAGTAGTGCACCTTGCGACCCTGGCGGAGAGCCTCCTGCACCTTGTCGCGTGCGGCAGCAAAGGGTGCAGTATCCTCCACGCCCACCTGCGCACCCAACTCCTTCACCGAGGGCTGAGGACCCATCCAGATGATGTCATCTACGGTGTAGTCGTTGCCAAAGAGGTAGTCGCGCTCCTCGTCGAGGTCAATAATACCCACAAGGTCGGCATTCTGCAAGCCGAAGAAGTAGAGAAAAGTGCTGTCCTGACGGAATGCGTAGGCGTTGTCGAAATAGTTGCGAGGTGCCTCGCTGTTGCCCGGGAGCACCACGATACCCCCTTTGGGCATACGCTGCCTAAGAGCATTTCGGCGAGCGATGTAGGTCTGCTTTGAAAACATATTTGTCGAGTTTTTGGTTATTCTGCTGTAAAGTTACAAAAAGATTTGCAAATTCTTCTTATTATCTGGCGATTTTGTATTCAACTCATTGTACGTTAAGCAATTGTTTGTTATATTTGCAAAACTGTTCCTAAGGAAGATTAATTATGAAAGTATCTGCGAATAATCTAATAGTGTTTCTAATAGCCCTGCTTCTGGGTGTGGGCTGTGAAAAGAATCCCGAAGAGGTTGTTAATCCGAATGACAACCAAACCGAACAACCCGGCGGAAATCCATCGGAAGAAGAGGTAAATCCGTTGGAGAGCATAAGAAGTATCCCAACAGCGCTTTATTATGTGACTACCGATGGGAAACCCCTTATCGTGGATTCGTCAAATAGTATGTATGATAATCTTGAAAACAACGAATATAGAGATGGCGTAGGAAAACTCACATTCAAACACAAGGTCTACATAATACCCTGGCATGCCTTTGAGAATCAAAAGCGGTTGAAATATGTACTATTTCCACGAGATTTGACGACCATTGAGGCAAGTGCCTTTTGTGGGTGTGAAAATCTCAAAACAATTACCATATCCGCAGATGTTGAGTATATAGGTCAAAACGCCTTTAAGGATTGCACCAGCCTATCTGATATTACAATTTTAGGTAGTGCCATAGTAGATGATGTGTTGCGAATTGGAGAGTGCGCTTTTGCGGGTTGTAAGGGCACGCTGACGATAAATAGGCGCTCGATGGTTGAAAAAGAAAAGAATGTGAATGTGTCACCATCGGAATCATCTCTTTGGCAAAAAGACTCTCAACTCGACATTGTTATAGGGGATAATATAACAAAGATTGCTCCGTATGCATTTGCCAGTTGCAATGGTATAAAGAGTGTTACATTGGGAGAAAATGTCACAAGTATTGATGGTGCTGCGTTTTGGTGTTGTTCCAATCTGACGGATGTTGTTCTCGGAGATAAGATAACGTTCATTGGAATGGAAGCATTTTATAGGTGTTCAAACCTCAAAAGTATAGATGTTCCCAAAGGTGTAACTTCAATCCTAAACAAAACCTTCTATGGTTGCACCTCGCTCGAAAAGGTGACATTGCAAGAGGATCTTACCACAATAGAGAGTTATGCATTTTATAATTGTGCAAGCCTTGCGAGCCTAACAATTCCCGAGAGCGTAATCACCATCGAAGGTTGTGCATTTATGGGTTGCGAGAGGCTCAAAAGCATAAACATCCCACAGGGGGTTACAACGATAAAGGGGCAACTTTTGTGTGACTGTAAGAGCCTTGAAAGTATAACCATTCCAGCAGGCGTTACCATCATCTGGGAGGGGGCCTTTTCTAATTGTGAGAGCCTTGTGAGTGTGACCATTCCCGAGGGTGTAACTCGTATAGGTAATAATGCTTTTCAGAACTGTCGAAGTCTGGTTAGTGTGACACTTCCCAGCACGCTGTCCGATTTGGGTGGTATGGCATTCTATGGTTGCGAAAGACTCGCGAGTGTGTATTGCAAACCTATTGTGCCTCCAACATCGCAGAGCGAAATGTTCGATAACAACGCCCCGGGGCGTAAAATATATGTACCCCACGGGAGCGAGGAGGCGTACAAGAATCCCAGTACAGGTCTTTGGTGGTTCTATACCAACGACATTGTTGGCTATGACTTTTAGCAGCCAATTCGCAGTGGTTGATAACCAACCATAAACACAAAGTCACAAAGAAAGGGAGGAATTTTCATTCCTCCCTTCGTGTACCCAGAGCCGGGGTCGAACCGGCACAGGTTGCCCTATTGGTGTTTGAGACCAACGCGTCTACCGATTCCGCCATCTGGGCTCGTGCTAAATCACGTTGAGCGCACAAAGATACATATAAAATTGAAAATTGAAAATTGAAAGCCGAAAATTTTGCAAAAAAATGATTTTTATGCACAGTGATAAACAAAAACCACCCACACAAAAATAGTAAAATTGTTGATTTTTGCCGTTTTTATGGGTAGTTGGCGCACAATACACCATCGCAAAACAAATCGTTTATCGAGGAGTTATGCAGGTGCCGTTCCAGTCGTAATAGCCCCTAATGGGCGCACCGTCTTTGGGGTGGTAGTCAATCACAATGGTGTTGTAGAGCGCCATGGTAACATCTGCCCACTCGCCAAGGCTGTTGGTTATGCACATTGCGCCAACGCTTACCTTGTTGCTGGCAATGAGACCGTTGTCGTTAAAATTCACACGCAGAGGCTCGCTAATCTCGAACGCCACGGAGTAGCTGCTGTCCTTATCCCACAACTCGCCCTCGCCCGTAATGATGAATTGAAGATGGTCTGACTCGCCCGCGCGAAATTCGCCATTATTGGTGGCGATGGTAAAGAGGGCGGAGAAATATGCTCGTTTGGAGTTGCCCCAGGTATTCAGATAGGAGAAGAGTTCCCTTTTGGACCCCATGGCGATGTTTATGGGCACGTATGAGAAAACAATTTCAAATCTATCCTCCGCCTTGCGGGTGATGGTTGGCACTTCACTTGCCTCTTCGGCATAGAAGAATGTGGGATTCCTTTGTATCTCCCACACAGCACCCTCGTCGCCAAGGCTCATACCATCGTGCAAGAGGTATCTCTCACTACTACGACTATCATATATATCCCACAAGTTCTCTTCCCTCTCGCGTATTTTGCGATAGGGGTAGAATTGATCTTCCAACTCCCAGCGGCTCCGCTCATCGGTAGCATTGAGCCATTCATTGAAGTTGAGCGCAGAAATCAAGCCTCCCGAGGCAGCACACACACCCTTCAAACTCTGAGCAAAAAGTATATATCCGGGGCGTGTAGGGTCGAGATTGTCGATTATTACGTCGTCGTGCTTTCTCGGGTCACATCCCGTTGCAACGACTACGCCAAGCGCCAAAAGAATATACCTAAAACACTTCATAATTCACCTCATCATTTAGAATCTGTAACCAATACCCATAGTGACGATGATCGATGTGCCATAGTTGCCCTCGGAGAAGAAAAAGAGCTTCTTACCCACCGTATAACCATAGCCAAAAAAGATTGCCGAGTCGTAGTCGGTTCCCTCGCCCACCTCTTTGTGCAGATGGCAGTTTATGCCCATCTGGAAGTAGAACCTAATCCAATTTGTTCGAATAGCATTCCAGCGCAACGTGGGCGAGAGTGTGAAGATATCGTTGCGGTGACATCTTTTGACCTCTGAGGTTGTGGTGTAGTAGAGATTTTGTCGTGTTTGGGTATAGAAACCGCTCACGCCATACTCCCAACGTTTGTTCCAACGTACCATATATTGTAACAGAGGAGAGGAGTAGACCTGCATGGTGCCCGCCTGCTGCAACGACGAAAGGTAATCATTCTGTAAACCACTATTATAGCTACTGTCTCGAAGGCTGTGCACAAAGCCAAATTCTGGCATAGGAACCCCCAAACGTACCTCATTTTTTGTTTCAAGATTGGGCACACTCCAATTTGTGAAACGCTCCCAGAAGGTCTGCTCCTCGTAGGTTTTTGGGACGAGATTTTGTGGTACGTTAGCACTCAACAATCCGCACCAATGTGCCACAAAAATCAGTAGTATAAAATATCTTTTCATAGACCTATGTCTTGGGGGTGTAAGGTGCTTTTTTTATAAGATGCACGAGTGAGGCAAAATGTTGCATCGCTCGTGCATTTTTGTTTGTCATCGAGACAATTAAAGTCCAATCTCGTTGAAATACTCTGCAACAGCCTTTTTGAATATCTCAATGGTCTCCTCCACCGACACAAAGGACTTGCCACCCGCAGCGTTTTTGTGACCTCCGCCACCAAAATAACGCCTTGCGAAGATGTTTACATCCACCTCATCGCCACGCGAGCGCAACGACACACGCACAAACTTGCGGGTTTCGATGAAGATTGCGGACATCTTCATTCCCGCAATCGAGAGCGGATAGTTCACAAAACCCTCGCTATCGCCCAGCTGGAAGTTGAAGCGGCGCATCTCCTTTTCGGTGAGCGACATATAAGCAGCCTTTCCCTTTGCCAACACCTCCATCTTCCTACCCAGCGAATAGCCCAAAAGTTTCACACGCGAGGCGGAATAGGAGTTATAGACAGCGTTGTAGACCTTCGGGATATCCAAGCCGCGCTCCAAGAGCACTGCCACCGAGCGCATCAAGTCGGGAGTAAGATAACTGAAAGCAAAGTTGCCTGTGTCGGTCATAATACCCGCATAGAGATTCTCTGCCATCTGCTTGGTTATCGCCTCGGTGCCCACCATTGCTTCAATGACCTTGTAGGTCACAAATGCCGTAGAACACATCTCGGGATAGGAGAACTGCAAGGTGTAGTCATCGGGGGGCATAAGGTGGTGGTCTATGAGGATACGGGGAGCCTCGGAAGCCACAAGGGGCTCGGTCATAGAGTCGAGACGATCGATTTTGTTCAGATCCATAACAAAAACGAGGTCGGCAGAGGCAATAACCTCTGTTGCATGCTCGGGTTGCTCCTTGGCGATAATCATACTTTCGATGCCGTCCATCCAGTCCAAAAAGGCGGGATAACGGTTAGGGACAAGCGTTTGCACAGAGTGCCCCATAGAGCGCAAAACCTCTGCCCACGCCAGCGAGGAGCCTATAGCGTCGCCGTCGGGGTTGGTGTGTGTAACAATGGCGATTTGCTTACATCCGCCATCCATAAAGCCTTTTAGGCTCTCGATTTTTTCCAAAAAATCACCCATCTCGGTAACAAAGATATAAAAAACATTTGGAATTTATCAATATAGGTATTCATTATTGAAAAAAAATATATACCTTAGAGGGCTCAAATCGGGGCAAACTTGAAACTAACATAACTAAATCATAAACAAAATGAAAACTTACCAAACTCAAAACCTCCGCAACGTGGCTATCGTTGGCGGCACGGGTAGCGGCAAGACCACTCTTGCCGAAGCATTCGCATTCGAAAGCAAACTCATCGACCGTAAAGGTACCGTAGAAGCAGGCAACACCCTCTCGGACAACACCGAGTTGGAGCAGGCTCAGGGTAGAAGTCTTTATCCCGCAGTTATTTACACCGAGTTCGCAGGTCACAAATTCAACTTCATCGACACTCCCGGTGTAGACGACCTCTGCGGTGGTGTATTCTCCGCATACAAGGTTTGCGATTTGGCAGCACTCGTCATCAACGGCAACCAGGGCTTCGATGTTGGTAGCGAGATTCACAGCCGCTACGCAGCACAAGCTAAGATGCCCGTTGTAGGTATCGTAAATCAGCTCGATAAAGAGAACGCTTCGTGGGACAAGGTTATCGACTCCATCAAGAGCGGCTCGCCCATCAACCCCGTAGTTGTTCAGTATCCCGTTAATCCCGGTCTTGGTTTTGACGCCATCATTGACGTTCTGACAATGAAGATGTACAAAGCAAAAGACGAGAACGGCAACCAGGAGGAGTTGGAGATTCCCGCTTCGGAGGCTGATCGTGCAGAGGAGTACCACAACGAACTTTTGGAGGCTGCTGCCATCAACGATGAGGCTCTGATGGAGAAATTCTTCGAGACCAACGACCTCTCGGCTGACGAGATTCGTCAGGGTTTGAGGGATGGCGTTGCAAACCGCGACTTTATGCCCATCTTCTGCTGCTCGGCAAAGAAGAGCTTTGGTCTGAAACGTGTTATGGAGTTCATCATCAACGTGCTTCCCGATCCCTCGGCTGCAAATGCAATGACCGATGTTGAGGGCAACGAGGTTAAGGCTGACGCTTCGGCTCCCACCTCCATCTTCGTATTCCGCAGTGCCGTTGAGCAGCACGTTGGCGAGGTTAGCTACTTCCGCGTAGTGACCGGTAAACTGACCGAGGGTATGGAACTTACCAACCCCCGCAATGGTAACAAAGAGAAAATTTCGCAGATTTTCGCTGTTGCAGGCAAGAAACGCGAGAAAGTTACCGAACTCGTTGCCGGTGAGATTGGTTGCACCGTGAAACTCAAAGGCACCAAAGCAAACGACACTCTCGGTGTTGGTGATGTTGCCGAGATTTCGCCCATCAACTTCCCCGCTCCCCGCTACCGCGCAGCAGTACGCGCTCTCGACCAGAACAACGAGGAGAAACTCGGCGAGATGCTCAACCGCATCAAACAGGAGGATTTGACCTACAAGGTGGAGTACTCGAAAGAACTCAAACAGACCATCGTACAGTGCCAGGGCGAGATGCACATCAACCTCTTGAAGACCATCATCCAGAACAACAAAATCGAGATTGAGTTCTTGGCTCCCAAGATTCCCTACCGCGAGACCATTACCAAAGTGGCTGCTGCAAACTACCGCCACCGCAAACAGTCGGGTGGTTCGGGACAGTTCGGTGAGGTTCATATGGTTGTTGAGCCCTACTATGAGGGTATGCCCGAGCCCAAACAGTACAAAGTTGACGGCAGGGAACTCCTTGTGAACATCAAAGGCAAAGAGGAGTTCGACCTCGAATGGGGTGGCAAACTCATCTACTACAACGCAATCGTTGGTGGTGCTATTGATGCACGCTTTATGCCCGCTATCTTGAAGGGTATCAAAGATAAACTCAATGAAGGTCCTCTTACCGGTTCGTACGCTCGCGACATCCGCGTTGTTATCTACGATGGTAAGATGCACCCCGTAGACTCCAACGAGATTTCGTTCGTTTTGGCTGCTCGCAACGCCTTCAAAGAGGCTTTCCGCAACGCAGGTCCTAAGATTTTGGAGCCTATCTACAACGTAGAGATTTTGGTTCCCAGCGAGAATATGGGTGATATTATGAGTGACCTCAATGGTCGTCGTGCTCAGATTATGGGTATGAACGCCGAGGGTGCATATAGTCGCCTTAATGCAAGGGTACCTCTGGCAGAACTCTACCGCTACTCGACCACTCTGAGCGCACTGACTCTTGGTCGCGCAAACTACACTATGGAGTTTGCTTCCTATGAGCAAGTACCTGCCGATGTTCAGGATAAACTTCTTAAAGCATATCAGGAAGAAGAGAAAGACGAGTAAAAAATTCTCGCAAGTGTATTTCGCAGACATCTGCTGCGTTACACTCAAAAAAATCCCCCTCATTTACGTCAGTAAACTGAGGGGGATATTTTTTTGCTCGCCTTGAAATCGTCCCCACACGACACACTCGCCAACGAGGGCGTGTCGCTGAGGGGTTTTCGTGCCAAAAGAAGGAGCGGGCTCCGAAGTTTACTTGGTGGCGTAAATAAGGAGTCCGCTCTCTGAATTTTGGTGCAAAAAGCACCCACAAGGCACACTCGCTACCCGAAGAGGTCAATTTCACCCATCTCCACTTTGCGGTACATATCTGAGAGGGTGGCGATGACGGGCGATATGAGGGTTACAACATCTTCGATGGCGCCCGACTTGCTCTGGTCGCCCTTTATGCGGTAGAGCATTGTGGCGTAGAGTGCGCGGAAACAGAGTTCGATATCCCCCACTCCATCGCGTGCCAGCACAATCCTCAGGCGAGAGAGTTCCTCTTTCAGGGGAGCCCACAGTGTGCGGTAGGTTGCGCCCACGGGCAGGTTGAGGAGTTGATTGTGGAGGTTCTCCATATCGGCAATAAGGTGCAGTGTGTGACTGAGGTGCCCCTGCTCGCTCTTGCCCTCCTCGTTGATAAGCCCCGCAAGGCTCATATACCACATAAAAATCTGCTGTTTCTCCTGCTCGTCACAGCCATTGGGCTCCACAAGGGTGTTGTAAATCGCCTCGGGGCTGAACTTCAAAGCCCTCAGCAGATCCTCCAACTGCCAGAGGTAGAGGATATACTCGGCGATGTTCTCTTTGCGCTTTTGTTGTGCTATATACATATAAGGTATGGTTTTCTCTTATCGTGACAAAGATACGGCAAATTTTGCAAGTAAGGAGAGGGAAATTGAAAATTGAAAATTGAAAATTACTATGCTCGTTCAGAGGGGAGAGTGGTTGTGGTGCTCCCAGAATTCCCATTTCTCCCATAGCCCCCATTTTCCTCATAGCTCTCACACAAAACCAAAAAATTTTTACCTAAGACAATCGCTTAATAATCACACACATAACCCTTGTGTGGCGCAAAAAAGCAAGGGGGTGATTGAAAATTTTTAGTTCTATGTATTGCATAGTACTAAAATAATTTTATATCTTTGTGGTACAAACAATCAAACTTAGAGTAAAAGTGAACAGAAAACTCAATGTAAAAATCGGAACTACGGCGTTTGTCATCGAGGAGGACGCCTTTCGTGCGTTGGAAATCTACCTTGACGACATCCGCGAGCGACTCGAAGAGTACTCGGCAACCGAGACGATGAGCGACTTGGAGATGAGGATTGCCGACCTGCTGAGCGGTTGGCTCGGAAATCCCGAAAATGTGGTAGACATCTATCTTGTGCGCAAGGTGCAAGAGCAGATTGGCAGACCCGAGGAGTTTGGCGAGTTGCGTCAGCCCAAGAGCGATCATCTCGGCAAGGAGGAGGCGGTAAAGCGTCTTTCGCGCAGCAGCAAGGACAAGGTTATTGGTGGTGTATGCGGTGGTATTGCCCGCTTTACCAACATCGACCCCACCCTGCTGAGAATTGTCACAATGTTGCTCATTATCTTTGGCGGACTAAGCCTCTGGATCTACATCATCCTCTGGATCTTCCTGCCCCTCGACACGAAGCATCAAAACGCTTAAAAACAGACAATTATGACTATTTGGCAAGTAATTCTATCAATCATATTCCCTCCATTGGCGGTCATCAGCCGAGGTTGTGGTTCGTTTTTGATCACACTGCTACTCACCGCTTGTGGATGGGTACCCGGTGTTATTGCCGCGCTCATAATTCTCAACAAGCCCGAAAACCGATAGAAAACCCCAACACTATTATATATTAAACAGTTACAACTATGGAAATAATGAACGAGCCCAAAAAACTCTACCGCAGCAAAAATCGTATGCTGGGTGGTGTGTGTGCCGGATTGGCAGAGTATTTCAACATCGACCCCACACTTGCGAGGGTTGTTGCCGTAGTGCTCTTTTTCTTCCCTGGCATTCCTGCGTTTTTGTGCTACCTTGTGGCATGGCTGTTAATCCCCGAAAGCAAGTAGGTAATGGCTATAAACGTAGAAAATACCAAGGCGCAGATGCGCAAGGGAATACTCGAATACTGCATCCTGTCGATACTCTCGCGCGAGGATAGTTACGCCCCGAAAATCATCTCCGAACTCAAAGAGGCTCAGATGATTGTGGTGGAGGGAACACTCTATCCTATCCTCACACGCCTGAAAAATCAGGGGCTTCTGACCTACCGCTGGGAGGAATCGCCACAGGGACCTCCGCGCAAGTACTACACCCTCACACCCGAGGGCAGGGAGGCGCTTGGTCAGCTCGATGAATCGTGGGACGAACTCATAGGGCAGATAAGTAAAATCAGACAAAAATAGACCAACAATCAAACGTACAAAAAAAGAGTTATGAAGGAAGTATTGAAGGTAAGGGTTGCAGAAGCAACCTTTGCGATAGACAAAGAGGCATATGGCGTGCTCTCGGCTCTGCTCGAAGAGATTGCAAAGAGCCAGGGCAAGGAGGCTGCCACAAAGGTGGAGAGGGATTTTGCCGCCCGAGTATTGGAGAGGCAGTCGGCAAACACCGTTGTCGAGGAGGAGTTGGTAAGGAGCGTTGCGCTCTCTATGGGCTACACCCCCACTAAACCAACCACTACCCCACCCCAAACACCCAAACAAACCGACAACAACAATAGTGGAGTAGGTCCGCTTGGCAAAGTTATTATCGTCTGCGCCAAGGTATTACTCGGTATATTTCTTGCGGGCTGGCTGCTTACCGCCCTGGGAATTTTGGTAGGTTTTGTTTCACTCGCTGCCATTGGCGAAGAGTGGGCAAATGTGGTGCCTATGGATGGTGTTTCGCCCATTGTTTTTGCAGGACTCATATGCGCCGTAGTGGTGTTATTTATGGGTATTGTTGCCGACTTGGGATTCTCGCTAATTAGATGTAAGCGCATAAACCTCAAACGATTACTCACTGCCGCTATTATCTGGGTAGTATTCCTTTTGTGGCTCATTTTTGCCGCTATCCGCAATGCCGACAATTGGGCAGAGTGGGCTTACCGCACCGAGGCTCAGTTTGAGCTCTGGGAAGAGGAGATTGAGGCTTGGGAGGATCGCGTAGAGGGCGAGTGGGAAGACGCAGTGATTAATATGCGCGGTGTTGAGGAGTGGGACTCCACCTACACTCTTAGTTTCGACGGCTTCGAGGGCGCAATGAGGTTCGATAGTTTTTGCGAGCGTTTTGAGGAGATGGTGCCCTATGAAGATAGGCTGGAATGGCATCTGCTGCGCGGCGGAAAAGTGGATGTCAAAATCGAAAACCACTACGAGGGCGATAGGATGTATCGCACTATAACCATCTCTTCGCCAGATGGTGACACGGTTGTGACCTCGCCCGTTAGGATACTCAATTCGTCTGTGCCACAGGTTGTTAAGTAGTAAATAATTGTAGATATGGAAATTTTGAACGAAGAAAAGCAAGAGAAAGTGACCGAGGAGAAACACCCTCTCACTCGCAGTGTCTACAACTTTGCAGGCGTGCTTATGATTGTTTGTGGTTTGGTGTGGCTGGGCAGCAACTACAATCTTCTGAGCCCCAAACTCATCGACACCATTCTCTCGTGGCAGATGTTGGTGGTGGCTGTGGGTGCTTGGTTGCTCTGCGTGCGCAACTACATCTCGGGAGGCACTATTACGGCTCTTGGTGTGGTGCTTGTGGTTGTAGATTATTTCAACATCTATATATCATTCGAGAAACTCATTTTGCCCCTACTGCTCGTTGTTGGAGGTATTGCGATGATTTGCATAAAAGGCTCTGAGTCGAAATAAAAGTTTTGGTTGGCTACAAAAAGGCGGTTTTTCTTTGAGAAAAATCGCTTTTTTGTACTCTTACTCGCCAATAATTGCTATTTTTGTGGTTAAAATACAAAGAAAGCAAACTATGGCACTTATTGACAAAATCAACGACCTGCTCGGCAGGATAGAGAATTTCAACGCCACTTCGGCAGCAGAGATTGAGGATTTCCGCGTGAAAATTCTTGGTCGCAAAGGCGAATTGAACGACATATTGGAAGAGTTCAAGACCGTTCCATCGGAGGAGAAACGTGTTCTTGGTCAGCAAATTAACGCCATAAAGACCAAAGCCAACGAGCGCATCGCTGCTCTCAAAGAGGCTCTCGATAGCACACCCGTAGCAGCGGCTTCGAGTGGCGATCTCTCGCGCCCCGCAATGACCGAAAACCTCGGCTCTCGCCACCCCATTTCGCTCGTAAGGAACGAGATTTGTGACATATTCTCGCGCCTTGGCTACACCATTGCCGATGGTCCGGAGATTGAGGATGATTGGCATGTTTTCTCGGCACTGAACTTCGCTCCCGAGCACCCCGCACGCGATATGCAGGATACGTTCTTCATCGAGAAACACCCCGATGTGCTTTTGCGTACCCACACAAGTTCAATTCAGGTGCGTACTATGGAGCACCAAAAGCCCCCCATCCGCGTTATTTGCCCCGGTAGGGTGTTCCGCAACGAGGCAATCTCGGCTCGCGCACACTGCATTTTCCACCAAATTGAGGGACTCTACATTGACGAGAAGGTGTCGTTTGCCGATATGAAGCAATCCTTGCTTTACTTCGCAAAGGAGTTCTTCGGCGAGCAGACTCAGATTCGTATGCGCCCCTCCTACTTCCCCTTCACAGAGCCTTCGGCAGAGGTGGACGTATCGTGTAACCTCTGTGGTGGCAAGGGTTGCAATGTCTGCAAGGGTACCGGCTGGCTCGAAATCCTCGGCTGCGGTATGGTAGACCCCAACGTCTTGGAGGCAAGCGGCATAGACAGTACCAAGTATAGCGGTTTTGCATTCGGTATGGGTGTTGAGCGCATTGCGATGTTGAAATTTGGCGTAAAGGACCTTAGGCTCTATTTCGAGAACGATTTGAGGTTCCTTAGCCAGTTCGACTCGGTGCTCTAACCATCCCAAACCCTCGGGCGTCTATGAAAAATAAAGCCCTACTATACACACTGTTTTTTCTCTGCTTTTTCTCGTGTGCACGCCAGCCACAAAAGAGCAGTGAGGGATTTGTTGTGGATGTTCCCGGGTGGTACAGCACCGACTCTTTGCGCGCCGAGTACCTCTACTCCGAAGGAGTGAAAGTTGCCACCCTTGCCAAAGATCGCAGGGAGGCACTCCCCTATTTCGAGAAGGTGCTCGAAATAGACTCACTCCACGCGCCAACCCATTTCCAGATGGGCGACATTGCCATGAGACACGACCCCAAAGCGGCATTGCGTCACGGCAGGATTGCGAGCCGAGCAGACAGCACCAATGTGGATTATTTGGGGCTCTATGGCTACTCTCTTGTGAGCAATAACGAGTTGCAGCAGGCAAGGGCTGTCTACGAAAAATTGGTCCGTTTGGAGCCCCGCAATGGCTACAACTACCAAATGCTTGCCTCGCTCTACCAATCGAGCAATATGCCATATATGGCTCTCTCGGTACTCGACAGCGCCGAATATAAACTTGGGCGAACGGGTGAAATTGTGGGACAAAAGTTGGGACTTCTCTACTCAATGAACCTCTACGACAAGGCGATTGAAGAGATAAAGACCGAGATTGCAAACAACCCTCGCAGTGTAAATCACCTCACAATGCTGGGATATCTATACACAAAAAACAAACAAGACTCGTTGGTGGTGGATAGTTTTGAAAAAGCGCTTGCCCTGAGCCCGCAAAACACTGACGCCCTGTTGGGTTTGGCTACCTTCTATAAACAAAGGGGACGTGAGGAGGAGTTTTTACAGGCGCTCAAAACTCTTTTTATGGTGGACGAATTTCCCGCACAGGAGGCCGTTTCGATATGGAAATCGGATGTGATAGACAAAGAGGATTTTTACGTTCGCAACTTCTTCACCATCAACTCACTAATTACCGCACTCTACCTAAAACACCCAGAGGTGGTAGATGTGGAACGATGCTATGCCGAGCACCTGCTGAGGGCTGGTGAGACGGAAAAGGGTGTTGAGTTATACAAGCAAATTGTCCGTAAGAATAGATATGAGCCCAACCAGGACCTTTTTATGGTGGTCGGTGGAGAGCGCTACTTGAATCGTAGCGACTCGGCGATGTACTATCTTGACCTCTCAATAAAACACCATCCCAACCGCACCGAAGCACTGCTTCAAAAGGCATACATAATCTTGGACATGGACGGGGAAACTGCCACAAAAGAGGCTGAAAAACTCCTTGAACGAGCGATTAAAGTAACTCAATCACCCGTAGAGAAGAGTGAGATCTACTGCTCGCTTGCCAACTTGGAATCCAACCCAAACAAGCAGGCAAGGCTATACAAAAGAGCGTTGGAGGAGTACCCCGACAATGCTATGGCGCTGAACAATTGGGCTTATTCGCTTATTAATAGCCCCAAAGAGTTTGCGAGAGCATTGGAGATGAGTACAAGGGCGTGCGATTTGGAGCCCACAAACCCCACATATCTCGACACCAAAGCGTGGATTCTTTTCCTTATGGGAAACACCGCGGAGGCAAAAAGGATTATGCGCCAAGCTATATCGCTCGACAGTAGGGGCGACGGCACTCTCCTACTCCACTACGGCGACATACTTGCCGCAGAGGGCGATAGTTTTATGGCAGAGATTTATTACAAGAGGGCTCTTGATGCGGGCGAAGACGGAGAACTCATTGAGGCTAAAATTGAGGCGTTGAAACAAAAATAGCGACGGAGCGATGAAGAGGTTTTTAGTGTTGATATTGGGATTTTTGACATTGGGTATCGGTGTGCTCTACGGACAGACCGTAGAGGAACTTGATGCCCAAATCAAACGTGCCGAAAAGGAGATTGCCAAAAACGAAAAACTACTCAAAGAGGTCACGTCATCCCAAAAGAGCAACCAAACCGAAGTCAAACTCTTGCAGAGTAAAATCAACAAGCGACAAGAGGTTGTTGGCTCACTCAACAAGCAGATAAACCTCATATCCAACGACATAGCGACCAAACAAGCGACAATTGGAACAATGCAGGGCGAACTCCAAAGACTCAAAGAGGAGTATGCCCGTATGGTGAGGGTGGCTTACAAAAACCAACTTGTGGGCACCCCACTCCACTTCCTCTTCTCCTCGGAGGATATGACCACCGCCACGCACCGAATGGGGCTCCTTTCGCGCTACAACCGAGCACTATCGCACCGTGCGGAGGAGATAACTACCAAGAGTCAGCAGATTGCCTCGGAGGTGGGAGAACTCTCGGCAAAGCAGGCTTCACTCGACAAGACCAAGGCAGAACACCAAAAGAGCCTCAAAACCCTTGGCAAGGAGAAAAAAGAACTCGATGCTGCGGGCAAGAAACTTGCCGCCAATGAGAAGAAAATCTCTAAGGAGCTGAAAAAGAGGCGCGAAGAGAAGAAAAAAGCACAACAGACGCTTCAAAAAATCATAGACGAAGAGACTCGCAAAACCAAGCGACAGATGACTGATGCCGAGCGCAGGGCTGTGACGGCACTGAATGGCAAGTTCGACCAAAACAAGGGTAAAATGTTGATGCCCGTAAACGGCGGTGTCATAATAGAGCGTTTTGGCAAGCACCCCCACCCCACCGAGAAACACGTTACGGTGGTTAATAAGGGTGTGAACATTGCCGCCCCGAAGGGCTCGGAGGTCTACGCCGTATTTGAGGGCGAGGTGGCAAGGGTAATGTTCATCAGCGGACTCAATAACTGTGTGATGCTGCGTCACGGCGACTATTTTACCATCTACTCAAACCTTGCAACCGTGAGTGTAAAGGCTGGTGACAGAGTGGGCACAAACACCCGACTTGGCACTATCTCGGCAGGCGACAACCCCGAAGAGTACCAACTCCACTTCGAGGTGTGGTTCCACACCATCAACCAAGACCCCGAAATTTGGTTGGCAGATTAGGATAAACTTTTGAAATACAACAACATAATGGCTATACACTTCTATAATCAAGATACCGACTACCTACCCAAAGGAAGAGTTAGAATCAACCGCTGGATAAGGGAGAGCATCCACAACGAGGGTTTTAGGGTGGGGGAGATTAGTTACATTTTCTGCTCCTCTGAAAACCACATAGGTATCAATCGCCAATTCTTGGGACACGACTACTATACGGATGTTATCACATTCGATTACAGCGACTTAGAGGGGCGCAAGGTGGTCAGCGGCGACATCTTCATCGACCCCTTTACGGTTGATGACAATGCCAAAATACTCGGTACAAACCCCGAAGAGGAGCAACTAAGGGTTATTATTCACGGAGTGTTGCACCTATGCGGCTACAAGGACAAAACCGACTCCGATGCCGCCCAGATGCGCCAAAAAGAGAATTTCTACCTGGCACGTTTTGCAGATAATACACCTGTATTAAAATCCAAATAGCGATGAGGTTTGATTACGATGTAATAGTTGTAGGCGGAGGTCACGCCGGGTGTGAGGCTGCCACAGCGGCTGCCAACCTCGGTGCGGCAACACTGCTCATAACTATGGATATGACCAAATATGCCAATATGTCGTGTAATCCCGCGGTGGGTGGCGTGGCTAAGGGACAGATTGTCAGAGAGATAGACGCTCTTGGTGGACAAATGGGCATCATCACAGACCAAAGCACCATCCAATTCCGTATGCTCAACCGCTCGAAGGGGGCGGCAATGTGGAGCCCCAGGGCACAATGCGACAAGGCTCGTTTTTCGGCTTTGTGGCGCAAGACATTGGAGAACACCCCCAACCTCAGACTGTGGCAAGACTCTGTAAATCAACTGATTATTGATGGAGTAGGGGAGAGTAGGCGTGTTGTGGGTGTAAGAACACAAATGGGTGTGGTTTTCTCTGCCAAGTCGGTTATTCTGACCAACGGAACATTCCTCGGGGGGCTGATGCACATAGGGCGCAACTCAGCCGAGGGGGGTAGGGCTGGCGATGCCGCATCGCACGGGCTCACCGAGCAACTTGTCGAACTCGGTTTTGAGGCAGGTAGGATGAAGACGGGAACGCCCGTTAGGATTGACGTTCGCTCGCTCGACCTCGACAAGTTTGAGCGTCAGGATGGCGACAGCGAGCCACAGAAATTCTCGTTCCTAAGGAGCATTCAACCCGTTGAAAATCAGCAACCTTGCTACTTGGTCTACACCTCACAAGAGGTTCATAACACACTGCGAACGGGCTTCGATGACTCGCCTCTGTTTCAGGGGCTTATCAAGGGTATCGGTCCTCGCTATTGTCCCAGCATAGAGGACAAATTGCGCACCTTTGCCGACAAGGAGTTCCACCAACTCTTCCTCGAACCAGAGGGTGCCGACACCAACGAATACTACCTCAATGGGTTCTCTTCGAGCCTTCCCTGGCAAGTTCAGTGTGCTGCCTTGCAGCAGATTGAAGGCTTCGAGAAGGTGGAGATTTACCGCCCTGGATACGCCATCGAGTACGACTATTTCCCACCCACACAACTAACCCACACTCTCGAAACAAAACTCATCAAGGGGCTCTACTTTGCAGGTCAAATCAACGGCACCACAGGCTACGAAGAGGCGGCAGCGCAAGGCTTGGTAGCTGGCGTGAACGCAGTGAGGAAGAGTAGGGGAGAGGGGCCTTTTGTACTCGGTCGCAACGAGGCCTATATTGGCGTGCTGATTGACGACCTTGTGACTAAGGGTGTCGATGAGCCTTATCGTATGTTTACAAGCCGTGCAGAGTATCGCATCCTCCTCCGACAAGACAACGCCGACCTTCGCCTTACTCCTATTAGTAGAAAAATCGGTCTTGTGAATGATGAAAGGTGGGCGGATTTTGAGCAAAAAAAATCGCTCGGAGAATCGCTTAAAAATTTCGTTCAAAGACAGGGTGTCGCACCAGACGAAATTTCAGACTATCTCAAAACCATCAATTCTGCACCACTTTCGCAGAAAAAGAAGATTGCAGATGTATTAATTCGCAACAATGTTTCACTTTTTGACCTAATTGAAATAGTTGCCCCGCTCAAAAAATTCGTCACAACCCACAAACCGAGTCGCGAAATTATCGAGCAAGTAGAAATAGAGGTAAAATACAGTGGCTACATTGAGCGCGAAAAAGCGATTGCCGACAAACTACAAAGGCTCGAAGAGATACACATCCCTGCCAACTTTGACTTTATGGGTGTCACATCTATAACCATTGAGGCTCGCCAAAAACTCTCGCGCATTCGCCCCACCACTATTGGTCAGGCCTCGCGCATACCAGGCGTTTCGCCCGCCGACATAAACGTATTATTGATTTACTTTGGCAGATAACTGTTCCACGAGGAACAACTCCGAATTGAAAATTGAAAATTGAAGTCACCCCAATGTTCCTCGTGGAACATTGGGGTGATTATTTTATATAGAGCGGGGGTGGGCAGGGGTAAAGAAATGATTATCGCAGAGCAGATGCAAGGCTTGCGAAAAAAGGCAACAACCGAGTTTACTTAGCGTAAATGAGGTTGTTGCCTTTGAGCATAACACAGCAAATGCCTGCGATAATTATTTCTTTTGCATCTTTGCCCAGGTGTCTTTTAGGGTCACTGTGCGGTTGAAGACAATCTTATCAGCGGAGGAGTCTTTATCCACACAGAAATAACCAACCCTCTCAAATTGGAACCTGTCGCCAATCTTTGCCTCGCCCAGCGAGCGCTCGCAGTAGGCGGTCTTGACAACAAGCGAATTTGGATTGAGGTAGTCGGTAAATACTTTGCCCTCCTCAACATCATCAGGATTCTCCTTTGCAAAGAGGTTATCATAGAGTCTTACCTCCGCCTCAACAGCATCGGCTGCCGACACCCAATGGATAACACCCTTTACCTTGCGACCATCCGAAGAGCTGCCGCCTGCCGACATTGGGTCGTAGGTACAGCGCAACTCAATAACATTGCCCTCGGCATCCTTGATAACCTCCTCGCATTTGATGAGGTAGCCATACCTCAGGCGCACCTCGCCACCGGGACGCAAGCGATAGTAGCCCTTGGGGGGCTCCTCCATAAAGTCGCCACGCTCGATATAAATCTCTCTACCAAAGGGAACATCGCGTCTTCCTGCACTCTCATCCTCGGGATTATTAACGCAGCTAAAACACTCGGTCTGTCCCTCGGGGTAGTTGGTAATAACAACCTTCAAGGGGTCGATAACAGCCATACGGCGCTCGGCAACCTTATTCAAATCTTCCCTCACGCAGTACTCCAAGAGCGAAAGGTCGATAACATTGTCCCTCTTGGCAACACCCACCTTCTCGGCAAATGCCCTAATCGAAGCGGGGGTGTAGCCCTTGCGCCTGAGGGCGCAGATGGTGGGCATACGGGGGTCATCCCAACCCGTAACCACTTGGTCTTTAACGAGTTGCAAGAGTTTGCGTTTACTCATAACCGTATAGGTGAGGTTGAGCCTTGCGAACTCGTATTGGCGGCTGGGGAAGATGCCGAGTTCCTCAATAAACCAATCGTACAAGGGGCGGTGAACATCGAACTCCAAAGTACAAATCGAGTGTGTGATGCGCTCGATGGAGTCGCTCTGACCGTGAGCGTAGTCGTACATTGGGTAGATGCACCACTTATTGCCTGTGCGGTGGTGTTCGGTATGGAGAATACGGTAGAGGATGGGGTCACGGAAGAGCATATTGGGGTGTGCCATATCAATCTTGGCACGCAGCACCTTCTCGCCATCGGCATACTTACCCTCCTTCATCTCCTCGAAGAGCCTCAGGTTCTCCTCTACCGAACGATTGCGGTAGGGGCTCTCGGTACCGGGCTGTTGCACAGTGCCGCGACCGAGGCGAATCTCCTCCTGCGATTGGTCATCTACATAGGCTTTGCCCTTCTTAATCAGCAAGATAGCCCACTCATAGAGCTGGTCGAAATAGTCCGAAGCGTAGCGTTCCACAGCCCACTCAAAGCCGAGCCACTTGATATCCTCCTTGATGGAGTCCACATACTCGGTATCCTCCTTCACAGGGTTGGTATCATCGAAGCGCAGATTGCACTTACCGCCATAGCGTTGTGCCAAACCAAAGTTAAGGCAGATACTCTTGGCGTGACCAATATGAAGGTAGCCATTGGGCTCGGGCGGGAAACGTGTCTGGATAGTATTACCCGTCTCAGCTATATAGTTCTCGATAATCTCCTCTACGAAATTGAGCGACCTCTCCTTGGGCGCCTCAGTAGTTTTTACTTCCATAACAAACCTATTAAGTGTATATTAGTGCAAAGATAGTGATTTGAGTTGAAAGTTGAAAGATGAAAGTTGAGATTTGGGTATTTTATGCGCTTTTCTTTCTCCGCTTTTTCGCACCTTTTTGTAAAAAGGTGCTACCAAAAACTTTTCGTGCAGCCCTTGCGGTGGGGTGTGACTATCTTTCGCAGATAGTCTGGCAGTCGAACTGCCAGCCCACCTTCAAACAAGTTTGAGTGGGCTGACACTTCGCCCGCCACTCTCCTTCGGAGAGCCTCACACCTCCCCGAAAAAACTTCTCTCAAACTCCCCCGTAATCCTTGTTACACCTGCTATCCTTGTTATCCCTGCAAGAAAAACAAGATAGGTAGATGCCAACCGCCTGCCTGCGGCAGGCGTGGCAAGACGGACAGCAACAGAGGAGGCTTGTCTTATCACATATCTCTCAGTCCTCCCATAACTCCCATAGGGCAAATATGCCCTATATGCCTTATATCTATGAGGTACAAGAAATGGAACTATTAGAGAAACGCGGGGCTGACCCGAACCGAGAGGGAGAGACTCCACATAACGGCAATAACTCTAACAATTCCATTACTATCACAAATTTACTAAAAGGAATTAAGAAAACCAATAGTGAGGAAGAACTTTTATCGTACTCCAAAGTTATTGATGCGCATGGTGAGCAAATGGACCCCACACCCCGCGAGTGGGTTTTGTGAGGCGATTTTTGCGCCACTACCCCCAACCCTGCGGGTGATTTATGTGAGGCGATTTCAAGGCTTGCGAAGGGCAAGGAAGCGGAGTTTGCTCAGCGCAAATGAGCATTCCGAGCCCGAGCATAACGCAGCAGATGCTCGCGAGATGTGCTCGCAGCGAGTGGGTTTTGTGGAGGGATTTTTGTGCCAAAAGAAGGAGCGACACCGCAGTTTGCTCAGCGCAAATGAGGATGTCGCTCTCTGAATTTTGGTGCAAAAAGCACCCACAAGGCACACTCGC
>CALDPX010000032.1 GCA_937911745.1 uncultured Alistipes sp. | reverse complement strand
AGAAGCCTCGCTCGTAGAGTTGCAACTTACGCTGACCGCCATAGATGGTAAACGAAGAGCCTCGATTGTACTTATGGTCATCATTCCAGTTGGCCGCAGTACAGCGTACACTGTACTTAGGAGGCTGAATCTTATTTGGTATCATTGCGATGACACCTCCCCAGTTGCTACCATCACGCTTGGCTGTGTTAATCTCGCCCTGGATAGATACGATGCTGCCTATCTGACGCACAAAGAGGTTGCGGGTGTCTGTTCCCTGACCGCTGTTCTCCATCTGCATCCAGCCTGTATCAATGAGCAGCGGCTGATACTCCTCGGCAAAGGCTGCACCCAATGTACGGCATACCTGACGCTGTGCTTCTGGGCTACCCAACACAAGGTCTGTGAGTTTGGCATCCTTACGCAGGTAATCTTTGACAATCTCATCTTTGGAGAGCAGATTCAGCTTCTCACGCAGGATAGCCTGTGCCTGAGCAGAACTCTTGCCTTGAGCCACCAAGTAGTTGATGTAGTCCTGGAAGAGATTTTCCATACGGGCAAAGCGACCGTCAGCGCCAGTGCGGGTATATAGCTCCAAGTTCTTGGCTATGGTTGCGAGTTCGGTTGAATTATAGCCATCAAGCAGCCAGTTGGCCTTCTTCTTAAGCTCCTTGACTATGGCAGAGGTGAGGACATATCCTTCAACTTGTGCGTGCGACTTACCCTCGTAATCCGTGTAGGCGAAGGCTCCCGTCTCGATATTATTCAGCTTATCACGCATCTCCGAGGTGAAGATAATACCCTGATATGCCGAATCGGTGCCGAGCTTGCCGGCCATCATATTATCTATCTCCGTTGTAGAGTAGACTTCAAGGTTTCGGCGTGCCTTGCTCTTATCAGCAAGGTCGCTAAGGTTAGATGTTTTGGTAAGCTTCTGTTCGCCCGTGCCACCTTTCTCGGCATCGAGCGTAGTACGCACAGCCGCCTGACGCTCTGCCTTGAGTGCTTGTGCCTGCTCCGGTGTAAGGTTATTGACCTCATCGGCTGTAAGGCGGACAAGTTCCTGCAAGCCCTCCGAAATCTGCAAGAATACCTCTTGGGATTCAGGCTTGGAGTAGACATCGAGGGCAGTGCGGGCTGCTCCTTTATCCACAACATCACGTAGGTTCTGGTCGGCTGAGAGTTTTGTCTTCAATGCTTCTGCTACAGCACCAGATGTTACATAGCCTGTACCACCTTCGGTGATACCACCCGTAGAGATAGCATCGAGTTTTCGCTTGTACTCTGTGGTAAAATCCTCGGTAGAGAGCTGCTTGCCATCCACCTTGTCTACTTTGCCATTCATACCACTTGTGTACGTAGTAACAGTAACATAGGTGTCAGCAACAGACTTGCCATTTACCTTGAGCGTGCCGATGATATCCACCGAGCCGAGCGGAGCAACAACAATATCGCCCAAAGCATTGCGAACCACAAAGCGATAGCTATCTGCGGTATCAAAACCCACAGCAGCAATCACCGCTCCGGCGCTATCCTTCCACGAGAGTGTATTCTGTAACTTCGGATCATCTTTGGTATAGGCTGTATTGCAGAGGTCGATGCCTCGTCCGGCACTATGTACCGAGAAAAGTCCATTGACCTGTGCCGTAGCACTCTTGCCTACAACTTTGAAAATTGGAGTCAGAGATAGTTTGCCATCGTAGACGGCAAAGTCTCGGAACTTCGTGCCGCCACCCTCCACGCCGTAGTAGTTGATGCGTATTGTTCCTTCGTCTGTAACATCCTGCGTATTGTAGATATCACAGCCCTGAATATGGATTGCACCGATGCGTGAGTTATCGCTGAGTGATGTACCATACGAGATACCATCACCCGTAACTCGTGCCAACTCCTTGCCTTGCTTCATAAATGAGAAGGTGCCATCAGTGCGGATAACAATCTCATTGACCAAAAGTCCGTTCAGGTACGCTCCGAGCGAGGCATTGCCATCGCTCTTGACGATACCTTTGAGCGAATAGCCATTCTCGCCACTGACAGAAACTGCTGTCTTAGAGTTTATCTCCTTGTTGGCTGTAAACTGACCTGCCAGCACCAAATCTTTCTTGATTGTCTGACGTTGGAAAGGCGTTTCAAGCAGCACGGCATATCTCCCGAAGAACTTATCTATAAAGCGAGGGGCATAGTCTGCCTTAACCTCGATAGCCGCAGGAATCTTGCCAGAAACGGGATCTGCTGTAGTTGGCACTGTCTTACCCGCAGCACAGAGGTAGCAGGTGCGGCCACGCTTATTTACCTCATTGGCATAGACAACCGATTCGTGACGGTTGCTCTCGTAGATATAGTATGGGAAGACGGCATCCGTAACGCCCTCAAAATGGCGTACCTTACCACCCAGCCATACATAGCCGGGCGAGATGGTTGAGCCCTCGA
>CALDPX010000031.1 GCA_937911745.1 uncultured Alistipes sp. | reverse complement strand
AGAAGCCTCGCTCGTAGAGTTGCAACTTACGCTGACCGCCATAGATGGTAAACGACGAGCCTCGGTTGTACTTATGGTCATCGTTCCAGTTGGCAGCCGTACAGCGTACACTATACTTCGGAGGCTGAATTTTATTTGGTATCATTGCGATGACACCTCCCCAGTTGCTACCATCACGCTTGGCGGTGTTAATCTCTCCCTGTATAGATACGATGCTGCCTATCTGACGAACAAAGAGGTTGCGGGTATCTGTTCCCTGGCCACTGTTCTCCATCTGCATCCAACCCGTATCGATGAGCAGTGGCTGATAATCCTCAGCAAAGGCCGCACCCAATGTGCGACATACCTGTCGCTGCGACTCGGCACTGCCCAACACGAGGTCTGTGAGTTTAGCGTCCTTACGCAGGTAGTCCTTGACAATCTCATCTTTCGAGAGTAGGTTCAACTTCTCACGCAGGAGAGCCTGTGCCTGAGCAGAGGTCTTGCCCTGCGCCACCAAGTAGTTGATATAGTCCTGAAAGAGGTTCTCCATACGGGCAAAGCGACCATCGGCAACGCTCTTGGCGTAGAACTCCAAGTTCTTGGCTATGGTAATAAGTTCATTGGCATTGTAGCCATCAAGCAACCAATTTGCCTTCTTCTTGAGCTCCTTGACTATGGCTGAGGTGAGGACATAGCCTTCAACCTGCGAGTGCGACTTACCATCTGCATCAGTATAGGCAAAGGCTCCCGTCTCGATATTGTTCAACTTATCACGCATCTCCGAGGTGAAGATGATACCCTGATATGCCGAGTCGGTGCCCAGCTTGCCGGCCATCATATTATCTATCTCCGTTGTGGAATAGACTTCGAGATTTCGGCGTGCCTTGCTCTTATCGGTAAGGTCGCTGAGGTTGGAGGTCTTGGTGAGTTTCTGCTCGCCCGTGCCACCTTTCTCGGCATCAAGCGTAGCACGCACAGCCGCCTGACGCTCTGCCTTGAGTGCTTGTGCCTGCTCCGGTGTAAGGTTATTGACCTCATCGGCTGTGAGGCGTACCAACTCCTGCAAGCCCTCCGAGATTTCCAAGAAGACCTCCTTGGATTCAGACTTTGAGTAAACATCGAGAGCTGTTCTTGCCATTCCCTTATCCATCACATCGCGTAGATTCTGGTCGGCAGAGAGTTTTGTCTTCAACGCCTCGGCAACGGCGCCCGATGTTACATAGCCTGTACCACCTTCGCTGATGCCACCTGTGCTGATAGCATCAAGCTTTCGCTTGTACTCGGTAGTAAAATCCTCGGTAGAGAGCTGCTTACCCTCGACCTTATCAACCTTACCTGCCATACCCTTTGTGTAGGCATCAATGGTAATATATGTATCGGCAACGGACTTGCCATTGACCTTGAGCGTGCCGATAATATCCACCGAGCCGAGCGGAGCAATAACAATATCGCCCAACGCATTGCGAACCACAAAGCGATAGCTGTCTGCTGTGTCAAAGCCCACTGCAGCGATAACGGCACCAGTACTGTCACGCCACGAGAGAGTATTTTGCAACTTCGGATCATCTTTGGTGTAGGCAGTATTGCAGAGGTCGATGCCTCGCCCGGCACTATGCACCGAGAAGAGTCCATTGACCTGTGCCGAAGCACTCTTTCCAATGACCTTGAAGATGGGTGTTAAAGAGAGTTTACCATCATAGACTGCAAAGTCACGGAAATTCGTGCCGCCACCCTCAACGCCATAGTAGTTGATACGCACTGCGCCCTCATCGGTAACATCCTGCGTATTGTAGATGTCACAGCCCTGAATATGGATTGCACCGATGCGTGAGTTGTCGCTGAGTGATGTGCCATACGAGATACCATCACCCGTAACTCGTGCCAGCTCCTTGCCTTGCTTCATAAATGAGAAGGTGCCATCGGTGCGGATAACAATCTCATTGACCAAAAGTCCGTTCAGGTACGCTCCGAGTGAAGCATTACCATCGCTCTTGACGATACCTTTGAGCGAGTAGCCATTCTCGCCACTTACAGAAACTGCCGTCTTTGAGTTTATCTCCTTGTTGGCTGTAAACTGACCTGCCAGCACCAAATCCTTCTTGATTGTCTGGCGCTGGAAAGGAGTTTCAAGCAGTACGGCATAACGCCCGAAGAACTTATCGATAAAGCGAGGGGCATAGTCTGCCTTAACCTCGATAGCCGCAGGAATCTTGCCTGTAACTGGGTCTGTGGTTGTAGGGATAGTCTTGCCCGCAGCACAGAGGTAGCAGGTGCGGCCACGCTTATTGACCTCATTGGCATAGACAACCGATTCGTGGCGGTTGCTCTCGTAGATATAGTATGGGAAGACGGCATCTGTAACGCCCTCAAAGTGGCGTACCTTACCACCCAGCCATACATAGCCGGGCGAGATGGTTGAGCCCTCGA
>CALDPX010000030.1 GCA_937911745.1 uncultured Alistipes sp. | reverse complement strand
GACTGAGAGATATGTGATAAGACAAACCACCTCTGTTGCTGTCCGTCTTGCCACGACTGCCGTAGGCAGGCGGTTGGCATCTACCCATCTTGTTTTTCATGCAGGGATAACAAGGATAGCAGGTGTAACAAGGATTACAGGGGAGTTTGAGAGAAGTCTTTTTTCGGGGAGGTGTGAGGCTCAAAGTGCAAGTGGCTCCAAAGCCACTCCGAAGCAAAGCGGTAGGAAGAACCACTATTGGTTGGTGCACGAAAAGTTTTTGGTTCCGCTTTATGCAAAAAGCGGAGAAAAAAGAAGTATGAAATTAGCAGAGAAGATAACCAAACTTATTGATTTGTTTTACATTAAGCCGCTGAGGGGTGTTATGCCTTTGCAGACGTTTCGTTATGCGGTGTGTGGTGGTGTCAACCTTGTGATAAATTGGCTGCTCTATGCCTTGCTTTACGATGTGGTTTTGGGTTTCGACTACCTCAACCTCGGTTTTGTCTACATCTCGCGCCATATTGCCGCCCTTGCGGTGACGTTCCCCGTAACACTCTTTACGGGCTATTGGTTGCAGAGCCGCATCTCCTTCAAGGGCTCTCCCCTGGGCGATAGGGTTAGCTCGGTGCGCTATCTTGTGACCACCTTGGGCTCGCTTGCTATCAACTATGTCTGCCTGAAACTTTTTGTCGAGTGGGCGGGGTTGTATGCTCCCGTGGCACAAGTCGTCACCTCGCTTATAACCATAGTTTACAGCTATCTATTACAGAAACATTGGACTTTTCGTGGTGCCAAATAGTAGAAGTACAAACAGTTTGCTCCTCCCTTGTTGGGAGGAGTTTTTTGCAAAATACAAAGTATTTTGTAACTTTACCTGCTAATTTGGCGCATTGTGGGCGCAGAAAAAGAGAACAAGAGCGTGTAAAGCGATGATTGACAGGGCAACAGTCGATAGAATATACGCCGCAGCAAACGTGGTGGAGGTCATTAGTGACTTTGTTTCACTCAAAAAGAAAGGAGTGAATTTTATGGCTTGTTGTCCTTTCCACAACGAAAAGACGCCCTCTTTTGTCGTGTCGCCAGCCAAAGGACTCTACAAGTGCTTCGGATGTGGCAAGGGTGGCAATGCTGTGACCTTCGTTATGGAGCACGAGAAACTCACCTATGTCGAGGCTCTCAAATGGGTTGCTAAGAAGTACGGCATAACGGTCGAGGAGAGAGAGGAGACTCCCGAGGAGAAGCAACGCAACGATGATAGGGAGAGTATGATGATTGTCAATGCGTGGGCTCAGGACTACTTTGTGGAGCAGATGTATGGCACCGATGAGGGGTTGAGTGTTGCCCGCAGTTATTTCGCCTCGCGCGGACTGACGGATGCGACAATCAAACGCTTCGGCTTGGGCTACTGCCCCGAGAGCCGCACCTCGCGCGATAAGGACACAATGACGCAGGCGGCACTCCGCGCAGGCTACAAGGAGCAGTTCCTCGTTGATACGGGTCTTACCATTAAGCGTGAAACGGGCGGGTACTACGACCGCTTCTGTGGCAGGGCAATGTTTCCCATACACACCATTTCGGGTAGGGTTACGGCGTTTAGCGGCAGGGCTCTTGCGGGCGACAACAAGGCAAAGTACCTCAACTCGCCCGAGAGTATGGTCTACTCCAAGAGCAACAACCTCTACGGCATCTATTTTGCCAAGAGTGCCATAACCAAAGAGAACCACTGCATCCTCGTGGAGGGTAATATAGACGTTGTGCAGATGCACCAGAAGGGCATCGAAAATGTTGTTGCGCCCCTCGGCACCGCGCTGACCATTGAGCAGGTGAGGATTATCTCGCGCTTCACGAACAACATCACACTCCTCTTCGATGGCGATAGTGCGGGCGTGAAGGCGGCAATCAAAGGTGTCGATTTGGTGCTCAAAGAGGGACTCAACGTGAGGGTTGTGGTGTTACCCGAGGGCGAGGATCCCGATTCCTATGCTCGCAGCCACTCTGCCGACCAAATTCGCGAGTATATTACCAATAACCAAAAAGACTTTATAACCTTCAAGTCGTCGCTTTATGCTGCGGAGGTGGCTCGTGACCCCATCCGCAAGGGCGAACTTATAGCCGATATTGTAAACTCCATTGCGCTTATTCCCAATAAGATACAGCGTTCAGTATTCATCAAGGAGTGCTCCAAGATTATGGATATTGACGAGGCTTTGGTGGTGAGCGAGGTAGTGCGTAAGAGTGTCGGCACACGCTACGGCGATGAGGCGCGTGAGTTTGTGCGCCGTGAGCAGGCACAGCAACAACACGAGGCTAAGGCATTCGAGCAGGCTGTGACACTCGGCAACCAGAAGGCGGGCAGTAGTATGACCGAGTTGGAGAGGGAGATTGTGGGCTATCTCATAAAGTATGGTCATCTGACGCTCGACTACCGCGAGGGTAAGGCTACGGCATCGTTCAATGTTGCCGAGTCCATCTTTGGCGAACTCGAAGAGGATGGAGTGTTCTTCCAGGACGCCCGATACCGAGCACTTATGGAGTGCTACAAACACCACAGTGCCGAGTTGGGGGTGGGTGTGAAGGTTCCCGAACACTACTTCATAGAGATAGACAACCCCGAGGCAAGTTCGGCAGCGGTGGATATTCTTACCGAGGGCGACAACCACAAACAAGCCTCCATCTGGAAGGAACACGACATCTGCACCGAGAGCGAGGAGGAACGATTGGGTAAGATTATTCCCAAGGCGATAGTTCTCTATAAGTCGAAGGCGATAGAGGCTATCATCTCTTCGTTGGGCGAGCAACTTGCAGGATTGGGCGACGAGGACGAGGCAGAGATTGCCCGCATCCTCGAAGCCATAGATGCGCTGAATGCCGAGCGCAAGAAGATTGCCCACCAAACAGCACGCAACATACTATGAGTACGAACTATAAAAACATAAACATCCGCAACAAAAAGGCGTATTTCAACTACGAGATTCTCGAAGAATTCGTGGCAGGAATACAACTTGCCGGCACCGAGATAAAGTCGCTCCGCCTTGGCAAGGCGTCACTTGTGGACTGCTATTGCTACTTCTCCAACCACGAGTTGTTTGTCAGGGGTATGAATATCGCCGAGTATGATTGGGGCAACCTTAACAATCACGCACCTCGCCGCGACAGAAAACTTCTGCTGACCTCGCGCGAGTTGGACAAGTTGGAGCGAGCCTCTCAGGATAAGGGTGTGACCATTGTGGGTTTGAGAGTCTTTATCAACGATAGGGGCTTTGCCAAACTCGCCATAGGTCTTGCACGCGGTAAACACGAATACGACAAACGCGAAACCATCAAGGCTCGTGACACCAAACGCGAACTTGATGCGATAAAGAAACAGTATAAACGATAAATTGAAAATGGAAAATTAAGGAGTGCTTTCAGCGCAGAGGTTATATATCTTCCAAAAAACAATTCTCAATTTTCAATTTTCAATTCTCAATTCGAACACAATGGGATTGATTCTTTGTATAGAGACGGGAACGGACATCTGCTCTGTGGCATTGGCGAGAGATGGCCAGATGATTGCCCTCCGCGAGAGCGACCAAGGCAAGGACCACGCCCGCAAAGTGGGTGTTTTTACCCAAGAACTCCTTAGGGAGAACAATATAGAGCCCGAAGAACTTGATGCAGTGGCTGTGGGTAAGGGTCCCGGCTCCTATACGGGTTTGCGCATCGGCGTGTCGTTCGCTAAGGGAATGTGCTATGCGCTGGGTATTCCGCTGCTGGCTGTGGACTCACTGCGCTCGCTTGCAGCCTGCTTGGTCGAGGAGGTCGAGGCGGGTATTGTCGATATAGAGGA
Organism: uncultured Alistipes sp.; assembly: GCA_937911745.1. Classification (GTDB taxonomy): domain Bacteria; phylum Bacteroidota; class Bacteroidia; order Bacteroidales; family Rikenellaceae; genus Tidjanibacter. The sequence goes on along the minus strand of CALDPX010000030.1, from coordinate 1,199 downwards.
GTGGGAGAGGGTTGTTCTATGCCCAATGATAGACGCCCGTAGAATGGAGGTCTATGCCGAACTCTTCAATACCGACCTTACACCTCGCTCGGAGGTTGTGGCAGAGGTGGTGCACGATAGGAGTTTCAGCGAGGTGCTGCTCGATGATAAGAAACTTGTCATCTTCGGTACGGGTGCCGAGAAGTGCTCGGGTATCTTGGAGTGGGCTGAGTATGTGAATGTTATTCCTTCGGCACGCGGTTTGTGCGCCGAGGCAGAGAGGAGGTTGCAGGCAGGCGAAAGGGAGGATGTTGCCTACTTCGAGCCTTTCTACTTGAAGGATTTTATTGTTACTGCCTCAAAGAAGAAGTTATTTTAGCGAGCACATCTTGTGGGCGGCTGATTTTTGTGGGCGATTTCTGCGTTACGCTTGCGCTCGAAATGCTCATTTGCGCCGAGCAAACTCCGCTTTCTCGCGCTTCGCAAGCCTTGAACTCGCCACACATAAATCACCCGCAGGTTGGGAGGGGTTGCACAAAAAGCCCTCCACAAAACCCGCTCGCTGGGTTGAGGATTGAAAGTTGTGGATTACTCCCCCTCTAAGTTAGAGGGGGTGCCCGAAGGGCGGGGGCGTGTGTTACCCACACCTCTCATAACTCTCATACAGCCTTAGGACTATTGACGTTAGACGTTGGACGTTAGACAAAAAAATATGGGATATAAGGAAGATAAACAGTTGCAACTCGATGGACGCTATATGCGTATGGCGAGGGTGTGGGCGGAAAACTCATACTGTGTGCGCCGTCAGGTGGGTGCGCTCATCGTGAAGGATAAGATGATTATTTCGGACGGCTACAATGGCACCCCCTCGGGCTTTGAGAACATCTGCGAGGACGATAGTGGCGTAACAAAACCCTACGTTCTGCACGCCGAGGCGAATGCCATAACGAAACTCGCCAAAAGTAACAACTCGGGCGATGGCAGCACCCTCTATGTTACTGCTTCGCCTTGTATGGAGTGCTCGAAACTCATCATCCAGTCGGGCATCAAAAGGGTTGTGTATGCCGACCTCTACCACAATACCGATGGCATAGACTTATTGAAACGCTCGGGGATAGAGGTGGTGAGAGTTGAGGGTTGAGGCGAGCGCATCTCGCTGGCGAGCGTGCCTTGTGGGTGCTTTTTGCACCAAACTGCGCATCGCAACTTCCTCATTTGCG
>CALDPX010000029.1 GCA_937911745.1 uncultured Alistipes sp. | reverse complement strand
ATTTCGACCACCCCTCCTATCCTCCCCTTTCGTAGGGGAGGAACTACTTAGGGGAGAGATAAAACACTCGCAGGCGCAGCCTGCACCATAATTTTCAATTCTCAATTCTCAATTCTCAATTCTCAATTCTATCATAAGCCTTAGGACTATTGACGTTAGACCTTAGACGTTAGACCAAAATTCCCGGCACACTCGCTACTCGAATTGTACTACATACGCCCCCGGGAAGTGCTTCTCAGCCTCCTTCTTAATTGTCTGGGCATCAGCCTTGTCCTTTGCGGGGATGAGGCAACGCCACTTGTCCGACGAGGTTTGGCGTTGTTCAATCTTGCCCGCCCACTTGCCGAACTTCCTGTCGTTGGGGTTGGACTCCTTCGAGAGGGTGCATATTTGTACATAGTAGCGCACACCACCCTGCTCCGCTTTGGGCTGCTCGGGTTTGGGTTGCTCTGCCTTTGGTTTTTCGGTTTTGGGTTGCTCTACCTTGGGAGTAACGGCGGGGGCGGCACTCTCGGGAGCATCAGGTGCGGCAACCGAAGCCTCCTCTGCCTTGGCGTTGCACTTAGCCCTATACTCACTAAAAGCGTCAAAGAGAGCCTTGACAACCTGCTTCTGTCCCACCTCGCTATGGAGATAGTCGCGGTCGGACTTGTTGGTCATAAAGCCCATCTCGGTAAGCACCGAGGGCATTGCCGTACGCCACAGCACAAGGTAGGGACCCTGACGTGCACCCCTATCGGCAATAGAGGTGTTGAGTGCGTAGTGTTTCTGCACCATCTGGGCGAAAATCATACTCTGCTCGGCGTGTGCATACTGCATCAGCGAGAAGATTATAAAACTCTCTGCACTCGTGGGGTCGTAACCCTCATATTTCTCCTCGTAGTCGCCCTCCATAACGATTACCGAGTTCTCCCTCTGCGCCACGGCGAGATTCTTTTCGCTCTTGTCGTTACCCATTATGTAGGTACTGCTGCCGTGCGCCTCGTTGTTACCCACCGCATCGGTGTGGATGGAGATAAAGAGGTCGGCACCCGCTTTGTTGGCAATGTCGCCCCTTGTGTGGAGTTCCACAAAGCGGTCGTCCTTGCGGGTGTAGATAACCGTCACATCGGGATAAGCCTCCTCAATCATAGCACCCAGCGCGAGCGCCACTTTGAGGTTGAGCTCCTTCTCGGTGCGGTTACCCCAAGTACACCCGGGGTCCTTACCACCGTGTCCCGCATCTATGACCACTGTGGAGAGCCTGCGCTCGGCAGCATCAATTTTGCCCTGTGCAAATACCACAGAGGGCAAAAGAAACGTTAATATGACGAACAAACGAGTTGTTAGTTTCATTGTTTTGTGTATCTTTGTAGGTTGATTTACACGTATGTAACGACTGTAAATCAATCTGTTGTGATTTTTTGCCGACTCTGTCGGCAAAGTTAGTGATTTTTTGTGATATTTTGGTGCATAGAGGCATAAAATATACTCTTTTTTTGTTGGCGGCACTCCTTTCGGTGGTCGTCCTTGGGGCGCAAACTCTCCCTATGGGAGAAAAAAGTTTGCTTCCTGCGGCTGACTCTATCTCTACATCTCGTCCCTTACAGCGTCCCGATTCGCTTATGCGCAATCTCAACTTTGGGCGTGCAGAGAACCTCAGCGACACCCTCCACCAAGCCGAGAACCGAGCCATTGACTCGCTGTTGGTACTTCCGAGAGATACGGCAGGTCGCCGCAAGGAACGCAACTTCCTCGAAGAGATTATCAAAGGCAAGAACAAAGACTCGCTCTATTATGACGTAAGGGGCAAGATGGTCCACATCTACGAGCAGGGCGATGTCACCTACGGCAATATGAACATCAAGGCGGACTATATGCGTGTGTCGATGGACTCGAAGGAGATTTTGGCGTATGGCAAGGCCGATACCTCCGCATACGGTCACACACGCCCCGAATTTACCGAGGCGGGCTCGACCTACACGATGGACACCGTGACCTACAATATCGACTCCAAGCGAGCCAAAATCAAGGGTGTAGTGACCAAGGATGGCGAGGGTTACCTTACGGGCAAGGAGGTGAAGATGATGGACGACAAGTCGTTCAACATCAAGGGCGGTGTCTACACCACTTGCGAACATACCGACCATCCCCACTTCTACATCAGTATGACCAAGGCTAAGTTCATCCCCGGCAAGAAGATTGTATCGGGACCTCTCTATTTGGTCATTGCCGATGTGCCACTACCCGTATTGATTCCCGAGATATTCTTCCCGATGAATATGGAGCGCAAGACGGGTTTTATCATGCCCTCCTATGGTGAGGAGAACAACCGAGGATTCTATCTGAAAAATGGTGGTTATTACTTCGCATTCAACGACTACATAGACCTCAAACTTACGGGTGGTATCTATTCGCTCGGCTCGTGGGAGGTCAATGCTGCCTCGTCGTATCGTGTGCGCTACAAGTTCAACGGCTCTATCGGCTTCAACTACGCCAAGACCATTTCGGGCGACAAGGGCTCGAAGGACTATGTTAACCAGAGCAACATTAAGGTCACTTGGACCCACTCACAGGACTCCAAGTTCAATCCCAACTCCACATTCTCGGCAAACGTCAATTTCTCGACTCCTGGCTACAACAAGAACGCCTCGAATAATATGTCGGACTACCTGTCGGCGCAGACCACCTCCTCAATCTCCTACTCGCACTCGTGGAAGGGTACGCCCATCAGTATGTCGGCAAATATGAACTACTCACAGAACTTCAATACGGGTGCCGTATCGCTCGGTCTGCCCAATATGAATATCAATGTGAGTCGCTTCTACCCCTTCAAGCGCAAGGTCGTGGTGGGCAAGGAGCGTTGGTATGAGAAGATTGCTATGACCTACAAGGCGCAGTTGCAGAATAGTATAAGTACCAACTACGACGACTTGATGAAACCCGAGACACTCGGGCAGTTCAAGAACGGTGTAAAACACACCATCCCCATCAGCGCTTCGTTCAACGTATTGGGCTTCATCAACCTCTCGCCCTCTATCAACTACAACGAGAGGTGGTACTTCCGCCGTATTAACCAGAATTGGAGCCCCGAGGCTAACGCCATAGTGCAAGATACCACACGCGGTTTCTATCGTGTCTACGACTACAACGCCTCCATCTCGGCAAACACCACGCTCTATGGTATGTACCAATTCAAGAACCCCAACAGTTACGTCAAAGCCATACGCCACACCATAAACCTCTCGGCGAGTGCTTCGGTGGCTCCCGACTTTGGTACGGAGAAATATGGATATTGGAAAGAGGTGCAGAGCAATGCAGATGGTACGCAAATGCGTCGATATTCGCCCTACTCGGGAGAGTTGTATGGCGTGCCGGGTAGCGGACGCAATGCGAGTGTGTCGCTCTCGGTGGACCAGACGCTCGAAGCCAAGGTAGCAAGCGACGAGGATACAACGGGTATGAAGAAAGTGAAGATTATCGACAACTTCTCCTTCTCGCTCAACTACAACTTCCTTGCCGACTCTATGAAACTCGCCAACATCCCCGTTAGGATACGCTCGAACATCATCAAGAACTTCGGTATCAACATCTCGATGACGCTCGACCCCTATGAGGTGGACAAGACTACGGGCAAACGATACGACAAACTGCTGCTAAGGCGTGGTATTCCAGGTCGTATTGCCTCAACGGGTTGGTCGTGTGGTTATACCTTCCGCTCCTCGGACCTCTACACCGAGAGCACCATCAACGACATCTCGAAGCAGTACCCCGAGTACTCCAACCCATATTTCTATGACCCCAACGACCCGTTGGACCCTGCACTGCGTAGGCAACTTATGACCTCGCAGTACTACGACTTCTCGATGCCGTGGAACTTCTCGTTCAACTACTCGATTAACTATACCAACAACGGTATAACGAAACGAATAGTCAACACGCTCGGTTTCAACGGTTCACTGACGCTCGATAAGGATAAGAAGTGGGCAATATCCTATTCGGGAGGTTTCGACTTCGACAAGAAGGAGTTAACGCCGGGTGTGGTAACACTCGTCAGGGACCTGCACTGCTGGCAGATGAACTTCTCGTGTGTGCCCTTTGGCTATCGTAAGAGTTGGAGTTTCAACATCAGCGTCAAGTCTTCGCTCCTGCAAGACCTCAAATACGAGAAGAGTTCTTCGCACTACGATAATATGTACGAATAGCCTTAAAGACGCACACGTCTTTAAGGCTATTCGTACACGTCTAACGTCAAAGGTCTAACGTCAATAGTCGCGGGCAACAAGTTGCCCGAAAACTCTTTTTTGACTTAGGTCGGTTAGACGTTGGACGTTAGACGTTAGACAAACCAGAAAAATGAAAAACATTGAGATAAAACTTGGTTTCGACAAAATCCGTCAGCAGATTGCCACCTTGTGCTCGACCGCAGGAGGCAGAGAGGAGGTTGCGGATATGGTCTTTTGTACCCGCCCCCAGGAGGTGGAGTACAACCAGGCTATTGCCGAGGAGGTGAGGGTGGCTCTTTTGATGGAGCAACTCTTCCCCAAGGGCGAGTTGGTGGAGTTTGCCGCTGTGGCTCAAAAACTCGCTGTGGAGGGTACCTTCTTGGAGGCTGAGGAGTTGCTCTCGCTCAGGGACGGCTTAAAGGGCGTTGGAGAGGTGACAAAACTCTTCGGTGGCGATGCGGAGCACTATCCTCTTATGAACTCTCTCTGCGCCAAGATAGACCACTTCCCCGAGGTTATTTCGCATATCGACACCATCATAGACCGCAAGGGCGAAGTGAGGGACAGTGCCTCGGTGGAACTCTATGAGATACGCCGCACGATACGTTCTTTCGAGGGGCAGGCCGCACGCCGCTTGCAGGCGGTGCTCTCGGCAGCCATCAGGGAGGGCATTGTCGATGCCGACACCTCGCTCTCCATTCGTGACGGACGCCCCGTAATTCCCGTTGTGGCAACCAACAAACGTAAGCTCAAAGGTTTTGTCCACGATGAGTCGGCAACCGGCAAGACGGTATTCATTGAGCCTGTGGAGGTTGTGGAGATAAACAACGCCCTGAAAGAGGCAGAGTATGCCGAGCGCAGGGAGATTGTCCGCATCCTTACCACCCTTACCGAGGAGATACGCCCCAACAGCAAGGGCATTGCCCAAAGCCGCCGTTTCCTCGCCTACTTCGACTTCCTGAGGGCTAAGGCTCGCTGGGCGATGAATAATGGCGCATATAGGGCCATACTCTCCGAAGACGGCATACTGAGGCTTGTGGAGGCTCGCCACCCGCTGTTGCAACAGAGCCACGCAAGGGAGAAAAAAGAGGTTGTACCTCTCGATTTGGTGCTTAACGGAGCAAGGAGGATATTGGTAATATCGGGACCTAATGCGGGCGGCAAGTCGGTGTGCCTCAAAACAGTAGGACTCCTGCAATATATGTTCCAATCGGGCATTGCCATTCCCGCCTCGGCAGTGAGCGAACTTCCCGTCTTTGAGGATATTTTTATTGATATTGGCGACCAACAGAGCATCGAAAACGACCTTTCGACCTACTCGTCACACCTTACGAATATGAAGCAGATGCTTGCAGGGGCAAGTGCCTCAACGCTCATCCTCATCGACGAGTTTGGTAGCGGTACCGAACCCACCATTGGCGGCGCAATGGCTGAGGCTATGTTGGAGAGGTTTGTGGAGTCGGGCACCTACGGCATCATCACTACCCACTATACCAACATCAAATACTTCGCTTCGAACCACTCGGGTGTGGCGAATGGTGCTATGATGTTCGATGTGCAGAACATACGCCCTCTGTTCCGCTTGGAGATGGGCGAGCCCGGCAGTTCGTTTGCCATAGAGATTGCACGCAAGATAGGACTTCCCGAACAAATCATCCGTAGCGCCTCCGAAAAGGCAGGCTCGGAGGTCATAAGCCTCGAACGCCAACTCCGCGAGGTGGCTCGCAACCGCAACTATTGGGAACAAAAACGCGAACGCATACGCATTGCCGACAAGAGGGTTGAGGAGATGGAGAGCGAGTATGCCTCGCGCCTTGCAGCACTCAAAGAGGAGCGTTCGGCAATCATCCGCCAAGCCAAAGAGGATGCCAAGGAGATTTTGAGTCAGGCTAACCGCACCATTGAGAATACCGTGAGGGTTATCCGCGAGTCGCAGGCGGAGAAAGAGACCACCCGCCTTGCACGCCGCGAGTTGGAGGCGGTGCGCGAGATGACCGAGAGCGAGGTGGACTACCTCTCGGCAGAGAGCGAGAAGGTGGCTCGCGAGATGGAGAAGATAGAACGCCGCCGCCAGAAGCGTGCCGAGCGTAAGGCTCTGCGTGGCGAGCAGGAGGCTCATACCCCACAGCCCGAAGAGCCCAAAGTACTCCCAATCGTTGTGGGTGCTAAGGTGCGCATTACGGGGCAGGAGGGCGTTGGCGAAGTCATCAGCACGAAGGGCAAGAAGGCTACGGTAGCCATAGGTCATATTACCACCACCATAGCCCTCGACCGCTTGGAGGCTATCAGCAATAGTGAATTCAAGAAGCAAACACGTCCTACCACTGCCCGCACGGTGGTGAGCGTAGATATTTCGAGCCGCAAACTCGCCTTTAAGGACAATATAGATATTAGAGGTATGAGAGCTGCGGAGGCTATGGAGGTTGTACAGGACTTCATAGACGATGCCATAATGGTCGGCATAGGGTCGGTTACGATTCTGCACGGCAAGGGTACGGGTGCACTGAAAGAGGAGGTGCGCCGCTACTTGCGCTATATACCACAAGTCGCCTCTGCCACCGATGACCACCCCGACAGGGGCGGAGCGGGCATCACAGTAGTGAAGTTCAAGTAGCAGCAGTAGGTAAGCAACCTACGGATTGGTTCTGAGTGTTAATTGTCGGTCCACAATTGCCACTCTTCATAGTTCCCCTACTCAAAAAATTTCCACTCGCCGCGAAAGACTCTGCGGGCAGGTCCCGTAAGGCGGATTGAGGTGTAGCGACCATCCTCGCGCTCGAAGTCGACCGCCAACTCTCCGCCACGAGCCGCAAGGTCGCAGTGTCGCATCTCGAACTGACGGGTATGGCAGAGTGCTATGGCTGTGGCCGTTGCGCCCGTTCCGCAGGCGAGGGTTTCGTCCTCCACCCCACGTTCGTAGGTGCGCAGGGCAACTTGCCCGTCACCCTCAACCTTCACAAAGTTGATATTAGCACCATTGGTGGCGGCAGTCTTGGAACCATACCGCAACTCACTGCCAAGCCCTACGACATCCAAGTCGAGCGACTCTACAAAACGCACCAAGTGAGGCGAGCCCGTATCGAGGAGCACATCGCCATCCGACAGTACCTCAACCCTTTCCACATCGACCATTTGCAATCTTACGGTGGCAGTGTCTCCCTCGCGCGAGAGTATCTCGGCAGTGTGCATACCGTCAATAGCCTCAAAGGTTTTGGTGTCGCCACCTATGCCCAGATGGTCGGCAAACCAAGCAATGCAACGTCCGCCATTGCCACACATTGTAGCCTCGGGACCATCGGCATTGAAATAACGCATTGCAAAGTCGGCAACCTCGCTGTCGGCGAGTATCATAAGCCCATCGGCACCCACACCTCGGCGGCGGTCGCAGATTTTGTTTATCTGCTCTGCCGAAGGCTCAAAATTTGTATTCCTAAGGTCGAGCAAGACAAAATCGTTGCCTGCTCCCTCGTATTTCCAAAACTCTTTTGTCATTAAAAATGGGGGTTAAACACTCACAAATATAGGAATTTATTGTATATTTGGAAAATTTTTTGGCATAACAACTCGGAACGATGAACACACGGCGCAAAAAATATCCTTTTGTGATTGCGGCACTTTTAGTGCTGATTGTTTCGTCGTGTAGCATTCGTCCTTATTTGGGCGAGGGAGAATATGTACTGACCCAGAACAAAATCGAGAGCGACCGCTCCACACCTCGCAGCGAGCGCGTCACCTCCGAAGAGGTGAGTAAATATATCAAACAACGCCCCTCTATGGACCTTTGGAATGTAAGAGCGTGGCTCTACCTCAACTCCGATGCCGAAAAGAAAAACCTGTGGCACAACCTCATGAGAGCTCTTGGCACACCGCCCGTAATTCTCGACAGTACACTCACTCGCCGTAGCGCCGAGAATATGAAGGCTTATGTTGCCTCTCGCGGCTTCTTTGCTGCCGAGGAGGAGTACTCCTTCCGACTGAACGAGTCAAAACGCACTGCCGAGGTTACATACACCACCATACAGGGTGAACCCTATCGCATCCGAGATGTACGCTATGACATCGAAGACGACTACATAGCCAAATTGCTCCAAAACGATACCACATCCCTCATTCAACGCGGCGACATATTGGATATCAATAAGTTGGGTGAGGAGCGCGAACGATTGACCACACTACTGAGAGATAGAGGCTACTACGACTTTTCGGAGAATAATATCTCCTTCAAGGTCGACACCACATTGGGCAATTATGGTGCAAGTGTAGAGTTGGTGCTCAGCAAACACCTGCTGGGTTACAACTCCTCAGGCGAGCCTATTTTGGAAAACAATCCCCTCTACCGCATCGGCTCCATTCGTGTTTTGCCCGACTACAATGCTGCCGAGGCTGCCACCAATCCCGACTATCTTCTCTCGCTCGATACGCTCTCCTACGAGGGTATGGATATTATCTACTCGGGCGAGCGCCCCAACATCCGTCCCTCTGTATTGCGCCGACTTGTGAGATTGCAGAGTGGCTCTATGTACAACGACCAGAGGGTAACTACAACCTACGACAACCTTATGAGTGTGGACTATATCCACAGTGCAAACATAATCTTTACACCCGAGGGTAGAGATAAGATGCGCCGTGTGACCTACGTTGGCGACCATTGGAGCGACACTGCTGAGACTGAGGAGGGCATTTTGGACTGCGAGATAAGGCTCTCGCCTGCCCTAAGGCAGAGTTACAAAATCGAACTCGAAACCTCCACCACATCCACCTTCTATGGCGTGGCGACAACGCTCGGCTACCAAAACCGCAACCTTTTCAGGGGTGCCGAACTTGTAGATATGAGTTTCACCTTCGGCTACGAACTACTAAAAGTCGAAGACCCCTCGCTCAACCGCAACTCTACCGAGTTGGGCGGTATGATAGGTATAACCTTCCCACAATTCCTCTCGCCCATCGACCTCGACCCTGCGGGCAAGGTACATCGCCCACGAACCCGATTGGAGTTCTCCATCAATGGGCAAAATCGCCGCTATTACAATAGGGTGCTCTCGAATGTCAGTTTTGGTTACAGTTGGGGAGATGACAAGAAGAGCCAATTCTCTCTGCGCCCCTTCGATGTAAGCCTTGTGAAGATGAACTATGTCAGCCAATCGTTCCTTGATAGGCTCCAAAACCCCTATCTGAGAGATAGTTACACCACACAGATGATGGCAGGCATTTCGGGCTCTTACGCCTATGGCTCACAGAACATTAACGGTCTGAGCGACTATATGACCTTCCGTGCGGGCTTTGCAACGAGTGGCAACATCATCTCGGGTGTGAAAAAACTTGTAGGTGCCGAGAAACACGACGGACACTATACGGTTTTCGGCATTCCCTACGCCCAATACCTTCGTGGTGATGTCACTTGGGCTCAGTCGGTGAGCATTGGCGAGGGCTCCTCGCTGGTCTATCGCCTCTATGGAGGTTTGATATTTCCCTATGGCAACTCGCGTAACGAATCCCTACCTGCCGATAGGCTCTTCTATGCCGGTGGTGTGAATAGTATGCGTGGTTGGACGGTACGCACCCTCGGACCGGGTAGTTCGGCGGAGGTTAATAGTGGCTACCCGAGCCAATTTGGCAACCTGCGCTTCGAGGCTAACGTGGAGTTGCGCTTCCCGCTGGGAGGCATCTTCAATGGTGCGGCATTCCTCGATGCCGGCAATGTGTGGTACACCCCCAACATCAAGGGCATTCCCGAGGGCGCAGAGTTCAAGTTCGGCAAGGCGCTGTCGGATATGGCTCTCAATACGGGTGTAGGTTTAAGGCTTAATCTTAACGTACTTGTGCTGCGACTCGACTGGGGTATTCAACTTCACAACCCCAATAAACCTGCTGGTGAACGCTGGGTAATCGCCCACCCCAACATCCACAATACCGCACTCAACTTCGGTATTGGTTACCCCTTCTAAAAACTCATCATACGAGTGTTTCTGGCACCAAAAAAAGAGAGCGGACCCCTGCGTTTACGTTCAGTAAACCTTGGAGTCCGCTCTTTTTGGTACGGGGATCGCCCGTTAGATACGTTTTTTGAGTGCCGCGGAAGCCTCTTCGTAGCCGGGTTTGTCCAACAGGGCAAACATATTCTTTTTGTATGCCTCCACGCCGGGCTGATTGAAGGGATTGACACCCAAGATGTAACCACTGATGCCGCACGCCTTCTCGAAGAAGTAGAGGAGTGCGCCGATGTAGTACTCGTTGATGGTGGGAATCTCGATGCGGATGTTGGGCACGCCACCGTCAACGTGAGCCAGCACTACGCCCAACTCAGCCATCTTATTCACATTATCTAAGCGTTTGCCAGCCAAGAAATTAAGACCATCCAAGTTGTCGCCGTCTGCCTCGATGGTAACCTTGCCCTCGGGCTCACGAACACTGATGACGGTCTCGAAGAGGGTGCGCTCGCCCTCCTGAATGTACTGACCCATAGAGTGGAGGTCGGCAGTGAGGGTTACGCTTGCGGGGAAGATACCTTTGTGCTCCTTACCCTCGCTTTCGCCATAGAGCTGTTTCCACCACTCGGCAATATACTGCAAGCGGGGCTCGTAGGAGGCGAGAATCTCTATTTTGTAGCCTTTGCGGTAGAGCGCATTGCGCACTGCTGCATACTGTGCGGCGATGTTTTGCTCGAAGGGTACGCCCTCTTTGGTAGCCTCCTCCATATCCTTAGCACCACGCACCAACTCTTCAATGTTGATACCTGCGGCAGCCAGAGGAAGCAGACCTACGGGAGTGAGCACCGAAAAACGACCACCCACATTGTCGGGAATTACGAAGGTGTCGTAGCCCTCGGCTGTGGAGAGGGTTTTCAAGGCTCCGCGTGCTGCGTCAGTAACGCTTGCGATACGCTCTTTTGCCTCCTCTTTGCCATAGCGAGCCTCAATCTCTGCCTTGATAAGGCGGAAAGCGACTGCGGGCTCGGTGGTAGTGCCGCTCTTGCTGATAACAATAGCTGCGATGGAGTACTCCTTGGTGGCCTCCAAAAGTTCTGCGGTGTAGGTCTCGCTGAGGTTGTTACCTGCAAAGACGATGTAGGGAGCCTTGCGCTCTTTGTGGAGGAAGTGGAACGAAGAACTCATAGCCTCCAATACGGCTTTTGCTCCAAGATAGGAGCCACCAATGCCGATAACAATCACAACCTCAGCCTTCTGGGCAAGGCGTGCTGCGGTGGTTTTGATTGCCGAAATCTCCTCGGCAGTGATGCTCGAAGGGAGGTTTACCCAGCCGAGAAAGTCGCTACCTGCGCCCTCGCCCGAGTGAAGAAGAGAGTTTGCGCTCTCGGCGGCAGCGCGGAGCGAGAGAACTTCCGACTCGCTTGCGCCACACGATGTGTGCCTAATGTCTAACTTAACCATAGTGTATAAAAAATAAATTTATTATTGTCTTGAAATTTGCACGCAAAAATAAGAATTATTTTTTACTTTTGTAATCCAATTGGAAAATGTAGTAAATCTTTGCCCTTGGGGCAAGCAAAAACAATAGACGCACTATGGGTTTATTCTCTTTAACACAGGAGTTGGCTGTCGATTTGGGTACCGCCAACACTCTCATCATCCACAATGGCAAAGTTGTGGTGGATGAGCCCTCGATAATTGCCGTTAATGTGCACACGGGCAAGGTGGAGGCTATTGGTAGCGAGGCGCAGAAGATGCATGGCAAAACCCACCCCGACATTAAGACCATTCGCCCCTTGAAGGATGGTGTTATTGCCGACTTCAATGCTGCCGAGCAGATGTTGCGCGGTATGATCAAGAAGGTCAAGACCAACGGCTACCTTTTCAGTCCTTCACTCAAAATGGTTATCTGCATCCCTTCGGGCTCTACCAACGTAGAGATTCGTACCGTTAGGGAGAGTGCCGAGCACGCAGGCGGCAGGGATGTATACATGATTTTCGAGCCTATGGCTGCCGCACTTGGCGCAGGTTTGGACGTGGAGGCTCCCGAAGGCAATATGATTATCGACATAGGTGGTGGTACTACCGAGATTGCTTGTATTTCGCTCGGCGGTATTGTGTGCAGCGAGAGTATCGACGTTGCGGGCGATGTGTTTACCGACGATATTCAGAAGTATATCAAACAGCAATACAACGTAAAAATTGGCGAGCGCACAGCAGAGAACATCAAGATGTCGGTTGGTGCCGCGCTGAGGGAGATTGACAATCCACCCGAAGACTTTGTGATTACGGGTCCCAACGTGCTCACATCGCTTCCCACGACCATCAACATTTCGTATAGCGAGGTGGCATACGCCTTGGAGAAATCGCTCTTGAAGGTCGATGCAGCCATTATGAAGGTGTTGGAGAACGTACCCCCCGAACTCTATTCGGATATCATTAAGAACGGTATCTACTTGGCGGGCGGTGGCGCACTTATCAAAGGTCTTGATAGGCGTTTGCACGAGAAGACAGGTATCCCATTCGTAATTGCCGAAGATCCCCTGAGAGCTATCGTGCGCGGTACGGGTATTGCGCTGAAAAATATCGACAAGTTCTCGTTCCTCATGAAATAGAGGCGCGGGGTGCTTGCAACGAAGATGGTATAACGAAACTATTTTTTGTAAGGTTGCCCCTCGCAGGTGGGGCGACCTTATGCTTTGAAAAATCACAAGTCCGAAAGTGTATAAACTGATTCTTCTCATAAAACGTCTGGCGGTGCCACTACTCTTTGTTCTCATCGAGGTTGTAGCAATAAGCCACTACTCCTCGGCAACGAGTTTTACAAGGGCTCGCCTATTGTCGGTGTCGAATGGTGTTACGGGCTCCATAAATGGCGCCTTTGCCTCGGTAGGCGACTATTTCGGTCTTCGCAGGGAGAATCAGATGCTCTCCGAGAGGATTGTGGCATTGGAAAGTGCACTTGCCGAATATGTGGCAGCGCCTGATAGCAGACGTATCTCTCAGGACGAGATAGCCCCCTATCTTTTTGGAGAGGCGAGGGTGGTGCGTAACTCGGTCTTCTCGCAGCACAACTTCTTTACCATCAACAAAGGCTTGGCAGACGATGTAGAGGCTAATATGGCAGTGCTTACCCCCGAGGGTTTTGTGGTAGGCTATGTCATAGACTGTTCGGAGCGATTCTCGGTTTGTATGTCGGTTGCCAACCGCGACTTTACGATGGGCGGCAAGGGCACACACAACGAGTTTATGGGCTCGGTGGTGTGGGATGGCGACGACTACCGCCGCGTAAGACTCGAAAACATACCCCATTACGCTAATTTCGCCGTTGGCGACACCATAGTTTCGACCGTCTCGTATCGTTTCCCGCCCGATAGGGTTGTGGGCTATGTGGAAGAGTTTGAGCCCTCGGCAGACAAGATGAATAGCCACCTTACCATAAGGCTTGCGGCAGACTTGTCGAGATTGGATAGGGTGCTGCTTGTGAAGTTTATGGACGGCGAGGAGTTTGAGCTCCTCCACAAAGGGTATTGAGCGAGCGTGCTTTGTGGGTGCTTTTTGCACCAAACTGCATATCGCAAGTTCCTCATTTGCGCTAAGCAAACTGCGGACTTGCTCATTTGTT
>CALDPX010000028.1 GCA_937911745.1 uncultured Alistipes sp. | reverse complement strand
CATAAGGTAAAGAGTGGCGAGACGCTGGGTGCTATTGCCCGCAAATACCGCGTTACGACAAAACAACTTATGAAGTGGAACAATCTGAAGAATGCCGATAAGCTACGTATTGGACAACGCATCAGAATCGAACGATAAACGATGATTTTCAACGACAACGACACCATTGTAGCCCCCGCCACACCATCGGGTGGAGCACTGTGCCTCATACGCCTTAGCGGTGAGCAGAGTATAGCTATTTGCGATGAGCTATTTCGCGGCAAGAGCCCATTACAGCAGAGCCTGAGCCATAGGGCATACTATGGAACGCTGGTCGATGGCGACTGCCTGATAGATGATGTCGTGATAACGGTTTTCAAAGCACCTCACACCTATACGGGCGAGGACATCGTCGAGATATCGGCTCACGGCTCACGTTATATCGTTCAACGCATCATATCGGCTATCACACAACGTGGAGCACGCCTTGCCGAGGCAGGAGAGTTCACTCGCCGAGCATTCCTCGCGGGCAGACTCGACCTCTCGCAGGCTGAGGCTGTGGCGGATATCATCGCCGCCGAATCACAGACATCACACGCCATAGCATCGACACAGATGCGAGGTGGCTACTCTTCGGCACTACAACAACTTCGTAATGAGCTCATTACCATCGGCTCACTACTCGAGTTAGAGTTAGATTTCTCGGAGGAGGATGTAGAGTTTGCCGACCGCACAAAGCTGAGAAACCTCCTTGAGCAGATAACCCAGCAGGTGGATACCCTCTGCGAGAGTTTCACGCTCGGAAACGCCATTAAGGAGGGCGTTATAGTGGCTATCGTTGGCGAGCCCAATGTGGGCAAGAGCACCCTGCTCAACCGCCTCGCGGGCGAGCAGCGAGCTATGGTGTCGGATATAGCAGGTACTACACGCGATACTATCGAGTCAGTTGTGAATATCGCTGGCGTACGATTCCGCTTTATTGATACTGCAGGACTGCACACGACGGATGACACACTGGAGCAGATGGGCATTAAACGCACTCGTGAGGCTATTAGCAAGGCTCATATCGTGCTTTATATGAGCGATGGAACAAAGAGCGATAATACAGCCTATAGCACTGATATTGAGATAGATGCTAATCAACATCTGTTCCACATAATCAATAAGATTGACCTCTGCGACCACCCTATCGTAACCGCCGATAAGAAGACTATCTGCCTCTCGGCTAAGAGCGGTGAGGGTGTTGAGCAGTTGCGAGATTTGCTGGCTTCGACGATAGATAGCTCCGCTGCATTGAGGGGCGATGTTGTGGTCTCCTCGCACCGCCACTACCAGGCATTGTGCTTTGCTAAGGAGTCGTTACACGCAGCTATGAATGCCCTGGAGCGAGATATCTCGGCAGACCTTCTGAGCGAGGATATCCGCCAGGTTATGCACCATATCGGCACCATCACCGGCGACATCACCACCTCCGACCTCCTACACTCCATCTTCTCCAAATTCTGCATCGGCAAGTAGAATCACTTTATCATTAGCTATCATAAACTATCAAAGGCGCTCATTTAGAGCGCCTTTCGTTTTTTTGTGATAAAGTCAAGTTGTCATTGATATAGCATAGTTTATCACTTTTTTGGGCCATATTTGTCCCACAATGTCAGATATCATCACCCGTCCTACCACTATTAAAGAGATTTCACCAAGTTTGCAATGAGGTGCAACGGAGTGAAATGGAGTGCAATGAGGTGCAATCTAAAATCAAACCAAAATCCCAATTTCATAACAAGTAGATGTTATCTCACTTAGAATATCATCGGAGTTTATTTCGCCGGTGATATCGCCCAGATAATAGACATCTACACTTATATCTCTCATATGAGCAAAATTGAAGTAACAAAGGTGTGCGAGTTTTGTGGTAAGAAATTTACTGCCCACAAAATGACAACAAGGTTCTGCTCTCACCAATGTTCACAGCGAAACTATAAAACCGAAAAAAGAGAGCAAAAGTTAGAAAAAGTCCTCGAAGGAGAAAACCTTCCATCGCCATCTCCCACTACACTTAAAAAGGAGTATCTGTCTTGCGATGATGTTGCCAAACTTATGGGCATATCCAGTACGACGGTTTATAGATACTGCGTAACAGGAAAGATAAATTGTATTAAGATGAACAGGAAGATTTTTATCCGCAGAGTTGATATAGATGCTTTGTTCAAAACGAATATTCCTTACCAGGTAAGGCGTGTGATCTCCAAACCTGTGGCAGAGTACTACTCGATGGCAGAGGTCATCGAAAAATTTAAGGTTAGCAAGGATACTGTTTTCAAGTATGCAGCGACTAAAAACATTCCGAGACTGAAGCACGGGAATAAGACGTATTTTAGCAAGAAGCATATTGACAGATGCTTTTCTCTAAACACTCCCGATCCGGACATCTCAGAATGGTACACCCTTGAGGAAGTATGTCAGAAATATGACATTTCAGTTCAAGGTGTTCACGGGTGCGTATCTAATAATATGGTCCCTCGAATGAGAATTAACGGGAAAGTGCACTATTCGAAAAAACATATTGACGAATTATTGGCAAGTAGACTTCCCGATCCTAATATTAAGGAATGGTACACAATGGAGGATATCAATAATATTTATGGTTTAGATCCACACTATGTTTCAGTTCTTATTTATAAGAATCCTGTTCCTAAAATGCGAAAAGGCAACAAAGGATATTACTCAAAAGAGCACTTTGATGAACTGATGCGCAAGAAGTTTCCGCAACCAGAGTATTATACTGTTGAAGAAGCTATTTCGAAATATAGTATAAGCAGAGA
Source organism: uncultured Alistipes sp. (assembly GCA_937911745.1). Classification (GTDB taxonomy): domain Bacteria; phylum Bacteroidota; class Bacteroidia; order Bacteroidales; family Rikenellaceae; genus Tidjanibacter. The sequence continues at coordinate 3,286 of CALDPX010000028.1, read as the reverse complement.
CGCACTGTACCAATATATCAAACGATATAATATCCCTACACATAAAGAAGGGAAATACATAAAGATATCAAAGCCAGAACTAGATGGGCTAATGAATAGTAAACAAAAAAATATATAGATATGTCAGTAACTTCGAGAGTATTACTTGTTAAGCGACCTATTAAAAACGGTAAGTCGTCGCTATATCTGCGCTATAGTCCAGCAATCTTCTTAAAGGATAAGATGAAGCGCGTATATAAAGAGTCGCTTGGAATTTATGTGTATGACAAGCCCAAAACTGATAAGGAAAGAGCCTACAATGTCAAAATGATGACTCGTGCAGAAGGTATTTTAGCTTGTCGTACAGAGTCCATCATCAATGAACAGTTTGGCTTTTTGGATAAGTCTAAAATGAAAGGTGATTTTCTGGAGTATTACAGAAATTTAGCCGAGGGTAAGCCAAGTAATAGCAAATGGTGGGGTTCATATCAACACTTTGAGAAATTTATACACGGTAAATGTTCATTTGAGGAGTTAGATGTAGATGTTGCCAAGAAATTTGGGGAGTACTTATTAACTGCTACTTCTGTAAGGCGTCCAGGTGTCGCAATGCACACTAATACCAAGGCGTCATACTTCTCTACTTTTAGAGCAGTACTCAAAAGAGCATACCGTGATAGGCTGCTCAAAGAGAATATCAATGACTACCTTGACAAGATAGAATATGTCGAGACTAAAAGAGAATACCTGACCTTAGAGGAGTTAAAGCGTCTCGATACTACTCCTTGCGATATCCCGGTATTGCGCAGAGCTGCAATATTCTCCTGCTTCACTGGACTGCGTGTTAGTGATATTATACAGTTGGAGTGGAAACATATTGTCAAGGCTCCAGATGGTGGTTGGTGCATGAGAATACGCACTGAGAAAACGGAGACCGAAGCAACATTACCTATTAGTGAAGAGGCTTTATCCTACTGTGGTAAACGCAAAAAGGAAGGTAAAGTGTTCGAGGATTTTGCACGTGGAATGCTTAACGCCCCTCTTAAAAGATGGTTAAAACGAGCTGGTATTACCAAGCATATAACATTTCACTGCTTTAGGCACACATTTGCCACATTACAATTAGCAATGGGAACTGATCTGTATACTGTAAGCAAAATGTTGACACACAGGTTTATTTCGACCACTCAAATCTACGCTGATATTATGGATAATGAGAAAAGAAAATCAGCAAATGCAATCAGCTTGAAGTAAGATTGGAGACCTCTACAAAACATAGAGGTCTCATTTTTTTATCATTTCGTAAACCCTACTACCTTTCGGTGCACTATACTTTCATAAAAAAGGCTATGGAACAGAACACTATCACAAATGAGGAGTTGCATGGTATTATTACAGACCTTGTACATAAAGTAGAGTCGCTGGAATGCTGCATTCTAACCCTTGTAGATCCCCAAAGTGGAGATAAGCTAATGGATACTAAAGAACTATGTGAGTATATGCATAAATCCAAGTCTACCATATATCGCATCACTAATGGCAGGTTGGTACCTCACATTAAACAAGGTAACAGAATATACTTTAGAAAAAGTGACATTGATAAATGGTTGGAAAAGAATAAGCGCGAAGACTATTCAACAACACTCAGCGATGTTGAGGAAATGATGACAGCTAGGTCTGTTGCTTTCAATAGAAACAGAAAATAGTTGCGTATAGATATCTGATTTGCAAAAAATAAGTATCTTTGCAGTTGAAATATAAAAGAATAGACACTATGAACGAATTGGTAGCAAAAATCAATGAGGCATTCGAGGCATTCTCAAAGGATGCTGCATTGCAGGTAGAGAAGGGAAACAAGGCCGCAGGTACTCGTGCTCGTAAGGCTTCTTTGGAGCTTGAGAAATTGATGAAGGAGTTCCGCAAGGTTTCTGTCGAGGCTGGCAAGAACTAATCTCTCCCTCATTCGTGTAGCATTGCTGCACATACATATTTAACACAAGAAAGCGTTAGCTTTTGTTTGTCTTCTGAATTCTGGTAAAATTCATATTTTTCTGCAAACAAAAGGTTCCGCTCACGATTTGCGTGGGCTAACCTGATTGCAGAATGGTTTACCAGAGCCAAGAAGACAGCGGGTTATGTCCCACGCTTTTCGTTTTGGCAAATATCGTGCTCAAGGGGACATTGAGCCACATAATTAATTGGGGCAATGATATTAGATGAACTTTTGGCAATACCTGCAGACGCTACCAATGCTACTGTTCAGGGCGTGGAGATGCAGATTATCTCAGCAGAGCAAGCAAACAAGATGCTTGAGGCGGACACAAATGATGAGAAGACTCACGAGTGCATCTTGAAGAACGGACGATTCCTATTTGAGTCGGAGAACGGAGAACTCAAATCACTATACAAAGTACAAGATTAAGGGCATCGATTGATGCTCTTTTTTATTATATAAACTTCAACCGCGTCTTTTCTCTACTCTTTCAATAAAAAGATTAGAGTATGAAACTATCGTTAAGACGCAAATTCAAGGGGTCTAAATATACTATCGGTGACCTCAGTATCGACGGCACATTTTTCTGTAACACTATCGAGGATGTTATTCGTGAACTTCCCGATAGTTGTCCTAATACCTCGCGCTGGATTCCGTGCAAGTGCAAGGAGAAGGTCTATGCTCGCACCGCAATTCCAACCGGCACATACAAGGTTACTTTGGAGTACAGTCCGAAGTTCAAGCGCAAGATGCCGTATCTGCACGGTGTCCCTCACTTCTTGGGTATTCTGATTCACTGGGGCAACACCGAAGATGATTCGGGTGGTTGCATCATCGTTGGAGAGAACTCGGTAAAAGGCAAGGTCATCAACTCTCGTGAGACCTTCAAGAAACTCTATGCTCTTCTCGAAAAGGAGAAGGATATCACCATCGAAATCTACTAAGCAATGGCGGTCAACAAACTCAAAGCACCGCGAAATATTCATATCGACTTCAGCCCCTCCCCTCGGCAGTATGAGTTGTGGAAGCTCCTGCAGCCCAACTACTGTCCACATTGTGGGGCTGAGATCGAGCAGGTTCTTATTGGCTATGACCAACAGAAGAATCCTCAATACAAGCCACAGTGTAAGCATTGTAAGTCGCAAAATCTTCCCCAGCTAATTTTGGGAGGTGGAGCCGCCGGAGGCGGTAAGTCCTATGTCGGTAGCGTATGGCTTGTATCATCGTGTATGCGCTTCGAGAATATCCGTGCTGTCGTTGCTCGTAAGACACTCAAATCGCTCAAAGAGTCCACTTGGAACACCATCAAAACCA
>CALDPX010000027.1 GCA_937911745.1 uncultured Alistipes sp. | reverse complement strand
TCGTTGTCCTCGCCGTAACGGTCGGTCTTGTAACCCTCCGCTCGTGGAAGGCTGCTACCGAGAATCCCGCAGATGTGGTGAAGAGTAATTAATTATTCACTATATCTATAAATAGAGGTCATCCCCAAAAGCCTATCCAACAATGCTCTTGTTAGATAGGCTCTTTTTATTATTGGACCATATAGGGAATAGATTTCATCGAAAATCGTGTGGAATGAGTGTTGCCAAAATAAGATAACCTCCCACTTGCAACCACATAACACTGAGTTGTGGCGTAATATCGGCAAGCGAAGAGCCCATAGATCCGAGCTCTACAAATGCAAGAATGGCGGGAGCTATCGGAAAGAGGTAATGCACCGCTTGCCACCCCATAGGCAGTAGTTGCAACGGGTATGATATGCCCGAAATAAAAATAAGACCTACGGAAAAGAATGTAATGAGCACAAGTGGTGCCTCACGGTCATTAAACAGCCGTCCGAAAGCCTGCCCAAAGAGCGAGGTCGCAAGCAGAAATGGAAACATCATTGCCACCAACTCCCATACCGAAGCAAGGTGTGGCAAATGAAATATACGAGGTAGCCACCCTATAAGAAAGAGTGACAACGCACCATAAATAGTACAATAGGTTGCGCTCCTTGCGAGGGTAATGACCACACGCCCACCAAAGCCTATCGTTCTGCCCCTCATCGGTGTTATTCTCTTTGCTTTACGCCCTGCGCTATTCATACTTACAATCATAACCATCGTCTGAAATATAATAACCATAAAAACTGCGGGAACAAGATAGTCGGCATATCCTTTGGTAGGGTTGAAGAGTGCATTACCAACAACTTCGGTTGTTGCGTGCCCATCGAGAGCCACTGCGAGGGGTGCGGGAAGTATCCAAAGCATATCCCCTCTTATATCTTCATCGAGAGCTAGCATTGCATCTTCAATAGCTCCTACAGTAGCCTCATAGTAGAGAAAAGTGGCAGTAGTAGAGAGTATTACAAATAATGACTGCTCTCCCCTGCCGATGCGTTTATCCATATCGTGCGGTAAATAGAGAATAGCCTCCGCTTCTCCTCGGCTGAGTACAGAACGAGCTTCGCTGATGTCGGCAGCTACTGCCACAATCTCGGCATTAGGTGAAGCATCTACAAGGCTTATAAGATGGCGTGATAGATGCGTGTGAGAGTTGTCCACCACCACAATCGGAGCTTCGCGGACTATATTTGGTTGATAAAGTAGATTATAGAGTAACCCATAAGCCACCATACCACCAACAATAAGTATCATTGACGATAGTGAGGTAGCAACGTTCCACAGCTCCTTGTAGAAGGCTATGGAGAATAGTCGTAGGGCGTTATTCGATTTTTTCATAGTTTCCTGATATTATACTTTTATGCAGATGCGAGGCTGTCAGAAGTGGTAGTAGGCAATATGCTCCAAGTATAGCTGCGTGCAACCATACGACCCCATAGCTCCCTTCAGTGTAGAGTTGATTTTGCACTATAAGCGTGAAGTGCCTTATAGGGAGTATTAGCGCGACATAGTGAAAAATAGGGTGCATCGAAGCAATCGGAAAGGTTATACCCGAAAGTGTTGCTCCCAGCGAGCCAATCATAGATACTGCACTGAGAACAATGGTCATATTAGGGAATAGCGAGTAGGTAAATAGCGCAAGAGAAATACTTGCTACAACCAATCCCAACATTGCTGCCACTAATCCCCATAGAGAGCCATACAGTTCTAAGGGAGCGAGACCTTTGATACCATACATTACATATAGTGCCGCTATGCCGCTTGCTATAAAAGCGAAAGCGTAAGGTAATAATTTGCCTGCAAGGGCGGTGAAAATATTGCTGTTGGCCGTCGCAAGCCACTCCTTGCTGTGGCTCTTCTCGCTGCCGAGGACATAAACCGTTGTTATGAGTATAATAATTTGAAACATAATGAAGAAGAACGGCTCGGCGAGATAGGTGCGATAGTTGAGCGAAGCGTTACCCAGAGGGTGGATATCGCTGTTAAGCGGCTCCAGAAATGCCATTATTTGTCTCTCCGATACCCCCATTTCATTTGCTGTAACTATTATAGGGTCGAGGCTCGCCATAGTGAGTAGCGTACGAAGTGTAGACTCGACCTGTGCCCCAATGCTCATAAAGGCATAGTGATAGTAATATGGAATTGTCGAACGTGTGCCGCACACCATATTGCGTGTTAGGTCGTGTGGCAAAACAACATAACCATAAATTTCTCTATTCCGAACCGCAGCGAGAGCCTCAGATGAGGAGGTGTAGCGATGTGTGATATTGATGGTAGGCGAGGAGTCTATAGTGCGAACTATATCTCGTGAAATAGCCGTAAAGCTGTCATCAACAACCCCTATGGGTATCTCCTGTATTGCACCATTACCAAAAATCGTGGTCATAAAGAGTGCTGAAAATAGCGGTACGCCTATGGTGGCAATCCATAGCAGTGGACGATGGGAGATGATACCTACCTCACGCCATACGACTCTCCAAAAGACACTCATCGTTCAATATTATCCATTGTTACTAAAACACTCATGCCCGGATAAAGCCTTTCTATATGCTTAACAGGGCGTGCGTGAATCTCAAAAGTACGCATATCGTAACCTTCTGCAAGGTGTGAGGTGCGCCAAGTAGCATAGTCGCCCAACGGTGCGATATAGAATACTTCCCATTCAATATTTTCGGTGGCAATAGCCGGAACATCACCATATATGATACGTCCGAGCCAGAAATGGGGCATCATATCTTCGCGAACATTAAAAACAGCGTATGGCTCATTGAGTTCTACAATCGAAAGCAATGGTGTCCCAACGCCCACTAACTCGCCATCGGTCGGATATATCTCTGAAACAATACCTTCGGCGGGCGATGTAAGGTGTGCATCGTGCAGTGCGGCCTCTACCTCATTAACACCACTTGCTGCCGCATCGGCCATATAACGGGCACTCTCTTTATCCTGTTTTTGCGCCCCCTTGCGAGCAAGAAGATATTGCTCATAAGCGGCACTCTCGGATGCTTTGGCAGAGAGATATAGAGCCTCAGCCTCCTCTTTGCGTTGAAGTGATACAACACTATCCTGCCATAGGCGCAGCACTCTTCGATATGTATTCTCGGCAAGGTTCCGTTGAGCTTTAGCACCCTGCCAAAGTTGCTTCGCTGAGGCAATCACCTCGATACGTGCTCCTTCATCAACCTTATTGCTCTGTGCGAGTGCAGCCTTTTCGAGTGCAACAGCCTGCGAATGGAGAGCCTCAGCTTCAGGTGAATGTATGGCTATAAGGGTGTCGCCACGCGAGACCCAATCGCCTTTGCGCACATATATTTCAGATACTCGACCTGCAAGTTTCCCCGAGACACGTACTTCGGAAGCCTCAATAGTACCTTGCAGAGGTGGAGTGGTTCGGCGAGCGGTAAGGATACCGATTATAGAGATTATGGCGATAGCCAATACGATGACTAAAAAAGCGATGTAAAGTGATCTCTGTTTCATAATTTGCGGGGCGTAAAATAGGTTGTTAAACTATCGGCCCTACCAACCAACGTAAGTAGTGTGGCGAGCGAAGTGTCGATCGTATATAATGTTTCGATTTGTGCAAGTTGAACCTCCGAGAGTCTTTGAGTAGCATCAACGACATCCGTAGAGGTTGCCATACCCTCCGCAAATGCTCTCAACTGTGTCCTATGGAGCTCCTCTGCGAGCGCAAGAGTTGTCTGTTGCGCCTCATACTCACTTAATGATGTAGTGAGAATAGCATAACATTTGTCTATGGTGGTATATAGCTCTTGGAGAGTCTTTTGGCGAGAGGTCTCTGCGGTGCGAAGAGATGATTTTGAACGCGCAACAGCTCCCTCTCGTGAGAGTCCATCAAAGAGTGTCCACGATAGTCCGACACCCACTATAGTACGTGGAAATATATTTTTATCGAGTCCCGAAGACCACAATTTCTGGTGTCCAATAAAAGATATGGTCGGCAGATAGCGACTGCGCTCGGCGCGAAGTGTAAGCGAAGCTATCTCCTCTCCACTCTTTAGCATATTTATTGTAGGTGCTTCCGAAATAAGTGCAAAAAATTCCTCCTTGGCAGGAATTGTATGGGGGACGGAGAGGGCAGTAGTAGGGATAATAGTCAAGGAGTCTGTAACAAGTAGCGTGGCAAGAGCCTTTACCGCTACTATCTGTTCACTCTCGGCAGATGCAAGGAGTGTAGAGCTCTGCTTACAGGCAACCTCAGCGACAAGCCTTTCTGCATGGTTTATCATGCCCTCCTCTTCAAGTCTTCGAGCCTGACGCAAGTGCTCGCTATGAAGTGCAAGAGCACTACGTCTTACATCCGTAAGTTGTCGTGCAAGAGCCAATCTCCAATAAGCCTCAGCAACGGCAAGTATAACTCCATTCTCGGTAGCGTTATATTGTTCGTTTGCTACCGAAAGTACCCTATCGGCAATACGTGAAGCCGCAATCCTGCGACCACCACTAAATACTATCCAAGCCAACTCTGCACCCACCTCGGCAGTATTGCGAGGCATTATCGGAATGCGAAGCTGACTCTTGCCGATACCATTCAACACATCTTCAATGACAGGATTGCCACTCAAGGCTGGTGCAATGTTGTCAAGAAGTTCGTTACCAATCTTGCCTACGGTTGTGACGGCAGCTATTTCGGTAAAGCTGTGAGCGTATTCACCTGTAACGGCAAGTGTAGGATACCACAGTGAATTTAATTCCTGCCTCTCTGCATTAGCCGTAGTAATTCCTTCGCGGGCAATAACAAGCGAAAGGTTTCGCTCGCGCGCCATAATTAAAACCTCTTCCAGCGAAAAGTTTTTCTCGGTTGTTTGTGCCGATATGTAGAGTGGAGAGCAAAATGCTAATATAGAAATAAAGTATTTTGACATAGAATCTGTTTTGCTATTATGAAAACAAACCCTATACCAAACAACAAGTTCCAATCTATGAGTTAGGGGATACTATTAGAGATAATATAGTTACATTTATTTGTGATATTACATCTATATGACCGTTGCCGTACAAATGCCGTACAAAACAAAAGAAAAACAGCGTCAGAAGTGTTTCTAACGCTGTTTTTGTGAGGTCCGAAGCGAACGCTATAAATTTTAATCAAATTTAATCTACTTTAATTTTAATAGACTTATATATCAATAGTTTATGTGTATCTTGTGAAAATAGATGTAAATAAAAATTTGAGAAAATTTTGCGATGGTATTACAAATGTATGACAAAATCACTATCTTTGCCAAAGTAAAACCTA
>CALDPX010000026.1 GCA_937911745.1 uncultured Alistipes sp. | reverse complement strand
ATTACGAAAAATTTTTTCATCGTGTTTTGAAATTTAGTTAATAAAGTTGTTTGTTGTGTTTGTCTTGCTCTTTGTTTTCTGTAAAATTTATCTCGCGCTCGCGCGCGTGTATTATATATATATGTATGGATACTACATTATGGGGAGGATTACATCCTCATATTCGCCCCAACCATCAACCTCTACGTCAAACGAACCTGAGCCCTGGGAGCCATCCTCAGCGTCAATCTTGATGCCATCAACAACAATAACTCCGCCGTGGGGCTGTTGTCTAACCTGCTCGGTGATGTCGAAGTTGAAATTCTTCATCTTACCGTTACGCAGCATAACCTCCAAGTTCAAAGCGTGTTTCAGAGCCTCTACACGAGTGGGGTAGTTCTCGTGGGGGAACGAGGGTACACCAAACGACCTCACCTGAGCCTCAACGCCATAGTCGTTAACCTCGCAGTCGTAAATCAAAGTCGCAGCCTCATCGGAAGTATCGCCCGTATTCATAGTAACCGAACTTGCCATACCTGTAATGGCACCACGAGCAATAGCTACATACTTCAAACCCTCCTCGAACTTATAATGTATATAATAGGTATATACCAAAGGTTGCAAGGTGACGTATTCCTCAACAGGGTCAATGCTCTTCTCGGGAACGTAGTTCTCAATGTAGTTTGCAAACAACATATCCGGAGGAGTCATCGTCTCCTCGCCCTTGTTGGCATACTCACTCTCCACATAGGTGGAACGAGAACGTACGCGAGTAGTTGCACGTGTGGTCGCAGTGTTGCCCTCCTGGTGGCGAGAGAAGAGAATATACTCCGTATCGTTGTTGTACAACAATATGTCGTTCTCTCCCTCAAACAGTGTAACAATACCTCCGTCAACACCGATGTTGTGGTTGTCGGTACCCAACTTGTCGTGAGTATTTACAACACGCAAACCACTCGGCTTCTCGGGACGCAAATCGTCGTAGGGAATATACTCATTCGGCCACGCTGTGGACCAATCAACTCCACCATAGCACTCCTCCCAATCGTATCGGTAGTCTGCAATGACCTTGATGTGGAACTTATGGGCGTGCTCACGGTGATTGTAGCACAAATCCTTGTGTTCACAAGAACTTAAAACCGGTAGCAAAATAGCTAATATGTACAAAATCCTTTTCATCGTGTACCTCCTTTCTCCCTGTTGTAGTTGTCGCAGCCAATGAGCCAAACAAGGGATACCTCAAACTTGGTGGGACCTATGTATTGACGACGCTTGGTAGCCTGCCATACATAGTGACCATCAATGGGCAGATATTCGTAAAACTCTCCACCGTGGTAACCAACTCCAACGGTGAAATCCAAATTCAAACGTTTTGCAATGGGCAGTGAGTAGCCGTACTCAACACCCGCAGCCCAACTCCAACGGTCGGCAAGTATACCCTTACCTCCCAATTCGAAGTCGTAGGTGATGATCTGACCATACAAGCCTACGTGGTGACCCGTCAGAGGTTTCTGCTTGGCACTCTCGCCAAACCACCAACGCAATGCAATGTCGCCACCATAGGTGCGCCAGAAGTAGTGTTTCTTGAAACTGCTCCACCATGCATAGTGCCAATTGGCATCAATCGACAAGTCGTGACCAAGGTAAATCTCTGCACCAATGTTGGGAATCAGCAATAAGTCATACAAACCGTTGGTCGAAAGCGACATTCGCAGTTTTGAGGTACACTCCATAGGCGACTGTTTAACAACTACCTCTGCCGAACTACCTCCGCACTCAACCGTAATTACCGCCTCGCGCTCAGCACCGCTCGCATTGGGTTGTGCGTCAAAATTCACGGCGTTCTCGCCAACCACAACATTCTCAATCCACTCCGACTCACAAGTGGCACTCACAGGACCTGCATCCACTGCATTAACTTCGTAGGTAGCAGCACTGCTCTCGCCCTCGGGAATAACACTCATTGGCGACTCCGAAGTGATGGTAATCTGTGGTATCACACCCTGCTGCATCACCTCAAACTCCTTCACATCGTCGAAGTACTCAACTCTAACAATTGCTGAGCGAGGCTCTACCGAATTGTTGGGGGCAGCCTCAAAATAGATGCGCTCTTGGTCTACAACAATGTTCTCCAACCATTCAGACTCACTTTTGGCAATAGGCATCGTGTCGTTCTCGGGAACATTGGTCGTGTAGCCGACGCTACGTTTGGCTCCCTCCGCAGGTACCTCCACAGGCACGTCGTCAACGAAGAACAGTATGGGAAGAGCCGCATCTTGTTCCACAATAACCTCGTTTACCTTATCATATATATCCAACGAAATTACCGAGAAGCGCTCTTTGGCAACGGGGTTGGGTTGCACCTTATAGGTCACCTCCGTAGAGGTGGACTCGATATCCGTAATCCAATCCGCCTCGCTATATGCCAATGGAGCCACCTTGTCGGCGATATTCTTCTCGAATGCAATGACGCCATCGCCACCCTCAGCAGGATACCTCACGGGACTCTCGGTGGTAATGGTAATCTCGCATGCGTACATAATGTAAGTATCAACCGCAGCGTAGCGCAATTCGGGATAGAGATTTTTCAACAACCAACGGTAAGCCTCGCCATTGTGCAATGCTTCGAGTTTCTTCTGTCGTTGGTTTACCCACACGCCTTTAACTTTCACTTGCTTGGGGGTATTCTTGATAATATCTATAACCTCGTCGCGGTAGGGAACATCTTCGTTGTGCTCTACCAACAGCAGCAACAACTGCCAATCGATACCTTTGAAGTCTATCTCATAACCGATTTTGGTGTTGAACTTCTTGCCAATCCAGTCAGCAATGGCCTTCGCACGAGCATTCACCAAGTGGTTGTTGATTCTGTTGCTACCCTCGGGCGAAGCACTTGCGTGAATCTGAACCTTGCCTTTTACCTTTGCACCGTCGAGCAGGTAGGTCTCCAAAACCTCTGCCAAGCGGTCAAGGTGTTCGCCATTGTCCATATAGTTCTTGTCAATCACCGAAGAACCCTGACGGAAATAGACCATCACCGACTCGCGTTTTTCGGGTCCTACCCTTAGGCTGTCGTCGGTTGTTCCGAGTTCGGCGGCCATTTGGCGGATTACAATATACTCCACATCGTCAAGGTACTCTACCTTAATAACCGCCGCACGAGAATCTGTTGTTGTGTTGGGAGTAACCGTTGCGCAAACCATTCCGTTTGTGGCAACAACATCGGAGATCCAGTTGGCGTTACTCGACACCTTGGGTTCGGAGGCATTGGTAATGTTGATGTTGTATGCAACCTCCACCTTGTCACCATTTGGCGACACGGCTACAATCCTACTTGCCGACAACTCCAAATCAATGGGAGCAGCTGCCTGACTAACCACAACATTGTGCTTGTCGCCATAGTAGTCCAACTCGATGGTTGCGGTACGGTTCTCTGCCATCTTATTGGGCAGCACCTCAAACGTGGCACTCTTTTGTTGAGCCTTCATGTTGGTAATCCACTCGGCATCACATTTCACCTCGGGGATAACTTTATCGTTCAGGCTCTTGATATACTCAATTTCGCCAACGCCACCCTCGACACCAAACTCAATGGGGCTGTTGGTAACCACCCTCAACTCCAAAGAGTATACAACATCGGTGCGCACATCTGCATGGCGCAACAATGGATAGATGTTGCTCAGCAGCCAACGATAGGGTTTGCCGCCGTGCAACTTCTCAATTTGCCTCTGACGCTCGTTGATAACAACACCTTTGACAGTTTTTTTCTCGGGGACATTGCGCAGAATATTAAGGATTTCGTCGCGGTAGGGAACTTCCTCGTTCTGCTCAACCATTTCCAAGAGCGACGCCCAATCGATACCTGCGAACTCAATCTGGTAGCCGATCTTGGCGTTACACTTTGCGCTGATCCAATCTGTGATGGCTTTCGCGCGAGCATCCACCAATCGGGTGTTGATTGCATTTGTACCCTCGGGAGAGGCTGTTGCAACGATTCCGACACCACCTTGCGCCATCGAATTTGTCTGCATATAGGATTGCAGCAATTCCGACAAGCGGGCAAGGTTTTGGTCGTTGTTCATGTAACTGGGGTCAATCTTCGAAGATCCTTGGCGGAAATAGACTTTCACGACCTCCGAGTACTCCACACTCTTTTGTTCTGCCGAAGAAACCTCCTGTGCGCTGGTTGCCACAGAGAGCATTAATGCTGTCAGCAGAGTAACTAACGATATGATATTCTTCTTTTTCATAGACATTATTGTTTCGTCTTTGCCATGTACTCTCGCATGTGCGCATACGCGCGTACATGCGTACGTAAGAGCAAAGATAGTATTTTTTTTCAAACCACGCAACTCGTATAACAAATTTGTGGCCATTTTTGTATTTCCTATTTTTTTCTACCCGCAGGAATTATTTTCCAGCAGGCTCAAAACGTAAGTTTTTACCTCTCAGAAAAGAGGTTAGAATTTCATCAAAACCATCTCCCGAGGGGACTTTATTAACGCAAAAGTAGAACTTTTTTTCGGAGTATTGCAAGAAATTTTTCAATAACTTTTACGGGGGGGGTAAAATGCTGATATACAAATAGTTAAGCCCGTAAAAAATTATTTCTTGTTTGTGATTTTTTTTCAAAAAACGGTTAAATATGGAACTTTTAATGTCGCTTATATCATATTTCCAAAGTGCCCCCAAAAGGGGTAGGACCATCACGGCTGTACCCCTTTCAAAACTACTAACCCAAACTT
>CALDPX010000025.1 GCA_937911745.1 uncultured Alistipes sp. | reverse complement strand
TAACTTGCGTGCCCTCCTCGGCAACGATACGCTCCACAACGCCCGACTCGAGGGGGGACAACTGGACGGTAGTCATCGGCTGAACGCTACCCGTAAGGCGCACATAGTCGTTAAACTCGCCCTGCTCAACGGTGGCGATATTGACAAGCCCCGCATCGACACGCAAGGTCGAGGAGTTATCACGCAACACTAACCAGCCGATAAAGCCAATAAGTGCGACCACACCAACCCACACAAGGTTTTTCTTTTGAAAAACTGCTTTTAAGCCCGTTTTCTTCTCTAATTTGATATCCATATTGTTTGAGTTTTTATCATTATCTATTATCTCTAATCTCGTTGAAACTCTGTGAGCCACTCTCGACAGCTTGTACATTTACGCTCTTGCCCCCTGAGAATCGCCATACGATCTGCAGACCAATATTCTGTACTGGCTGTGTGTAGCGGTCTGTAATCATTATATCGTCAATATATCGATCCATCTTACGACGATTGCCGAGAGCTGTGAATGACAAGGTAATCTGCAACTTATCTTTGCACAAGTTTTTATATATCTGCCCATTTACAGCATATACTGCGTGGTATGTGCGGTCGAATGACTTAAATGTAGGCTCGAACATCATATTTAACATACCTCCCCAACCGTGATTAAAACTGAATGTATTATTCATTGTATAGTACTGGCGGAATCGTAGGTTGTCGTAGTGTACACCACCCATTGTTGCATTCTCTTTGAGGAGTGTAAAACGACTTGAGAGTTTCATTGTCCAAGGTTTAATAGGTTGCCAGTTAAACTCTACACCAAGACCATAAAAATTGTTTGATGCGAGGTTTACAGGCATTGTGTAGAATACCTCAGGGTCGGTTTCACTCTGCAGTGTCTCCCAGTGTATTGAGTTGCTTTCGTGGGCGTACATACCAGTAATATTCAACATATTGTGAAACAACGATGCACTAACCATAACCATATCACCCACAGGCGATTTCAAATTGGGATTGCCTACGGTGTAGTTATATGGATCGCTCCAGCGTACAGTTGACGAGATAGCTGCATAAGGTATATCATCGAGCGTGCGCTTGTAGTTAATCATTATGGCGTGCTTGCCATTTTTGTCAAGAGGCATCATCATCTGAAGCATAGGGTTAATTCCCCACTGCATATTTTTCGCCTTTGCGCCATCATCCATTGTCTCGTAGCCGATATTATTTATCTGGAAGTTGACGCCTACGTTATATCGCATCTTCCACACTTGACCCATAGCCGAGACATAAGCCAAAGGCGTTAGACCCGTTGTGCGTGTAGGAATAAGGCTCGTCTGGAAACGGTCAGAGAAGCCTGTTTCTGCAAGTGTTGGAGCATAATCTTGTGTGATATACTGCACCGATGCGCCATACTTCAGCACAGCCTTTTGGCTAAGGGGGTCGGTAAAGTCAATAGATAGTTTGTACATATTCAACGATGTCTCATCCTCTGACTCAGTTGATGCGCCATCGCTTATTGTTAGATAATCTGTCTTGTTGTCTGCGTGACGGTTGAAATAGTCGCCTACAACCTCCATAGTAGTTCCACGCTTGCCGAGTGTGGCATTATATTTCAATGTACCCTCCTGAAGGAGATAATTGTTGTAGTTGTTTATCTGCGAGAGGAGGACATCGGCACTATTCCATGACATATTGTCGCTCCAAATCTTATTTGTGGCAATATAGTAACTACCGCCTATTGAGTGCCTATCGTTGATTTGCTGCGTAAGACTTAGACGATTAACAATGTTATAACTCTCGCCAATGCTCTCCTGCTCAATAATAGATACGTCGCCATTTACCATATTCCAAGTTGTCTGCTCGGCACTCTCCTTGGGCTGATAATATCCCATTGAGAGGTTGTCATAAACACTTAGGTTCTTATAACGATAGTAGATGATTCCATTAAGATAGGCATCCTCGAAACCTTTAGTAAAGTGACACGACGAGCCACCAACCACTGCGCCATAATAACCACCCTGAGGAGGCTGACGTAGCGAGATATGTATTGTGCCACCTGTCATCGCAGCATTTTGATTGCTACCAGCCAAATAGTTTATTTTTACCTTATCAACCATATCTGCAGGGATGGTTTTCAACTCATCGGATGATGCGAGTTTAACGCCATCAATATAGATCTCACTTACGGGCAGGCCATTGATTTCGTAGCCACCGTCTTTGAGTGTTACGCCAGGCAGAAATGCTAAGGCATCAGATGTCTGTTTCCCCTTTATTATCTCTGACGAGCGAAGATTTACGGTGTAGCCACTTGCATCGTGCTGGGTGCGTGATGCTACGACGCTCACCTCATCAACCATCGTATTGTCTACTTTCATAACGATTGTTCCAACATTACCCACTTGACAATTCATCGTCACACTCTTGTAACCAATGTATGACACTTGTAACTGATACTCAACGCCATTTTCAGCATTGAGGGTAAATTCGCCATTGCCGTTAGTAGCTATGCCACCCACATACGATGAGTCCTCACTGTTCTGCAAAACTACGCTAACATAGGGCATAGGCTCGTTGTTTTCATTAACCGCACGCCCCGAAATACTCTGAGCCATAGCTGCGCTCATAGAGCAAAGTGCTAACAAAATTACAAATAAGTTCTTCATATCGTTTAGTTTTATTATTGTCATTCACTAAATTCCTTAATCTCCCTAAATTCACTAATCACGACCTTCAGGGATGTAGGACTTTTATCTAATCAGCGGCATTCCGTTGTAGTAATCGACCATTCGGCTCTTGACGATATATTGCAATCTTGCACGGAGTTTGTCCGACTTGGCTTGCAACAAGGTGTTGGCGGCGGTTTGGAGGTCGAGAGCGGAGATTAAGCCATTCTCAAACTTGCGCTCTGCACCGTCGTAGGCGAGTTGTGCTGCCGAGACCTTCTTCTGCCCCTGCACATACTGCTTGCCGAAGCCCTGCATCTGCTGCCAAGTCTGCGACACCTCGCTCTCCACGGCTCGCTCTATGGCTACCTGCTCCAACTGTGCCGAGCGGTAGGCATTGGCAGCTCTACGCTTTGATGAGCGTGCGCTGAGGCCATTAAAAATGGGAATAGAGAGCGAGAGTTGGATATATCCACCTCGGTTGTTGCGGAACTGCGTACCAAAGGGGTCGTAAGCCGCCTTATTATCGAAGTCGATGTAGTAGCTCGTATTGTAACCGCCATAGAGGTAGAGCGAGGGCGAGTAAGCCCCTTTCGCCTTTGCGAGGTTCAGGCGGCTCTGCTCGGTGGCGTGGCGGCTGGAGATAATCTTTGGGTTGTTCGCCAAAGCGTAGTCGAGCAACGCCTGCTCCGATGTGGCAGTAGGCAACGCCTCCAAGTCGATGTCGGTTACAATCTCCAACTTCTCGCCCTGCGGGTAGTTCATCACCTCACGTAACTTAATATAGGCAAGGGCAAGGTTGTTCTCCTCGGTGGTTAAGAGATAGTCGTAGTTCGCCTCTTGCGACTCTATCTCCGCCACATCGGCAGCACTCTTAGTGCCGAGATCAAACTGTCGGCGCACAAGCTCCAAGGTGCGACGTGATGCCTCCAACTGCTCACGGGCAATCGTTGCCGCCTCGGTGTAGTAAACTACATCCATATATGCCGAGAGGGTCTGCATAGCCACCTCATCACGGGCTATCTCAGTATCGACAGCACCCCTCTGGCGTGCCACCTTCATAGCTCGCACGGTGTTTATGCTCTGCAAACCATCGAAGAGGGTCATCGAGCCACTGATGCCGTAGGAGTTACTAAATGTGGTTACATTGGTGTAGGCGTTTGTTGCGGGGTCGATACCACGACCAAAGTTCACAGCACCACCCACCGAGCCATTAACGGCAGGGAATAGGGAGGCAACAGCCTCGCTGTAATTGGTTTTGCTATCGTCGTGGGCAAGCTGCTTTTGTCCTACGCTAACGGAGTTCTCAACGGCATAGCGCATACAATCATCTATTGTGAGAGGCTGTGCTACGCACACAAGTGTCAAAAAATTAGACACTGCAAATAGTATTAGTAGTCTTTTCATAATGTTTTTGCGTTTTGCTCAGAGTCGTGCCAAAGGTGTGCCAAAATATCCAACCACTTGAACCATAAAGATTTGCACAGCGCACCTGTAGAATAAATGTGTCTAATAATTAGACAATCGGTGTGTGATATATTGACACAGCCCAATTTTGTTGTAACTTTGTAAAAAGAAAAGTTGCAAAGTTTATAGGCGATATATTGGTAATACTATGGTTATTCGCAAGATTATAGGTATGCTGTTTGGTGTTCTTTTGATGCAAGGTGTCATAGCCCAAGAGAACACGTACGACAATGTTATCGGCGAGGCCATCGCTCGTGGCGACTGGTTTGAAGTAAGAGACCTCTACGAGAGTACAGCCGATAGTCTAAGTGATTATATGCGATTGTTCTCCGAGGCACTGCTTGACCATAACTTTAACAACCCGGCAGGGGCAGTTGAGAAAATTCAGCGTATCTACGAAGAGCACAATGCGCAGATGGGGGGCAATGTCTTCTCATTGTTTTGGATGATGTCCGACAACTTAGCCAAGCTCGGACACTTTGAAGCTGCTCATGGTATTTGCACAAGCCTACTAACACAAGCAGGAGGATATATGGACGATGGAACGCGAACTGCATACGAAACCAATGTCGTGCTTTTCGGCCTCAAATCGCAGCGACCACGAATGTCGGTAGCGAATACAGAGGTAGATTATGAGATACCCTTCATTGTTGAGGACGAGCAACTAAAATTCTCGGCAGAAAGCGGCAAAAAGAGGTTTGGTGCGATGCTCGACTCGGCAAGTCAGATAACAGTCATAGATAGAGAGTTAGCACAACAGTTGGAATTGAATATATCAGCTGACTCTATACAATTCAACGAAACACGATGTCCTCTAACACTACTCGATACATTGCAACTTGGTGATGCCAAATATGTTAATGTTGTGTGTGCTGTACTACCACTAAGGGCGGTTGGTGTGACGGATTGCAGTATGATTCTCGGCAACGATATGTTGTGTCTCTTCCCCGAAATTGAATTGGACTACGAGCATTGTAGGTTGCATTTGAGATCTCAGTATGACATATTACCCAATACCCCTCGAAACCTTATGTTTAATAAGGTACCATACATTCAAGCAAAAATAGATGTACTTCCCACAACGATACTTTGGGATACGGGTAGTAATAAGTCATCCATAGAGCCACATTTCTACAATGCGCATCGTGACCAGCTACCAGCGACAAGTAAGCACGGCCGTAAGCGTGGAAAGACAGCAACAGGCAAAACCCGCAAACTCAAATACGCCATTTTGCCACTAATTGAGCTCACCGTCGGAGATAAAACAGGCAAGATGAATAGTCTCTATATGATTGAGGATATGCCTCACTCGGAGTTGATGGGTATACCCTTTGACGCAACATTAGGCGCTGTACCTCCCGTAGAATTTAAGAGGTTGATAATTAACTTTCGGGAGATGTATTTTATCGTGAGGTAACATTCGTATTAGGCTTACAGAAACGACAATCGGTGTAAAAGGTTTGGACACTCGGCGTTTTTGATGTAATTTTGTGAAGGAAATTTTGAAGGGAAATTCGACACCAAGTTGGTGACGAAATAGAAATAGGTAAATATGGCAAAGACAGTAGGCAAGATATTGATTGTTGATGATAACCGTTCGATACTCTCGGCGGTGAGATTGCTGTGCGATGGAGTCTTTGAGGAGATTGTTACTTTGCCATCACCCAATGCGCTTATTACCACACTACAAAAGGAGCGACCCGATGTAGTGCTTCTCGATATGAATTTCCACGCAGGCATCAATACCGGTAACGAGGGACTCTACTGGCTTAAAGAGGTGCTGGCGAAATTCCCCGAAACAAAGGTTGTACTCTTTACTGCGTATGCCGATATTGAGTTGGCGGTGCGTGCGATGAAGGAGGGTGCTTTCGACTTTGTCGTTAAGCCTTGGGATAATGCCAAGCTGATTGCCACACTCCAAAATGCCTATAAGGCAGCCAAGGGTAAAACGAAGAAGCCAACCAAGATGCAGGCCGCCGAGCTGCAGACTGAGATGTATTGGGGCGAGAGTGCGGAGATGAAGCGTGTACGGCAGATGGTTGAGCGTGTGGCAATTACCGATGCCAACATACTGCTTACGGGTGAGAATGGCACGGGTAAGGAGGTGCTTGCGCGTGAGATTCACCGCCAGTCGGCACGCTGTCGCAAGGCTATGGTGTCGCTCGATATGGGTGCTATTCCTGATACGCTCTTTGAGAGCGAGCTGTTTGGTCATACCAAAGGTGCTTTTACCGATGCTCGTACCGACCGAGAGGGAAAGTTCGAGACCGCCAACGGCTCAACGCTCTTTATGGATGAGATTGGCAACTTGCCACTACACCTGCAAGCCAAGATGCTCGCTGTGCTGCAAAATCGTGCCGTAACACGCCTCGGAGCAAACGAAGCTACGCCCGTAGATATTCGCCTAATCTCGGCAACCAACCGTGACCTACATGAGGCGGTTGCCAAGGGCGAGTTCCGACAGGATTTGCTCTTCCGCATCAACACCATACATATTCATATTCCGCCCCTGCGTAACCGCAAGGAGGATATTGTTCCCCTTGCCGAGCGATTTATCGAACGCTACTCACAGAAGTATGGCAAAGCGGGGTTGATGCTCTCTATCGAAGCAGCGGAGAAGCTCAAAAATCACCTGTGGGAGGGTAATATCCGAGAGTTGCAGAATACCATTGAGAAGGCTGTGATTATGTGCGATGGCGATATTATCTCGCCCGACCACCTCGAGCTGCACACTTCGCAACGCCCACTGAACGAGAGCCAGACACTCGAAGAGATGGAGCGACAGACCATCGCCAATGCTATCGCCCAGTGCGGTGGTAACCTCTCGCAGGTGGCACAGCAGCTCGGCATTACACGCCAGACACTCTACAACAAGATTAAACGCTACGGCTTGTGAAACGA
This sequence comes from uncultured Alistipes sp., assembly GCA_937911745.1. Taxonomy (GTDB): domain Bacteria; phylum Bacteroidota; class Bacteroidia; order Bacteroidales; family Rikenellaceae; genus Tidjanibacter. The sequence goes on along the minus strand of CALDPX010000025.1, from coordinate 14,436 downwards.
CAGCAGAACATACCTTACGGCAGAATCGGTGCTTATGCAATGACCTATTTTCAGATAGAGAGGTGTGCTAAAGTTATGTTTATTGCTTTAGCTTTTTCAATTTTATCCATTTTTTCAGCTATCGCTCAGTCTGCAACCAATTATCGAATTATGTTTGATAAACGCACTGCTGGAGATGGGACCATCAGAATAGAGTGTGCTTTTACCATAAATTTTGCCGAATACGACTCTATTACCCTGGACTTTGGAGGACCTTTGCAGGATGAAACTATACAGGAGCTACACATAATGCCCGATAATATCAGATATAATATAGATTACACCTCAAAGCAAATTACATTCTACCGTAATCGCAGGAATATACAGAGGGTAAAAATGGAATACATTTATATGAATCTCACATCGGCACTAATGTACGGAGATTCTGGTGCTGAGATTTGGGAGAGTATATACAGTCCAAGTGGCGAATTCTATTATCCGACCCAAAGAGGTATGGAGTATTCTGCAAGGATTAAATTCTCTTCTCCAGACTCTCTATTGGTGGTTTCACATAGTGGCATTGATGCTACTAAGTGGCACAGAGAAAATCGTTGTGTGCCAATAAACTTTGCATTTTTGAGTAGAGATAAGTATGAAAAGCAGATAATGACGGGAGGTTATAGGTGTGGTATCTATCAGGTTATTGGTAAGCAAGCCGATTCTGCTCGTTGTGAGTTACTATGTCAATTAACCGAACAATCTATTCGTTGGTTTGAGGAAAAGTATGGCGATAAGTATCTATGCAATAGGTATGGCATCTCGGCATATCCAGCCTTTATCTTTCACAATGGCAATGGCTCTTTCAATAGATATAATATGGGATTTATATCTGCATCGCAAGAGAAGTTTGCCACATATCCCGACATCTACCCACTCATCCACGAGGTAGGACATCGTTGGATGGGCGAGTATACAATGTATATAGAAAGCGGAGTGCGTGGCTATGCCTTTATCATTGAGACTCTAAATGAGTTTATGACACTTATGTGCATACGCGATATTGTTGGCATAGAAGAGTATGAAACTCTGCTTGATAGCTGTCGTGCAAGTTGGAATAAAATAAAAGATACGGAACAAGACATTCATCCTGTAGATGTTACTGACAACAACAATATCTCTGTAACATATCGCAAGGGTATTGTAATGCTCGATAACATTGCGCAAGAGATTGGATATGATACAGTGGTATTTTATATTGCACGATTCTATAATGAGTGCAACGGGAAACCAGACTTACAATATGCTGACTTTGAGCGTTTGTGTAGTCCTATACACGATAAATTATATGATATGCAAGATTAAACGCTACGGCTTGTGAAACGACAGCAGAACATACCTTATGGCAAAATCGGTGCATACGCAGCAGTCATTATCCTGATGGCGGCTTTGTCGGGCTATGTGTGGGCGACCAATCGCCACGCACACCTCATAGCCACCATTCCGATTATTATCTTCTGCCTCTTTCGACTCTTCCGTATCTACAACGAGTTGGTCGAGCGACTGATGTTTGTCTTCAACGCTGTGCAGAACGACGACTACTCCTTCCGCTTTACCGAGAACCCCAATATCACACGCCACGCTTTGGTCAATCAATCGCTCAACCGCATCAAGGAGGTGATGGACAACGCCAAGATGCAGATTCGTGAGCGTGAAAAGTACTTTGAGTTGATTATGGAGTGCGCCAATATCGGCATCATTACCGTGATGGAGAACGGCACAGTGGCGCAGACCAACACGAAGGCGCTCCGCATTGTGGGTATGGAGCGACTAAACCATATCGACCAACTGCGCATCTTGAGCGAGGAGCTTTGCGAGGCGATGCACCGTATCGAACCGGGTGCACAGCTTACCGCCCGCTTCGCCACCGAGATTGGCGACCAAAACTTGGTGCTGAGTTGTTCGGCTATGGAGTTCGAGGGCAAGCAGTTGAGGGTAATATCAATCGGCAATATCCACGAAGAGCTTGACCGCAAGGAGGTGGAGTCGTGGGAGAAACTGACCCGCATCCTTACGCACGAGATTATGAACTCGCTTGCGCCCGTAACCTCTATTAGCCATACGCTCCTTTCGTCATCGGGCGATGCTGAGACGATGCGACAAAGCTTGGAGACGATACACGCGACTTCGGATCGCCTGCTTCGCTTTGTTGATTCGTTCCGTGCTGTTACACGCATCCCCACGCCGCAGAAAGCACCGTTCTACCTCTCGGAGTTGGTGGCGGAGTCGTTGTCGCTCATTCCGCACGAGGGCATCGAGGTTGAAGTGAGCATCGAGCCCGAGGATACGATGCTCTATGCCGACCGCGCGCTAATGTCGCAGGTGATGGTCAATCTCTTGAAAAACGCCACCGAGGCACTCCTGGCACAGGATTGCGACCACAAGATAACTATCCACTCAACGATTGATGCAGAAGAGCGCATACAAATAGAGATAACCAACAACGGCTCTGCAATCCCTGCCGAGGTAGCCGAAAATATCTTCACACCATTCTTCACCACCAAAACCGACGGCTCGGGCATCGGCCTTGCCGTCTCTCGCCAAATCATCCGCCTCCATGGCGGCTCCCTACGCCTAAAACACAACGAGGAGGGAAGGGTGACATTTGCCGTAGTATTGGACTAATATAACGGAGCTACATTTTATTGTTACTCTCCCATTATCTCTGCGACTTTGCTCATCTCTTGGGCGAGAGACTCGTTCATAATATGGGCGTAGTGGAGTGTCATTCGGGTATTGGTATGGCCGAGCATTTTTGACACATTTTCCAGCTTTACATTATTCGCCAGCGTGATTGTCGTAGCAAATGTATAGCGGACGGTATGCATCGTAAGGTGCTTTTTAATTCCGCAAAAGTCCGCAATCTCTTTCAAGTAGGAGTTCATCTTCTGGTTGGCATATACGGACAGAAGCGTACCTCGCTCCTTGCATAGTGGGTGATTCTTGTATTTTTCGAGTATCTGCAACGGATATTCGAGCAACGGCACAAAGAATTTGCAGGTGATCCCAAGTTTATTGTGTTTATCTAAGGTAGGAGCCAACTCTCAGACGCTACATAAACAAAAAGCAGGTGACTTTATAAGTCTCCTGCCCTTGTATTTCGTGGTGCCACCGGGAAATGAGCTTCATTTCTAAATGGCTCTATATCTATGCGTTAAAGAATTGCAACGAACGTAATCTCCCGCTATTGCTCCACCTGATTTCTGCACCATTTTGCAGTGTCTCGCAGAGTAGAGTTCCTACTTTGATGCAAAGGTAGTGAAAATTCAATTAGTAGAAAAAGATTACTGAAAGAATTCTTCAATGTTATGCAATGTTTTTGTATCTGCAATGATTTTGCTATAATTTTCTATCCAATTTGCAAATGGCATAATATGAGTAATTGATATATTACTAAAAATATCAGCAGAAATCGGCAAATATGGGAATATATCTATATCTATTTTGGGAATACACATCCCATTTAGTATGGGCAATATTTGGTCAGGCACAATGACTATATTACCCTTCTTATGTATACGATTTTTGTACTGCTGTAAATTGCGCAACTCAAATGTAGATATCACAAGTCTTGAACGAGTATTAGCTATGTGATATTTAGAACTTATGCTTTGATATATAATTTTATCTAAAGCATCTGTTGGGAATTCTTCCTCAGAAATACCATTTAACGACTTGTAAAAACGTTCTTTATCAGTCATATATGATGTTTGTTTCATTTTATATATATCTGAGAAATCACGAAAGTATACAAATTCAGCTTTAAATGTCTGTTGATTGTTATCTACAGCAACCTCCAATGATTTCATTATTTTCATTCCATATATAGATAATATCCTAATTGTGTTATCCATTGATTTTATATGATCATTTATTAAATTCCAACTTTTTTCATTTGAAGTCATAAATTTAACTTTATCAAAAATTATCGGTTTATTGTATAACCATCCTACTTGAAATCCCCACATAGCTGTTTCTGTGGACTCGTTTACACACATTAAGATGATAGGGATAAAACCATCACAATTGTTATTAAACTTTGTTTTGAGTTCTTCCAAATATGTCTTGTAACTAATACTTCTTGTAAAAGAGGAACTAGCTAATTTAATAGCAAAACATAAATTAGAATCTGGAATGATAACTTTGAAATTGTACAAAACATTATTGATAATTTCTATTTTGATATTGTCACTCAATCTATATAGTATAGTAGCAGCAATTTGTATACTACGCCATTCTTTCATTTCTATTCTATTCATAGGATACTATTGTAATTAGTTTTATGGTTATGGATATTTATACTTTGCCAATAATTGATAATATCATCTTTGAGCCTACTTAATGTTGTTTGGCTCACAGGATTGCCTTTCTCTAGAATGTGATTAGTCGGGATAGATGATATTGTGTTGTTTGCATCAAAAGCAGGACATATATATACTTTCTCGTCTATCTCGTCAACACCGGCAACATATGTTGGAAGAGGTCGATTTATCAACTTTGTTAATTTCCCTTTTGATACTTTTGCTTTTAGATTTCCTGATGCATTATATCCAGTTCTTGTTGATTTTACTTGTATCATACACTCATATGGAGTAGATTCTTCGTTTATCTCTAATATAAAATCACCAATAGGAGCTTTTTCTCCAAGAAAATAAACTCTAAATAAAAAACCTTCCGTTATGCGGGACATAAATATACTTTCCCCACGATCACCTATTGCATTTTTATCCATGTTGTAAAATAACAATATATCACACTTCTTTAAACTTCATCGTATATTGTTCAGATTGAACATCAATGTACATTTGATACTCTTTTAATCCTTTTTCTTTGGCGATATTACTAAGAATTTGCTTGTTTATAGCTGAAATATCCCTGCCGTAATATATTGCAACAGGACGTATCTCTGTGCATAAATAAGGAAGACCGTATGAGTTCTGTTTATCTAGGAATAAACGCCACTCTTTTTCATATGCCCATTGTGGTGATTTATATAATGCCGCCTTATTGATAAACATTACATCGCTTAATTTTGAGAAAAGCCCCATATGCCTACCTAAAAAACAATCTACAAAGGATGTCCCGTCATATCTTTTATGGTCATAAATGATAGGATATAGATTGTGTACTATTCTGTCTCTACATGTTAATTTGTTTTCGCAATTATCACATTTGATTTGTCTGTTTCTCAGGTCGTATTCTAAAACAAAACCTTTGTGAGAGTTTGCATAATGTGACCACATTGTAACCGATTTGACAGTTTCGCTAAAACAGGCAATAAAAGTACTACGTCTTAAATAAGATTCTGCTTCACGGAACACATTTTCAATTTGATTAAAAAACTCGTCCTTACTCATTCCGAAGATTAGATTATTCTTTTCTATATCTTCGTCGGTTGCGTTTAAGATGGTTTCTTTCAGTATTTTTGTGCGTTCCTCACCATATAATGATGCAACAAACTCAGGAAAAGGTTCTCCTTCTCTTAAACTGTCTCTTAATTTTCTTATATATTCTTTTGAAGCACCTTGTTTTATAGAGTCATATAGGTATTGTTTATCATACCTGATAAGACAATCATATGGATCATTAAATTTCTGAGCATTACCTGCATATATTCTATCATTGTAAAAAGCATCAAATTGAGTCTCAGAACAATCACGATATCTAAATAATTTTTGAGGTAATATGCTATGCACATATTCTAATAACGGTTTTAACAGAGGTTCTCTTTCTTCATAAGACATAACTTCGGGTATAACCGTTTCTTCTAATAGTTTCTTGAATTCACTTCTCTTGTTTTCCATATAGAAGATTATTTAACATTAGTAACTCTATTATCAAACACTCCCTCAAACAAACTTATTTCTCGTTTAGCAATACCTAATCTATTTGCTAATACTCTCCAATCCTTGACAGCCGTTACGACCTCTATTATTATACCCTTGGCAACCTCAGGTGTGAGCATATACTCCCCGCAAGAAGCGAGCAGAATGGACAAATCGGCTTTATTAGTCTTACTGTTAATAAGCAGACTTTGGTGCTCGTTCAGCGTTGGATTCATATCGTATGCAGGCGATAGTGTCCACCCTTTTGCAGTAAGCAGAAAACCGTGGTTACGGAAATGGTCGTCGCTGTTGCCGACACATATATTGAATGCAACTCGGCGGAACAACTCTCGCAAGTTCGCATCAACATCGGTACAACCGCTAATGATAATATCAACAATATCCAAATAGCCGTTACCTGTTGTTGCATTGTCACCATCGTTCAATCCAAGCAATGTCATTGCCGATGCAAAGTGAATTCGTTTGCCGTCATCTGTTCTGTCAAAACGACGAGAAAGCAGTGTGTGGTATTTATCATTCGCCAATATAACCTTTGTTTCGGCTGCGTTTATACCCGCATTTTTGGCTAATATATGACAGAAATGTTCCCATAATCCTGCATCATAATCATCCTTCAATGATGGGAACTTTGCAACATATATACTATGGTCCGTATCTACAACATTTGCTTTGGGACGAGCACCACCGAGCGAAGAACCTGGCTGCACAAGTTGAGCAATCCATCGTTTTTCGGGGAGGGTATTAGCATCCTCGCTTTTTTCAATCTCTTTGCTTGCTGCAATGAGTTCGCGCAAGTCGGTCAACGGGGGAATACGCAAAGAGTTGTCCGCGTTTATGAACTCGCCATCAAGTGTTTCTTTGAATCGGAATCCTCCCATACGGGAAAAGTCATCAATACCCGTCAAAAAGTCAAACGATGATAGTCGGCGTATAGGTCTGTTTTCCTCTTGTGCCAATATCTGCTCACGACGAAGGAGAAGAGTTCGTCCCCATCTATCAGGAAGAGCATCGGCAAAGCAACCGAAAATATCTTTATTCAGCTGGGTATATTGTATCCCCGGATAATTGTTAAGGTCTTCGCTGAGGGTAATAGCATTATACTTTTTAATCCAACTATCTGCAAACTTGAAACTATAACTGTCCGAACCACGAAGTGATTCGTAGCCAAGTTCTCCAACAAACTCAACCTCCTTGAGCCAATCAAAATCGGCATATACATACAATTTCTTCATAGCCTACTACTCCTTTTTAGACGCCCTTTCACGCTGTGGCAAATTCATATCTTGCAATGCTCTGCCGAGTTCATCATCTTTTGCCAAAGAGAGAATGTCATCATCGAGTTGCAGGGCATACAACACACGCAGATAGATGCCTATCGCCACTGTTGGGGCACCTTTCTCTATGCGCGAAACCGTAAGCGGAGAACAAGTAGCACGCTCCGCCACCTGTGCAACACTCAGATTACGACGCAAACGAGCAAGTTTTATCTGCTCGCCAACAATCTGCATCTTCTGCTCCAACTTTCGGGGTAATTTAGTCCCCATTGTACTCTTTGTCATAACCTCAATGTATCATATAATATGCAAATATAATACTTTTTCTTTATTTTATGATAGGTTGAGTGTGTTTTTAAGAACCTGCGTGGATACTAACTTTAATAATTAACCATTCTCAAACATGTATTTGTAGGTCAAACGAACAATTGATTTTGCAATTCATCATTTATTTGAATCCTTTTTGTATCTTTGCATTTGAAAAATCATCAAAATTTCAAAGGTGATATGACTAATGAATATTCGATAGATGGTATTACTCTTAGGCAACGCATAGAAGCGATGCCAGAAGATTGCATTCTGTTTCGGTCTGATTTCCCTGAATACCACACAGAATTTGTGGGAAGCATTTTGTCTGAGTTAACGACTGAAGGTATACTTGTTAAAATTGCACATGGAATATATACCAAACCGAGGAAAAGCAAATTTGGAGTTGTATTGCCATCGGTTGATAAGGTGGTACAGGCGATTGCAACTAGAGATAACGCAGAGGTATTGCCATCAGGCATGACAGCTCTGAATGCACTAGGATTATCAACTCAGGTACCAATGAATTACACATACCTTACTACAGGAAGCGAGCGAACTGTAAACTTATCCAATAGGAAAGTAGTATTAAAACGAGGTGTACCCAAAAATTTCTGTTATGGTACTCGCCTCATCTCTTTACTTGTTCAGGCTCTTAAAGCTCTGAAAAAAGAGAATGTAGGAGATAGTGAATTGAATGTCATCCGACAATTGGTGTTAAAAGAAACTGATAAGGATACCCTTGTTAAAGATGTAGATATGATGCCTGCATGGATGAAGAGAATTATAAAGCCAATGATAACCGCTTAAAATAGATTTAGATTATGGGAAAACTGTGGTTAAATAATGAGATAGTGGACCGTTTAGCGATGTTACAGCAGACGGAGGTTGGACATCCTGGCGTTAATCAGGTAGCTATAGAAAAGGATTGGTGGGTAACAGTTACACTGAAGGCTTTATTCCAAACAGATTGCCGTGATTCTTTAATATTCAAAGGCGGAACGTCGCTGTCTAAAGGTTTTAATATCATAGAACGTTTTTCTGAAGACATTGACTTAGCAATCAGCCATTCATTCTTTGGTATTGAGAAGACAGGAAAAAGTCAGCGTGAAAAATTACGCAAAATGTCACGAGCATATATCCATGAGACTCTTTCTGCTCAATTAGATGCCAACTTGAAAGAAATAGGAGTTTCAGGTTACACTATAGAGAATGTATCTCAGGTACAAGATAAAGATGGAGAATGGAGACCGATAGATTCAGATAAAGATCCTACGGTAATTCTGTTACACTACCCGTCAATTCTTGAGGATACGATAAATTATATTCCTCCACGTGTAAAGATTGAGATAAGTTGTCTTTCAATGGATGAACCAACGGAATTACGACCAATCCGTTCTCTAATAGGTGAAAGTTTTGATGGAGAAGATACTGATGCAGATAGTTTTGTTAGAACCGTAGTTCCTACTCGTACGTTCCTTGAGAAACTATTTCTATTGGCAGAAGAATTTCAAAAAGAAAAACCAAGAAGCGTACGAATGTCACGACATCTGTATGATTTAGAAAAACTAATGGATACGGTGTATGGAAAAGAAGCCTTGTCAAATCGTAAACTTTATGATGCCATTGTTGAGCATCGTAAGGCTTATTATGCTTTGAAGTACGTAAACTATGATTTACATTCCCCATCAACCATTAGCTTTACGATACCAGAATCGGTTATGGATGCGTGGCAAGATGATTATGCCGATATGAGGCGCTTCTTCATTTATGGTGAATCATTAGAGTTTGATGCACTTATGGAGAAAATGAGAGAGTTGCAAGAAAGAGTGAGGATTATGTAAAGAGTCCAATCACCGAACAAACCTGTACCAAATTACTGAAAATATAAAAATCAATTTGAGGCAAAATTTTGATAAAATGCTTATCGCTATCCTGAAGATGGAATTTACATTGTTCGATAGGATGTTTGAAACATTAACTCAATAACAATCAGTATGACAAGCAAAAGTTTCTTTAAATATATCAACTCTAATCTTTGGAGTTTTTTATTGATAACCAATATTATAATCTCATTTTTCATCTTTGGGGATTTTTGGAAGTTTTGTATAGACGCCCTATGGGTAGATCCATTAGTTTCTAAATTTATAGGTAATGAATGGTGGATAATATCCATATGCTCACTTTTTATTGTAGCCTATTACAGTAAAGAATTTTACTTTAGTGAACTTCTAAATGTAAATAGAGTCAAATGTCTTTTAATGTTTGTAACCATATATCTTTTTTGTTTCTTTTCTGAAGAATGGGAATACTCATTAATAATATCAGGGAATCAATATACAGCGTGGGCTAATGTTTTTATCCTACTACCGATTATTGGCGAAGTAATTTTATTTGTTAGGATAAGAAATAAAAGCAAGTCAAATAATGCTCAAAAAACGCCATCATTAGAAATTGAGAAAGTATACAATATAGAAGATTCGTACCAACGAAACAAATTATATATTACCACATATAAAACCTTAGAAAGTTGCTTTTATTCAGAATGCAGTTTTGCCATCTCTATTACTGGACTCTGGGGAAGTGGGAAAACTACCTTTATGAATTATCTTAAAGGTGAATATCTAAAGCAATCTTCTATAAGCATTATTGAATTTGAACCTTGGAAAAATGATACAACGGAGGGTATTATTAGGAATTTCTTTACACTTTTATGTAAAGAACTAAGATTGTATATACCCAATATCTCATCAATTTTAAACGAATATATAGACTTACTGTTGAATGAAGAGTCTGTTAAGCCTCTTAAAGTAATCAGTAAATCTTTATTGAAAATTTTTAACAAACAAAAAGAACCATACAAAGATATTAAAACCAACTTAGAACAAAGTAAACATAAGATAGTCGTTTTCATTGATGATATTGACCGCTTAAATGCAGATGAAATCAAGGAAGTATTATGTCTGATTAGGAATACTGCAAATTTCCCCTTCGTACAATTCATTGTCGCATATGATAAGGATTATGTTTGTGAAACCTTAAAAAGAGATGGAATTTATAACCCCGAATTGTATTTAGAGAAATTCTTTAATACAGAAATATCTCTTCCTAAAAGCGAAGAACGAATTATATGTAATGAACTGCTAACTCGTATATCCAAAACTATTAACACAATATGGGGAATACCAAAAGAAGACACAAGAATACATGATATGGTATATTATCGTTCTGATGATTATACAAATAGCATTATCGATTGCATCCTAGTCCCCAAAATTTTGTATACTATTAGAGATGTTATTCGTTTCCATAATTTGTTTTATTTACTCTCAGAAACATATAAAGGACAAAGTGCAGAAACTGAAATTGAATTTCAAGATTTATTTTATCTCGAATTGTTACACTATCGATTTACAAATATTTATTCTGTGCTATGCAATACTCCTTTATATATATTAGAACTGAATGAATATAGTTTGTCATTAAAAACCGATGCGAAAGAAATTCTACAAAACTTAAATATTGGTGATAAGGACTTAGAAATAGCTTACGATATATTATGCTATCTATTTTCGCATAGTAGGCGTAAAAATTCAATGTCTTATTTAAGAAACTATTCCAAATATTTCATGTATCGGTTGGATAATAAGATTCTTACCACATCTAATTTTTTGATGCTTGAAAACAATGAGGAGAATAATTTTGGGAATATTGTAGACCAAATGTACAAAGATAAATATCCCTCAGAGTTTGAGAATCAGATATTAGAAATACTGAATCAAATTCCATTTAATGATAAATCACATAATAACAATGTCTTATATAAAAAAGTATATAAAATCATAACACTAATATTAACACATACAAAATTACGACCGCTTAGAGATGAAGTTTCAACTGCTGTAATTGCACATTTAAGAGTATTGCAATGTATAGATAAGACACATTTACAAGAAATGCTGAATCTCTTTAATCTTATCGATTTTAACGCTAAACCTACTCCATATTTTGATATGGATAATTTCCTTATGTCCATTTTGTTTAAAGAAAATTTAGCAGTGAAATTAAGAACCGAAATTAAAGATGATGAGTATGAAATTATACATACATTCCTATCTACTACTTCAAATTCAATTATAGTAAGTTCAGGTCTTACTGTATTTATCGATAATTGTCGAAATAATAATATTAATGAGTCTAACCTATTAATTCCTCTTACAGAATTATCTAATATACAATTGAATTACTTTATAAATTGCAAAGATAAGTTATCTCGAAAAGGATTCGCTTTATTTTATAATTGTTGGGAAAACAAAAATCCAGTAACTCAACAAGTGTTTTTAAGAAAAGAGGCTTTAGATATAATGAAAGAAGAAATAGAGAAAACTCCTGATAAATATTTTAAGATGTTCATCCGCAAGGGGGATTCATCGCATCCGGAATTCAATACGGTATCACCAGAGCCGTATTACAAAGCAATATTTGGAGACAAAGATAATTTTGAAGCATTCTTGAATAGTTGTAATAGTAATTCGGCAGAAGAAGAACGAGTTAAAAATTATTGGATGTTATATAAATATAACGAATACTCTGCTATTAATTTTGAGAATCAGGGGAATGTTCAAAATAAGATTGACAACTGCTTTAGAGATGAAATTCGACAACTTAAGGAATTATTGTATATAAAAGAACAAATTGATGAGACTGGAGCTATCGATGACGAATTAACCAATAAGTTTGAGAACAATAATTTATATATCAAATTAAGAGGAGATATTCTCCGAATGATTAATAATTTAAAGAATTAATTATGAACAATATACAAAAGACACCAGAACAACAGATTGAAGAGGTGGTAGAGAGTTTGAAAGCATTGTTTCTACCGCAGGCGAGGAATAAACAAGAGGCAGATGAAATTAAGCGTCGATTGGATTCTTTAGGGCATGAAGCAAAAGCTGTTTCGGCAATTGTTAATGACCGAGATATTTACAAAGCTGCTATCCACAAAATTTTATCACAAATGAGATAATACGACAATAGCCTGCGGAATGCAGGCTATTGTCGTTAATACTTATCATTATATGGTTTATCGCTTGTACCTCGAGTTTTTAATAAAGTGACAAATCGATTAAGAATTGGAGTTAGAGCGATCTTAAATACAGAAGTGTTTCCAAACCACCTAACTAATGTAGGACTAATTGCATAATATGTTTGGATAAACCATCTACCTATAAGATAATTATCTAAGGTGTTATCGCGAAAACGACGAAGAACCCAAACTTCAGGGCAATCATACGAACCATAAATTGCAGTAGCGACATAACACCCTGATTCTGTATTGTTAGAGGATGATAGTTTCATTATACAGACGACAATAGCCTGCGGTACCGCAGGCTATTGTCGTATTTAGATGCTTTGTTCGATGATTTTTATTTCAGCGTCAGTAAGTCCATATATATCATAAACGACAGTATCAATTTGTCGTTCTAACGATGATGTATCGTGATTTGGATTACTCTTTTTAAGAGCAATAATCTCATTAACTATCTTGACAATTGAATTTTGAACATCAGGTGAAGCCTTTTTAATCGGGATTTCTGACAGGGGCTTTTGATATAATTCCAATGTCTCGCCCTTACGTTTCCCTTTGTGATATAACCATACATAGTACAACTTTGAGTTAAGAAGTCCTAATATGTACTTTATATGGTAATTTTTATTCGGGTTTGTAATATAATATACATCAGCACTCGCATACCAATCGCATTCATTATAGCCAAATGTGTTTGTTTTGCTTCTCTGCGGGCATACGATTTTAGCACACATGAAAATGTGAGGGTGTGCTGTTCCCCTTCTTAATTGATGCCAATACTCGGTCTTTTCGTTGTTTATCTCTCGAATCTTTGTCAGAATAGGTTGATATATCGAAAGACAAGATTTTATAATTTCTTGTTCACTCAAAGGAGTGTCAGATGACGAAAATATCAACCTTTTGGTGGTTGCTTCATTAGTGCAATAACGGCTTATATCTGAATTTTTATAAAAGTCTTTATAGAATGGAAAACTCTGAACTAATTGAATAGTATCGCTATCTCTAAAATAGCTACAATCCAATACGAACACTCCGTCATCTTTACGTATATCATTACATTGGATATAGTCAGCATCAGCATATTTCATATTATGATTAGTAATACTATCACAGCCGCCCATAATGCCAGCATTAACTTCTGCAATATTACCTAATGTGTTATTACGTAACTGAATTTTATCCAATAATGATGATAATGGATTATCACCACTACTATTTTGTAAACGAATATAATTTTCCTCACCATCGTATAAATCTTCATGTGCAACATCTGCATAGGCTGTATCTTCATCTTTGCGACTAATTATTGAAGTAAACATCAGAGGATTTAATGCACCCTTTTTGTGAACATCTATAACTTGGCATTTACAACCATCTTTCCCTTTAGCGAAGGAACTAATCATATTATGTTGTCCGGGAGCGTTCTCAAATAGGCGCAATTCTCCAAGATTAAACAAGGTTTTAATGTTCATTCTATCCTTAATATCTGCTCGAAGTTTTCTTGCTCCTAATGCTGTTGGATAATAGTTCGTTGTAATAAATGTTGCCACACCGCTTGGAGATAACATATTGAATGCTAAATGGAAGAAGAAATAGAAATAATCCATTTTGCCTAAGTAGTATTGACCAAGATGAATATCTGCTTTTACAGGTTGGAATATCTCTTTATGCCCCTTTTCGCCTATATACGGAGGGTTGCCAATAACAATATCAAATCCCTCTTTATCATCTCGGTTGAACACATCACTGAACCAAGTATGCCAAAGGAAAAATTTATTATTCTCAGCAAGATTGATAGCCCTTAATTCTCTGAGAATTTCAGGATTGTATGCTTGTGCCTCCAACTGCTTATTGATTGTATCGGAAATCTCTTGTTGCAACT
>CALDPX010000024.1 GCA_937911745.1 uncultured Alistipes sp. | reverse complement strand
ACTTGCGAGGCGAAGAGTGGTGCAAAAAGCACCAGCGAGATACACTCGAACAACGCAACAAGGTATGAGTAAGAGAGTATATTTTGTAGGAATAGGCGGTATTGGTATGAGTGCCATAGCACGCTACTTTATGCACGAAGGGGCTAAGGTGGCGGGCTACGACCGCACGCCCTCGCCACTGACAGCAGAACTCGAAAAGGAGGGTGCGCAGATTCACTACGAAGACGACATAAGGCTCATTGGCGAGGAGTGGCTCAACCCCGAGCAGACACTTGTGGTCTACACCCCCGCAGTACCTGCCGACCATTCGGAACTCTGCTACTTCCGCAAGAAGGGTTTTGAGGTAGTGAAACGCTCCGAGGTACTCGGGCACCTCACAGCAGGCAAGTTCACCACCGCCATTGCAGGCACACACGGCAAGACAACCACCACAACCCTTACGGCGTGGCTCACACTTCGCGCAACGGGCTGCGGCAACGCCTTTTTGGGAGGTATCTCACGCAATGTGGGTAGTAATTTAGTGCTCGGAGGTGGCGAGAGGATTGCTGTGGAGGCAGACGAGTTCGACCGCTCGTTCTTGCGCCTTACGCCCAGCATTGCGGTCATAACGAGTACCGATGCCGACCACCTCGACATCTACGGCACTCACGAGGAGTTGCGCCACGCCTTCGGGCAGTTTGTGGAGCGCATAACCGAGGGTGGTACACTCATTGAACATCTGGGGCTCAATATCGAGCATAACAACAAGAGTATCAGGGAGTACACCTACGACCTTAGGAGCACCGAGGCAGACTTCCATACCGCCAATCTTACACCCATTGGCGATGGCACCTTCCGTTTCGACATCGTCTGCCCCGACCGCATCATTGAGGGTTGCAGGCTCGGTGTGGGTGGCGAAATAAACGTGGAGAATGCCGTTGCTGCGGTGGCGGCACTATGGGCTGCGGGAGATTTCGATGAGAGCGGATTGAAGAGGGGCTTGGAGGAGTTTGAGGGCGTTAAACGCCGCTTTGAGGTCTACATCAATACCCCCGAAAAGGTCTACATTGACGACTACGCACACCACCCCCAAGAACTCTCGGCAGCCATACGCTCCATACGAGGTATGTTCCCAGGGCGACACCTCACAGTGGTATTCCAGCCCCACCTCTACACTCGCACAAGGGACTTTGCACCCGAATTTAGCGCGGCTCTGTCGGCAGCCGATAGGGTGCTGCTACTCCCCATCTACCCCGCAAGGGAGTTGCCCATTGAGGGGGTGACGAGTCGGATGCTTATGGAGAAGATTACCTCTCCCTGCGAGATTGTCGAGAAGGCGGAACTTGCCACAAGGATTGGCGAACTTGCTACCGACATTGTTGTGACCTTCGGTGCAGGCGACATAGACCGCGAGTGCGAGAGAGTTTCTCAAATCTTGCAAGGCAAGAGTTGAAAATTGAAAATTTTCTTATATGCCCTATAAGCCATATAAGCCTTAGGACTATTGACGTTAGACGATTGACGTTAGACGTTAGACAATAAAAACTTGAAGAGTGCATTTCGAGCACGAGCGTAACGATGCAGATGCCGGCGAGATGCACTCGAACAACGAGATAACAAACTTTAAGAGTGCATATCGCTGAGCAGATGCAAGGCTTGCGATGGGCGAGAAGGCGGAGTTTGCTCAGCGCAAATGAGCATTTCGAGCACGAGCGTAACGATGCAGATGCCAGCGAGATACACTCGAACAACGCAACAAGGTATGAGAGAACTTAATATAAACGGACTTGGCGATTTGTCCAATGCGGCAGAGGAGATACTTGACGCTTTGGACGGTAGGAATGTAGTGGCGTTTTTTGGTGATATGGGTGCGGGTAAAACCACGCTCATACGCGAGATTTGCGCCCAACTTGGTAGCGAGGATGTGGTCACAAGCCCCACATTTGCACTCGTAAACCGCTACGAGAGTGGCGATGGACGCCCACTCTACCACTTCGACTTCTACCGTATAGAGCGAGCAGAGGAGGCGTTCGATATGGGCTATGAGGAGTATTTCTACTCCGATGGTTTGTGCTTTGTGGAGTGGTCCGAGAAGATTGAGGAGTTGCTGCCCGATGATGTTATGAGGGTTAGCATCGAGGTGCTCAGCCCCACAAAACGCCACATAGAGATAGACTAATGTATTTCAACACACTAAACCCACAGCAATAAATGATTAAAAATGCCATATTCGACCTCGGCGGAGTAGTCTTAGGTCGCGATTTCAAAAGGCTTGGCGAGGTATTGGGCAACACATTTGCCTTCATCTCTGCCGATGAGAGTTTCCCCGAGTATTGGAGCGAGTTCGACAGGGGTACCTACACCCGCGAGGAGGTAACCCGTATGCTTGCCGAGGACTACAACCTAACATTGGATGATGCTCACGAGCAGGTACAACGACTCTTGGAGTTGTTGCAACCCATCCCCGAGACTGTCGCACTCATTGAGGAGCTGAAAGCGAGGGGCATAAGATGCTATGTGCTGTCGAATATGTCAAAGGAGTTCTATGCCGAACTGCTGAAATTCCCCGTCTTTGAGCTATTCGATGGTGCTGTGGTGTCGTTTGAGGAGCGCATCAATAAACCCGACAGGGGTATCTATGAGGCTCTGCTCTCGCGCTACAATCTGGTGCCCTCGGAGAGCATCTTTGCCGATGATAAAATCGCCAATACCAATGCCGCTTCGCTCCTCGGACTCCATACGGTAACCTACAACTGCAATGGCGATGGTCCTGAGCGAGTGCGCGAGATTATTTGGCGCGAGAATGGTTGGTAGTAGACGTTGAAGACATTTTTGGTATATAAAAAACGAGAGTTTATGATAACTCTCGTTTTTTATATACCAAAAATGAATATAGTAGGACGCTTGTGAAGCATAGGCTTGGGGACCTTGCGCCACTCGGCAACACTCAGCGTGCGGATACTCTCGGTGGGGGCTGTAATATCCACCGCTACCGTAAGGCGTGTGGTGGGCAGCAACACCGACAAAAACTCCTCGAAGAGTTTATCATTACGGTAGGGAGCCTCAATAAAAATCTGGCTTTGGTGTTCGGCTATTGCCCTACGCTCGTAGTTTTTTATGGTCTTAGCCCTCTCGGCAGGTTTTATGGGCAGGTAGCCGCCAAAGGCAAACGACTGACCATTCTGACCGCTCGCCATAAGTGCCATAAGGATTGACGATGGTCCCACAAGTGGCACAACCTCAATGCCTTTGCGCTGTGCAAGAGCCACCACATCCGCTCCTGGGTCGGCAACACCCGGCAGTCCTGCCTCGCTGATGATGCCGCAATCCCTACCCTCCAACACAGGGCGCAGAAGTGGCTCCACGTCCACCACAGAGGTATGTTCGCTACACTCGGCAAACTCCAACTCCTCAATCGGGCGACCTATCTTTGCGGCACTCAGAAATCGGCGTGCCGAGCGCACATTCTCCACAATGAAGTAGTCCAACCCAGCCATCACAGCCCTATTAGCCTCGGGTAGAACATCGTAGGGGTTACCCTCGCTGATGGGGCAAGGGAGCATATAGATTTTGCCGTATTTTTTCCTCTCTGCCGCCATCGCCTATTCCTTTACATATATACGTTTCACGCGCGTGGATATGGAGGTCATAACCTCGTAGGGGATGGTGCCGAGTCGCGCTGCCATATCCTCCACCGAGCCGCCCTCGCCACCGAAGACAACCACCTCATCGCCCTCCTTACACTCAACATCCGACACGTCTATCATACAACTATCCATACAAACTCTGCCCACGATGGGTGCAGCCTTACCTGCCACACTCATACTCCACGCCCCGCAGCCGAGTCGGCGGTCCAAACCATCGGCATAGCCAATGGGTATTGTTGCCACCTTCGTAGGGCGGGTAATCTTGCCCGCTCTGCCGTAGCCTACGGTTTCGCCCTCGGCAAGAGTGCGCACTTGCACAATGCGGGTAGTGAGTCTGGAAATGGGTTTTGTACCCTCGCCCACACCATACAGACCGATACCCAAGCGGCACATATCGTACATCGACTCCTCGAAGTGTTCTATACCTGCCGTATTGTTGATATGGCGGAGTGGTTTGTAGGGCAGCGACTTCATAATAGCCTCCGACACCTCGGCAAAGACTCTTTGTTGTCTTGTAACATAGTCCCTCTCCTCGGGCATATCGGCGGTGGCAAAGTGCGAGAATATACTTCTCACCGTCAGCACACCGCGTAGTTCCTCCAAGCGACTCGTTAGTCTTGCCACATCTCCCATCTCGAAGCCCAAGCGGTGCATACCACTATCTATCTTGATATGTATGGGGTAGTCGCTCTCCCCTGCACTTTCGACAGCCTCGGCAAAGGATTCGAGCGACGAAAAATTGTAAATCTCGGGCTCCAATCGGTAGGAGGTCATTAGTGCAAAACTATCCGAGTCGGCATTGAGCACCACAATAGGCATCGTAATACCCTTCTGGCGTAGCACAACACCTTCGTCGGCAAATGCCACAGCCAGATAGTCTACACCCTCGTGTTGCAACTCGGCAGCAATCTCGTAGTCGCCGTGACCATAACTCGAAGCCTTGACCATCGCCATCAGACGGGTGTCTTGTGGTAGTCGGCTACGATAGCGATTGAGGTTCTGAACCATGGTGGAGAGGTTTACCTCCAAGACTGTCGTATGACACTTGCGCGAGGTGGCATGCACGATTCGGTCGAAGCCCGACATCGGTCCACCCTTAATGAGCACCGCCGCACCATCGAACATATCTTGTGTCAGCACTTTCAGGAATTCATCGGTCGAGGAGTAAAACTCATCCGTATCGGCAAAAAAGTGTTTGTTGGCTGCGATAAATCTGCCAATACCTATAACTTTCTCTACGCCTGCACCGCGAGTAATCTGCGCAACGCGCGAGTATATCTCCTCGTCTTTGAGGGTACTATAAAGCATATCCGACAGAACCACAATGCGTCGTCGGTCACCAGCAACCTCCGAAAGCGAATTCAGCGCAATGGCTATGGAGTTGATGTCCGAGTTGTGTGTGTCGCTCAATATCACGGCATCTCCCAACCCCTCGGCAAGCGATAGGCGCAACCTTACGGGTTGGCACTCGGCAAGCCTTCTCTCAACCTCTGCCTTATTGTAGCCCAAAAGAGCGTATAGTTCGCTCACCATACCTCTCAGACTCTCCACACCCACCTTGTTTTTCACGGCAGCCAACGCCTCGGCAATGTGGCGAGAGGTGGAGTTGTAGATGACATTGCGGGTGCGGGCAAAGAGCACCGCCTTCTCGGCAGCCTTATGTGCCCTATCAATAAAGTTTTCGTCGTGCTCGCTCCCCAAAGCAGTGAAGATACCCACATCGGGGCGGATAACAGCCTCCAAACGAGCCATCTCATCGGGACGCGATATGCCCGCCTCGATGACGGCTATATCCTCGTTGCCCTCCATCATAAGGAGCGACAGGGCAACACCCAACTGCGAGTTATAACTTCTGGGCGAGCGGAAGACCTTCACACCCTCGGGTGCACACTCGGCAATCCACTCCTTCACTGCTGTCTTGCCCGTAGATCCCGTAACGGCAACCATCACCCCATCGAAGTGGCGGCGATAGTCGGCAGCAAGACTCTGCAACGCCCTAAGCGAACGACCTACAACAACAAAACCCGCTTCGGGGTACTCCTCGGCATTAATATCCCTCTCGACCATAAAAGCCCTCACGCCCCTACGGTAGAGGTCACCTATGAAGTTGTGACCATCGTGATTGATACCGGCAATAGCCACAAACATAGGTGCGCTCTCGGGCGCAAAACTATGGCGTGAGTCGGTCATTACGCTCCTCACCTCCACATCGCATCCCAAGAGCCTCCCCCCTTTGGCGATGCCCGCAATTTCTGATAGTCTATACTTCATAATTCAAAATGCAAAATTCAAAATGCAAAATTAACAGACCTCTCCCCCGCTTTGCGGACCCTCCCCTAAGTTAGGGGAGGGTTGCAAGGGTTGCAAGGATAACAAGGATAACAGGGTATCAAAGCCCTTAAATTCCTTAAACTCCTTAAACTCCTATAAGCCTATGGCTATCTACTTTCGACCAAAAGCCCTGCGAGTGGGTTTTGTGGAGGGATTTTTGCGCCACCTCCCCCAACCCTTGCGGGTGATTTATGTGAGGGGTTTTCAAGGCTCGCGTAACGCAGAAACCGCCCACAGAAATCAGCCGCCCACGAGATGTGCTCGCTACCTCAGTATCTCATCAATAAGTGCCTGCGTCTCGGGCTTATGACCACGGAACGCAACATAGAGGTCCATAGGATGGCGGATGCTACCCTTCGAGAGCACCTCCTCGCGGAAGCGATTACCACACTCGCGCGAGAAAATACCCATCTCCTTGAAGAGTTCAAAGGCGTCTGCATCCAAAACCTCAGCCCACTTATAGCCATAGTAGCCAGCTGCATAACCGCCAGCAAAGATATGGCTGAACGAGCAACCCATATGTGTTCCCTCGACAGCGGGCAACACCTCGGTAGCCTTAGCAGCCTTGCGCTCGAATGCCATAACATCCTCAATAGGCTCCGAAATGGTGTGGTATGCCATATCTATCATACCGAACGACACCTGGCGCACATTGTAGTATGCAGCGAGGTATTTCTTCGAAGCGATAATTTTATTTCTCAACTCCTCGGGCATCTTCTCGCCGGTCTGGTAGTGTACGGCAACGATGTCGAGGAACTCGGGTTGTACAGCCCAATTTTCCAACACCTGGCTGGGCAACTCCACAAAGTCACGATAGACATTGGTACCCGTCTGCGACTCGTAGGTACCCTCGGCAAACAGACCGTGCAGGCAGTGACCAAACTCGTGGAGGAAGGTCTCGAACTCATCGAAGGTGAGGAGCGAAGGAGCCGTCTCGGTGGGTTTGGTGAAGTTGCCGCAGAGCGAAATGAAGGGGCGGTACTCCACACCGTCAACAGTTTTCATCTCGCGGAAAGCGGTCATCCACGCGCCACCACGCTTGGTAGCCCTGGGGAAGAAGTCCATATAGAGAACACCGAGGAAGTCGCCATTCTCCTCCAAAACCTCGTATGCCTTAACATCGGGGTGGTAGACCTCAATCTCGCTATTTTCCACAAAACGGATACCATAGAGCCTCTCGGCAAGAGTGAAGATACCCTTCTTGACGTTCTCCAACTCGAAATAGGGTTTCACATCCTCCTCATTGTAGTCGAAAGTTGCGACCTTATATTTCTCGCTCCAATAAGCCCAATCCCAAGGCATAAGTTCGTAGTCGGCACCATTGCGGCGAGCAAACTTGGCTACGGTATTATAGTCCTTCTTGGCATATTTAATGGTTGCCGAGCGGAGTTCTTCGAGGAAGTCGTTGACGGTCTTGGTATTCTCTGCCATACGCTCCTCCAAAACAAAGTCTGCATAGTTGTCATAGCCGAAGAGGTGTGCGCTCTGCAAGCGGAGTTCGGCGATGCGTTTAACATTCGCAAGGTTGTCATACTCGCCACCCACGCACTTGGTGTTAGAAGCCTTCCAAACCTTCTCTTTGAGTTCCCTATTCGAAGAGTAGGTCATAAAGGGGAACATACTTGCCTGTTGGAGAGTCACAGTCCAGCCCTGCTCGCCACGAGCCTTAGCCTCGGCAGCCATAGCGTCACGCACAAAAGCGGGCAACTCTGCAACCTGAGCCTCATCGGTAATGTTGAGCGAGAAAGCATTGGTTGCCGAGAGAACATTCTGCTCGAACTGTAACGAAAGCGAAGAGAGTTCCTCGGAAATCCTCCTATACTCCTCCTTCTGCTCGTCATTGAGGTTGGCACCATTGCGCACAAAGCCCTTATAGGTGTCCTCCAACAACTTTGCATCCTCCTCATTCAGATTGAGGCTCTCCTTCTGCTCATAGACAGCCTTTACCCTCTCCCAAAGCGTGGGGTTGAGGTTTACATCGTTCGAGAAGGCGATGAGTTTGGGCTGCACCTCCAAAGCCAAAGCCTGCATCTCGTCACTCGTCTCATTGCCGTTGAGCACAAAGAAGATGGTCGAAACGTGGTTCAACAACTCGCCACTACGCTCCATTGCAACGATGGTATTCTCGAAGGTGGGAGCCTCGGGGTTGCCTACGATAGCATCCATCTCAGCTCTCGCCTCTGCCAAAGCGTAGTCGAAAGCAGGCATATAGTGCTCCAACTCTATTTTCGAGAACTCGGGCGTACCATAGGGGGTTTTGCCCTGATTAATAAGGGGGTTGTTCTTGATAGAATCGCAACCCATCATTACAGCCGCTGCCATAACAAGTGTCAAAATTTTAGTTTTCATTGTTTCTTTTCTTTATTTGTTCATTTAAGTTATTGTTTTTCTTCCTTCGCGACTTTTTCGCACCTTTTTGTAAAAAGGTGCTACCAAAAACTTTTAGTGTAGACTTTGCTCTGCCATAATGAGAGTTATGGGACTATCTTCAACTCTCAACTCTCAATTCTCAATTCTCAACTCTCAATTCTCAACTCTCAATTCCTTGATGTCCCTAACATTAGCATCCCTCTCGCGGCTGCCCCTCTCGCGCACGATATGTGGCAGAGGGTTGGCGGCATACTCCGCCTCGCGGATTCGTGAGCGATAGATATCCAAAGCCATATAGATGGCATTACGCATCGAACTCTCGTCTGCTACGCCCTTACCAGCAATGTCGTAGCCCACACCGTGGTCGGGCGAAGTGCGCACAATGCTCAAATTAGTGGTAACATTCACACCATAGGGGGTGAGGGTTTTGAAGGGTGCGAGTCCCTGGTCGTGGTACATAGCCAGCACAGCATCGTACTTCTTGAAGGTGCTCGCAGCAAAGAAACCGTCTGCTGCAAAGGGACCAAACGCCAAAGTACCTCCCTCGTATGCCTCCCTAATGGCGGGGGTGATAATCTCCTGCTCCTCCTTGCCCAAGAGTCCGCCATCGCCGGCGTGGGGATTGAGAGCCAACACAGCAATACGGGGTGCACGAACACCGAAATCCTCCTTCAACGATTTGCCAAGTTGTCCGATACGCTTAACGATAAGTTCTTTCGAGAGTGCCGCAGCAACCTCCGCAACGGGCAGGTGAATGGTTGCCAAGCCCACCTTCATAATGTCGCTACACATCAGCATCAGTGGCTCGCCACCGAACTCCTGAGCCAAAAACTCCGTATGTCCCACTGCACCAAAGCCAGCCTCATCCATAGAATTTTTGTTAATGGGGGCTGTAACGAGTACGTCTATATTACCAGCCTTCATATCCTCCGCAGCCCTGCGTAGCGACTCGACAGCTACCTTGCCACTCTCCTCGTTGGGCTCGCCTGCCGAGATGCGCATATCGCTCTTGCCACACTCCACGAGGTTCAACTTGTGGGGCTGAGCCTCTGCCGCCGAGCGCACAAGGGTGTAGTTCACCCAATCGCCATCCTCGACTTTGGTTTTATAAAAGCTCATAGCCTTCGATGCGCCATAGAGCACAAAGTCAGCCATCTCGAACATCCTCTGATCGCGGAAAATTTTAATAACCGTCTCGGCACCCACTCCCGATGGGTCGCCAAGCGTAATTCCTATTTTTATTGTTTTTTCCATATTCTTTTGTCTAACGTCCAATGTCAATACTCCTAAGGCTAAATGAGAGATATGAGAGATATGTGGAAACTCTCAACTCAGCGTGTGGGTTTTGTGGAGGGATTTTTGTGCCAAACAAGCGAGCAACTCCGCAGTTTGCTCAGCGCAAATGAGGAAGTTGCGATGCGCGGTTTGGTGCAAAAAGCACCCACAAGGCACACTCGCTACTCCTCTGGTGCCTCGTATGTAAACTCCCTCTTACCGCCCAGCGAGAAGCGCAGGTAGGTAATAGGCATACCCTGAGCCAAAAACTTCGTCTCGTAGGCGGTCTTTACCGAGAGTGTTTCATCGGCATAACCTGTGCCGTAGATGTCGTTATTGGCAACCTCTACGGGTAGTGCATTTTGTGCGATGACCTCTTTGGTGTACTCGTGCAGGAACTGCGAGTCGGTTTTGAGGTTTATCATACCGCCCTCACGCAATATCTTAGCGTAGCGAGCCAAGAACAAGGGACCCGTAAGGCGGTGTTTAGCCCTCTGCTTGGGCATCTGTGGGTCTGGGAAGGTAATCCATATCTCGCTTACCTCGCCCTCGGCAAACATCGAGGAGATAAACTCGATGCGTGTGCGCAGAAAGCCCGCATTAGCGATACCTCGCTCGGTAACGGTCTTGGCACCACGCCACATCCTCGCGCCCTTAATATCCACGCCAATGAAGTTTTTGTCGGGATTGCGCTCGGCAAGAGCCACCGTATATTCGCCCCTGCCACAGCCGAGTTCGAGGACTATGGGGTTGCGATTACCGAAAAACTCGTGCCATTTACCCTTCATAGGGTGGTCCACACCAAAGACCTCCTCGAATGCAGGCTGCACCAAGCACTCGAAAGTTAAATTCTCATTAAATCTTCTTATTTTATCCTTTCCCATATTCTTGTATAATGTCTAACGTCTAAGACTTATTTAGTTGAGAGTTGAAGGTTAAGGTGCGCCTTAGGCGCAGATATAAATACTCGCAGGCACAGCCTGCACCACAATTCTCAATTCTCAATTCTCAATTCTCAATTCTATCCACCCTCACTCCCACGCTCCACACGCCTTTTGCAGGTTGGCAGGGTGCGATCCAAAAGTGATAGTCGCCCAACTCCATAAAACGAGCCTCCTCTATCCAATCGGCAGAGAGTTCCACAAACGAACCACCCGTATGTCTTGCGCTCGGTGTGAGCACCACCTCGCCCGCATAGCATACACCCGAGGGGCTCTGCACCTCCACCCTCAGCGGCAACAACTCCTTGGCGTGCGCCGCCTCACAACGTGCCACCACCGCCAAGTTGTGGAGCGAAAGGGTGTCGTCACTATCGTAGCACACCTCCACAGCATCGCACCACTCTGCCCTTGGGGTGTCCGCCACAGCAGCACCCACGGGACGTTCGCTACACGACACCGCAACAAGCGCAACAAAAGTTATGAGCCAGCACTTGGGCATTATTGGTTCTCTTGTTTGTTTCCGCCCTTCTCCTTGCGCTCGCCACGCTGAGCGTTGTTGTTGCGGTTACGGTTATTGCGGTTATTCCTGCCACGATTGTTGCCGTTGGTGTTGCGAGCACCGCCCTCGCCCTGCTCGGTTGCAGACTTGGGTTGCTGTTGCTCTTTGGGCTGGCTATTCTCCTTTGGCTGATTGTTACTCTCCTTGGGTTGTTTTTGCTGACCGCCACCCTGCGAGCCCTTCGATTTATTTTTGCGTTTTTTCTTCTTCGACTTATCGAAGCGCGTGATGCTATCCTCGCCAATAACATTGACGTAGGTTGGCTCCTCGGCAGTAACATCCACAATCGTATCGGAGGTAATCTTCTCGGGCTTCTTGCCCTCGGCATTGAGCCTTTGAATCTCCTTAACCCTGCCCACCGAGAGAGTTACCAAACCTGCCATAGAGTTGGGAGCGGTACTGAAACTCATTGTGCGAGCCAAGATGTCGCTCTTGACGTGGAAATAGTCGGCATCCAGAGCCTGCAAAGGACCATTGATACGGGGGAACTCCTTGCGGGCATCGGCATAGCAATCGAGTTCGTAGGAGAGGCAGCATTTGAGTTTGCTGCACTGACCGGCGAGTTTCTGGGGGTTGAGCGAGAGTTCCTGTGTGCGGGCAGCACCCGTAGAGACCGAGTTGAACGAACTAATCCACGATGCACAGCAGAGTTGTCTGCCACAAGCACCCAAGCCGCCAATCCTACCCGCCTCCTGACGTGCACCAATCTGCTTCATCTCGATACGGATGCGGAACTGCTCGGCAAAGACCTTGATGAGTTCGCGGAAGTCCACCCTCTCGTCGGCAATGTAGTAGAAAATTGCCTTTATGCCATCGCCCTGAAACTCCACATCGCCAATCTTCATATCGAGTTTCATATCGGCAGCAATCTGGCGAGAACGAATCATTACCTCGTGTTCCCTTGCTACTGCCTCGTGCCACTTCTCGATGTCGTAAGCACGAGCCTTGCGGTACACCTTGCGGAACTCGCCATTGTGGGGATTGAAACCCACGCGGCGCATCTGACGAGCCACCATATCGCCCGTGAGCGATACGATACCGATGTCGTGACCGGGCGAAGCCTCAACAGCCACAATATCACCCATTTCGAGTGGCAAATTATTGACGTTGGCGTAGTAGCCACGATGGGTATTCTTGAACCTCACCTCAACAATCTCGGTTGGGAGGTTGTTGGGATAGTCTGCAAGCCAATCCGTCTCGTGGAGTTTGTAGCACCCCGGGCGTGCCTCGGCAGAGAGTTCGCCATCCTTGGGGCAGAACTCGCAGCCATGACCGAGCGAGAGGTCACACCTGCGACTCTCGGGTACACACTCGGGATTTGCATTCATATTCGCATTATCAATCAAAATATCTTTGTTTTCCATAGTATACATTACTTTTAACTTACAAAGTTACAACGGAGAATTGAGAATTGAAAATTGAAGATTGAGAATTATTCAAAAAACTGCGATTTTTTATCACTCCCGCAGTGGGGATTTTGAATTTTAACAGCGATGTAGTATTTTTGTGTGAAACAAACAGAACCTCACAACTATGAAACGACTGACACTTTGGGCTATGGCGCTCCTCGCCAGCCTCAACATCGCACTCGCAGAGGGGTATGAGCAGTACTACACCAACCTCCCCGTTGAGATGCCCACTCCCACACTGGCCGTAATCCCCGACAACACCGTCTGCCTTGCCGACTTTGGGGCTGTGGGCGATGGTCTTACGCTCAACACCGAGGCTTTCCGCAAAGCCATAAGCGCACTCGAAAAGCAGGGCGGTGGTCGTTTGGTGGTACCCGCAGGCATCTGGCTCTCGGGACTTATCTCGCTGAAAAACAACATCGAACTCCACTTGGAGCGTGGCGCGGTACTCCTCGCCTCGCCCGACAAGCGCGACCACCTGAAAGAGGGCAAAACCGCAACCTTCATATCCGCCAGCAAGCGCAAAAATATCGCCATCACGGGCGAGGGTGTCATTGACGGCAATGGTGCCTATTGGCGTCCCGTAAAACGCAACAAAGTGAGCGACGAGGAGTGGAAGGTCTTTTTGCGTATGGGAGGTACGGTGACCGATGACGGCAAGTTGTGGTACCCCTTCGACTTGAAGCACTACCCCAACATTGCCGACACCTATGCCGAACAGGAGAAGATGCGCACCCATATGATACGCTTTACCGATTGCGAGAATGTCTACGTTGCGGGCGTTACGCTCCAAAACTCCGCCAAGTTCCACCTCATTCCCACACGTTGCAAAAATGTCATCATTGACGGCGTGTTGGTGCGCTGCCCCTGGAATGCCCAGAATGGCGACGCCATTGATTTGAGCAGTTGCCGCAATGCGCTGGTTGTCAACTGCATTGTTGATGCGGGCGACGACGGTATCTGTATGAAGGCGGGCGCAGGCAAGAGTGGCGAAGAGTATGGTCCTTGCGAGAATATCCTCATCGAGAACAACACCGTTTTCCACGCCCACGGAGGCTTTGTTATCGGCTCGGAGTTTTCGGGCGGTATGCGCAACATTGTCGTGCGCAACAACCTCTTCTCGGGCACCGACACAGGCTTGCGCTTCAAGAGCGGTATCGGTCGTGGCGGCGTGTGCGAGAATATCTACATCAGTAACATACAGATGACAGATATTAAGGACCAAGCGATAGTCTTCGAGTGCACCTACCAGAACCGCGGAGTGGGCATAGATGTGAAGGACGAGAGCGAGATGCTCAAAGTGGCACCCTACGCCCCCAACTTCTGCGACATACATATCTCAAATGTCATCTGTTGTGGCACACACACCGCCATCTCGGCACACGGACTCCCCTCGCTGCGAGCAATATACGATGTGGAGATTGAGGACTCGGTATTCTTCTACACCCACACCTCCACCGACATTGCCGATGCCGAAATCCAAATGGAAGAGTGCGTTTTTGAGAGTTTTTAGTCTATTGACTCCTTAGAAATACAAAGACCACTAAGACTGCCTTGCTTGGTAGACTTAGTGGTCTTCTTTTATGGTGTACTCCTTAAAGTTATTGAGGGCATTAAAGCCCTTAAAGCCCTTAAACTCATATAAGCCTTATATGCCTTATAAGCCCTATAAGCATTAGGACTTTTGACGTTAGACGTTAGACGTGAAAAAGTGGCTCCGCAGTTTTCTAACAACGCAAAAATAAATGTTCCAAAGAACACCGAGCGCATATCGTGGAGGGATTTTTGTGCCAAATGAAAAAGTGGCTCCGCAGTTTGCTGGGCGCAAATGAGGAAGCCACTTTTGAAATTTGGTGCGAAAAGCACCCACGAGATACGCTCGTCGGTCGGATTACTTAATTCTTTCGTAATACTCGCGGGTGCGGGTATCTACACGAATCTTATCGCCGGTATTGATAAACAAGGGAACCTTAACGGTTGCACCGGTGTTTACGGTTGCGGGTTTGAGGGAGTTGGTCGAAGCGGTATCGCCACGCACACCGGGCTCAGTGTAGGTAACCTCCATATCGATGATGGGGGGCAACTCGGCAGTGAGAGCCTGCTCTTTCTCGGTGTGGAACATAACCTCCAAAATCTGACCGTCTACCATAAGGTCGGAGTTCTCGATAAGATCGCGAGGAATGGTAATCTCCTCAAAAGTCTCCATATGCATAAGGTGGATACCGAGGTCATCCTCGTAGGTGTATTGGTAGGGGCGGCGCTCCACGCGAACGGGCTCGATGCGCTCACTTACCGACGAATAGGTTTTGTCGAGTACGCGACCATTTTCGAGATTTTTGAGTTTGGTGCGGATAAAGGCGGGACCTTTACCGGGTTTAACGTGCTGGAAATCGACAACAAGGAAGGTCTTGTTATCCATATCGATGCACATACCGATTTTGATGTCTGATGCTGTTGCCATAGTATAAAATGTTTATTAGTTTAGATTTCTTCTCGGTTTGTGTGGTGAGCAATGTCGCTCCAAGCGACAAAAGTAATGATTTTTGTCGGATTTCCTACAAATCGGCAGTAATAATCTCACATTTGAGTCCCCGTTTTTGTATCTCTTCGAGAACTCGGGGCAGCGAGTAGAGCATATTTTTAGACGCCTTGACCGAGTCGTGGAAGACGATGATGTTGCCCGCACGGAGATGTCGAGTCACTTTGCGGGCGCAACGAGGGGGCGATACTCGGTGGTCGTAGTCCTCCGAGATGCTGTTCCACATTACCACCCTCCACCCTTGCGAGCGCATACGGGCAACCTCCGACACTGTGATACGTCCGTAGGGCGGGCGGAAGAGTCGGGTGTGGGGCAGAAATTGCCCCGCACGATAGGCGCTTGCCATATAGTTGTCGGTGGAGGTAAGCCAGCCGCGGGTGTGGTTGTAGGAGTGGTTGCCTACGGCGTGACCGCGAGCAACTATCTCCTCTACCAACTCGGGGTACAACTCGGCATTGTTGCCCAAGCAGAAGAATGTTGCCTTGGCACCATAGTTGTCGAGGATATCGAGTATCTGCTCTGTGATTTTGGGCGTAGGACCGTCGTCGAAAGTGAGGTAGACACTACTCTTACTATCGACCTTCCACAACATTGTGGGCATCATTCGCCTCAGGAATTTCGGAAAGTGAAAATACATTTTTCTGCACCAATTCTTCTTAGCGACACAAAGGTATAAAGTTTTTTGTATCTTTGCTCTCTGGAAGCATAAATCATTTTATGAATATGAAACGTATTTTGAGCAAAATCGTTGTTGCACTGAGTGTCATGCTTACACTTGCATCGTGCGACTCCGCCACCCTTGGCACTGCACAGCAGAGTGCCGGAGGTGCCCCTTATGAACTCATAGCCGTTGTTGCACAGCCACAATGGGAAGGCGAAGTGGGCGAAACGCTCCGCGAGGTCTTCTCCGATCCCGTGGTGGGACTCAACGAAGTGGAGCCACGCCTGGACCTTATGAGGGTACTACCCACTGCCTTTGAGGGTTTCATCAAAATCCATCGCAATGTGCTCTACCTGCGTGTGGACCCCAATGTGGGCAAAGAAGTGACTTTCGACTACAAAAAGAGTGCCTACGCCGATGGTCAGATGCTCGTAACACTCACCGCACCCAACGACACAGCACTTGTGGAGTACCTCAAAGAGCACAAAGAGGAACTCCTCACGCTCTACGAACTCTCCGAGAGGGAGCGTGCCTTGAAGATGAACCGCAAGCACAAAGAGGGCGTGATGGTCGATAAAATCAGAGATATGTTCGGCTTTACGATAGACCTGCCCCGCGGCTACACCTCGCGTGGTACGAGTGGCGACAGCCTGCTGGTAACCTCGTTTGAGTACCCCACAGCCACCCAGGGCATTGCCATCTACTCCTACCCCTACAAGGGTAAGAGCGACTTCGAAAAAGAGAACCTCATCGCCCAACGCAACAACTTCGTGAAGAATATCCCCGGTCCTTCGGGCAAGTCCTATATGACCACCGTTATGGAGTACGAGCCCGAGGTCAACTACAAACGCATTGATGGTCGCTTCTGGGCAGAGATGCGCGGCTTCTGGGACTTGGAGGGTGGCGACTTTATGGGTGGCCCTATGCTCTCGTGGAGCACTCTCGACAAGGAGAGCAACCGAGTAATCTGCATCGACTGCTACGTTTTCTCGCCCAAACACGGACAGCGTGACCTTGTGCGCGGCTTGGAGCACCTTATTTATTCGGTAAAATTCCCTTCGAAGGAGGAGTAAAGAGCAATAGGAAGGACAGGGGTGACAAGGGTTACAGGGGTAACAGGGCATTAACGTCCTTAATGTCCTTATAATCCTTAACCAAAACCCTCCTTCCTCAATGGGATTTGCGAGTAGCGAGTAGAATATCGTTGAGGAAATTTTGTGCGAAATAAGAAAGCGGCTCCGCAGTTTACTAAGCGTAAATGAGGAAGCCGCTTTTGAAATTTGGGGCAAAATTTACCAACGAGATTCGCTCGCCTAAGACGTTAGACTGATAAAATTTCGGATATCTTCTTGTAACCTCTTATAGAGGAAACAATCTTTGTAATTTTCGTTAAACAATAGGGCATCGCGCACATTGAAGAGCGAGTTGGTGTAGTTGCTCTGCTCGTTCAGCAGTGCCTGTCCCTGGCAACCCGAGGTGCGGATGCGCTCGCCACTCAGCAGGCGCAACTTGGCACACACAGCCTCCAAAACTACCACCGCAACATTATCCATCAGCGTGTGACCGTGCATAAAGAGGTATGTATTTTCGGGCGTTACACCCCTTCCTCGGAGCACCTTCTCAAATTCGGGCAGACGGGCAGCAATGGCAGGATACTCCTTTTCGAGAGCCTCAATGCGGCGTGCAACCTGTCGGGCGAGCCACGCTATGGTGTTGGCTCCCGTTTGCTCAATATCGACATAGCCCAAGCGCACCGTATTCTTAAAGGCGGGCAGTGTGAAGACATTGGGTGTGGCAATATGTGCCGAGTAGGCGTACCACACAAAGGCGGGGTAGATGGTGCGGGAATACTCCTCGAAGAAACGCTCGAAGTCGAAGATTTTGGCATCGTTCTTTGTAGCCTTCACGCACACATTGTGGAGCGAGGGTGCATAGCAGAGAAAATTCTCGGTAGAATAGACGTAGGTGTGGAATATGTAGGGCGAGGAGTTGATAATCTTCGCATCGGCAGTCTGCGACGAGAAGAGGTAGTCGAAGTCGCTATCCATACACATAATATGGTTGGCATTGCACATCTCGGCACGCCCCAAGAGAGTCTTTTTGCCCTTTGCGAGAGTGGGACTCAGAGGTACGGAGATGTCGAAGCGCAACTCGTCGCTCTCGTAGGGGTCGAGAATGGCTCGCCAAAAAGCCACATCCTCGTAGCCCTCCACCTCGGCAAGTATGCGTCTACAACCCTTTGGCACGGGCAACAAGGCGGGTAGTTGCTCGCGTGGTTGGGGGCGGAAGATACGCTGTGAGATATGTCTGCGGTGTTTTGCCATAATTTTCATACAAATATACAACAAATTTGTTATCTTTGTACATACAAAACCGAATATCTTATGGCTGATAACGATTGGAAAGCGCGTTTGGGTGTGGTTTTTTCGACCAATCCCGACTTCAACTATACCACCGAAAGCGAGGAGCAGGATGTCGAAACCCTCGCCCCCGAGAGGCAAAACCTGCGTGTGTGGTTAGACCGAAACCACCGAGGAGGCAAGACCGTCACCCTCGTCAAAGGTTTTGTGGGCTCGGAGGAGGATTTGAAAGAACTCGCCAAAGAGCTCAAAAACCGTTGTGGCGTGGGTGGCTCGGCAAAAGATGGCGAGATAATCATCCAGGGCGCACACCGCGAGCGAGTGGTGGAGATTTTGCTCTCGAAGGGCTACAACCGCACAAAAGCCGCAGGTGGGAAGTGAGGCGAATTGAAAATTCAAAATTCAAAATTCAAAATTCAAAATTCAAAATTATTCTCCCTCTAAGTTAGAGGGGGTGTCACGAAGTGACGGGGGCGTGTGTTTAACTCTCATCTCGGATTTACCAAACAAGCAACTAACAATGAAGTCGCTAAGAGTCATCATATTATCCCTATTGTTGTTGGGGGCGGCATTGCCCCTTTCGGCACAACTCTATTCGTTGGGCACGAGTCCCCACGACATAAAGTGGCGTGTGCTCCAACAAGGAGAGCAGAGTGTCGTTGCCCCCGACTATGGCGAGGCGATGGCTCGCAAGGTGCTCTTTTTGATGGATACTCTGCGCCACACCATAGGCTATGGGTTGTTGCCAAAGGGAAATGTCGAGCCACTTGCTATGCCTGTGGTAATGCATGCCGCAAGTAGTGCATCAAACGGCATAACAATTATGGCACCCGAGCGCATCGAGATAAGTACAATACCCTACATCGGAGGCTTTGCCACCCCTTGGCTGCGCCACCTTACACTCCACGAATACCGCCACGCAGCGCAATATGCCGCCCTCTTTGGGGGTACGGCACGTTGGCTCTATTACCTATTGGGCGAGCAGGCTCTGCTTGCCACTACGGGTGTTATGCCCTTTTGGTGGTTGGAGGGCGATGCTGTGGATGCCGAAACCCAAGCCTCACTCTTCGGCAGGGCTCTACAACCCTCCTTCACAATGCACTACCGAGCCGTAGGGCGCGATATTTTGGAGGGCGAGAACCCCGATAGGTGGTTCAGCGGCTCCTACAACGAATACATCCCCTCGCACTACAACTTGGGCTACCAGATGGTCACCACTGCCAACACCCTTGCGGGGCGTTATGCGTGGGGCGAGATTATGGAGTATGCCAAGGATAAACCCTACACCATAACCCCCTTTGAGTGGGCTATGAGGGAGCATTTGGGCTACTCCACCGAGGGGCTCTTCCGCGAAACCTTCGAGCGGCTCAACGACCATTGGGAGTCACTGCCCGCAAGGGAGGATAGCGCAACGACAATTCCCTACCCTTCGGAGCGTAAGTACCACAACACCTACATCCAAACCAAACATCCGCTATGGATTGATGGCGAGAGGGTTGTAGTTGTGGAAAACACCTTCGACACCCCAACTGCCTTGGTGGAGATAAACACCACAAGTGGCACAAGGCGCACACTGCACCACATTGGCGCAATCAACACCCGTCCCGCAATCATAGGCGACCACATCTATTGGACCGAGGTGCAACAACTCTCCTCCTATGCCCAGCATTTAGGCTCGGTGATGTGTCGTGCCCGCAAAGACGGTAAAGGCTCCCCCGAGAGGGTTTTGGACAAGAGTATCTACGCCCTCTACCCCACCGAGTTTGACGGCGAGTTGGTCTATGTACGCTACAACTTGGAGGGTACATATACAATCGTTCTCCCCAAAGGGGAGGTTACTCTGCCCGAGGGTGTGGAGTGTCACGGCTTGGCGGCTACGGGCGATAGGCTCTATCTGCTCACAACGGGCGATAGGGGTATGGCTATCGAGAGCCTCCACCCCGCCTCTTTCGAGCGCAAAGTGGTGAAGCCTGCCTCGCGCACAACGCTCTCCTCGCTCAGCGCATCGCACGACAATCGCCTCTACTTCGGCTCCATAGCCTCGGGTTATGACGAGGTACATACCTTGGACCTGTTGACGGGCGTGGAGCATAGGCTCACAACCTCTCGCTATGGCTCATTCTATGGTGTTCCCTCGCCCGATGGCAAACGTTTGGCATTGGCTCTCTACGACCGCAATGGTTATCATCTTGCTCTCTCGGGCATTGAGTCACAAGAGGTTATTGAGCACCACGAAACACCTCTCAATGTGGTCAATCCCGAGGTATTTCGCTGGGCAGACTATGTATGTATAGACACCCTCCACTATGGGGCAAAAGAGGCTCTGGATATGCGCGAGAAAGTGCCATCGAAGCCCTATGGCAGAGGAGCAAATATGCTGAATATCCACTCGTGGGCTCCCGCCTACTACCGCCCCGACCAACTGATGAGCGGCAACCTCTCGAACATTCGTTTCGGGGCTACGGTAACCTCGCAGAGTCTACTCTCGGACGCTATCTCTACGCTCGGCATCTACTATCTGCCCGAAGGGGCTGTGGGTGCAAACCTCAACCTGAAATACATCGGCTGGGTACCCAAATTTGAGTTCAACATAAGCGCAGATAGCGCCAAACCCCTTGTAGCCTCTCGCAAAGGCGTGGTGATGGAGGGTGGCAATTACTCCTATGCATACGACTACTCCGACACACAGATGAGCTATGAGCATCGCCTGCCAAGTGGCAGATATTCGCTCTACGGCAGGGTATCTCTACCTTTCATTCTCGCACACAGCCACATAACAACAACTCTCACACCGGCTGTGGAGCTCTCTCTCAACAACAGCCATCTCTACTCCCCCTCGACAGGCACCTATCACAAAGGGCAAACGGCAGTGGCGGCAACCGTCCAGTGGAACACCTACACCCGCTCGGCATATCGCAATCTGCAACCACGTTGGGGCTTGGCCCTGGTGGGAGGCGTAGGAAAATCCATCGCATCGTTCGAAACCACTACAACCATTGGCGCTTATATGAGGGCATACACGCCCGCCTTCGGACTCAATGATGGCTTCAAACTGAGGGCTTCCTGGCAAGGTATTGAGGGCAACGGAGCACTCAACTACACACTCGATTTCGGATGGATATCGCCTCGCGGAATGCGCTCGGAAGTCTATCCCGACGACCTTTGGGGCGGCTCGTTGCAATACGACACCCCGCTCGCCTATCCCGATTGGGGAGCAAAGGGCATAGTAATGGTCAAGAGACTCCGAGCATCGCTCTTTGTCGATACGCTTTGGGGCAGACTCTGGACCGAGAGTGGCGAAAGGGTATGGAGCGATGCCACAACCTTCGGCGTCGACCTTTGGGCAGACACATCGTGGCTCAGACTGCCCGAGCAGGGCGACCTGACTCTCCGTCTGGGCTGTTACTTCGATACCCGCCATCTCTCACACCCCACCATAACGGGTGGTCTTAATCTGAACTTTTAGGGCAAATCCACTCCCATTATGCGGGCGTATTGTGACATTGTCACAAAAAACGCTATCTTTGTCGGTTGAACAGAGAAAAAACAGAGAAAAACGATGAAAAGATATAGCGAACTCCCCAAAGCAACCAAAGTAACCATTTGGTTTTGGACCATTATCCTTGTGCCCACTCTCGCAGTTATCGCACTGTTGGTGGCGACCAATGCGGGCGCATTCGGCAAACTCCCCTCGTTTGAGGAACTCGAAAACCCCAAAAGCAACCTCGCAACCGAAATCTACTCCGAAGACGGAGTATTGCTCGGCTCGTACTATGTGCAAAACCGCTCGTATGTCGACTACGAGGAACTCTCGCCGGCACTTGTGGCTGCACTCATCTCCACTGAGGACGCACGTTTCTACTCCCACTCGGGCATAGACTTCATATCGCTCGCTCGTGTGGGTATCAAGACTATCGCTATGGGCGACCGTGGTCAGGGCGGTGGTTCGACAATCACACAGCAACTCGCCAAAAACCTCTTCCCTCGCGATACGGCACACCACTCCTCAAAGATTGCAAGGGTGGGGAAACTCGTTGTTGCCAAGTTCAAGGAGTGGATAACTGCCGTAAAACTCGAACACAACTACACCAAGAACGAGATTGTGGCGATGTATTTCAACACCGTATTCTTTGGCTCGAACGCCTACGGCATTAAGGCTGCTGCCAAAACCTTCTTCGGCAAAGAACCTCACGAGATAAATGTGCAGGAGGCGGCAGTGTTGGTGGGTGCTGTGAACGCTCCCACACGTTACAGCCCCGTGCGCAACCCCAAAAATGCACTTTCGAGGCGCAATACGGTTATGACCCGTATGGAGCAAAGCGGCTACATCTCCAAAGCACAACTCGATTCGCTCCAAACTCTCCCCATAGAACTCAACTTCTCCTCCTCGTCACACAACGAAGGTCTGGCGACCTACTTCCGCGAGATGATTCGTGTGACGATGACCTCGCCCAAGCCAACGCGCAATATGTACTACACCAAGTACGACTACGAGAAAGAGGTGGAGCGTTGGGAGCAGAACCCCCTGTATGGTTGGTGCTTGAAGAACACCAAGGCAGACGGCTCGACCTACAACATCTATCGTGACGGTCTGAAAATCTACACCACCCTCAACTCCACTATGCAGCGTTACGCCGAGGAGGCTGTACAGAAGCAACTCTCCGAGCAGATACAACCCGCAATGGACAAACAAGTGCGCGAGACGGGCGTACTCTTTGACGGATTGGAGCAAAAAGAGGTGGATAAAATTATCGAGCGTGCGGTGCGCTACTCCGACCGCTATCGTGAAATGAGCAATGACGGCTATTCCAAAGAGGAGATAGATGAGGCTTTCCGCACCAAAACAAAGATGAAGATTTTCACCTTCAAGGGCGAGGTCGATACACTCATTTCGCCTCTTGACTCCATCCTGCATCACAAGCGCATAATGCGAGCCTCGCTAATGGCAGTGGACCCACACAACGGACACGTCAAGGCATATGTGGGCGGTCCTTCGTTCCGCTACTTCAAGTACGATATGGCAAAGCAGGGTAAGCGTCAGGTGGGCTCGACCATCAAACCCTTCATCTACACCTTCGCCTTCGACCACCTCGGCTACAATCCCTGCACTATGGTGCCCAACCTGCCCGTAACCATCGAAACCTATACGGGCGAGGCGTGGACACCCAAAGAGGCGGGCTCAAAGGTAGTCTACGATGGCGAGATGTACCCCCTGCGTTGGGGCTTGGCTCGCAGCCGCAACAACTACTCGGCTTGGATTATGAAGCAGGCAAATCAGCCCGCGGCGGTTGCCGACTTCATCCACAATATGGGTATTATGAGTTTCGTGGATCCCGTGAATGCCATCTGCCTCGGCACCCCCGATGTGAGCCTCTTTGAGATGGTCGGAGCCTACTCCACCTTCGCCAATAGGGGCGTACATACCGAGCCTATCTTCGTCACACGCATTGAGGATAAGCACGGCAACGTGTTGGCAGAGTTCTCGCCCACAAGCACCGTAGCCATCAGCGAACAGACCGCCTACACAATGGTCGGTATGTTGCGCACGGTTGTCGAGCGCGGTACGGGCGTAAGGCTCGGCTGGGCATACGGCATGAACGATGTGGAGGTCGGTGGCAAGACCGGCACCTCGCAGGAGAATAGGGATGCTTGGTTTATGTGCGTGGCACCCAACCTTGTGGGTGGCGTATGGGTAGGTGGCGAAGACCAGAGCGTGCACCTCTCCGACAAGGGTGAGGGCTCGGTGGTGGCACTGCCCGTCTACGGCGAGTTCCTCAAACGTGTGATGGATAACGGTACGCTGGGCGTAACTCGCGAGGATACCTTCCACCGCCCCGCAGGAGCGAAAGATTACGACTGCTGGGATGGCTCGATAACCATCGAGGATGTGGAAAAAGAGGAGAATGGCGAACTCTCCGAGGGCGAAGAGCCCATCGAGGAGGAGAAACCGAGCGATGTGGTCTTTGAGGACGCGGACGAGTTCTTTTAGAATTGAAAATTGAAAATTAAGGTCATTAAAGTCCTTAAAGCCCTTAAACTCCTTAAAGACTTAGGACTATTGACGTTAGACGTTAGACAACATAAAAAACTTTAAGATTGCATTTCGAGCACAAGCGTAACGCAGTAGATGCCAGCGAGATGGAGTCGAACAACAAGACACAAACTTTAAGACTCAATATCACGGAGCAGATGCAAGGCTTGCGAAGTGCGAGAAAGCGGAGTTTGCTCAGCGCAAATGAGCATTTCGAGCACGAGCGTAACGCAGTAGATGCCCGCGAGATTGAGTCGAACAACAGACAAGAATTGGGTTATAATAAACAATAAAGGTATGAATGTGGCAATTGTTGGCGCAAGTGGCGCTGTGGGACAGGAATTTTTGAGGATACTTGCCGAGAGGGAGTTCCCTATCGATAACCTCTATCTCTTTGGTAGCGAGCGTAGTGCAGGCAGGGAGTATGAGTTCAGGGGTAAAAAATACAAGGTACAACTCTTGGCACACAACGACGACTTCAAAGGTATAGATGTGGCTTTTGTGTCGGCGGGTGGCAGCACCTCGAAGGAGTTCGAGAAGACCATCACCAAGCACGGCACCATTATGATTGATAATTCGAGCGCGTTCCGTATGGATGCCGATGTGCCCCTTGTGGTGCCCGAGGTGAATCCCGATGACGCTCGCAACACCCCTCGCAATGTCATTGCCAATCCCAACTGCTCGACCATCCAGATGGTGGTTGCTTTGGCGGCTTTGGAGAAGGTGGCTCACATCCGCCGAGTGCACGTTGCGACCTATCAGGCAGCGAGTGGTGCGGGTGCTATGGGTATTGCCGAGTTGGAGAACCAATACCGCGAGATTGCCGAGGGCAAGCCTACAACCGTCAACAAATTCGCCTATCAGATAGCAGGCAACGTCATTCCTCACATTGACGTCTTTGCCGAGGAGGACTACACCAAGGAGGAGCTGAAAATGTATTACGAGACTCGAAAAATTATGCACTCCGACATCGCCGTTAGTGCAACATGTGTGCGCGTGCCCGTAGCGAGGGCTCACTCGGAGGCTATTTGGGTAGAGTTCGAGAGGGAGGTATCGGTCGAGGATGCTTTGAGGGCTTTCGAGCAGGCTGAGGGCATCGTTGTGGAGGATGTGCCCGCCGAGAAGAGGTATCCTATGCCACTCTTTGTGGCAGAGACCACACCCGTATTTGTAGGTCGCCTGCGCAAGGACATTGCCAACCCCAACGGCTTGACTTTCTGGTGTGTAGCAGACCAAATCCGCAAGGGCGCAGCCCTCAATGCTGTGCAAATTGCCGAGAGGCTCTTTCTTGGTAAGTAGCGAGTAGATAGTAACAACTAATAACTTTGGCGAGCCGAAATTCGACTCGCCTTTTTTGTATCTACTCTCATCATAACCGCAAATTCTTAGGTATTAAAAAAGATACCCGAAAAGAGGGGGTGCCATAATTTTTATTTTTCGATTCATAGAGCGGTAGATGCCAACCGCCCACCTCGCGGTGGTCGTGGCAAGACGGAATTTTGCAACACCTGTCACCCCTGTCACCCCTGTTGTTCCTGCATGAAGAACAAGAGAAACAGGAGAAACAAGCACAAAAAAATCGCAGGTATCGAAAAGGATACCCGCGAGCAAGAATAGTTCTTTTGGGAGTGCTTATTTAATCTCGATTTTGCGCTGTTCGTGCTTCTGTTCTGCCTCGGGTTTCTTGGGCAGGTGGATGCAGAGGATGCCCCTATCGACGTGAGCCTCAATTTTGGTGCGGTCTACATCCTCGGGCAGAAGCATTGTCTGCTGGAACTTCGAGTAGGAAAATTCGCGGCGCAGATAGTGGCTCTCCTTATCCTCCTCTTTGTTCTCGCTGTGGTGCTCGAGGCATACCACAAGGTCGTTTTGGTCGTTGAGATGAACCGAGAAATCCTCACGAGTCATACCGGGTGCTGCCACCTCCACCTTGTACTCTTTTTTGGTCTCCTTAACGTTGATTGCGGGTGTCACTCCTGCGCCTTTGTCGAGCCACTCTGCGGGCAAAAGGTCGCCAAAAAGCGAGGGCATCCACCCTTGATTGCGTCTTACGATTGCTGCCATAAACAGTTGATTTTGAATGGTTAAATGATATAGGATTAATGAAACGTGCGCCCCTTGGGGCTCCGATAAAGAGTGTGCAAACTCTGTGCCACGAGGGAATTGAGAATGCAAAATTCAAAATTCAAAATTGACAGACCTCTCCCGCCCTTCGGGCACCCTCCCAGCTCGGCGAGGACGCCGAGCGCAATTTCGACCACCCCTCCAAACCTCCCCTTTCGTAGGGGAGGCTTTTTAACAGACCTCTCCCGCCTTCGGCACCCTCCCCTAACTTAGGGGAGGGATATTATACTCGCAGGCGTAGCCTGCACCATAATTTTCAATTTTCAATTGACCAGCCTTCGGCTGCTCTAAAATGCTCCCGCTCGG
>CALDPX010000023.1 GCA_937911745.1 uncultured Alistipes sp. | reverse complement strand
ATCCGCTCGCTTATATGCGTTTTTGAGTCTAACGTCTAACGTCAATAGTCCTAAGGCTTATAGGGCTTATAAGGAGTTTAAGGTCCTTGATACCCTGTAACCCCTGCATCCCCTGCATCCCCTGCATCCCCTGCATCCCTCCCCTAAGTTTGGGGAGGCTGCCGAAGGCGGGAGAGGTCAGTAAAATCCCGCACGCACACGCGAAAAACGCACGTGGCGGGTGATTTTGGGTCTAACGTCTAACGTCTAACGTCAATAGCCCCATAAGCCCTATAAGCCTAAGGACTTTAACGCCCTAAATGCTCAATACCTCAACCCCATAAAAAAAACTCACGGGTAACATTTTTGTTACCCGTAAATTATGGGAAGTGAGATTGTGGAGGGATGCAAAAAAAGAACTCTTCCGAATTTTCGGAAGAGTTCTTTGCTTAGATACCATTGATAAGGTAAAACATATGTCCCTATTGGGTAAGTCTTACTCATTAAGTTTATAGAATTGAATTGCTTGCTGACTACTATATGTACTACTCTTATAGTAACGGAAGCGATTGCCATTTGAGGTTGCTTTGTTAAATCTCAGATGAGATTGGGCAGACACAACTTCTACATCATCTGTGTCAGAAAGAGTTAACGTGTTGTTGTACTTGGTGCTTTTGTTGTAAACCAACTTATTTTGGTTGCTTGTATTTCCAATGTAATAACCGCTTGCGCTCTTAATGTAATAGTTGTCTGCTGTGGTGCTCTTTTCGATAGTAAACGTTAACTTCAGAACATCATCTGTGGCTTCAATTTGATTGCCTGCAATGGTTACTTCTTTGTAGTTACCCTCTGCGTCAATCTTTGTGCTTGAACCGTCCAAAGCAATGCCTGTGGTTTCGTACACAATCAAATAAGTACCACTCCAATCGGTGGGAGTTTCTGTGACCTTAGTAAAGTAAAGTGTATCTCCCGAGGGTTTTGCATTTTGCGAAACGGTAACTTCGTATTTAGTCTCGCCGTAGGATACGGTGATAGTAGCCTCGCGAGCATCGCCATCGTTAGTACTAACAGTGACACGAATCTCACCAGAGGTAGTATCATAGTCAACTTGCGCCCATGTTTGATCGCTCTCTGCTGTCCATTCGGGGGTGCCATAGGTGGTTACGGTAATGGTTTCTTCGCCGCCGTCAGCAGTGTACGAAAGGCTGCTTACGCTGGTACCCAAGAGGTGAGCATTGGTATCAACCTCAACCAACTCGTAGAGAGCAGGAGCGGTGTTGAGGGTTGCATTAGCCTCGAAATTCTTATAGTTGGGCGAGTACGAGAGACTCTTGTCGGTATCAGTATTTACGATAGTAGCTACACCATTTGCAAACTCCACACTCCAAATGTGACCACTCTCAGGAGCGGTTGCCAAAAAGTTGAAAGTATCGTAATTTGCTGTGCTTTGGAGGTAGTCCATATCGTACTGCTGGATGGTGTATCCACCCTCTGCGCTAACAAAACCGAAAGCACACGCTGCGGGCAACGAGATACCATCAGTCAGAGCGATGGCTGCTGTGGATGCCATACGGTCGTAGTTTCTGGTGCTTGCAGTTGCTGCATTGTTCTCTGCAACCATTGCATAATACTTGCCAGGAGTAAACTCGGTCGCTTTGGTGAAAATGTAGCGTTTATCTTTTTCAATAGCATCCAACTGCTTGTAATAATTTCCGAGGTTGTAGATTTTCTTTACTGCGAGGGTGTTCTCCTGCGAAGTTTTGATAGACTCACCATTGATAGAGAGTGCGATAGTGGTAGTCTCGGGATTTACAGCAATGTACTGCTCTGCACCAGTGGCGGTGAGTTCAATGCTCTTACCAGTACTGAAAATGTCGGCACTTGCGGTGAGGACAATGGTTGCACCCTTGTCGGCGGTGATAGTCAAGAAAGCGTTCTTAACTTCGAACATAATGTCAGAGAAGGCGCCTTCGTAGGTCAGAACTGCACCTGCG
Source organism: uncultured Alistipes sp. (assembly GCA_937911745.1). Taxonomy (GTDB): domain Bacteria; phylum Bacteroidota; class Bacteroidia; order Bacteroidales; family Rikenellaceae; genus Tidjanibacter. The sequence goes on along the minus strand of CALDPX010000023.1, from coordinate 214 downwards.
GTACCTGCCTCGGAGTCGATTGCGCCGTCGTTGTTATTCGAGTAGGTAGCCTTGATGTTGGCGGTTTTGATTGCGTTCAAACCCTCTGCCTTGCACGAGAAAGTGTTATTGTCACTCTCGGAATTTTTGAATTCGTATGTCTCGCCGTTCCACTCAACAACGATGGTGTCATCGTCGTCCCAAATGGTTTGCTTGTCGAGGAGGTCGGTCTTGG
>CALDPX010000022.1 GCA_937911745.1 uncultured Alistipes sp. | reverse complement strand
TTGTCGATGAGGGCGAGGGCTTCGAGGAGGATAAGGACGAGTACACCGCCGAGAACATCTTCTATGTCCCTACGGAGGCTCGCTGGTCGGTCATCGCCTCAGCGGCTCATACGCCAGAGATTGGCACTACTATCGACAACGCGATGCGTGCTATCGAGAAGGAGAACCGCCGGCTGAAAGATATTCTGCCCAAGAATTTCGCACGCCCCGAGTTGGACAAACGCCGCTTGGGCGATGTGGTCGACCTATTCACCAATATCAAGATGCACGAGCACGGCGACTCGAAGGATATCCTTGGTCGTGCCTACGAATACTGCCTCTCGAAGTTTGCCGAGGCGGAGGGCAAATTGGCGGGCGAATTCTACACCCCTGCCTGCATCGTCAAGACCCTTGTCAATGTCTTGGAACCCTACGCAGGTCGTGTCTATGACCCTTGCTGCGGCTCGGGTGGTATGTTTGTGCAGTCGGCAAAGTTCATCGAGAGCCACGCCGGCAATATCAACCAAATCTCGGTTTATGGTCAGGACTCCAACCCCACCACTTGGAAAATGGCACAAATGAACTTGGCTATTCGTGGTATCGAGGCGGACCTCGGACAGTATAACGCCGACACCTTCTTTGGCGATTGCCACCCGACCTTGAAGGCGGACTTTGTGCTGGCAAACCCACCTTTCAATTTGAGTGATTGGGGAGCAGATAAACTCGCTGACGATGTGCGCTGGAAGTTCGGCACACCGCCTAATGGCAACGCCAACTTCGCGTGGATTCAGCATATTATTCACCACCTCGCACCTGCGGGCAGGGCGGGCGTTGTGCTTGCCAATGGCTCACTGTCGAGCCAAAGCGGTGGCGAGGGCGAAATTCGCCGTAGGCTTGTCGAGGCAGACTTGGTCGATTGTATCGTGGCTATGCCGTCGCAGTTGTTCTACACTACGCAGATACCCGTTTCGATTTGGTTTTTCAATAAGGCGAAGAAGCAGAAGGGCAAGACCTTGTTTATCGATGCCCGCAACCTCGGCTCGATGGTTACCCGCAAACTGCGTGAGCTGACCGATGGCGAGCAGGGCGATATTATGCGTATCGCCAATACCTATAAGGCTTTTGCCGAGGGCACGCTTGCCGATGAAAAGGGCTTCTGCGCGGTGGTCGATATTCAGAAGATTGCCGAGCAGGATTTCATCCTCACCCCGGGACGCTATGTAGGCATTGCCGAGCAGGAGCAGGATAGCGAGCCATTCGAGGAGAAGATGTCGCGCCTTACGTGCGAACTCGCCACCCTCTTTGAGCAGTCGCACACCCTCGAAACCGAAATCAAAAAACAACTCGAAAGTATTGGGTATAAATTGTAAGAAATAAGTATTAAAACAAACAATATAGGTGTAGTTATGGAAAATAGATTAGAAGAAATGTCATCTTCCTTGGAATTATCAATAATAGATTCCAAATTACAAGACTTATCAATTGATATTTTAGAGCAACCATTAGATGCTTTGTGCCAGAATGAGGCCGTCAAGGATATTCCAATCATAAATGTTTGCGTGGGAATAGTAAAGACTTATTACAATTTTACAGACTGGAGATTGTCGCGTAAAATTATTGCCTTTTTAAGCAATCTTGCTGGGATTGATATAGAGAAAAGGCAAAAGATGGTCAATAAGATTTATGAAGATTCGAAGTATAAAGTTAAAGTTGGTGATAGATTATTATCTATCCTTGACAAATGTGATGATAACATCAAAGCTATTTGTGTAGCTCAACTTTTTGCTGCATACATAGAAAAGAAGATTTCATACGACGATTTTCTTAGAACAAGTTTTGCTGTCAATTCAATCTCCTTAATTGACCTTCAGGAGTTTTTGGCAATAGACGACAAGCAAGATTTAGATGAAATAGATTGCCATATTTATGCTAATGCTGGGCTGATTGCGCGATACGACATAAATGAGATTAAAAAGATAGAAGAATCTCATCGAGAACTTTATCGCGTTGGGAAATTATATAACAAATATACGCATGTAGGACGCCTTGTAAAAGATATATTAAATATAGCCTAATGTATTCTTCGGTATATCGATAATATATGATTTATGACTTTGTGGAAAACATATAAGATTGGGGATTTATGTGAGATTTCCAGTAGCAAGCGAATCTTTGCCAAAGAGTACAAAGATTCTGGCATTCCATTTTACAGAGGTAAAGAAATCATAGAAAAGCAAAAGGGTAATAAGATTTCTACTGAACTATATATTAGCCAAGAACGCTATGATGAAATAAGGGCGAAACATGGAGTCCCTCAAAAGGGTGATATGTTGCTTACCTCTGTTGGGACATTGGGTATTCCATATATTGTTCAAGATGAAGTATTCTATTTCAAAGATGGTAATTTGACTTGGTTCTACAACTTTGAAGGTCTTGATAGCCGCTATCTTTACTATTGGTTTTTATCTCCAATAGGCAAGATGAATATTGATAGTAAAGCTATTGGCTCTACGCAAAAGGCTCTTACAATAGAAACTTTATCAAAGTTTGAAATCTCTTTGCCACCTTTGGAGGAGCAGCGGAGGATTGCGGGGATATTGGGTGCGATAGATGATAAAATCGAGAATAATCGCCGTATAAACACCAACCTCGAACTCCAAGCCCAAGCACTATTTGATAAGTTAATATGTGATGAAAATTTGAAATATGAATATATCGCAAATTTGGAACATTCAATAGAAACTGGTCGTAGACCGAAAGGTGGTGTTGCAAATATTGCAAATGGTGTTCCAAGCATTGGTGCAGAAAATATCAAAGGTTTAGGAAAATACGACTACTCCAAAACAAAGTATATAACAGAGGAGTTTGCACAGAGTCTCAAAAAAGGTTTTATTAAAGGCTATGAGTTGTTGATATACAAAGATGGTGGTAAACCAGGTTATTTTATTCCAAATTTCTCAATTTTTGGAGAAGGTTTTCCATATGAGACAATGGCTTTGAATGAGCATGTCTTTTTATTGGATTTCGGAGATAGAGGATATAATTTCTTCTCCTATTTTTTCTTCCAAACCGAAGAGATAATGAGATATTTGAACGCACAAGGAAGTAAGGCGGCTATTCCTGGAATTAATCGCAACGATGTGGAAAGTATAGCCATACCAACAATAGAAAATAGAACTGTAAAGGAGTTTTGCAATATGGTTGAACCGATCATAACTTCTATATTGGTAAATTCAAAAGAATCAAGTCGCCTCGCCACACTCCGCGATACTTTATTACCAAAATTGATGAAAGGAGAGATAAAAACCGAATAATATGACAACGCAAGAAAGAATATCCATAATAGATAAAGCTATAGTCGAGGTAAATGCATATTTGAGCCATTATAATAGCGATGGGAGTCGTGCTAAAAACACCGCGATAGATGCATTAAAGAAAGCGGAGGCAAGAGTATTCATCAATGCAATACGCAGTGTGTCTTTCCCTCAAGATAGTCAGTTGATGGGTGGCTTGTATAATACAATGGATGTGAGAGAGGAAAGCAAGAGAGTGGCTTATCGACAGTGCATTAACGCCATCGTGGCTATTCTGCAACAAGCTCGTGTTGATTTAGTGGAGAAACTACAAAAAGAACAGTTAAAGGAAAGTGAAAGGCTACAAAAAGAATCTATTAAATGGGGTAAAATCGCAGCATTCGGAAGTATTGCTTCAATAATTGTATCAATAATTTTATACCTTTGTAAAAACTAACCGTCAAAAGATATGTACTTTACCGAGGCGAATTTTGAGAATGCGATATTGGAATTGATGCGTGATACGCTGGGCTACGACTACGTTTATGGTCCAAGCGTGGAGCGCGAATACACCGAGCCGTTGCACATAGACCTTGTGCAGCAGTCGCTCTATGCCATAAACCCAACGCTCCCTCGCGAGGCGGTGGAGGAGGCTATCTCCAAGATTCGCACCATCGAGAGTGGCTCGCTTGTGCAGCGCAACGAGGTGTTCCACGACTATATGCAAAATGGTGTCGAGGTAAACTATTTTGACGGTAAGGAGCAACGCTCAACGCGCGTAAAACTCATAGACTACGACACGCCCCTGCGCAACAACTTCACTGTTGCCAACCAATGGACCGTAGAGGAGCGTTCGGTGCGTAGGGCAGACATTGTGGTATTTGTAAATGGCTTGCCGTTGGTGGTTGTGGAACTCAAATCGCCCTCGCGCGAGAATACCGATGTGTCGGAGGCATACGCCCAGTTGCGAAACTATCTGCACGAAATTCCGTCTCTCTTTGTCTACAACGCATTCTGCGTAATGAGCGATATGGCGACCTCTAAGGCGGGCACCATAACCGCCGGCGAGGACCGCTTTATGGAGTGGAAAACCATTGACGGCACGAGCGAGATAAACCGCTACGCAGCATTCGATGTGTTGTTCTCGGGGATGTTCGACAAGGCACGTCTAATAGAGATTTTGCGAGGTTTTATCTGCTTCTCGAAGGGTGGTAAGGTTAAAGGCGAAAAGAACGAAACGGCAAAAATACTCGCCGGTTATCATCAGTTCTTCGCGGTACGCAAGGCGGTAAATTCGGTGGCCGAGGCGACACAGACCGATGGCAAGGGCGGTGTGTTTTGGCACACGCAGGGCTCGGGCAAGTCGCTCTCGATGGTATTCTTCGCCAAGCGGTTGCAGGAGGCAGTGTCGTCGCCAACAATCGTAATCCTCACCGACCGCAACGACCTCGACGGGCAGTTGTACCGTCAGTTTGCCAAGTGTGCCGACTTCCTGCGCCAAACGCCAATTCAGGCGGAGAGCCGCAAGCACCTCGGCGATCTGTTGCGTGAGCGTGAGGCAAACGGCATATTTTTTACCACGATGCAGAAGTTCGAGGAGAGCGAAGAGCCACTCTCGACACGCCGAAATATCGTAGTAATTGCCGACGAGGCGCACCGCAGCCAATACGGACTGACCGAGAAAATCGACAGCGAAGGTCGTGTGAAGGTGGGAGCGGCACGCCGAGTGCGTAACTCGTTGCCAAATGCCACCTACATCGGTTTTACGGGTACGCCCATTTCGCAGAAAGACCGCTCGACGCGCGAGGTGTTCGGCGACTACATAGATGTTTACGATATGACGCAGGCGGTGGCCGATGGTGCTACTCGCCCTGTGTTCTACGAGAGCCGAGTGATAAATCTGCACCTCGACGAGGCAACGCTCCGCCGCATCGACGACGAGTACGAGGCAATGGCTGACGAGGCGGAGGAGTACGCCATCGAAAAGAGCAAGCGAGAGTTGGGGCGTCTTGACTCCATCCTCGGTGCAGACGAAACGATAGATTCGCTTGTGGGCGATATCCTCGACCACTACGAAAACTACCGCCAATATGAGCAGACGGGCAAGGCGATGATTGTTGCCTACTCTCGACCGATAGCGATGAAAATTTACCGTCGCATCTTGGAGTTGCGCCCTGCGTGGAGCGAGAAGTTGGCGGTGGTGATGACTTCGGGCAACAAAGACCCCGAGGAGTGGCGCGAGATAATCGGCAACGATGCCCACAAAAAGGAGCTCGAAAAGCGATTTAAGGATAACGACAGCCCGCTGAAAGTGGTGATTGTGGTGGATATGTGGCTCACGGGATTTGATGTGCCGTCGCTCTCGACGATGTATGTCTATAAGCCGATGGCGGGACACAACCTGATGCAGGCCATTGCGCGTGTAAATCGTGTCTTTGGCGACAAGCAGGGCGGTTTGGTGGTCGATTATGTGGGTATTGCTTCCGCTTTGAAGCAGGCAATGAACGACTACACCATTCGTGACCGCAAAAACTACGGCGATACCGATATTTCGAAGACCGCATATCCTGAATTTCAGAAGAAGTTGGAGGTGTGTCGCGACCTATTGCACGGCTTCGACTACTCGGCATTCTACGGCGAGTCGGATATGGCGCGAGCTGCAGCGATTGCGGGCGGTGTCGATTTCCTGCAAGCACCCGAACGAGCGGAAACCAAGCAACTATACATCAAAGAGGCGTTGTTGCTCCGTCAGTCGTTGTCGTTGTGCCAGAGCCTCTTGCAGCGTGAAGAGCGATTGGAGGCAGCCTACTTTGAGGCGGTGCGTACACTGCTGACACGCGTGGAGGCAACGGGCAAAATTTCGTTCCGCGAGATTAACGAGCGTATCAACGAACTGCTCAAACAGAGCATCAAGAGCGAGGGTGTGATAAACCTCTTCTCGGACATCAAGGAGGAGTTTTCAATTTTCGACCCGAAGTTCTTGGAGGAGATAGCGCAGATGAAGCAGAAGAACTTCGCTGTGGAGTTGCTGCGCAAGTTGATTGCCGAGCAGATTCGGGTATATCAGCGCACTAACACCGTACGAGCTGAAAAATTCTCCGAGATTTTGGCAAATGCGATGAGTAACTACCTCAAAGGTATGCTCACAAACGAGGAGGTTATTGAGGAACTGTTGAAGACCGCACGAGCGATCGTCAATGGCGAGGAGGAGAGCAAGAAACTCAACCTCTCGACCGAGGAGTTGGCCTTCTACGATGCTATAACCAAGCCCGAGGCGGTGCAGGATTTCTATACCAACGAGCAACTTATCGCCATTACGCGCGAACTGACCGATGCATTACGCACCAACAAGACCATCGACTGGACGATGAAGGAGAGTGCTCGTGCTGGTATGCGCCGCATCGTGAAACGCCTACTCAAAAAGTACAAATATCCACCCGAGGGTCAGGAGGCTGCCCTCGAAACCATTATGACCCAATGCGAAATGTGGAGTGAAAACGAGTTTAAGTAATATGGAGAAATATATCGACTACTTTTCTGCTTTACACACCAACACTCAAAAAGGTGTTAAGGCTCCGCACAAGGCAATTATGCTATTGAGCGTTATTGACCTTGTAGAATATGGTGTGATAACATCGAATCAGATAGAGTTCTCGGAGCGTTTGGAACAACAATTTCAGCATAATTGGTCAAGGTATGTTGGACAATCTGATGTGTTCCAGCCGAGAGTAGGAACTCCTTTTTGGCATTTGAATAATGAGCCATTTTGGAGATTGGTGCCGTATGAAGGTGGCGATGAAGCTATCGCAATGCATCTGCAAGGAAATCCATACGCGCCTAGCATCTTGCTGATTGACTCGATAGATACTCCGTTGGCGTAGGTCACTGTTGTTGCAAATGTGTGGCGGGCAAGGTGCGAGGTTACGCGTTTTTGGATACCCAATGCGGTGGCTATCTCTTTGAGGTATAGGTTGTATTTGGCGTTGCTCAACACGGGGAGGAGATAGCCGTTAATGCGGGTCGATTCGTACTTTTTTAGGATTGACAGCGGTATGTTGAGTAACTTGACCTTTGATGCGACACCGGTCTTGACTCGGTGCGTTTGATTAGGGTCGCTTCATTGTAAGTATAGGGAGCCTTTGCCTGGGAAGGTTTGGAACAAGAGCAAAAATTTTTCATTTATTTTGCGGTTGCCTACGAAAAGCATAGGAACATCCGCCCGAAAGCTCGGACAACGGCACAAAAAAGCATAGGTGTTGCCTCTGCTTTGGATTGGATATGATGACGCATCAGAGTTTGCGCTACTATGCTAAATTGAGATAGTTGAGTGTGCGAGATAGAGGATAATTCCGATTGAGGTTGATTATTTCAAAGTTTTTATCTATCTTTGTAAACACTTGTTTTTGCAACTATAAATCCTTAAACAGTACGACTATGGATATTATCATACGAGCCTTCAATCCAGTGGGTGGCAATGCCAGAGCCACGAGTGCAGATATATGCGACAAGGCCGTTGGTCTGATCATCAAGGGCGACGATGCCGATGCTATCATTGCCAAGTTCCACCAGCAGGCCCCAACAATCGATCTTAGTGACAACTGGTCGGGCCTTAGTGACCTCTTTGACTCCTTGGAGACAACCTCTCCAATGATAATGTTCTGTTACAATAAGCGCAAGGCATACGACCCTTATGATTGGATGGAGTGTTATCATAAGAACCTCAGCGACAAACCAAAGTCTAAGGCCAAGATGATGGGTTTCTATGCCGATACGTTGTTAGCGAGCCCTAAGTTGATAAACCAGATGGATACCATCTTGGGTAGCCCAACATTGTACAAGGATGTTGTTCTGCTCTCGTCGGCTCCTTACTCTAAGGCGCGCGACTTCAATAAATTGAGCCGAGCGATAGTGGATATCTTTGCTTCGCTCTGCTACGATAAGCCTGAGGAACATTGGGCCGAGGCAGAAGAGTTGTTACACAACGAGTTAGGCAATGATAATGCCTATATTCTTATTGTCGATGCTGATCAATGTCGCAATCGCTTTATCTGGAATGTGGCCGAGGGCGAGCCAACCAACTACCGCTTAAAGATTGATTGGACGAAGAAGGGTTGGAGTATTGGTAACGATTATGATGAGCATATCTCCGATGTTGTTTTTGCTCGTCGGGGAGTTGTCTCCTATGAGAATTTCCTGGGTTGTATAACCGAGATAACCGACGAAGCGATAACCTTCAGATTGGGAGACAAGACCGAGACCCTCACTCCTGGCAACTCTCTTGTGTTCAGGGATGGAGATAGTTACGAGGACCACGAGGGTGTCGAGCATTATGATATTACCTACACCCTTACAATTGAGTGGCTCAAGGAGTAACGATCGCTCCAATAATAATCAAAAAGAGAAGACTCCTTAGAAAGGCTGTCTTTCATTGTTTTGGAGCTCAAAACGAGAGTCTGTCCATCTGCTCCCCACTCTGTATATCAAGCAATTACCTTTGCCCAGTACTATACTCCCAATTCGAGGGACACTTGGGTTGTTTCAAGGTG
>CALDPX010000021.1 GCA_937911745.1 uncultured Alistipes sp. | reverse complement strand
AATGAAAATGTCGGTAGCCAATTATTGGTTATCGACATTTAGACTCAAAAATTATATCCATTTCAAAATAAATAGTTACCTTCGCATTCATAAAAAGCGTTCTTTTCAATAATGCAAAATCAGACGTATAAGAGAATTCTGCTTGTTTCTAAATCGTTAGCAGTCTAATAATTCAATTCTGTAAATCACTTGTTTTCAATGAGAAAGAAAAACTGTTATGTCTTAACATATGACTATGAATAGACTTTGTAATCCCAGCTTGTTGAGCAACCAACTTCAAAAATCTATTATAAGCCTGATTTGTGATATGGATATTATAATCACATCTTTCCAATATATCAAAGGATTCATTTGTAATGATTGAGATATATTCCACTCCTGTTTTTTGTCTTTGTTTTTGTATGTATTTTACATCTCCATACTCTTTGATGTCATCTCTACTAATATCAACTAAATCACAATAAGCCAACCCTAAATTGGCTTGTAAAATGGCAATATCGGCCACCCTTTGCAAAGATGGTGTTGAGTAGGGGGTATTCCTTATCTTATCCAACTCTTCAATAGTAAGATACTCTACTTTTTTAGACCTCCTTTCAGCCTTTATTGAATCAAAAATACTCCTACCAAATATCTTATTATTGGTTATACCAAAGTTGATGAATAGTTTAACTATGGACCATTGGTTTGCAAAACTTGATATCTGCAATCTTCTTCTAAGTTCTGCTGCCAACAACCTCATATGTTTGTTGATAATTGTTTTGCACTCCATATCCCCTAAAATTGCAATCACCTTATTGGTTACTCTTACATATCTTTGATAGGAGGGAAGTGATAGGTCATAACCAACTCTTTGTTGGCTGATTTGTAGGAACTCCTTTTGTAAATCACTCAATGTGTATTTGGTGTTTACCCCATTAAGTAGAGCATCTCTAATACTATGGTAATATGGATACCCAACCTCTCTAATTTTGAGATAACCTCATAAGCCTTTAATCTCTCTGTTTCACAGAATCTTTTGACATAGTTATCTCTTTTATAGGACATTAGCCTTTTATACTCATTGGGCTCAACCTTAATGGATAATCTTCTAAAACTTCTTACCTTGTCAACTGTGATAACCATCTCTATTGGAGATAGTCCATCTTTACCTACTTTTGCAGCTCTGCAACAAAACCCAATATTCCACATAATTCATTAGTTATTAAATTGTTATGGCATTTGTTGAGACCTATTAAAAGTGGTCACATATAGGTATCATTTTGGGGAGCAAAACAAGCCTTATACCACACTCACACCACCAATGTAGTTGATGTTCATCACATTGTAGATGTTGTAAGGTTTGTAATGGGATAACATCCTAATATGTGGCATTTTAGTGGTGTTATTGCCATTGTTTTTGTTGCGTTACAAATAATGTATGGACACAAAAAACCTTACAACAGGGTGTGTTATAAGGCTTAAAAGTGATTCCGTTGGGGCTCGAACCCAAGACCTACAGCTTAGAAGGCTGTTGCTCTATCCAACTGAGCTACGGAACCAATGGTGGCGCAAACGGGTACAATTAAAATGTACATTCCATAGGCAACAGGCAGTACAATGGGACTACCAAATTCGCCGTTCACCCCTTTGCGCGGCAAAATTACGACTTTTTTCCGTCTTAGCAAACAAAAAAATCCCTGCCGACACAGAAAAACACCTTTTTGATAAATCCACATCTCTCAATAGGGGGTCTATGCAGGTAGATTATGCACGCAATAAATAATCTATTAGGATTGCAATCTCGACTATTTTTCGTATTTTTGTAGCACTACAAGTGTTGTAGAAACCAAACGCCCTTAAATGTTATGCATTATGGATTTTAGTGATTTGATTTTGTGGAAGTTGTTGCACGACTCCATTTCGAGGCGTAACGAGGAGGTAACTCCTCGCAGATATGTCCGTAGAGAGTCGTCGGGAGGCTATTATCGCAACGAACTCACCAAGCATTATGGCACTCGCCATAGTGAGGATGCAAGACACCGTTTGGTCGATTTATGGCTCTTCTCTAAAATTTTTGGCAATAGAGATTAAAGCAATAAGGATTGTGTTAAAGTGTGGATATAAATAAGTTGGGTATATATGGGTTTTATTAAGATGACGCTATTCGATGTGGTTGATATCCTGATGGTGGCAATCATCATGTACTACATCTATAAACTTATTCGCGGTACTCAGGCAACGAGCATTTTGGCGGGTATTTTGGTGATTTATGTGTCGTGGATTGTGGCTCGAGCCTTCAATATGGAACTAATGTCGGGCATCTTGGGCTCGGTGGTTAGTGTCGGACTTATTGCGCTTATCATCATCTTCCAGAGTGAGATACGCAAATTTCTCCAAACCCTCGGCTCTCGCAGCCAGCAGACCGGTCCGCTCGCGGTCATCTACAAACTTCTCAATCCTTCGAAAGGAGAGCACGAGAATATCGACAATGTTATCGATCCCATTGTCAGTGCGTGTGGTGATATGAGTTCTACTCTTACGGGTGCGCTTATTGTCATCAAGCAAGACGGCTCTTTGGATGACATTATATCCACGGGTGTAGAGATTGACGCCAACATCGACCCTTCGCTTATCAAAAACATCTTTTTCAAAAACTCTCCTCTGCACGATGGCGCAATGGTCGTGGGCGGAGGTAGGATTGTGGCTGCTAAGTGCGTGCTGCCTTCCACCAAGAGCGAGGTGCCCTTATCGTTTGGAATGCGCCATAGGGCGGCTATGGGTTTGTGTGAGGAGAGTGACGCCATTGTGGTTGTAGTGAGCGAGGAGACGGGCTCCATTTCGGTGGCTCAGAAGGGCAAGATAAGGCGTGGATTGAGTGAAACGGAACTCAAAGCCGAACTCATGAGGCTTGCACAAGGTAATCGCCAACAAGCGAGGAGTGACAGCGAGTCGCCATCCTCCTCGTGGTTGAGCAAAATTTTCAAACCCGCCGACAGAAAATAGCATATTGTAAACCGAGTTGCTGTAACTCTTTATTATTAAACTTTATCTTGGCTCAACTCGTCATTTGGCGGTGTTGTGGCGTGGTATGAAACGCTTAGTACAGCATGCAATAGCGTTTAGATATCGTGGGAGAGTGGGGCAGGGATAACCTGCGAAAAGTCATAGTCGCGCCAACGCTCGGCAGTGTAGTCCAAGAGGGCGCGTATCTCCTCCGGGTCGTAACTTGTCACGAGTTTCATACGGGTTTGCTTGAAGTCGGGCAGCCCCTTGAAGTAGTTGGAGAAGTGGCGGCGCATTTCGATGATGCCCACAAAGTCGCCCTTGGCAGCCAGCGAAAGGTCGAGGTGGTGCTTGGCAATCTCCACACGCTCTGGCACCGAAGGCTGGGGCAACTCCTCGCCCGTGGAGATAAAGTGCTTGCACTCGCGGAATATCCAAGGTCTGCCGTAGGTAGCCCTGCCTATCATCACCGCATCCACACCATACTTGTCGAAACACTCGGCAGCACGAGTTGCCGAAGTGATGTCGCCATTGCCGATGATGGGGATGTGTATGCGAGGGTTGTTTTTGACCTTGCCGATGAGTGTCCAATCCGCCTCACCGCGGTACATCTGTGAACGGGTCCTGCCGTGAATTGTGAGTGCCTGAATACCAACATCTTGGAGTCGCTCGGCAATCTCTTCAATGTTCTTGTTGTCGTCATCCCAGCCGAGTCGGGTTTTGACCGTTACGGGCAACTTTACTGCATCTACAATCTGGCGGGTCATCTCCACCATCAGAGGCACATCCTTCATCATACCGCTACCCGCACCCCTACCGGCGATTTTCTTCATCGGGCAGCCGAAATTGATATCTATGACATCGGGATTAGCCCTCTCTGCCAACTTTGCAGCCTCGACCATAGGCTCAATCAGATGACCATAAATTTGTATGGCTACGGGGCGTTCGGTGTCCGACACGTTCAGTTTGCGAAACGTCTTCTCGGCTCCGTGGAATAGACCATCGGACGACACAAACTCCGTAGTGACCATATCCGCACCAAACTCCTTGCACAACTGACGGAACGAAGGGTCGGTAACATCCTCCATTGGAGCTAAAAAAATGGGCTTTTCGCCAAAATCTATCTTTCCTATCTTCACTGTTTGCTAATTTTGCCCCAAAAATAGTTATATTTGCGCTCTAAACAATGCAAAGGAATAAAAATAAGATAAAGCAATGACTATCGAACAGACACTTTTGGAGGCGGTAAATGCCTCGGTAGAGAAACTATATGGTCCTTTGGACGGTCTTACTCTCCAACTGCAAAAGACACGTAAGGAGTTCACAGGCGACTACACGCTTGTGGTTTTCCCTCTTTTGAAACGTAGCCGCAAATCGCCCGATGCTACTGCCAACGAGATTGGCGAAGTGTTGGTTAAGGAGTGCCCCTTTGTAGAGAGCACCAACACCATAAAGGGCTTTTTGAACATCTCGCTGAGGGCGGATTTTTGGCTTGGAGAATTTCGTAAGATTACCTCTGCCGAGAACTACGGCATAGCACCCCGCAATGGCAAGACGCTGATGGTGGAGTACTCCTCGCCCAACACCAACAAACCCCTCCACCTCGGTCACGTTCGCAACAACCTTCTGGGCTACTCCGTATCGCAAATTCTCGAAGCGGCAGGCTACAAAGTCATCAAAGCAAACCTTGTGAACGACCGCGGTATTCACATCTGCAAGAGTATGCTCGCTTGGAAACTCTATGGCGAGGGCGAAACCCCCGAGTCGAGCGGTATGAAGGGCGATCACCTCGTGGGTAAGTACTACGTTGAGTTCGACAAACACTACAAAGCCCAAATCAAAGAACTCGTAGAGGGTGGTATGGACGAAGAGGAGGCAAAGAAGGAGGCTCCCATTATGAAGGAGGCTCGCACGATGCTCCAAAAGTGGGAGGCACACGACCAGGAAGTATATGCTCTCTGGGAGAAGATGAACGGTTGGGTGTATGAGGGCTTCGATGCCACTTACAAGGCTATGGGTGTCGGCTTCGACAAGGTATATTACGAGTCGCAGACCTACCTTTTGGGTAAGGATATTGTGGCAGACGGCTTGCAGAAGGGTGTCTTCTACCGCCGCGAGGATGGCTCGGTATGGATTGACCTTACGGCAGACGGCTTGGACGAAAAACTCCTCCTGAGGGGTGATGGCACAAGTGTCTATATGACACAAGACCTCGGCACAGCACTCTCGCGCCAGAGGGACGAGAACCTCGATGGTATCATCTACGTTGTAGGTAACGAGCAGAACTACCACTTCCAGGTGCTGAAACTCGTCTTGAAGAAGATGGGCTACGAGTGGAGCGACAACATCTACCACCTCTCCTACGGTATGGTGGAGTTGCCAGAGGGTAAGATGAAATCGAGGGAGGGTACGGTAGTGGATGCCGATGACCTTATTGAGGATATGGTTCAAACCGCCCGCGAGATGTCCGAGGAACTCGGCAAACTCGATGGTATGACTCCCGAGGAGCAGGAGGAGATAGCACGCATCGTGGGCTTGGGCGCGCTCAAATACTTCATCCTGAAAGTAGACCCCAAGAAGACTATGCTCTTCAACCCCCGCGAGAGTATCGACTTCAACGGCAACACAGGTCCCTTCATTCAGTATACCTATGCACGCATCCGCTCCGTATTGCGCAAGGCTGCCGAGGCAGGCATTTGCGGCGCAGTGGCAGAGGGATTGAGCCTCATTCCCGAGGAGGTGGAACTTATCAAGTACCTCGCCGACTTCCCCCAGACAGTTCAGCAAGCTGCTGCAACCTACTCGCCCAGCGTTGTCGGTGCCTACATCTACGACTTGGCAAAGATGTACAACGGATACTATCACGACCACTCCATCTTGCGCGAGGAGCGCGAGAGTGTAAGGGCTTTCCGAGTGCTTCTGAGTGCCACGGTTGCCGACATCATCGGCAGGGGTATGGCTCTGATGGGCATTGAGGTACCCGAAAGGATGTAGGAGATATACCGCATAGAATAAGCAACACCCAAACTGCTCGGCAGTTTGGGTGTTGCTTATTCTATCCGACTCCGAGGTCGGTATTTTCTATCAATACTTCGGCTTTGGGATTGTCCCGTAGAGTGGGGTAGACCTCCCGCACGAACCATTCCGCAAGTCCTTTGTCACGCCTCACGGCTGTGGTGTTGGGACAGAAGAGATTGACGCTGTAATACTCAAACAAAAGGTCGGCAGTGGCTATGTCGGCGAGTATCTGGCTGCGAGTTTGTCCCTCCACGCCCACCAAGAGGCAGACACCCCGAAAGTGGCGAGCAATATCTTCGGGCTCCACATCGGGGGCAATGTCCTTGTTCCACTCCCTGCGTAGCGAGCCATCGAAACTCTCCACTCCACACCTGAATTTCACCTCCGCAGGTGCAAACTGTGCCGCAAAACTCTCCAACTGACTGCGATACATATAGTGAGCCTCGAACCAGAGGGTGTGGATATTGCGTTCCTTGATGATTTGTCGTATCAGAGCCACCGTTTGGCTGTCGAGTTCCATTGCCGAGCCCGAATTGATAATATCCAGCACCCCAAACTCGCCCGTCACACGCTCCAACACCCTGCGGTTAACCTCAAAGGGGTTGGTACTGCAATCGGTGTGATAGTCGCAGAAGGTGCACTTGTGCCAACGGCACCCATAGCCTTGCAGGAGCACAAATTCGCGCGGAAACTTTGTGGTTATGAGCGAGTAGCGTTGCATATTACCTCTCGGCTATGTGTCGTTTTATCCAACCTATGGCAGCGTAGGCAAGCGGAGTGCCAAAGACAATCTCTATGGCGAGTTTGAGCAGATATTGCAGTACAATCATCGCCACAAGGTCGTGGGTTGTCACAACGCCCGCAAAGGCTATCAGAACAAAGGGTAGCGAGTCGAAAAGGTAGCCGACCATAGAACTGCCAATAGTGCGGAGCCACAGGTGGCGACCACCGGTAGCCTTTTTGAGCCGTTCCATACACCACGCATTGGAGAGTTCGCCCAGCAGAAAGCCCACAAGTGAGCCGAGGACTATGCGTGGAACGTAGTCGAAGATGGTGTTGTAGGCTGTGGCAGTTTCCGCAAGATAGTCGGGCGAGGGCATAGCCACACCTATGCGGGTGCAGACCACCATCAGCACATTACAAAGGAGGGTGAGGATGATAACCTTGCGCGAGGTGCGGTAGCCCCATATCTCGGTCAGCACATCGCCCAGCATATAGGCAAGAGGGAATGTTATGGTGCCCGCATCGAAATAGAATATCCCAAAGAGGCTCACAACCTTCACTGCCATAACATTCGACACCAAATAGAGCGTCACAAAGAGTGAGGTTGCAATCAAAAGTAAAGAATTGCTACTGAGAGTTTTTGAGCGCACCATATCTCCCTTTCCTTTGTCCGCCTGTGTGACAATAGGGGGTATGTGCCACTTGCGCTCGTCGGTTTTGAAAGGGTTGTCCGAAACCTTGTTTTCCATAATAATAAAGATGTTTTGTGCCACAAAAGTATGGATTAAAGTTGGAATTCCCAAACTCCATCCATAGTTGCGCTATTTCAAAACGCTGTCGAAAAATTCTGCTACCGCAAGTTGCATCTCCTTGCCGAAATAGTGCGGCGAGGGGTAGATATGACAACGCAGAGCCTTGCCTGCACCACGCGATTGCCACACGCTTCTCATCTTCTCGAAAGCCTCCTCTACACCCGCAGGGAAGAGTTTATCCTCGGAGCCGTTGATGAAGAGTGCCTCTCGTGGGCAGATGAGAGATGCTATGTCGGGATTGTCCATCCAGCGGCTCACAAGGGGTATCTGCATAGTGAATGCCGAGCCGCCTTTGAGTTCGTTGTTGCCCTCGCGCAACAGTGCTTCGGCAGTCGCCATCCAGCAGATGGCAGCCGTAGCCCTCACCCTCTCGGAGAGTGCCGCCACCATCCAAGCCCTATGACCACCCATAGAGTGACCATAGACACCTATGCGCTCGGAATCGACAAACTCCTGCGAGGCGAGAAACTCCACACTCCTAATATCATCCCACGTTATGATACCTACAAGCGTGGTACCCAATTTCAGGCAGTTGGAGGCGAGTGCTTGTTGTGTGTCGTAGGTGGTCTTACGCCCCTCTTTACCCTCGCCCCTATTGCCCCACAATAGGGCATCGGTGGCGAGTACTACATATCCCTGCTGAGCAAGCAGGTCGCCCGTAAAGACTCCGTCATAGCACTTGTGGCTCCACTCCTCAGCCTCCCGCACCACCTCCTCGCTCTCCTCAATGGGGCGCACCATCTTCTCCTTGCCTATGGAGAACTTTGCGCCGTGGTCGTGGAGTGCCAGCAGGGCGGGGAAGGGTCCCTCGCCATCGGGAACAAGCAGATATGCCACCATCTGGTTACACTCCGACACCTCGAAGAGTATTTTGTGGGCTGTGTAGCCCTCGCGATGCTCCGTGGCGAGTGTGCGGTAGGAGGTGCTTGTGGGTGCTTTGGGTGCTATGCCCATCAGTTCCACCAACTTCTCGCGAGCAGTGGTACGCCACTCCTCAAATTCGCCCTTGCCACTCCACGCCAGAGGGTAGGATGTTTGTGGCTGCCACCCTTGTGGCAACCTCCCCACAACCTCTTGTGCTTCGATGTGCAAAGCACCAGCCAGCAGCAGAGCGATTATCAGTATGGTGTGTTTTGTATTCAGCATTCAGCGTTCAGCAGTCAGAGTTTAATTTTCAATTAGGAAGTATCCGTCTATACTCCTAAGGAACTCCTCGCGAGTGCGGTCACTGACGGGAGCAACCATAGCCTCGGGCTGTCCCTGCTCGTTGCGGGTCATACCGAAGAAGAGTTCGGCAATCTCCAAACTGCGGTCAAATTCATTGACGAGTTCGTAGCGTTCGTGGGGCAGCAACACCGAGTAGATAAGGTGCTCCAAGTATTGGAATTCATCGACCAACTCGTTCTCCACAAAGGGTTGTTTGGAGTCGGGGAATGTGAAGTAGTAGTAGAGTTTTTGCGTGATATCCCTCGCGAAGTCGAGTGCCAAGGCATCGCCCTTATCGGTGGCGCCAGCAAAGTAGTAGGCGTCTATGTAGGGGAAGGATTGGTAGCCGTGGGGCACCTGCGAGAAGGGCAACTCCTCCACACCCCTATCGAGTACTTCCACAGCCTCCTGAGTGCGTCCCTCTCTTACGAGTGCGTCTGCCAGGCGTGCAAAGCCACCACGAATTTGGGTGGAGTTGATGTTGTAGCGCGAGAAGTTGTCTATGTAGACACTCTCGTCCTTCACATTGCCATAGCGGTAGACGTTCATTATATTGTTATAGAGGTAGTCGGTGTCGATGCGTCCCATCTCGGCAACACTCTCCACAGGTGTCTTTATGGGCACAAGGCGGTAGGCATAGCCGTCATATTGGAGATAGTCGGTAATGCCAAGTCCCTTCAAAAGGTTTGGCTGCACGAAGTAGACGGGGCGACTCCAATCGAGTTCGGCAAGCATATCAAGAATCATCACTTCGGGCTTTTCGAGGGTGCTCTTGGTGATGTTCAGTTCGATGCTGTCGAGGATAAGGTGTGCATCTTCGGGCTTGACTATGCCCGCCTTTATGACGTTCTCCTTATTTACGGGCAAGGAGAGTTTGTGCTGTGGCAGGAAGTCGAATTTGAGGTCATCCGAGTAGGCGATTTTGGTTGCGGGGCTTTCGCTCTTTACGACCGACATAGCCTGCTTCAAATCCACACGATAGTCCACCACATCCTCCACAAATATGTAGTCGTTAGCATACATATATTTCTCCTTGGGGAACGAGAAAGGCACAGGAGCACTCTCGTTGTAGGTCTGCTTCATCTCCTCGATGTACCAGCCACCTCCCAAATAACTCTGGTTCATAATCCTCACATCGGGACGCACACCCTCCACCTCTTGGTTGTACCACATCGGGTAGGTATCGTTGTCGCCGAAGTTGATGATTATGGAGTTGGGCAAGACGGTCGAGAGGTAGTTGTAGCCCATATCGCGCATAACATACCTGCCGCTGCGGTCGTGGTCGTCCCAGTTCTCGGCGGCGAGGATTGTGGGTACCGAAAGGCACACCACCGTAGCCACCACCGCGGGCACTGCCTTATTCTTTTTGAGCACCTTTTGGAGCCACTCCGAAACAGCCAGCACACCAAAGCCTATCCACATACAGAAGGCATAGAAGGAGCCTGCATAGACATAGTCCCTCTCGCGAGGCTCCCCGGGGGGAGAGTTGAAGTAGACCACAAGAGCCACACCCATCATCACAAACAACCACATAACCACCGTGAAGTAGCGGGGATTCTTGCCGAGTTGCCACAGCAAACCCACCAAGCCCAAGATGAAGGGCAGGAAGTAGTAGCAGTTGCGACCTTTGTTTTGTGCCATCTCATCGGGGAGGTTATCTTGCGGTCCGAGCATAGCCTCGTCAATGGGTTTTATGCCCGAGAGCCAATTGCCATCGGTAATTTCGCCCACGCTCTGGTTGTCGCTCTGCCTGCCCACAAAGTTCCACAGGAAGTAGCGCCAATACATAAAGTTGAGTTGGTAGTCGAAGAAGTAGCGGAGGTTCTCGCCAAAGGTGGGTACGGTGTATGTTTCACCCGCATAGCGCACCCTGCGCCCTTTGACACGTCCCCACGACTCGTAGCCCTCAATATGCCTCTCGTTGCTCGACCACATACGGGGAAAGAGCATCTTGAACTCATCGGGGTAGGTGTAGCCACTAACGGTCTTTTCGCCCACATACTTACCCTCGTCATTGACGTAGTATTTGGTACGGTATGTGACATCCTCCACGGGTGCTGCATACGACACGCCCGAAAGAATAGGCTGCGCTTCATACTGCTCGCGGTTGAGCAGATACAGGAGCGCATATGGGTTGTCGGGGTCGTTGGAGTTCATTGGCGGATTTGCCGAAGCACGGATGATGACCGAAGCGTAGGACGAGTAGCCAATGAGCACTACCGTAAGGGCTGTAATGGCAAGGTTTGCAATTTTGAGCCCCCTCTTCTGAGTGAGCCAAATACCCACGCCGAGAGCCACAAAGAGTAGCACAGCATAGATGGCAAAGCCCACATTGACGGGCACTCCCACAGAATTAAGCACGCGGTCGAACCACGCACCAATCTGGGTGGTGTAGGGGATGACGATACTATTCAGGAACAATATAAGCGCACCACTGATGAGGGTGGAATAGATGATGCCCTTGGTGGTCACTTTGTCGGTCTTTCGGAAGTAGTAGACAAAGACCAATGCGGGGATTGTCAGCAGGTTGAGGATATGTACGCCAATCGACAAGCCCATCATATAGGCAATAAAGACGAGCCAACGCTCGTTGCCCTTTTGGTCGGCGACATCCTCCCAACGCAAAATAGCCCACACCACCACAGCGGTCATCAGGGACGAGAGGGCATAGACCTCAGCCTCCACTGCCGAGAACCAAAATGTGTCGGTAAAAGTATAAGCCAATGCACCCACCAAGCCTGCTCCCATTATGGCGATGGTCTTAGCCTTGGAGGGCTCCTCCTCGCGGCGGGTGGTCATACGGCGTGCGATGTGTGTGATGGTCCAGAAGAGGAACATAATGGTCGCTGCCGAAGCCACACACGACATCAAATTGACCAAAAAAGCCACCTTCTCCACATCGCCAAATGCAAACTGAGTGAAGAAGTTGGCAATCATCATAAAAAGAGGCGCACCCGGGGGATGTCCAACCTCCAATTTATAGGATGTAGGGATAAATTCGCCGCAGTCCCAGAAACTTGCCGATGGCTCGGCAGTGAGTACATAGACCACCAGCGAGATGAGAAAAACGCCCCATCCGAGCAGATTGTTTAGTCTTTTGTATGCTTTCATAGTCAAATAACAGCCTAATAGATGAAATTATTTTGCAAAGTTAAGAAAATAATGAGTATTTTTACAACCTCAAAAAACGATTAAGAGAACATTATGGATACAAAGTTGATGCTATACAACACTCTTTCGCGTAGGAAAGAGGTGTTTAAGCCCCTCAATCCCGAACACGTTGGTATGTATGTTTGCGGACCTACGGTCTATGGCGATCCCCACTTGGGACACACACGCCCCGCAATTACCTTCGACCTTCTGTTCCGTTATTTGAAGGCTTTGGGCTACAAGGTGCGCTATGTTCGTAACATTACCGATGTGGGACACTTGGAGCACGATGCAGACGAGGGCGAGGATAAAATCTCCAAGAAGGCAAGGCTCGAACAACTCGAACCTATGGAGGTTGCGCAGTACTACACCAACCGCTACCACACCTTTATGGATAAGTTGGGCGTTCTGCCCCCATCTATTGAGCCCCACGCCAGCGGTCACATCATCGAACAGATAGAACTCGTACAGCGTATTCTCGATGCAGGTTACGCCTACGAGAGCAACGGCTCCATCTACTTCGATGTTACCAAGTACAACGAGAAATTCCACTACGGCAAACTCTCGGGGCGCAACCTTGATGATGTGCTCGTAGGTACTCGCGAGATTGACGGTCAGAGCGACAAACGCAACTCCTACGACTTCGCACTTTGGAAGAAGGCTCAGCCCGAGCATATTATGCGTTGGCGCTCGCCTTGGAGTGACGGCTTCCCCGGCTGGCACTTGGAGTGTACGGCAATGAGTACCAAATACCTCGGTGAGCAGTTCGACATTCACGGTGGCGGTATGGACCTTATGTTCCCCCACCACGAGTGCGAGATTGCACAATCGTGCGCCTCGGTAGGACACGACTCGGCACGCTATTGGGTACACAACAATATGATTACCATCGGCGGTCAGAAGATGGGTAAGTCGTTGGGCAACTTCATCACCCTCGAACAGCTTTTTAGTGGCACGCACGACAAGTTGGAGCAGGCATACTCACCTATGACGGTGCGTTTCTTCATCTTGCAGGCGCACTACCGCTCGACTCTCGACTTCTCGAACGAGGCACTGAAAGCCGCCGAGAAGGGTTACGACAGACTTATGAAGGCTGTGGACACCCTCTCGAAAATCAAGCCCTCGGAGAACTCTTCGGTAGAGGTTGCCGACCTCGAAAAACGCTGCTCGGAGGCTATGAATGACGACCTCTCATCGCCTATGGTCATCAGCGCACTCTTCGATTGGGTGCGTATCATCAACTCGCTTGCCGATGGCAAAGAGAGCATTTCGGCTGCCGACTTGGAGGAGTTGAAACGTGTTGTAAACCTCTATGTTTTCGACATTCTCGGTCTGAGGAACGAGAAGTCGGAGGGTGGCGCAAACAACCAAATGGACCCCCTTATGGAGATGATTTTGGAGGTGCGCCGCACAGCCAAAGCCAACAAAGATTGGGCTACAAGCGATCTTATCCGCAATCGTCTTGCCGAGATTGGTATCCGAGTGAAGGATAATAAGGACGGTTCGATGTCCTGGGAACAAATGTAAAAAACGCATATAGCGGGTGCCTTTTGCACCAAAATTCAGAGAGCGGACTCCTCATTTACGCTTAGTAAACTTCGGAGCCCGCTCCTTCTTTTGGCACAAAAATCCCTCCGCTCTATGCGTTTTTTCGGTCTAACGTCTAAGGTCAATAGTCCTAAGGCTTATAGGAGAATTGAGAATTGAGAATTGAAAATTGAAAATTGAGAATTGAAAATTGTGGTGCAGGCTGCGCCTGCGAGAGTTTTATCTCTCCCCTAAGTTAGGGGAGGGTGCCGAAGGCGAGAGAGGTCTGTTTTCTTTGTCTAACGTCTAAGGTCTAACGTCAATAGTCCTAAGGCTTATAGGACGTATAAGAAAAATTCTCAATTCTCAATTCTCAATTCTCAACTTTTTTTGTACCTTTGCGGCGTGGAAAGATTTGGCTGCTTGCAAACCACGTCACCGAGGGGCACGAAGAGTGTCGCCGAGGGGCAAAAAAGTGCTAAAAAGCAATGAGTTGGAGCGTTCGTTCCGACCTCTATCGCACCAAACTACCCACCTAAGAAATAGACGTTTAACCAAATTGAAGATTTGATTGTTGAGGATTCTCGTAATTCTCAATTCTCAATTCTCAATTCTCAATTTTGTAAGGTATGGCTTTTTTGTTCACATCGGAGTCGGTATCGGAGGGACATCCCGACAAGGTGTCCGACCAGATTTCGGATGCTATTCTCGATGAATTTTTGCGCTCGGATGCTTCGAGCAAGGTGGCTTGCGAAACTCTTTGCACCACGGGTTTGGTCGTTGTGTCGGGCGAGGTGCGCTCGGATGCATACGTTGATATTCAGGGTGTTGCACGCCGAGTAATCAACCAGATAGGTTACAATCGCAGTGAGTTGCAGTTTGATGGCAATTCGTGCGGCATACTCTCGGCTATCCACGAGCAGTCGAGCGACATCAACCAGGGCGTGGTGCGTGAAACCGAAGAGGAGCAGGGCGCAGGCGACCAGGGTATTATGTTCGGCTATGCTTGTACCGAGAGCCGCGAGTTGATGCCCGCAACGCTCATCCTCTCGCACGTCATCCTCAAAGAACTCGCCGACATCCGCCGCGAGGGAAAGGTTATGTGCTACCTGCGTCCCGACTCGAAGAGTCAGGTAACCATTGAGTATGATGACAACGGCACCCCTCTAAGGGTACACACCATTGTCGTATCTACACAGCACGACGACTTCGAGGATTGCCAGCGCATCATTGCCGAGGATGTACGCAACATCCTCATTCCCCGTGTCAAGGAGCGTTTGGAGAGGGCTGGCGACCACCTTGCCGACCTGATTGGCGAGGAGTACATCCTCTACGTCAACCCAACGGGCAAGTTCGTTATTGGTGGTCCTCACGGCGATACGGGCTTGACGGGACGTAAAATTATTGTAGACACCTATGGTGGTAGGGGCGCACACGGTGGTGGTGCTTTCTCGGGTAAGGACCCCTCGAAGGTGGACCGCTCGGCAGCCTATGCCGCACGCCACATTGCCAAGAATATGGTTGCCGCAGGTGTTGCAGAGCGTATGCTGGTGCAGGTTAGTTATGCCATTGGTGTGGCAGAGCCTATTAACATCTTTGTGGACACCTTTGGCACCTCGAAAATCTCGCAAACCGATGGAGAGATTGCCGAGGTTATAGACGAAATGTTCGACTTGCGCCCCGCAAGTATCGTTAGACGCTTCGGGCTTACCAATCCCATCTTCGAGCCCACAGCCTCCTATGGTCACTTCGGTCGCCGCCCCTATACCAAAGAGGTAGAACTCACAAGGAACGGCAAGACCACTACTGAAACAATAAAATTCTTCGGCTGGGAGGAGTTGGACGAAGTAGAAAACATCAAGAAAGTTTTTAATTTGTAGAGCAAAATCTACACTAAAAATTTTTGGGCGACTTTATTATAAAAAGCCGAGAAGAATATGGAAAAATTCATTATATCGAATGGTTGCGCATTGCGCATTGCAGATAGCCGCAAGGGTGAGAAGACTATTTTGCTGTTGCACGGCTACTTGGAGAGCCTCGATGTGTGGGAGGACTTCGCCAAACTGCTCTCGAAGGAGTATAGGGTGGTGGCTATGGACCTGCCCGGACACGGCATTTCGCAGGTTATGGGCGAGAAACACACGATGAGTTTCCTTGCCGATACGGTGGTGGGAGTGCTCGATGAGTTGGAGATTGAAAAAGCAACCATTGTAGGTCACTCAATGGGTGGCTACGTTGCGCTCCAAACCTTGCGCCTACACCCCGAGAGGTTGGAGGGCTTGGTGCTGCTCAGTTCTACCCCTTACCCCGATAGCCCCGAGAAACTCCTCGATAGGGATAGGGAGATTGCCCTTGTGGAGGGCGGTCATAAGGACCTGCTGGCCACTACGGCTGCCAAGAACGGCTTTGCGAGCGACAACCTCAAACGTATGCAGGACGAGATTATCTTCCTCGAAGAGCAGGTGTTGGTTACCGAGCCCGAGGGTGTTGTGGCACTGCTGAGGGGTATGAAGGAGCGTGAGGATAGCACCGAACTGTTGCAGCACTCCTCGCTGCCCCAACTCTTCATCTTGGGCAAGAAGGATAGCTACATCCCTCTCGAAAAGGCGGAGAAGATGGTTGCCGAACAACCTCAGGCGAAGGTCGTGTGGCTCGAAAATTCGGGACACCTCGGTTACTTCGAGGAGCCCGAGGCGTGTGCTGTTGCAATAAAAGAGTTCGTGGGCTAACAACAAGATATAATGCTGCGAGGAGCAGATGGTAAACCAAACAACACTATATACCGGATAGAACTATGAAAAGATCCATTTTTGTTACTTTTCTTTTGTGTGTTTTGGCAGTAGGACGACTTAGTGCACAAGCACCCGAGGAGCCCTACTACGGAGGAGCGAAGGGCGATTGGTCGGTAGGCTTCAACCTGCTCACAACCGATAGCAATTACCAAATCAGAGGCACATATATGCTCACTGACCGCTTGGTGATAGATGCTGGTGTGAGGATAGAGAACAATAGTTCCATTAGGGAGTATGGCGATTCGGATTATGACTCGAAAGGAGAGATTACTTGGGAGTATACTATGGATAATAAAACCCGAATAGAGGAGTATTCGTTGGGTATAAACTATCTGTTACGCCCTGGCGAAAGACTGCAATCATTTGTAGGAGGTATGCTTAGCCTGTCCAAAGAGTTTGCTTATTCCAAATATGACTACAACCAAGAGGTGTCGACCGGAAGAGATAACCTGAGCGAAACAAACAATTGGATGTATGGCTTGTGTGCGGTCTTTGGCGTTGATTATTTCTTCACTCCAAGGGTATCGTTGGGCGGTAGGATTAGCGTTGGCGGTTTTGTGACAGATTTCCAGTATAAAAGTGCATCGGGAAACTTCGACGAGGAGTTATTGTCGACAGAACACGGTCTTTATGGTCTGAAATTTAGGACACATAGCAGCACCATTTTGCTGAGTTTCTATTTCTAAACATTAGGTAAATGCCTGTCGATAGACGGGAGAGAGAACAAAGGTATGAAAGTATATAAATTTGGTGGTGCTTCGGTTAAGGAGGCAGCGGGTGTTAGGAACCTTGTGGAGATTGCTCGCCAGACGGAGGGTAGGCTTTTTATTGTCGTTTCGGCTATGGGCAAGACTACCAATGCCCTCGAAAAGGTTATGGAGAGTTTCTGGAATGGTCGCACGGGCGAGGCTGTGGTGGCTATGCAGGGTGTGGTGGACTACCACGCCGAGATTCTTGCCGACCTGTGGGGCGAACCACATCTGCCCGCAAGGGTTAGGGGCTTCTACGAGGAGTTGGAGGAGATTATCACCCTCGCCAACCCCAAGAGCCGCACCTACGAGGAGTGGTACGACAGGATTGTGAGTTTTGGCGAACTCATCTCTACCTCCATCGTCAGTGACTACCTCACAAGGGCTGGCGTGGAGAGCGAGTGGCTCGATATGAGACGCTTGTTCCTCACGAGCAACCGCTTCCGCGATGCCAACATAGATATTGAGGCTTCCACGCCCCGCCTAAGACGTGCTGTGGAGTACGCCACCGCAAGGGTTATTGTCGGTCAGGGCTTTATAGGTGCCACCGAGCAGGGCGCAACAACCACCATTGGTCGTGAGGGCTCGGACTACTCGGCAGCTGTTGCGGGCTACATCCTCGATGCCGAGAGTGTGTCAATTTGGAAGGACGTGGAGGGTATCCTCAATGGCGACCCCAAGCAGTTCGAGAATGTCACCTACATTCCCGAACTGACCTACCTCGATGCCATAGAACTTGCGTATAGCGGTGCGCAAATTATCCACCCCAAGACCATCAAACCCCTTCAAAATAAGAGCATACCCCTCTATGTGAGGTGCTTTGTGAACCCTTCGCTACCGGGTAGTGTCATCAAGGCAGAGATTGAGAAACCTATCGATACCCCCATTCTGATACTCAAAAAGAACCAGATACTGCTCTCCATCAAGCCCGAGGACTACTCGTTCATCTTGGAGGAGCGTATGGCAGAGGTCTTTGCTATCCTCGAACGCCATAGGGCAAAGGTGCATTTGGTGCAGAACTCGGCTATCAGTATGGCACTCTGCATCGACTCTTCGCGCTACCTTAACGAGATTGTCGAGGCTTTGCACGAGGCAGGCTTTACGGTTAAGTACAATACCGATATGGAACTTCTTACCATCCGAGGTTACCGCCACGAACACCTTGCAGAGTTTGTTGAGGCAGAGAATGTCTATATGACTCAGAGGTCACGAAAGGTGTTGCGTATTATCCGTAAAACAAATGGCGATTTTTAATCGCCATTTGTTTTACGGTATAACGTCTAACGCTACTCTTTTTTGTTGTGGAATTTGTATAATTCCTCGGTGGCGAGAGAGATTTTCGTTACCGAGAAATCCTCTCCCTGTGGGAATACGAACATCGTGTCGGTAAGGGTGCTGAGGTCTACGCAGTCACGCTTCCAACGGCGATAGTCATACTCGATGTGTATGGAGTAACGCTGTGGAGCAGGGAGTGTCATAGAGTACTCCATACCGTCAAATTCGCCCCTCAGCACAAAGCCGTTCATATCGTGCGTGAGCACACCCTCGCCGAGTTCGACAAACTTCTTGGGGTGGGGCAGTGCGCGGACATCTGAGCGCAAGGTGGTGCCGTAGGTACCTGCCTCCACTTCGCGGCGCACGTTCTCTCGCTCCCACTCATACCAATCGGGGATGTGGCTGAAATGGGTTTCGCCCTCGATAGCCTCCAACTCGCCATACTCGTTCATCCACCAATGATGACCGCACTCCTTGCACCAAAGTTGCGCACCCTCGCTTGCCATACGGAACTCCTTGCCACAGTGGGGGCATTGGTAGAGTACTTTGTGCAAACCCTCGGCACGGGTTTTCTTGGTCATACGGATTTGGTTGTCGCGCTGCCAAGCAAAATCATCATAGTAGAATTCGCGGTTGATGACCTCCATAATCTGGTTGTAGTCCATCTTCTCAATCTCCTCCACCGAGAGAATCTTCTTCATTGTAGCCTCGGTTTTGATGAGCCTGTCGCCCGTATGCCAGAAGGGGGAGTTGATGTGGTTGCCCTGGGTGATGAGTGTCACAACGGGCATTTTCAGCAACTTTACGAGTTTGCCGAGCGAAGGGGGAAGGATGGCATTGGTGCCACAGAGCGAATAGCGAGCCTCGGGATAGAAAGCCACAATCTTCCGGCGCTCCTTCACCTCACGCAACTGTCGCACCAAGCGGGTGTCGTTTGTGAACTTGCGCTTGGGGATGCAGCCGATGCGAGCCATAAGCCAGTGGAGTATGCCGCCAATGCCAACAAAACCGTCAATCGCCACAATGTAGTATGCTTGATTTGGGAAGGTGGCTTTTATGGCTACCATAAAGTCGTAGAAGGCATTGTGGTTGCATAGGAGCAGGTAGGGACGCTTTACGCCCTCCATATTCACCCTCCGGATGTGTGTGCGATGAATCCACGTTACGGGGATGGATGCAATCCAAAGTATGGGGCGGAGCCACCACGATACCCTCTTGGGCTTGGCACTCATATCAAGCCTCTTGGCACCCTCCACCAAAGGTGTCTTGTCGTCGAGCAGTTTTGGTTGCTTTGGTGTGTTGTCTTTGTTTTCCATATTAGAGAAGTCTGTTAAATTTGTGTCAATTAGTGTAGTATAGAGTACAAAGATAATAAAAAGAAGAAAAAAACGCCCTTCGTCTTCCTTTTCTGCTACTTTTTTGCCACCTTTGTAGGTAGATATATAACAAAAACCAGACAAAGATATGAATGGTGGACTGAAAGAAGATATAGATGAGATGCTTTTGGCATATAACCTAATAACAAAAAGTATGTATAGCGAACTGAAAAATCATATTGAGGCAGCGTGGGAGAATGGCGAGTTGCTCCACGAGCCCGAGGTACTCGATGCTATTGAGCAGGTAGTAACGCTCCTCGATGAGGGTAAACTGCGTGTGGCAGAGCCTACCGAGGACGGCACTTGGCAGGTAAACGAGTGGGTAAAGAAGGCTGTTATCCTCTACTTCCCCACACACGAGATGACCACCTCGCACGCCGGCGACCTCGAATTCTACGATAAACTGCCCCTCAAAACGGGCTATAAGGAGTTGGGTGTGAGGGTTGTGCCCCACGCTGTGGCTCGCCGAGGTGCCTACCTCGCAAGGGGCGTGATTATGATGCCCTCGTATGTGAACATCGGAGCCTATGTCGATAGCGGTACTATGGTCGATACTTGGGCTACCGTAGGCTCGTGCGCCCAGATTGGCAAGGGCGTGCACCTGAGCGGTGGTGTGGGTATTGGCGGCGTGTTGGAGCCCGTGCAGGCAGCACCCGTCATCATCGAGGATAACTGCTTCATCGGCTCGCGCTGTATTGTCGTGGAGGGCGTCCGCATTGGCAAAGAGTCGGTGCTGGGTGCCAATACGGTCATTACCGCTTCGACCAAAATCATTGACGTTACGGGCTCAGAACCTGTTGAGTATAAGGGCTATGTGCCTCCTCGCTCGGTGGTTATCCCCGGTACCTACACACGCCACTATCCCGCAGGCGACTATGGCGTAAGTTGTGCCCTTATTATCGGTCAGCGCAAGGAGAGTACCGACAAAAAGACCTCGCTAAACGATGCTCTGCGCGAATTCAATGTATCAGTATAGCTGATACATTAAATTCGCTGTCTAACGTCTAACGTCTAAGGTCTAACGTCAAAAGTCCTAAGGCTTATAGGAGTTTAAGGGTTTTAATGACTTTAATGACCTTAACTCTCAATTCTCAATTCTCAACTCTCAATTCGAACCTATGGCAGTATTGATATATAAATCGCTTCCTTCGACCAATACGGAGGCTAAGAAGGCTGGTTATCGCCACGGCGATGTGGTTATTGCTCGTGAGCAGACCGCAGGCAGGGGGCAGAGGGGCAACTCTTGGAGCAGCAGGGCAGGAGAGAACCTTACCTTTTCGCTCGTGTGGGAGCCTACGTTTTTGGAGGCTCGCCGACAGTTTTTGCTTTCGGAGGCTGTGGCTCTGGCTCTGGCAGATACGCTGGCAAAGTACGACATTCGCTCCAAAATCAAGTGGACAAACGACATCTATGTCGGCAATAAGAAGATTTGCGGCATACTCATCGAACACGACCTCGGTACGGACGGCAAATTGGCACGCACTATTGTGGGTATTGGTCTGAATATCAACCAAAAGGAGTTTGAGGAGTGGGTGCCCAATCCCACCTCTATGGCTTTGGAGGGTGGCAGGAGTTTCGACCTTAACGATGTGTTTCAGACGCTCTACGATGCTTTGGAGAGCCGCTATGGACAACTGCAAACCGCTCCCGAGGAGTTGGAGAGGGAGTATGACGCTCTGCTCTACCGCAAGGACTCGGAACATAAATACCGCCTGCCCTCGGGCAAGGTTGTTCACGGCATCATCCGAGGTGTGAAATCTACGGGCGAGTTGCTGGTGGAGAGTGAGGGTATGGTGGTGCCATATCTCTTCAAGGAGATTGAATTCATAATTTAGCGAGCACATCTCGTGGGCGATTTCTTCGTTATGCTTTTGATTTTGCTTCCTCATTTACGCAGAGTAAACTGCGGAGCAAAATCAAAACCAAGCCTTGAACTCGCCTCACGATATGCACTCGCTGGGAGGAAGAAAGCGATACGAAGTATCGCATAAAAGTTTTTGGTAGCACCTTTTTACAAAAAGGTGCGAAAAAAGTCGTTAGACAAAAATTTCAGGGGGCGTGCAACGTTTTGCCCCCTTTGTGCATCTAACTATTGAGAGAAAGGCAAATGACCATTGAGAGCATCATACAAGGTTGCCGAGAGGGCGACTCGGAGGCTCGCAGGGAACTCTACGAGAGGTATGCTACGGCGATGTTCTCGCTCGTAAGGCGCTATGTGAGAGTTCGTGCGGAGGCTGAGGATGTGTTTCACGATGGCTTTGTGACGCTCTATACCAAAATTGGCGACTACCGAGGGAGTGGCTCTTTTGAGGGTTGGATGAGGCGTATTTTTATTACGGCAGCCCTCAATCACTTACGCAGAGAGTCGGCGCACGGTGCGGTGGATGACGACATTAGCGAACTGCCGCCTGGCACTGTGGGAGGGGCACCGCCCGATGCTTTGGGACAGTTGAACGATAAGGAACTGCTAAGGCTTGTGGAACGGCTGCCCGATGGATTTAGAATGGTGCTGATGCTGCACGCTGTCGAGGGATATAGTCACACAGAGATTGCCGAGATGCTATCCATAACCGAATCAACAAGCCGCAGCCAATTCTTCAGAGCCAAAGCACGCTTGGCAGAACTGATTGAGAAAGAGTATCGATAACCCCAAAGAAGTGAGAACACGATTTTATGATAGATTATAAAGACGATAAATTTAGCGAGATTCTGGGCGACAAGTTGCGCTCGATGGAGGACGTGCCCCCCGAGGGTATGTTCGAGCGCATCGAGCAGACGCTCCGCACAATGGAGGTTGCCAAAGAGCCCAAGAGGATTGTACCCCTTTGGAATAGACCTTTTGTGAGAGGTGTTGCTGCGGCTTTGGTGGCGGCAATGCTTACTCTTGTGGTGGTTGTCGCACTGAGGGATAACGCCCCCGAGGAGATGATGATTGTGGCGGAACAGATGGTTGAGGAGTCTTCGGTGGAGCAGGAGATGTCCTTGCTCTTGCCTGCACCTAAGATGGAGAGGAGTGTAGTGGCTGTTGAGCCCGTAGCCGTAGCTAAATCGACACATATAGTGGATGTTGTCACCCTCCAAATGGATAAACAGGTGGTGGAAAATGCCGAAGAGATGAGTTCTGTGACGCCTGCGATAGATGACAAGGTTGCGAGTGATAAGAAGAGTGACGGCGGGGAGCGTCGTAGCAAAAAGAGTAGACGAACACACGCTTCGCGAAAAGACCAACAGCAGTTGGAGGAGTATTGGCGCAGTGTTCTCTCCGAGGAGCCTCGCCAAAGGGGTGTGGCTCACCCTGCGGAGGTGGGACTCTATGCCCAAAATGTGGGCTTCAATAGGGGACATATCGAGCGAAACAATTTGGCTAATAGTCCAATGATGGTTGCAGAGCAAAATTCGACCACCGTGGGCGGCTCCTACCTCTCGCCTTCACTTGTGCAGAATGACAGTAGTACCAAACTCGAACACTTTATGCCCATTACCGTGGGTGTAACCGTGAGTTACTCGCTAAGTGATTGGCTCTCGGTGGATAGCGGTCTGCTATATACGAATGTCTACTCTATGAGCGACTCTTCGGGAGTTCTGAGTAGTTATGGTCGTAGGCGAACGCTCGACTATCTGGGTGTGCCTCTTGCTTTGTCGGTCTATTTTGCCGATTTCGACAGGTTGTCGCTCTATGGTCGTGTTGGTGGTACGGTGGAACTGAATATCAATGCTAAGGATAAAATATATATGGACGGAGAGTGTGTGGAAAAATACGCTCTCAACGTTCCCGCCCTTACATTCTCGATAGATGCGGCAGTTGGTGCCACCTATGCACTGTGGGGAGGAGTAGGACTCTTTGGCGAGGTGGGCTGTGCCTATTGGAATGCCCCTGCGGGCTATGTGGATAACTATCGCACCGTCAATCCGCTGAGTCTTTCAACTCGCTTCGGATTGCGCTATGCTTTTAACTAAACAGGTGGGAGAGAGATGAATAGAGAAAAGAGATACATTTTTTGGCGTGTGATGGTTGTCGCCTGTGCGCTTGTGTCTGTGGCGTGTAGTGCGGATATGAACGGAGATATGTATATGCCCGAAAAAGATAATCCGGACTATATAACAGCCTTCGGAATGCTCGATAGTGAGCAGATGAGAGTTGTGGCAGATAACGGCACCACACTCCATATCACCGACCTTGGCGGTCAAACTTCTATGGAGGATATCGAATCACACGAGGGACGTGTACTTATTAACTATACGATTCTTGGTAATAACTACGAGGGTGGATTCAGTATCCGACTCAACCGTTTCTATCCCTTGGAGGTTAAGGATTTGGAGATTTACGATGGCGATGACCATCCCGAGTTAGAGAGCGTGGCGGAGTGGAAAGATGAGAACTTTGTGTCACTTCTCGACGCTCCTGCAATGCCCTACGAGGCAAGTATTGGAGGGGGCTACATAAATATAAATGTATGCTACACCTCTGCCATCTCGCCCGACAATGAGATGCCGGATGTGGAACTCTACTACGACACAACCTGCTCGACGTTCGACACCGCTGTGCTGCAACTTGTGTGCGAGCGTGAGGAGGAGATGTATGAGAGTGGTGCGAAAAATCATTTCAGATGGTTTTCGTTCCGCATTGGCAAATTAGTAGAGGCCCTGATAGTCGACACGAACATCTACGCCTTCCATTGGTGCTGGTGGGCAGAGGAGGGACACCCCGAGGCAGGAGTCAAGGAGTATACGAGTGTTATGAATATCAACTCTTATGGCTCAATGGATAAGGTGTCGAGACCGGCGGCATTCGAGAACTAAGATGCTATGCCATAGATAAAAAAGGGAGGTTTTCCGTATTGGAAAACCTCCTTTTTAGTTGGGCTGCACGGACTCGAACCATGAATAACAGGACCAGAATCTGTTGTGTTACCATTACACCACAGCCCAATAGCGAGTGCAAAAGTACTACTTTTTTCAAAACCTGCAAGCGTTTTGGCAAAAAAAAGTTAGCGAGTGACAATTTTGTCACTCGCTAACTATGGGAGGGGTTAGTTAATTTTGCATTTTGCATTCTCAAAGGTCACTATTCCACTCGCCACTGGCATTGGGGTAGATTATGGGGCGGGTTTCGCCACCCAGAGCCTTCATCGCAAGGTAACTCTCGTAGAGACAGATGCCGTTCTGGGCATTGTTGGCAATCGAGAACATCACAACCGAGGGGTGGAGTTTGGTGGCGTGATAGACCGCCATAGCCCTCCACAAATAGGCATCTTTCCACGCGGGGTTGTTGCTGGGTGTGGTGGCGTAGTCGCTCTCGGGCGAGGTGATGTCTGCCGAGCAGCAGACCATCATACCCTCGCGGTCGCAGATGGTGTAGAGGTCGTCGAGTTGAGGACGTGATGTGAATACAAGGTTATATCCCTCCTTTTTGAGCCTGCGGAGTTCCTCGGTGGTCTGCTCGGCGGTGGTGTAGGCAAGGGGAGCACCCTTAATTGCCACCTCCTCGCCATTGAGCAACACCTTGCCCTCCTCGGTGTCGACGGTGCGAAAACCTATCTCGGCATTGTTAAATTCCTTGATGCGGTTCTCGTGGCGAGTGTAGACCACAAGACGATAGAGGTTGGGATTTTCGGGACTCCAACGCTCCACAGCGGGTATGCGTGCGAAGAAATTGACCGTATCGCGTGAGAGCATACGGGTTGTGAGTGTTTTGTTGGCACTGCTGACCATCTTGCCCTCGGGCGAGTAGAGTTCGTAGTAGATGGTGTACTCCTTGCTATTGAGCAGGAACGATTGCATAACAATGCCCAAGTTGAGCAGACCATCGCCCTGCCTGTTGAAGGTCGTGCGAGCCACATAGTCTGCCACAGCAACCCTCGGAGGGGTGAGGAGTGTGGCGCGAGCGAATGTGAGCTCGCCATTGTGTGCAGGCTCTATGGCGCGTGCGGCGTAGTCGCGATGAACGGTTATGGAGATGGTGTTGTTGTTCTCCACAAGGTGCTTTGTAAGGTCGAATTCCAAGCGACCAATGCCCGAGGCGGAGTATCCTCTCTCCTCGCCATTGGTGGCAACGCTGACGGCTCCCGTGGCACCCTCCACACGGAGGACAATCTGTTTGTCGTCGTAGCGATAGTTGCGTTTGAAGCGTGTGGTGTACCTCACACCCTCGGCAAGAGAGTCCACTTGCCACGAACTCAGAGGTATTGCAAGGTCGCTCTTGCCGCCTGCCTCCATCTGCTCGCGCGAGGGGTAGCAGACAAAAGCACTGCGAGGAGTGAGCCTTGCGTGAGCGGTGTTTTGGGGCTCTTTAAGTGCGTCAACGGCAGGCGTGTAGCCCTCGCCCTGAGCCGTTGCAGAGAGTGTGGTAAGAGCCACAAGTGCCCAAAAGAGTGTTGCTATGCGTTTCATACGAAATAATTTTGCTATATTTGACCCTATAAAAGTACACTTTTTTTGGAAGATAACGAAAAATATAACGATTTAATCTTCTCTCCCCACCTTTCTCGCTGTCGCAAAGGGGCGGATGGGGGCGTTGAGGTGTGGGCTCCACTGCGAGGTGTCTGGCTCCGACTTACGCCCGAGGAGGAGGTGCGCCGTAGGGTGGTGCGCCATCTTAGCGAAAGGCTCAAAGTCCCAGCAACGCATATTGTGGAGGAGTATCCCGTTATGCTTAATGGTCAGCCCCAAAGGGCAGATATTGTTGTGGTGGATAGACAGATGAAACCGTGGCTTGTGGTGGAGTGTAAGGCTCCCGAAGTGGCTCTCTCTCAGTCGGTTGTGGACCAAGTGGTGCGCTACAATAGCGTCATCGGTGCCCGCCAAGTGGTAGTTACCAATGGTCGCCTTGTGGAGGCTTATGCTCTCTCCGAAAAGGGTACTTATGTCAAAATAGATTTTCCCCTCTAAACAATCTCGGACAACTTTTCCATAATGTTGTCGTTGAGGTTATCGACAGCCTCGGCAACCTCTTTGATGCCCTCTTTCAGGCGGTCTATCTCGGTCATTGGAGCCATCTCGCCATACCCCTCAAAGGGGCGCACAAAGAGATAGTTCTCGCCACCATCGCCCCAAAGCACGTTGTCGATGTAATATATATCGGTGTAGTCATCGGGTGTGTCGAGCGAGGCTTTCACAAGCGTGCCCGCTGCGGGTGTTCCCGAGAGTGTTACTGTGGCACCTATGCGCCAGCCTTCGGTGTAGTGTATAAGGGTAAATTGCATACGAATTGAGAGTCGGTTGCGCTCTATGGGCGATTTCTGCGTTACGCTCGTGCTCGAAATACTCATTTGCGCCCAGCAAACTCCGCTTTCTCGCACTTCGCAAGCCTTTTCCTCGCCTCATATATCGCACCCACTATTCTTTGGTAAGTTTGTTATCCTATTACCTCTGCAACTCCTCCCCTGAGTTTGGGGAGGTGCCCGTCAGGGCGGAGGGGTCTGTTAATTTTGAATTTTGAATTTTGAATTTTGCATTAGAAACAATTAGCCCCCTCGGAGTGAGGGGGCTAATTGTTTTTAGTGGCAGTGACCGCCCTCGCAACCATCTTCGCAGTTGCCATCGCAGCCGCAACCCTCCTCGCCGCAGCCGCAGCCACACGAGTGGGGATAATCATCGTCGGTAGCCTCGTGAACATCTACAACCTCGCCCTCGAAGTTGAGAGTCTTGTCTGCCATAGGGTGGTTGAAATCCATCTTCACAGCCTCATCGGTAACCTCCACAACAACGCCAATTACGGGCTGACCCATCTGTGTCATCATAGGAATACGGTTGCCAATGGTGAGCAGTCCCTCCTCAATGGTGCCGTTAATCTCGAAAGCGGCTTTGGGTACATCAATAACCATCTGGGGGTTCTTAACACCATAGCCCTCCTCGGGAGAGAGTGTGAAGGCATATTTGTCGCCAGCCTCCAAGCCCAAGAGGTACTCCTCGAACTTAGGCAACAACATACCAATACCATACACAAATTTAAGGGGAGCCTCTTTGGTTGCCTGATCTGCAACCTCGCCATCTACTGTCAGCGTGTAGCTAATTGCTACCGCCATTTCTTTTCCAATCTTCATAGTTATTCTGTGTTAAATTTGTAATTCTTGTTTGAGTCGGCTGCGCTCTGTGGGTAATTTCTTCGTTATGCTCGCGCTCGAAATGCTCATTTGCGCCCAGCAAACTCCGCTTTCTCGCGCTTCGCAAGCCTTGAACTTACCTCACATATCGCACCCGCTATTCTATGCTAAGTTTGTTTTGTCCTTCTTGTTTGAGTCGGCTGCGCTCTGTGGGTAATTTCTTCGTTACGCTCGCGCACCCGCTATTCTATGGTAAACTAATTTTGAATTTTGAATTTTGAATTCACTTCATCGGGTTGATGAGTTGGAGCATATATTCATCGAGCCAATCGGTGGTTGTGCGCACCCACTCCTTCTTCAAACCCACCACGCTGAAATCTTTGCTGCGGAAGAGGTTAAGACTGCGGGTGTTGTTGGAGAGTATGTTGCACCATAGTTGGTTCAAGCCGAGTATCTGGAACGAGTAGCGTATCAGAGCCTGCAAAGCACTCGAAGCATAACCTTGTCCCTCGTCCTCCTTGTCGTAGATGAGCACACCCACACCTGCACGGTGGTTGTAGGGGTCGATGTCGTAGAGGTCGATGGCACCCACAGGTTTGCCACTGCTTTTAGATTCGATGACTAACCTCATTTGGCGAGTCTCGTAGATGTCGTACTTCTGGTTCTCGATGAATCGCCTGAGGATATACTTCGAGAAAGGAGCAACAGTGCCGCTAACCCTCCACACACGGGGGTCGTTCTCCCAACGATAGAGTATATCTACATCCTCGGGTTCGAGAGCACGCAGTTTGATTATGTCGGTTTCCAGTGCGTTCATACTACAAGCCGATTACCTTGTTTCTAATAAGCATCGCTGCACCCAATGCGCCTGCATCGGCACCCATATGCGAAAGGCGGAATTGGGTGTCTTTGTAGACCAAATTCATTGAGTATTTGTTGGTCGCAGATTTCAGAGGCAACATCAAGTAGTCTCCCGCCAGCGACATATTACCACCAATAATCACAAGTTCGGGATTGAAGATGTTGATGAGGAATGCGATACTCTTACCAATCTTCTCACCCGCCTCCTCAATGAGTTCGATGGAGAGGTTGTCGTCGTTCTTGGCAGCCGCAATGATGTCGTCGATGTGGATACTCTCGCCTGCTGCCCACTTCTCCCTAAGGATGGTGTTTACGCCCGAGGCAATCTGCTCGACCATCTTATTCTCTATGGCTATACCGCTGACCTCGGTCTCCAAACACCCCTTCTTGCCACACGAGCAGATAATCTCGTTGTTGAAGAAAGGTGTGTGACCAAACTCGCCCGCAAAACCGCTCTTGCCGTAGTATAGCCTACCCTCGGCAATAATACCAATGGCAACACCCTTGCCAAGATGCAGATAGAGCATATTTTTCTCCTTCACAGCATCGCCCGAGTAGTACTCCGCAAAGCAACGTGCGCGTGTATCGTTCTCCACCAAAACAGTTATGCCCGTAGCCTCCTCGATGTTCTCTTTGAGTGACTTGTCGCTACCGGTGAAGAACATATAGCTATGTCCCGTAGCAGGATTTACACGTCCCGCAATGCAGACACCCATACCGAGAATCTTACTTCTCTCAACTCCGCAGTTGTCGAGGAAAGAGTTGATTATCTGGCAAATGGTGTTGAGGCACGCCTCGTCGTCCGAGAGAGTGAACGGGGTATGTATCTGTGAATTGATGACATTGTTTTTCAGGTCGGTAACAAGCATACAAATATAATCGCGACCTATGTCCACACCTGTAAAATAGATGGCGGTATTCGCCAAACCAAAGATGTTTGGACGCCTGCCACCGGCGGTTTCAACCTTGCCGTTGTCTACCACTACACCCTCTTCGACCAATTCTCCCACAAGTTTGGTCATGGTTGGCACGCTGATGTGCAGAGCTTTTGTAAGTTCTGCGAGTGTGCACCAACCGTGCACTGCCATGTGGGCTATGATACTCTGCTTCAAGAGGACGTTTTTGTGCGAGATGCCTTTTAGGTTTTCGCCGCCCGGTTGATAGAAGAAATCTTTAAGAAGTGCCATTGTGAATTAATCTTAAATTTTATTTCCAACAGCAAAGATAAATATATTTTTTAATAATTCACCATCTTTATTAAATTTTTTCAAAATTTTCTTGAATTTTTTTAGAAACCGCATTTGTTTTGTGTAAAGTTTTTGCAAAATGGATGGGTGCGAGGAGAACTGCAAAGGCTTAGAGTGTTATAGTTGTCCCATTAATCTCATTGCCCTCATTGTTTCCACCCCTCCTTCCCTCCTCAAATTTTTGAATAATTTTCAATTTCAACTTTCAACTTTCAAATATAGTCTCTATATTTGTGGATTGAATGTGCGTGCGCGCGTGTGGCGCGTGCGTTTAGGGGCAAAATTAACAGCAAAAACAACTAACTTTAACAATTAATAACATTAAAAATCAAAACGTTATGAAAATTTCGCACATCGAGCACCTGGGTATCGCAGTGAAGAGTCTTGAAGAGGCAATTCCTTACTACGAGGAGGTATTGGGTCTTAAATGCTACAACATCGAGGAGGTAGCTGACCAGAAAGTTAAGACCGCTTTCTTCAAAGTTGGTCAGACCAAAATCGAACTTTTGGAGCCCACCTGCCCCGAGAGTACCATTGCAGGTTTTATCGAGAAACGTGGCGAGGGTATCCACCACATTGCATACGCCGTTGAGGATGTTGCTGAGTGCTTGGCAGAGGCAGAGGAGAAAGAGGTACGCCTCATTGACAAGGCTCCCCGCAAAGGCGCCGAGGGCTTGAACATCGCTTTCCTCCACCCCAAGTCGACCAAAGGCGTGCTGACAGAGCTCTGCTGCCCCGGTTGCAAATGCGAGGAGTAGGGTTTTGAATTCAAAATTCAAAATTCAAAATTCAAAATTGAGAGTAGGTCTAATACTTAAAGGTTCTTTGTGGAAATAGTGGTGGCTTGTCGAGCAACGCTCGACTAAGTCCCCCTCACAGGAGGGGGATTTAGGGGTGGGTAACACCGAGTCGCCGAAGGCGGTTCACTCGTAATTTTTTCAGCGATGAATCGATCGACTTCCTATGAACTATAAACTTACGGAACAATTAAACACTTAAAGTAACTTAATAAAAAATTATGAGTGAAATTCAGAATAAAATCGCGCAGTTGATTGAGTTGCGCGAGGAGGCAAAGATGGGCGGCGGTCAGAAACGTATTGACGCTCAGCACGAGAAAGGTAAATATACCGCTCGCGAGAGGCTTGCAATGCTCTTGGACGAGGGTAGCTTCGAGGAGTTCGATATGTTCGTAACTCACCGTTGCGTAGACTTCGGTATGGAGAAGAGCCACACACTTGGTGACGGTGTTGTTACCGGTTATGGTACCGTAGATGGTCGCTTGGTTTATGTATTTGCTCAGGACTTCACTGTGTCGGCAGGTTCTTTGTCGCTCACTATGGCAGAGAAGATTTGCAAGATTATGGATATGGCAATGCGCAATGGTGCTCCCGTTATCGGCTTGAACGACTCGGGTGGTGCTCGTATCCAGGAGGGTGTAAACGCTTTGGCAGGTTACGCAGAGATTTTCCAGCGCAACGTAATGTCGAGCGGTGTTATTCCCCAGATTTCGTTGATTCTTGGTCCTTGCGCAGGTGGTGCAGTTTATTCGCCCGCATTGACCGACTTCGTAATTATGAAGAAAGACACCTCTTATATGTTCCTTACCGGTCCTAAGGTTGTTAAGACTGTTGTAGGCGAGGACGTAACTCAGGAGCAGCTCGGTGGCGCAAGCGTACACGCCAGCAAGTCGGGTGTTACCCACTTTGCAGTTGATACCGAGGAGGAGGCTATCAACATTACCCGCCAGCTTATCAGCTACATCCCCCAGAACAATATGGAGGATACCCCTGTTGTTGCTTGCTCGGACCCCATCGACCGCTTGGAGGATTCGCTCAACGACATCATTCCCGACAACCCCAACAAGGCTTACGATATGTACGAGGTTATCCACGCTGTTGTGGATAATGGTGAGTTCTTGGAGTCGCAGGCTGCTTATGCTCGCAATATCATCACCGGTTTTGCAAGGTTCAATGGTCAGAGCGTAGGTATCATCGCCAACCAGCCTAAGTTTATGGCAGGTGTGCTCGACATTAAGGCTTCGTGCAAGGCTGCAAGGTTTGTTCGCTTCTGCGATGCCTTCAACATTCCTATCGTTACCTTCGTAGACGTTCCCGGCTTCTTGCCCGGTACCGGTCAGGAGTATGGTGGTGTTATCGACCACGGTGCAAAACTCCTCTACGCATACTGCGAGGCTACGGTTGCTAAGGTTACCGTTACCCTCCGCAAGGCTTACGGTGGTGCCTACATCGTTATGAGCTCGAAACACATCCGTGGCGACATCAACTACGCTTGGCCCTGCGCCGAGATTGCAGTTATGGGTGCAAGTGGTGCTGTTGAGGTATTGTGCGCTAAGGAGATTAAGGCTGCCGAGACTCCCGAGGCTCGCGCTGCCCTCATCGCCGAGAAAGAGCAGGAGTACAAAGACAAATTCTCGAACCCCTACCGTGCAGCAAGTTACGGTTACATCGACGACGTTATCGAGCCTCGCAACACCCGCTTCCGCGTGATTAGGGCTTTGCAGAGTTTGGCAACCAAACGTCTGGTGAACCCCGCTAAGAAACACGGCAACATTCCTTTGTAGTAAGAACCATTAAAAACGAAACAATATGAATTGGTCACAAGTTTTGTGGATTACTCTTATTGGTTTCTTGATTGTTGCGCTGACTTTGGTGCTCTTGATCTACATCA
Source organism: uncultured Alistipes sp. (assembly GCA_937911745.1). Classification (GTDB taxonomy): domain Bacteria; phylum Bacteroidota; class Bacteroidia; order Bacteroidales; family Rikenellaceae; genus Tidjanibacter. The sequence goes on along the minus strand of CALDPX010000021.1, from coordinate 17,019 downwards.
TTAGGGTATTTGGTGTAGCATTTGCCGCTAAGCACAAACAGAAAGTTGCCAAGAAGAGTGCTGCCAAGGGCGAGGAGATGCCCGCAGAGGTGGTACTTCCCGGTATGATTTCGCCCGAGGAGGTTGCCGCTATTGCTATGGCTATCCGCCTTGCAGCAGGTGAGGAGCACGATAGGGAGTCGGAGGTATTGACCATCCAGACCATCAAACGTGCATACTCGCCCTGGAACTCGAAGATTCACGGTCTTACCCGTCTTCCCGAACACAAATAATCATTTTATTAGTTAAGACAAACACAGAAAGATGAAAAACTATAACTTGAAAATCAACGACAACGAGTACAAAGTGCAGCTCGATAAACTCGACCACACCTCGAAAACTGCTCGCGTAATCGTTAATGGCAACGAGTATATCGTTGAGGTAGACGGTGTTAAACCTATGCCTACCAGCAAACCCCAGGTATCCAAAGCAACCTACTCGGCATCGGCTCCCACCTCGGCTCCTACTCCCGCAGCAGCCGCAGCACCTAAGGCAGCCGCAGCAGGTGGTGCGAAGATCACTTCGCCCCTGCCCGGTACCGTATTGGGTATCAATGTTAAGGTTGGCGATAATGTGACTGTTGGTCAGACCGTAGCTGTTTTGGAGGCTATGAAGATGGAGAACAACATCACTGCCGACCGCGCAGGTGTTGTTAAGGAGGTTTGCGTTGCTCAGGGCGCAAATGTTCAGGAGGGCGATGCTCTGATTATTCTCGGCTAATAAAGTAAAGGAGACAGAGATATGACTACATTCCTTTCTTCGTTCGTAGGCGAGAGCATCGTAGATTTCCTCCAATCGTCGGGTATCTATATGATGTTCGTTGAGGCTGGCGGCTGGAAGTGCCTTGTGATGTTGGCACTCGCTTGCTTCCTCCTCTACCTCGCCATCAAGAAGCAGTATGAGCCTTTGCTGCTGCTTCCCATCGCTTTCGGTATGCTTCTCACGAACCTTCCCGGTGCCGAGATGTTCCACTCGGAACTCTTCTCGGGAGGTCACGTTCACTGGGAGGAACTCGCCAATGATGGCGGTCTTTTGGACTTTCTCTATCTGGGCGTTAAACTCGGCATCTATCCCTGTTTGATTTTCATTGGCGTTGGCGCAATGACCGACTTTGGTCCACTGATTGCCAACCCCAAGAGTTTCTTGATGGGTGCTGCTGCACAGATTGGTATCTTTATGACCTTCATTGGTGCTTACGCTATGGGCTTTACCCCCGAGCAGGCTGGTTCGATTGGTATCATCGGTGGTGCCGATGGTCCTACCTCCATCTACCTCACCTCGAAGTTGGCTCCTGAGTTGTTGGGTCCCATCGCTATCGCTGCCTACTCCTATATGGCTCTCGTGCCCGTTATCCAGCCCCCCATTATGAGGGGTCTGACGACCGAGAAGGAGCGCCAGATTAAGATGACCACTTTGCGTCAGGTATCCAAGACCGAGAAGATTGTCTTCCCCATTGTTATCACCATCATCATCGCCCTCATCCTGCCCAGCGCAGCACCTCTTATTGGTTGCTTGATGCTCGGTAACCTTATGAAAGAGTGCGGTGTTGTGGACCGTCTGGCAAAGACCGTTCAGAACGAGCTGATGAACATCGTGGTTATCCTCCTCGGTATTACCGTAGGTGCTACTGCCACTGCCGATGCCTTCTTGAACTTCAAGACCCTTGGTATCTTGGCTCTCGGTATTGTAGCATTCTCGTGCGGTACGGCAGGTGGTGTTCTGCTCGCAAAACTTATGAACGTATTCTTGCCCGAGGGTAAGAAGATTAACCCCCTTATTGGTTCGGCAGGTGTGTCGGCAGTTCCTATGGCTGCCCGCGTATCTCAGAACGAGGGTCTCAAAGCCAACCCCAGCAACTACTTGCTGATGCACGCTATGGGTGCCAACGTGTCGGGTGTTATTGGTTCGGCGGTGGCGGCGGGTATTTTGCTGTGCTTCCTCGGCTAAAAAACGATTTCTGCGGGTAAATTTTGCACCGCACTTCAATAGGCGAGTTCCTCATTTGCGTCAAGCAAACTGCGGACTCGCCTTTTTGCTTGGCACAAAATTTCCTCCGCATAAATCGTTTTTTCGGTCGGGAGTATTCCCTGCACAAAAGGGTCGCTCCGACCCTGCCTTGCATACATCTCGTTCTATGAATTTTTACTGCTCTCGACCAGCAAACTGCGGACTCGCCTTTTTGCTTGGCACAAAATTTCCTCCACGATATGCACTCGCAGAGATTGGGGTCTAACGTCTAACGACTCCCTCCCCCTAATTCACGGGTATTAAAAAAGATACCCGTGAATTAGGGGGGAGGTGTTTTACAGGGGTTATAGGGGTAACAGGGGTAATAGGGGTAATAGGTGTGGCAGGGGTAGCATACTAAGACTCCTTGTAATCCTTGTAATCCTTGTAACCCTTGTAACCCTTGTAACCCTTGTAACCCTCCCCTATGGTAGGGGAGGGTGCTGCGAAGCGACTGATGGGTCTGTATCTCTCATTTCTCCCATCACCCTTATTAAAGACTCGGGCGGGGAAGAAAGTGCATTCTTCCCCGCCCGCGCCATTAGACGTTGGACGTTAGACGTTGGACAAAAATTAGGCACAGCCTAATTGCTCTTAACGTCTTTTGAGCAGGTCACTCCCTCGGAGTTGAGAGCCCATTTACCGTGGGCGCGGAGCACCTGTTCGACAATATCCCTCACGCAGCCTTTGCCGCCACCGAACTCGGACACATAGCGAGCCGCCTCGATGCACTCCCAGGCGGCATCGGCAGGTGCTACGGGGAGCCCCACAGCCTTCATACACTCCAAGTCGGGGATGTCATCGCCCACGAAGATAACATTCTCGCGATTGAGCCCAAGGCGGGCGATTACCTCTTCAAGACAGCCCAACTTATCGGCAACATCGAGGTGGAGTTCCTTGACACCAAAGTGCTCGAAGCGTTTTCGCAGTATTGCGCCCCTGCCACCGCTGATGACAATGACCTTATAGCCCATCTTTATGGCGTAGGCTACGGCGTAGCCATCTTTGGCGTTGTACTTGCGGATGAAGTCGCCATCTGCCAGAGGGATGATACCTCCATCGGTAAAGACACCATCCACATCGAATACAAAAGCCTCAGCCTTTGCAATATCTTCCTTAAAGTTTCCCATAGTCGTTATTTTGTTTCGTTTATCTTGATTGCCCAAAGGTCGTGGTCTATCTCGGCAAAAGCCCACCTGTCGCCTTTGCCCTCCTTTGCCCCCAGAGCCTTGCATATGGCAGCCGTAGAGAGCGGAAAGGAGTGTCTGATGACTTGTATGGTACGCCCTACGAGAGGTTTGAGCCTTTTGGGTTGCCATGGTAGACACTGCTCTATATTATATAGGTGTCCCATAGTGGTTGTAGGTTTCTCGGTTGCAAAGGCGTAGGCTCCGTAGTGGTCGAGCCCCTCAGCCTTGCACCACTCTGACACTACGCCCGCTTTGCGTAGAGCAGCATCGGGTACCACAAGATAGCCGTAGCGTGTGGGGTTGAAAGTGTGCTCTGTGGAGGATTTCTCGCGCTCGGCAGCAACTCCGAACGACCCTAAGCCGAGTGCTGTGGCTGTTATGTGGCTCTCGGTACTCTCGCGGCTCCACGTTGCCACCACCTCCTTGACCTCGCCACCGAGCGACACCACCTCCACACTTGCCCCCTTGCCGAAAGCCACCAAAGCCTCTGTGGTGTCGAACATAGGCGAGAGTTTCACGACAATGCGGTCGGTTTTTTCTCGGAGCAGAGGCAGTAGGGCGGCAATGTTGGGCGAACAGTCCTCCAAGCAGACCATCTTCTTGCCCTCAGCACTGCGCCTGTCGGGGTCGGCATAGATGAGGTCGGCGTGCGCGAGAGTCGCAAGGTACTCCTCCGAATTGCCACACACAACCTCCACATTCCGTGCGCCCATAAGCGAGAGATTGTGGCGTGTTATGGCTGCCAACTCGCAGTTGCGCTCTATTGCCACCACACGCTCGAAACGCTTGGAGAGGTAGAGAGTATCAACGCCCAATCCACAGGTCAAATCCACCGCCAGCGAGCCCGAAAATGGTTTGTGGGCGGCACACTCCTCGCTACTCGACTGCTCGAAGGCAAGCGAGGGCAGTATGGCGCGTGCGGCGTAGTAGGAGGGGAGTTTCTTCATTGCCCTTTGGAGATACTTTACCTGGGTAGCCACAAGACGAGCATTGGGCACACGCCTATCCAGAGCGATAGCGTTTGGCTCTCGCGTGAGGTTGCGCTCCACCTCCTGCCCAAATTCGGGGCTTAAAAGTATGCTTAAATCTCCATTTTCCATCTTTTACGCTCTTTCCATTGTGAGGCTACAACAACGGCTACTAACATTGCACCATAGGCTAAGAGTGTTACCCACAGTGGCACCTGGCACTCCACAGCCGACCACGAGAGCCCCGAGGCATACTCTACGGCTCTGTTTTGCACCTCGGCAGCACCTCCAATCACCCACTTGGCAATAGGTTGCAGCCACTCAAAGGGCAAAGATACCCAAATTAATCCTCCCATCACAATAATTTCGGCAGTAAGTATCACAATAGGGTTGAGAAAAATGCCTACAAGGCTTATGGTGGAGAATGTGTGGGCGACTAAGGGAAGTGTGGCAAAGGTGGAGCACAAACCCACGATGACCACTCCGAGTAGAGGAGTGAGCAGTGTTTGGTGCTCCCTGCCGCCAAAGTAGTCGTTCAAGGGGCGATAGCCCACCAAGATACCCGCCACAGCCACCACCGACATCTGGAAACTGATGTCGAAGAGGTTGTTGGGGTTTAAGAGTAGCATTATTGTCACTGCGCCGCACAGTGTATTCATCGTATTTCGCGAGGTACCATATCCGAGAGCCATCTGTGCCACCACAAACATAATGGTTGCTCTCACTACCGAGGGCGACAAACCGCAAATAACAGCATAGATGACCATAACTACCGAGGCTATGCAGTTGCGTACTATGTGCCCTCTGCGCCCAACAATGGGCAGTAGTCCGCATAGCCACCACACAAGCATCGCCACAATGCCGACGTGGAGTCCCGATATGGCGAGGATGTGAGAAGCCCCCGAACGGGAGTAAGCCTTGCGGAGTGAGGGGCTAATGCCACTCCTCTCGCCCAAGAGCATAGCACTTACAACAGCCTCCTCGTCACTTCCCAAGCCCAAGCGCTCTATACGACTTGTGAGAGTATGTTGCACTCTGCGTGCAGCAATGAGAGGTGTTGATATAGTGTCTGTGGCGTGCCAATCGGCAGGGTGAGTGAGGTATAGGGTGCCCACGAAACCCCTGCGCCTCATAAGATTGCCATAGGAGCCCTCGGGCAGAGGGTTCAGATAGCCAATTGCCGTGCCCCTTTCGCCGAGCGAAATGTATAGTGAGGTGTCTGCTCGGAGTTGGATTTTGGCTCGTCTGCCACACCACTCTGTTGTGGCTTCGCAGCGTTGCCAACGTCCCGAAGTATGGGGTGTGGTGGAGATAGTAACAATATGTTCGGTTGGAGAGGAGGGCTCAGGCGTGGTCTGAGGAGTGCGTATTTCGGTGGCGCACATAGCCCAAAGGAGTATGGAGAGGGCTATATATACTTCGCCCTGCCACTTGCGGCGCCAAGTGTAACCAAGCACCGAAGAGAGCGTAGCACCCACCGCCACCCACCATACCTCTATGGCGACAACCTCCCCCAAGAGTATGCCCGCAATCGCAAGTGGCAAGATTCTTAGAAAAGGAGGTAGTTTTTGCATAGGGTAGTGTAGGATTAAAAAATATGCGCCATAGGCGCACATTAATTCTCAATTCTCAATTCTCAATTCTCAACTCTCACGCCCCAATTCTCGCGGTCCAAGTTGCGGTAGCCGATAGCCTCGGCAATGTGCGAGGAGTTGATTTGTTCGGCTCCTTCGAGGTCGGCAATGGTGCGGGCGACCTTTATGATGCGGTTGTAAGCCCTTGCCGAGAGCGACAGTCGCTCCATAGCCCTGCCGAGCAGTGCGCCACACTGCTCGTCCAGAGGGCAGAACTCGGCAATCATAGCACTATTCATCATAGCGTTCGTAAATACGCCCTCGATGCCCTCAAAACGCCTCTGCTGACGCTCTCTGGCGGCAATAACCCTTTGGCGAATGGCACTGCTGGGCTCGGCAGGCTGACGCTCCTGCATTTGGTCGTACTCTACGGGTGTAACCTCAATTTGTATGTCAATACGGTCCATCAGGGGACCCGAGATTTTGTTTATATACTTCTCCACAGCGTAGCGCGAACAGTTGCACTCCTTGGTGGGGTGGTTGTAGTAGCCACAAGGGCAGGGGTTCATCGATGCTACAAGCATAAAGTTGGCAGGATAGACCACCGAGTATTTAGCCCTCGCAACGGTCACCACTTTGTCCTCCAACGGCTGACGCATAACCTCCAATATGGACCTGCCAAACTCGGGCAGCTCATCGAGGAAGAGTATGCCATTGTGGGCGAGCGATATCTCACCAGGCTGAGGGTTGCTGCCTCCGCCCACCATAGCCACTGCCGAAGCCAAGTGGTGGGGCGCACGGAACGGACGGCGTGTGAGGAGTCCCTTCTCGCTGCCGAGTTTGCCTGCTACGGAGTGTATCTTGGTGGTTTCGAGAGCCTCTTCGAGCGACAAAGGAGGCATAATCGTAGGCATCCTACGGGCGAGCATAGTCTTGCCCGAGCCCGGAGCACCAATCATCACAATGTTGTGACCGCCTGCTGCCGCAACCTCCAAAGCACGCTTGACGTACTCCTGTCCCTTAACATCCGAAAAGTCCTCGCCATAGCGGTTGGCACGCTCCACAAAGAGCAGTTCGGTTGCGACCTTGGTGGGTAAGATGTGAAGCTCTCCATTGAGGAAATCGACAGCCTCCTTCAAGGAGCCTACTCCAATAACCTCCAAACCCTCTACAACTGCCGCCTCATTGGCATTCTCTTTGGGGAGTATCACGCCCCTAAAACCTTTTGCCAAAGCCTCAATAGCCACCGGTAGAGCACCCTTTATGGGCTTTACGGTGCCATCGAGCGACAACTCGCCCATAATTACCCACTCGCCTATATTCTCATTTGCCACCTGTTCGGTTGCCGCCAACATCGCAATGGCTATGGGCAAATCGAGCGATGAGCCCTCCTTTTTCAGGTCGGCAGGAGCGAGATTTACGATGGTTTTTTTGCCCACCATCCTCAATCCGCTATTCTCGAAGGCGGAGCGAATACGCTCGTGGCTCTCCTTGACGGCACTATCCGGCAGTCCCACCAAATACATACCTATTCCTGGCGAGACATTTGCCTCGACCTCCACTGTGATGGCATTGATTCCCACCAACGCTGAACTATATACTCTCCTAAAAGCCATAACTTTATGCGGCTGCGCTCTGTGGACAATTTCTGCGTTATGCTCGTGCTCGAAATCCTCATTTGCGAGGAGCAAACTCCGGTTTCTCGCCCATCGCAAGCCTTGAACTTGCCTCACATATCGCACCCGCTGTTCTATGTTGAGTTAATTCTCAATTCTCAATTCTCAACTCTCAATTCTAAAAAGGAGCCTCTTCCGAGGTGCTCATTGCTGAGCCCCTTGCCTTCGAGCCGTCAGCACCCGTAGGGCTTGGAGGTAGGGCGAAATCATCGGCTGCCGAGTCAAAATCTCCGCCACCGCCAAAGCCTCCGCCGCCAGCCATCTCAAAGCCTCCGCCATCTATCGCGCTACCAAATTCTCTCTCGCCCGAGAAACCGCCTCCGGCAAGCGGATCGAAGTCGCAGAACTGTGCAAAATCGTTGAGGAACTTCATACGGATGGTGTCCGTAGCACCATTACGGTGCTTGGCAACGATAATCTCAGCAAGGTTTTTGGTCGTAGTGCCGTCCTCCAACTGCATAAGTCCATAGTACTCGGGACGGTGGATGAAGGCTACAATATCGGCATCCTGCTCGATGGCGCCACTCTCGCGAAGATTGGAGAGTTGAGGACGTTTGCTACCTCCCTGCGACTCCACCGAACGGTTTAACTGCGAGAGGGCGATGATGGGTATGTTGAGTTCCTTGGCAATGGCTTTGAGCGTGCGCGAGATGTAAGCCACCTCCTGCTCGCGGTTGCCTTTGGTATCCTGAGGACCCGTCATAAGTTGCAGGTAGTCGATGATGACAAGTTGGATGTCGTGCTGTGCTTTGAGTTTGCGCACCTTCGAGCGGAATTCCGTAACGGGCAGTGCGGGTGTGTCGTCAATGAACAAAGGAGCCTCCGAGAGGGGTTTTGCCGACTTCTCCAAGTGCGACCATTGCTCGGGAGTAAGCCTACCACTACGCACATCGCGCGAGTCGAGCTGAGCCTCTGCCACCAACAGACGCATCATAAGTTGCGTTGCGCTCATCTCCAACGAGAAGAATGCAACGGGCTTCTGCTCATCTACGGCAATGTTGCGAGCCATAGAGAGCACAAAGGCGGTCTTACCCATCGAGGGACGTGCAGCAATGATAATCATATCCGAGGGCTGCCAGCCGAGCGTCAGTTTGTCCAAGTCGCGGAAGCCCGTAGGCACGCCATTGATTTTGCCACCCTTCTTGCTCGCCTCCTCAATCAGTCGCATAGTTTCCCTGAGGATGTTGCTCGAAGACTGCACCTCCTTGGAGATGTGACCTTCGGCAACCTTGAAAATCTCCTGCTCGGCAAAGTTCAGTAGGTCCGAAAGGTCTTTCGACTCGTCAAACGAGCGTTGCAGAATTTCGTCCGAGGCGCGTATGAGTTCCCTCTGTACATATTTCTGAGCCACAATCGTGGCGTGGTATTCGAGGTTGGCAGCCGAAGCCACTTTCTGTGTCAGTCGTGCAAGAAAAGGAGCACCGCCAATGGCTTTGAGTTGTCCCTCTTGTTTGAGTTTCTCGGTGACGGTCAGAAGGTCGATGGGTTTGAGTTCCTGCGAGAGTCGCTCTATTGCCTCATAGACTATGCGGTGAGCCTCGCTATAAAAAGCTGCTCCCGAAAGGTAGTCCTGAACGGTGATGATGCCATCCTTTTCGAGCATCAGTGCACCGAGTACAGCCTCCTCCAAGTCCAAAGCGTGGGGCAGAACTCTGCCCTGCACCTCGGTTACAGCCTTGTATGCCTCTTCGTTTTTCCCCTTTTTGTATCGTGTTTCGTTTGCCATTATATACTATTTTCTTCGTTTCTTCTGGTCAAAGGTACTCTTTTTGCCTCGGTTTTCAACTTTTTTGCCCCGAAAGAAATAACTTTTTTGCTGACATTTCTCCTCTCGGCTGTTAGCAACATAGACATCATCTCCCGTATAGGGGTTCTTGCCCGTGTAGAACATCACCGAGGAGAGCGTCATAGGCGTGGGAGTGAGGTCCTGCACCTGCTCGGTCATAAGATTTAGGGCGCGAGTCTTTGTTGATAACTTTTTCATATCCTCCTCCCTGCAACCTGGGTGCGAGGAGATAAAGTAGGGTATGAGTTGGTATTTTAGCGAGTTTTCCCTACATACCTTATGGAAGAAAGCGTGCAACTTTTCGAACTCCTCCCAGAGAGGTTTGCGCATCAGCCTGAGAACGTGAGGCTCGGTATGCTCGGGTGCCACTTTCAGACGTCCCGAGGTGTGATTCAGTATTACCTCCCTCATATACCTGCCGCCATCATCGGGTATGTCGTAGCGTATGCCGCTACCTATGAACGCCTTTTTGATGCCCTTCACCTCGCGCACCTTGCGGTAGAGGTCGAGAAGAGGCGAAAGGTCGCGGTTGAGGTTGGGGCACACCTTGGGCGTGAGGCACGAGGGGCGTACACACTTGCGGCATAGGTCGGTATTCTTACCTCCCAAGCGGTACATATCTGCCGAGGGACCGCCCACATCCGAGAGGTAGCCCTTGAAGTCGGGCAGAAGTTTAACTTTCTCAATCTCGGCAAGGATGCTACGTTCACTACGCGAGGTTACAAACTTGCCCTGATGTGCCGAAATGGTGCAGAACGAACAACCGCCAAAGCAACCTCGGTGGATATTTACCGAGTGCTTAATCATCTCATATGCGGGGATTGTTTTGTCCTTATAGCGGGGGTGGGGTAGGCGAGTGTAGGGCAGGTCGAAACTGTGGTCCAACTGCTCGGTGGTCATCTGCTCGTAGGGAGGATTTATGACCACATATTTGCCACCCGTAGGCTCTACAATAGTCTTGGTCTGCTCCATTCGGTTGCTCTCGACCTCCATCCTCACGAAGTTCTCTCCGAAGGCGTCTTTGCTCCTCTGGCACTCCTCGAAAGAGTGCATCACGATGGTACTCTCCTTAGGCAGCCGCTCCACATACTCCTTGTCGGCAACAAAGCCCACCTGAGGGAGTTTGCGCAGTAGTTTGGCATTGTAGCCGTTTCTAAGAGCCTTAGCAACCTCAATAATGCTTCTGTCGCCCATACCATACATCAGAAGGTCTGCGCCGCTCTCAACAAGAACGGAGGGCATAAGACCATCGCTCCAATAGTCGTAGTGTGTGAGCCTACGAAGCGAAGCCTCAATGCCACCAACGATGACGGGTGTGTGGGGGTAGAGCTGTTTGAGTATTCGGGTGTAGGTTTTTACGGCATAGTCGGGGCGGAAACCGAAAGCACCTCCGGGGGTGTAGGCGTCATCGTGGCGCAGGCGTTTGGCAGCCGTATAGTGATTGACCATAGAGTCCATAGAGCCTGCCGACACACCAAAAAAGAGCCTCGGAGCACCCAACTTCTTGAAGTCCCTCAGATCGTCCCTCCAATTGGGCTGAGGAACTACCGCCACACGATAGCCCTCTGCCTCCAATATCCTGCCTATGACGGCAATGCCGAACGAGGGGTGGTCGATGTAGGCATCGCCCGAAAAAAGAATGACATCTATGTAGTCCCAGCCGAGAGCCTCGACCTCTTTGGCGGATGTTGGAAGAAAACGTGACATTTGGAATTCAAAATTCAAAATTCAAAATCGCTTCGGCACGAAGAGCAACGAACTATCGCCATAGGAGAGGAACCTGAAATCGTTCTCCATAGCGTAGCGGTAGATGTTGCGCCACTCCTCGCCCACAATAGCCGAAATCAGGAGCAGCAGGGTGCTCTTGGGCTGGTGGAAGTTGGTCACAAGACCATCTATGATACGGAAGCGGTAGAAGGGTGTTATCATAATCTGGGTGGCTGCCGAGAGGTGTTCAATACCCTCGCGTTCCATCCAATCGGCGAGTGCTGTGAGCAGTTCTTTGCCACTCTTCTCACTCGGGATATCGTATATTTCCCACTGACCAACCACTCTCTCTGCCTCGGGCGAGCCGCACTGCACGACTCTCCATCCGAGTGCCGAGAGCGACTCTATGGTGCGGGTGCTGGTAGTGCCCACCGAGAAGATGTGCCCCATATTGGCAATGAGCCGATGGAGTGTGGCTCTCTCCACCACAAAATGCTCGGTGTGCATCGTATGGAGCGAGGCATCGCTCTCCTTTACGGGCAGGAAGGTGCCTGCGCCAACGTGAAGCGTAACCTCCGAGGTCTGAATGCCCCTTGTGTGCAACTCCTCAATCAGTCGGGGTGTGAAGTGAAGTCCCGCCGTAGGAGCCGCCACCGAGCCTTCGATGCGCGAATAGACCGTCTGATAGCGAGTGTTGTCAATCTCCTGACTCTCGCGGTTGAGGTAGGGCGGTATGGGTATCCTGCCGAGGTGCTCTATAATCTCGCCAAAGGTGGCATCGGCATCCCAACGGAAGGTCACAACGTGCGCTTTGTCTATCTGCTCGCCCCTGTATGCCTCCAAGCGGCAAGGCTTGCCATTCATCTCGAAGTCGATGACAAGTGCGCCCTCCTTCCACTTCTTCAAGCCACCCACAAGGCAACGCCACTGACTCTCGCCCCTCGCCGAAAAGGCGTTCTCGTAGTCGGCAGGTGCGTGAGGCTCCAAGCAGAAGACCTCCAAGCGTGCGCCGCTGGGCTTGTGCATAATGAGCCTTGCGCGGAATACCTTGGTGTTATTAAAGACGAGCAATGCTCCCTCGGGCAACTCCTCGCCCAGATTGTAGAACCTGCGCTCGGCAATGGTGCCCTCTCTCCATACCAAAAGTTTGGAGTGGTCACGCTCCGAGAGAGGAAATTTTGCAATTCTCTCGTCGGGCAACTCATAGTCGAAATCCTCTATGTTTATATGATTGATAGTCAATTTTGAATTTTGAATTTTGAATTTTGAATTTCAAAAAAAGTGTTTGGTGCGGGGTATAAGCCGAGTTCTGTACCGCTTGCATCCTCGGAGAGGCTACGCTGAGCCAACTCCTTGCAGATGGGCGGTTTTAGTCATTAATCTATACACTGCGCTCACACGCAGGCTAAAAAGTAGCGTTCTACCCCTCGACATCGGGCGAGCAACCCTACATACTGTCGATATACTTGAACTTGCAACCCGTAGGTAGTACTGACCTCAATGTGTTGCCACACGAGCGGTGGGCTCTTACCCCGCCTTTTCACCCTTACCCCTTGCAGGGCGGTTGTTTTCTGTTACCTTGAACCTTGCCGTTGCCGACAACTTTCTGTTAGGAAGTACGGTGCTCTGTGTTGCTCGGACTTTCCTCTCCCTCCCCGAAGGGAGGCAGCGACTAAACCCCCACGCCAAACACGCCGACAAAAGTACCTATAAAAATTGAAAATTGAAAATTGAGAATTGAGAATTAAATGTATATCTTTGCGACAGAGAAATTATAATCAAAATAAAAATCATACGACTATGAAGAAAATTCTACTCTCAATGTTGGCTATTGCGGCAAGCGTGTCGCTCTTTGCTGAGGAACCTAACGCCGAGCCTTCGCCTTGGACTATGGCAGGTAGCGCAGGTATTACGGGCTCGCAGATGACACTTACGAATTGGGCAGCCGGTGGCGACCCCAGCGTGGCAGCCGATTTTCAATTCAACTACTCGGTAGACTATAAGAAGGGCTCCTCGTTGTGGCAGAACCGCTTGGAGTTGGCGTATGGTCTCAACCGCACCGAGAGCAACGGTATGCGTAAGACCAACGACAAGATTTATCTCTCCTCGTCCTATGGTCAGAAGGTCTACGAGAGTCTCTACATCTCGGCATTGCTGAAATTCAACACCCAGTTTGCCAACGGCTATGACTACGCTGTGTCACTTCCTGAGGGCGGCTACAAACAGACTTCGGGCTTTATGGCTCCTGCCTATTTCAGTGGCGGTCTTGGTGTGGAGTGGAACCCTAAGGCTTGGTTGTCGGTCAATGCCTCGCCCGCAACGTGGAAGGCTACGGTGGTTACCGAGGAGGCTCTGCAACCCATCTACGGCTTGGATGGCACCTCCACTCGCCACGAGTTTGGTGGTAACGTGAAGATTGAGGCTAAGGGCACCATTTGGGGCGACCTTTCGGGCTATACCCGTCTGAACCTCTTCTCCAACTTCCTCAACGAGCCCCAGAATGTGGATGTTGACTGGACAATCCGCTTCGACTTGAAGATTAATAAGTGGCTCTCGGCAAACGCCAACTTCCATATGATTTACGATGACGACATCAACATTCCCCAGCCCGATGGTTCAGCATATCCCTGCTTGCAGATTCAGGAGGTGGCGGGTATTGGTTTGCTTGTCAAATTCTAAAATTCGAGCGCATATTGTGGACGATTAGGTCGTTGCACTGCGATAAACTCCCTCCTCATTTACGTTAGAGTAAACTGCGGAGGGAGTTTTCTTGTGCGCCTACTACTCGCCACACACTATGCACTCGAAGTGAGTTGGATTTTGCGGATTCGCCTTCTTGTTTGGCACAAAATTTCCTCCGCTAAAAGGCGTTTTTTTGGGGTGGGGGGGGTGATGGGAGAAATCCCTGTACAGAAGCGTCACTCTGACGCCGCCTACTACTCGCCACACACTATGCACTCGAATGTGTGTGGGGGCTTAGTTTTATTCCAATCACAATATGTTAAAACAAGAAAAGAGGGGAGTCGTAATCCCCTCTTTTCTTGTTTTAATCAACCACCTGCTATTAGAAATTAGCAATACCGGTCTTGGTGGTATTGGTTTCGTTGATGGTGGTGTTGTTGTAGGCGCTAATGAACTTGATGTCCTTGGGAGTGCCGTTCACTTTAACCTGCTCTACGGTGCCGTCAACGCCCGAAGGAGTAGCTGCGGTTGCGTTGATAGTGTTGTTCTCGGCATTCACAGTAACAGTGGTGCTGCTGCTCGACGATACGCTAATAGCCGAAGCGGTCGACGAGGTGCACTCCAAATTGAAAGTACAACCTTTCACATTGATGGTACCCTCAACATAGTTCTGAACATAGATAGGAGCCGACGAGGTGAGGGCGTTGAAGGTACACTCCTCGAAAGTTGCCTCGAAAGTACCAACCGTACCACTCAGACCCTCGAAGAGAACCTGTGCGTTAGCGAAAGTACATTTCTTGAACAGAATCTTGGTGTAAGCACCTGCAGCAGTTGCGCAAACCTCCACTACGGTACCCAAGCGGTTGGTGCTGGGACCGTTGGTTTTGTTCAGCTTGTTGAACGAGAAGTCGATGTCCTCGAATACAAGTACACTACCCTCTGCGGTCGAAGGACGAACATCCACGTGACCGTAGGTGCTGTTTACTTCGTAGTCGCCACCTACCATAGTGAGGTCGGCATTGTTACCGAGTTCGATGGTACCGGTAGCCTCGAAAGTGTTACCATTGAGGTCGATATTAGCGTCGTTGGTGATTTTGGTGTTGTATGTAACATCGCCATTCAACTGAATATCTTTTTCGCCACTACCATTTGCGATGGCGTCTTTCAACTCCTCGGTAGTTCCGGCAACAGCCTCAACACTCTCGGGAAGAATAATGTACTTACCATCTTTTACTACTGCGTGGTAGCCATCAGCAATCCATTTTGTTACAGAGTTGTCACTATAAGTACCGCCGTATACATTAACAGTGCTACCAGCACCCATATAGTTCTGGAAGCAGCCACCTTGACCTGTGGTACCAACGTATGTAAAGTTACCACCATATATTTCAAAGTCACCACCCCAAGGGCAAATTACACTTGCACCACAGTCACTTGTATTAGGATAGTAGGATGTGAAATCACCTCCCTTGATGGTAACTTTTGCACCATCATATGCGCAAATAACGTGGTTGGTAAGAGAGCGAGTACCCAAAGCATCGGTTACGTAGATGTTGCCACCATTAATGGTTACATCAGCACCAGCACTCAGACGAAGTGCACCGCGGTCGGAACAAACTGTTGCGCCCTCTTCAATGGTCAACTTGCCAGTACTTGCAATAGCATATTCAGGATAACCGGTTTCGCCAATAGGTGCACCAACGATTTCAGCACCCTCGCCCAAAACGAGTGTACCATTGTTGATGATGGTAGCAGCACCGTTTACTGTGTCGTTCTCCACGAGACCATTCTTGATGGTCAAGGTTGCACCCTCGGCAATGTTAAGAACCGATACGCCATCAACTTTGGCAAATCCACCTGCGATAGTTTTGCCCTGCAAGTCGAGAGTAACGTCGTTGGTGATGGTGAGTGTCTCTGCAATTTCAACATCGTCACCGAGAACAACATAACCACCTGCGTTAATAGCCTCCTGCAAAGCGGCAGCGTCCTGCATCAAAACATCCTCGGGGAATACCTTGAAATCCTCAACGTCGCCTACGATGGTATATTTACCGGTAGGAGCAGCGGGAAGGGCAGCGTCGTTTTCGTAGTCGGAAGCGGAGATTACAACGTCAATGTCGAATGCGTTGCTCGATGTGAATTCATTGTTGCCTTTGAGGGTTAAGGTGTAGCCTACTTTGTTCGTCATATTGCGTACAAGCACGGGAGCAAATGCGTTTACCTTGCAGTTCTCAACGGTAAGAGCATAGTTGGCCTCTTGACCTTTGTGGCGGATACCGTAACTACCCTCACCAACAGCCTCAATCTCGGTGTTGGTGATAATGGCATTCATAGTGTTGTTGAACGAAACACCGTTCTTACCATTTACCACTTTCGAATCCTCAACAACAACGGTGGTACCGCAGCTCTCAGCCTGCATGAGCGAGTGCATATTGGTAGCAACGCAGTTGGTGAGTTTGATGTTATAGCACTGCTGGAAACGTGCACCAACAGCGGTGTGAACAGCAGCACCATTTGCAGTGAAGGTACAATCCTCAATGGTGATGTTGTTGCCATAGCGCCATAGACTGCCATTTTGAGTTTCTGCACACCAAACGAAATCGCGACTTTCGGTCTCGGTTTCAAAGTTGATGTTCTTGATAAGGAGTTTACCTTTACCCTGGTTGGAGTTACCATGAATCGACATCTGACCGTCGTATTTGAAACCACGACCGTCGATGGTGATGTTGTGATAGGGAGCATTGGTGTCGTCCTCGGTAATAGTAACATTACCTGCGATATCTTTTGCAAAGTAAATGGTGGTGGGAACGGGTTTTACAACATCTGCGCGAGTTGCATTGTTCTCAATACCTACTGCATAGTTGAGTGCCTTCTGGAACTCGGTAACATTCTCTACATAGAAAGTGGTCTGGTTGTAATCAACATTGCCGCTCTCCCAACCATCCACCTCGCCAACCTCGAACTCGATGGACTCCATATTGAGAGTCTCGGAGTCGATAGTAGCGGTGAAGTTGTAGCTCTTGCCCTGCTCCAATGCTACACCTACAACGCTCGAAGTCTTGGCAACATTCTCGTTGATAAGGATATCGTTGAAGTATACGTCTACAACGAAGGATATAGCATAGGTGTAGGTATTAGCGCAAGGAACAACAAACTTGGGAGCACGCTCAGCAGCATCACCTGCACCTGCGCCAACCTTCTGACCATCATCAAATGTCAGAGTTTTGGCAGCAGAAGTGAGGTCTACGCTCCATTTCTTGTTGGCAACATCATAAACACCACCAGCGGGAGCGGTCATCTTCACATCCTTAACCTGAATCTTCACATTCTCATTTGCGGCAAAACCGTTGTTGAAGGTGAACATTACCCTCGAAAGAAGGTGGTCGAAAG
>CALDPX010000020.1 GCA_937911745.1 uncultured Alistipes sp. | reverse complement strand
ACTTGCATGTGTTAGGCCTGCCGCTAGCGTTCATCCTGAGCCAGGATCAAACTCTCCATTGTAAAAAAAGTTAAAATGTATTGTTAGAGCCTGACTACTTCTTTATCCATTTAAGGAATTGAATTGAACTTGATGAAGTCCTAAGACTTCATTGCTTCTGCATTCTTTTTCTCTCTGTTAAACCAATAAATCAAAGAACCTTTTTCGGTACCTCTCCTTTCGAAGAGGCGCTAAAAAAATCGCCGCATTTTCTGAGGCGAACGTGGGTACAAAGGTAAAACCTTTTTTTGTAACCACCAAACTTTTTAGAACTTTTTTTGCTTTTGAGTTTCACTTTGTCGTTTGGGACTCGGTTTCTTCTCAATTGCGGATGCAAAGGTAGCGACTTTTTTCAAACCTGCAAGCGTTTTGCAAAAAATTTTTCGATTTTTTTGAGATTTTTTTCGAGTCAAAACATAAGTGGCTGATTTTGAGGGCAGATATAAAAATGGGATAAATGGGAGATATGAGAGGTATGGGGAGGACCTCTCCCGCCCTGCGGGCATCTCTCTAACTTAGAGAGGGAATTCCTGTAAGCCCCATAAGCCTTAGGACTATTGACGTTGGACATAATGTAAAGAGGTGTCCACGAATAGGCAGCTCCTTATATTATATATAGGTATAGCGATTTGAGAATAAAATGACATCTCTTTTTGGATAATTTGACTATCTTTGCGGTGCCACAAAAAACAAAAATGAGGAAACTATGGTTTCAAAACTACTTCTCATCATCTTCTATTTGTTGGTTCCCGCAGGAGTGCTTTGGGCGTGTCGCAAGAGCAAACTTCTCAACAAGGTGGGACCCGTACTAACACTTTACATCTTTGGTGTAGTGGTTGCCAACCTCCACATCATCCCCGAGGATTGCTATGGCATCCAGAAGACCCTTCAAGACGTGATGATTCCTTTGGCAATTCCTATGATGCTCTTTGGTTGCAACTTCAAGAACTTCAATGCAGGCACAACCGTAAGGGCTTTCGTCATTGGTGTTGTTGCCACTGCTGCAATGGTGGTCGGTGGCTACTTGCTGCTGGCAGACCAACTCGGTGCAGACGGTCCGACCATTGGCGCAACCCTCTCGGGACAGTACACGGGTGGTGCGGGCAACTTTGCCGCAGTTAATATGATGCTTGGCGACAAGGGGCTTACGGGCGAGAAATTCGCACTTGTTAGCACCTGCAACCTTGTGGTGTCGTTCTTCTACCTTATGTTCCTGATGGGTGGCGGTGTGCAAATGGCTCGCCGCATTGTCCACGGCAAGAATATCAAAGAGTATAACGACTCTATCAATGCCGAGGAGTATACGGACGAAAACCCCTATAAGGATTTTGGCAAGAAGAAGAGTATCAAACAACTCGTTAAGGTCTTTGTTGCAGCGGCTCTGGTGGCTGTTACCTCGCTCCTTGTGAGCAACCTCTTCAAGGAGGGCACGCTGATGTATGACATCTTGGGCGGCGACTTCTCGATGGTGGCACTAATCCTCGTTCTTACTACCATTAGTCTTCTGCTGACGGGCATCAAAGAGGTGCGCTCGTGGGACAAGAGTTTCGATGCGGGTATGTACCTTATTTATATATTCTGCTTCGCTATGGCAATGCTGGCAGACCTCTCGAAACTCGACTGGAAGATGGGACTTTGGGTAATCATCTACCAAACCATCATCGTCTTTGGCTCGCTCCTTTTGGCAGTCCTTTTGGCTCGCCCATTCAAAGTCGATGCCGACAGTGCAGTCATTACCTCCGACACTCTCATCAATTCGCCCATCTGCGTACCCATGATTGCAGCAACGATGAAGAACAAGGGTGCCATTATGGTCGGTATTACCAATGGTCTGGCGGGCTATGCTGTGGGCAACTACTTAGGCTATCTGATATTCCGCCTTCTCCTTGTGCTCTAAAAGCGCATCCATAGGAGTTTAACATACACAACTACGCCCTCCCAAAACGCGGAGGGCGTAGTGTTTTTGGGGGCAAATGTGGTCGTTTGGGAAAAAATGTTTATATTTGACACGCCACACACAAACCATTTTTGGAGTCCGCTCGGCTGTTTTGAGCGCAAGGAAAACCCCTGCGAAGAACAGCAGAAGAACCCAAAAACAAAAAAATACACACAAAATTATGGTAGGAAAAATTGCACTTGTGCTATTCTATCTGCTTTCGCCCGCTGTTGTATTGTGGGCGTGCAACAAATGGAAGGTACTCAGCAAAATCGGTCCCGTACTTTTGCTCTACTTCCTCGGTATTATTGTTGCCAATCTCAACCTCATTCCCGCCGACTGTAAGGGTATTCAGGACACCATCTCTACGATTGCCATACCCTTGGCACTACCTATGATGCTTTATAGTTGCGACTTCAAGAGGTTTTCAATCAAAACATCGCTCAAAATTACCATCATTGGCGTTGTTTCCGTTGTGATTGTTGTTGTGGTGGGATTCTTCCTGCTGAGGGGCGGTATGGGCGAAGAGGCTGCCACCATTGCGGGCGCCGTTGCGGGCAAGTGTACGGGAGGTACTCCCAACTTGGCGGCATTGAAGGTTATGCTCAATATGGAGAACAGCACCTTCATCATCATCAACTCGTTCGATATGGTCATCTGCTTCCTCTATCTGGTTCTGCTTATGACCGTAGGTATCAAGTGGGCTCGCAAGGTGCTCGGTAGGGGCATCTACACCACCGACAAGGAGGTAACTGCCGAAGATCTCGCCGAGAACAAAAACCCCTATAAGGACTTCGCAAAGGGCAAGAACCTCATCCAGTTGCTGAAAATTTTGCTACTCACGCTCGTTATTGTTGGCGCGGCATTTGGTGTAGCAACCCTTGCAAAGCGTTACGATGAGAACATCTTTACGGTGGTAATGATTCTTACCATTACTACTCTTGCGCTGCTCTTCTCGCTCTGGAAAGAGGTCAAAAGGTGGGACAAGAGTTACGATGCGGGTATGTACTTCATCTACATCTTCTCGGTGGTTGTTGCCTCGATGGCAAACTTCCGCACGATGAACTACGAGGGTGCGCTCTACATCGTGCTGTTCCAGATTTTGGTGGTCTTTGGCTCGTTCCTGCTCACCATTCTGGGCGCAAAACTCTTCAAGGTGGACGGCGATACGGCTGTTATCACCTCCAACACCCTCATCAACTCGCCTATCTTCGTTCCTATGATTGCCGCTTCGATGAAGAATAGGGATATGTTGGTTGTGGGCGTAACCATCGGCTTGGTGGGCTACGCTTTGGGCAACTACTTGGGCTTCTTGGTGTTCAAGATGCTCGGCGGCGTGATACTTATGTAATTAATAATAACAGACAGATAATACTATGAAGAAATTTATCCTCACTTCGCTCCTATGCGCCGCTGTTGCTTTCGGTGCAACGGCTCAGGAGAAGGTAAAAACGGGTTGGAACCTTGGTCCTCTGCCCGCAGTTAGTTACAACTCCGACCTCGGATTTCAGTATGGCGCCTTGTGCGACTTCTTCTACTTTGGCGATGGTAGCACCTACCCCACTTACCTCCACAAATTCAATGTGGAACTCTCGCACTACACCAAGGGCGAGACTATCGCACATATGTTCTACGACTCGAAATACCTCATCCCCGGCTTGCGTCTGACGGCTGCGGTGAGCTACCTCGACTCGGCAATGTCGCCCTTCTATGGCTTCAACGGCTTCGCCTCGCCTATGGATTGGGACAAGACGAGCGGCAGTTCGTGGTACTATATGGACCGCACGATGTTGCGTGCCATTGCAGATGTGCAGGGCAGCATCTCCGACAGGCTCACTTGGATGGCAGGTCTTACCTTCTGGAATGTTACAACGGGCGATGTCGAACTCGACAAATACAAAGACGAGAAGTCGCTCTATGAGGTTTACCGCACGGCAGGTCTTATCAGCGATGACGAGGTAGCAGGTACCCACCTCGAACTCAAAGCGGGCTTGGTTTATGACACTCGCGATATGGAGGCAGCACCTACGCGCGGCTACTGCGCCGAGGTTGTGGGTAGTTTCTCGCCCGACCTCTTCGGCGAGGGCGAAACCTATGGTCGCATTATGGCTACTTGGCGTCAGTTCTTCCCCGTATTGGAGGATAACCTCGTTCTAGGCTACCGCATCAATTGGCAGCAGACCTTTGGCAACACCCCCTTCTACCTCCAACAGACTACCACTCCCCTCTACCTCCGACAGATTAAGAACGAGGGCTTGGGTGGTAAGAACTCCATCCGTGGCGTCTTCCAAAACCGTATCCTGGCAGACGGCTACGCTTGGGCAAACTTCGAGGCAAGGGTTAAGGTTGCCCGCTTCCGCCTTATCAACCAGAACTGGTACATCGCCCTCAATCCCTTTGTGGATGCAGGCGTCATCACCAAAGCACGCTCCTTCGACAAACAGAAGGGTGGCAACGAGGTGGCAGAACTCGCAAATAAGGCTCTGGGACTTTATAGCGGCTACGGCTATGGCGGCATCCACGCCAGCGCAGGTATAGGCGTGAAAATAGTGATGAACCACAACTTCATCATCTCGTGCGAATACGGCAAACCCTTCGACAAACGAGATGGCAAGGGCGGTCTGAACATCGGTACGAACTACATATTCTAAGGAAAAGAGAGAGGGGCTCAGTTTTTGAGTCCCTCTCTCTTTTTTGTCTAACGTCTAAGGTCTAACGTCAATAGTCGCGGGCTCGGCAAAGTATTTTGCCGAGCCCGAAAACTTTACAAGGGTTACAAGGATAACAAGGAAGAATTCCCCCTGCAACCCCTGTTATCCCTGTTATCCCTGGAACTCTTAGGACTATTGACGTTAGACCTTAGACCTTAGACTCAAAAACGCATATAAGCGAGCGAATTTTAGGCGCACAAGAAAACCACCTTCGCAGTTTACTCGTCTGGAACGATAAAATTCATAGAACGAGATGAATGCAAGGCATACAAGAAAGCGGGCTCCGCAGTTTACTAAGCGTAAATGAGGAAGCCCGCTTATCGCAGTATAACGCAGCAGTCGCTCGTTATATGAATTTTTTACAAGCCTTCAATGACCTTTGTCCAGCCGTGAACATCCTCCACACGACCATACTGAATATCCTGCAAGAGGGTGTAGAGTTTCACGCTCATAGGACCAGCCTCAGTACCATACTCGTAGTATTTCTCGGTCATAGGATCGTAGATGCGACCTACGGGCGAGATAACAGCAGCAGTACCGCAAGCACCGGTCTCCTCGAATGTCGCGAGTTCCTCAACGGGAATGGGGCGGTTTTCAACCGTCAAACCCAAGTCCTCAGCCAAGGTGCGGAGCGACATATTGGTAATAGAGGGAAGTACCGAAGTCGAATCGGGAGTTACATACTTGCCGTCCTTAATACCGAAGAAGTTGGCAGCACCAAACTCGTCAATATACCTCTTCTCCTTAGGATCGAGGTAGAGGCAGTTTGCAAAGCCAGCCTCGTGAGCACGCGAGCCCGAGCCGATAGATGCAGCATAGTTACCACCCACCTTGGTGTGACCCGTACCGTGAGGAGCAGCGCGGTCATAAAGACGCTCCAAAGTTACGGTGATAGGTTTGAAGCCCTCCTTGAAGTAGGGACCCACGGGAGTTACGAACACCACAAAGGTGTACTCGTTCGACTCCTTAACACCCACCTGTGCGCCCGTACCAATCAGCAGAGGACGCAAGTAGAGCGAAGCACCTGTTCCGTAGGGAGGAATGTACTCGGCATTTGCCTGCACAGCCTTCACACACATCTCCTCGAAGAGTTCGATGCTGGGCACCTGCATACGCAGATACTCACCCGAACGCTGCATACGCTTAGCGTTCTCCTCCAAGCGGAAGAAACGCACCTTGCCATCAACGCCACGGAAAGCCTTCAAACCCTCGAAGACCTCCTGACCATAGTGGAGGCAGGTAGCAGCCATGTGGATAGGGAGGTACTCGCTATCGCTCACCTCAATCTTACCCCATGCTCCGTCTTTCCATACACAACGGGTGTTGTAATCGGTTTTAACGTAACTAAAACCAAGTTCTTGCCATTTAATGTCTTTCATTTTTTTTGATAGTTTTAGGGTTTTTATGTTTGTTTACCTTCGTTTTTTATCTCTTTTTTCGCACCTTTTTGTAAAAAGGTGCTACCAAAAACTTTTATGCGATACTGCGTATCGCTATATACTGTGCATCGCTATACTTTTGCTACGCTTTTTTAGTAATCCCAGCGCAAAAGTGCCATCCTGGCACAAAAGTCGCCCAAAAATTTTTATGCGATACTGCGTATCGCTTTATTACTTTGCTCTACCCTAATTTTGAATTTTGAATTCAAAATTATCCCACTTGCGAGCCTACGGGCACTTCGTCCGTAGGAGCCAGCAGAGTGAGTTTACCCGTAGCGTCGGCAGACATCAAAATCATACCCTCCGAGGTGATACCTTTCAGTTCGCGGGGCAGAAGGTTTACGAGCACCAAAATCTGGCGACCTACGAGTTCCTCGGGAGTGTAGTACTCGGCAATACCCGACACAATGGTGCGGGTGTCGATGCCTGTATCTACGGTCAGTTTGAGGAGTTTCTTGGTCTTGGCAACCTTCTCGGCAGCCACCACCTTCGACACCCTGATGTCCATCTTGCCGAACTCGTCGAAGGTTACGCTCTCCTTCTGCTCTGCAACCTTGGCAGCCGCCGCCTCGTTTGCCCTCTTGGTGTCCTGCAACTTCTGCACCTGACGCTCAATAACCTCGTCCTCAATCTTCTCGAAGAGGAGTTCGGGGGTAGAGATGGTGTGACCTGCGGGGATGATGTCGCTTCTGCCAATCATATCCCACTCAATCTTCTCCACTGCGAGCATACGGAGCAACTTCTCGGCACTGAAAGGCATAAAGGGCTCGATAGCCACCGTAGTGTTTGCCACAATCTGCAATGCCACATTGAGTATAGTTTTGACTCTCTCGGGGTCGGTCTTCACAACCTTCCAAGGCTCCGTATCGGCGAGGTATTTATTACCCAATCGTGCGATGTTCATAGCCTCTTTGAGTGCCTCGCGGAAGCGATAGTTCTCCAAACTCTCCTCCAAAGCACCCTTTATGCGGGGCAACTCAGCGAGTATCTCCCTGTCGTAGTCTGTCAGCTCGCCAGCCTCGGGCACCACGCCATTATAATACTTATGAGTAAGTACCAACGCCCTATTCACGAAGTTGCCAAGCACAGCCACAAGTTCGTTATTGTTGCGAGCCTGATAGTCCTTCCAAGTGAAGTCGTTGTCTTTGGTTTCGGGCGCATTGGCGCATAGAACATACCTCAACACGTCCTGCTTGCCAGGCATATCCTCCAAGTACTCGTTGAGCCATACTGCCCAATTGCGCGAGGTGGATATTTTGTCGCCTTCGAGGTTTAGGAACTCGTTGGCAGGTACATTCTCGGGCAGGATGTATCCTCCGTGAGCCATCAACATCGCAGGGAAAACGATGCAGTGGAATACGATATTGTCCTTACCGATAAAATGTACCATCTTCGTATCCTCGCTCTTCCAATACTTCTCCCATTCGGGTGTGAGGTCTTTGGTTGCCGAGATGTAGCCGATAGGAGCGTCAAACCAAACGTAGAGCACCTTACCCTCGGCACCCTCTACGGGTACGGGGATACCCCAATTAAGGTCGCGGCTTACGGCACGGGGCTGCAATCCGAGGTCCATCCACGACTTGCACTGACCATAGACATTGGTCTTCCACTCCTTGTGTCCCTCCAAAATCCACTCCCTCAGTGCGGGTTCATACTTATCGAGAGGCAAGTACCAATGTGTAGTCTCCTTCATAACGGGAGCCGAGCCCGAAATCATACTCTTGGGATTGATGAGGTCGGTAGGGTTGAGTGTCGAGCCACACTTCTCGCACTGGTCGCCGTATGCACCCTCTGCCTGGCAGTGTGGACAAGTACCCATAATGTAGCGGTCGGCAAGGAAGGTCTTAGCCTCCTCATCGTAGTACTGCTGCGATGTCGCCTCCGAGAAGACACCCTTGTCGTAGAGTGTGCGGAAGAACTCCGAAGCGGTTTTATAGTGTGTGGGCGAGGTTGTACGCGAGTAGATGTCGAACGAGATGCCCAAACCCTCAAACGAGCGTTTGATAATATCGTTGTATTTATCTACAACATCCTGTGGTGACACACCCTCTTTGCGTGCCTTGATAGTGATGGGCACACCGTGCTCGTCACTACCGCACACCCATACTACATCCCTACCCCTAAGGCGCAAGTAGCGCACATAGATATCCGAGGGAACATAAACACCTGCCAAGTGACCGATATGCACAGGACCATTGGCATAGGGCAGTGCCGAAGTGACCAAATATCTTTTATACTCTTTTTTGCTCATTAACGTATTGTTTGCTTTATAGTTAAAACCTACAACTAACTCCAAAACTTATTATATGGGAATTAGATGATACCCTCGGTCTTCTTAACTGCTTTAATCTCTTTATTGCCAGCAATTTTATATTTATCGAAACCTTCTCCATAAACACCCATAACGTTGGCAACCGAAATAAATGCCTTGTTATCAACGCTCTTTATGGCTCTCATCATCATACCCATTTCATTCTTGCGGCATACAATCATCACGATTTTCACATCCTGCTTGGAGTAATAACCCGTACCGTTGAGCAGTGTTACACCCCTCTCCAATTTGGTAGAAACCACATCTGCAATGGCATTATAGTCCTTCGAAAAGACAAATATCTGCAACGATTGCTTGTCGCCCGAGAGGACCATATTGCTGGCATAACCAAAGACCGCTGTGGTGATAAAGCCATAGATGGTAATCATAATATCGCCACCGAACACAAAGTAAGAAGCGCCAATGATAAATATGTCAACAAAGACCACAACCTGCGAATAACTAACATTGAGATACCTTGTAACAATCATTGCAATGAGGTCGCTACCACCCGTAGAACCTCCCATCAAAAGGCAACTTGCCACACCGAAGCCCATCACAATACCACCCAAAATGGAGGAGAGAAGTTTATCCTGAGCCAATGCGGGGAAGATACCCTCGTGGGGCAGTATGCCCTCAAAGAGCGTCATCAACACCGAAGTCATCAAAATAGCATAGATTGTCTTTATACCGAACTTGGCACCAAGCAATAGCACGCATATAATCAGGAATACGGCATTAAAGATGAAGAAAGTAACACCGATGGGCACACCTCCGCCATCAATACCACCGGTAAGTTCACATACAAGACGAGCGAAACCGGTCGCACCACCACCCATACCATTTGCGGGATTGATTATACCCGTCCAAGCGAATGCATAAACAGCAACACCAATTGTAATAAGTACCAGATCTTTAATCCATGTAAAGACACTGCCGAAAGTAGGTTTTGAAAGTTTCATTTTTATTGTGATTATAATTCGACACGAAGGTACAACCTTTTTCCCGATTTTTGACTATTTTTGTAAATAATTGTTGCGCCCATGTGAGTGATATTTTTCTTTTGCTCGGTTTGGGGATGCATAGAACCTCTGAAATGGAACGACTTTTTGCCGACATAGTGCTTCCTTTGGCACTCCAACCACTCACTTTTGAGGTTGGGGAGGAGTTTTATGACCTTGTAGCGGTTGGTTCGGGTGTATCGGTGCCGCTCGGCAAGAACAAAATCTATACGGGCATCGTCTGCCGACTCCACCACAACACTCCTCCCTACAAGAGCATACGCTCCCTCTTGGGCATTGTTCGCTCGGAGCCTTTGGCGAGTGTGGGGCAACTTGCACTTTGGGAGTGGATGGCGCAGTACTATATGTGCACGATGGGTGAGATTATGCGTGCCGCTCTGCCCTCCCTACTGAAACCCTCCGCCCAGAATGACGACCTCTTCTCACAAAAGGTCTTTTCGCTCGGCAAAGAGCAGATGTTGCATTTGGGCGAGAGGGTACGCACCGAGGATGCTCTTTCGGTGGCTCTCGATGCGCTTCTACCCCGCAAGAAGGCGCAATATGCGGCGATGATGGAGTTCTGCCAAAAGGTAGGCGAAGAGCATATCTTTGACGGCTCGTTGCCTCGCTCGGCTATGGACGCCTCGCCTATGGTGGTGGGGAAACTAATCGAAGATGGGTTGCTTGCGAGCTTCACTCGCGAGCGTACACCACACTACAAATCCGCACATCTTTTGGTTGCCAATCCTCTCTCTCAATTGCAGGGTGAGGCTTTGGGCAAAATCCACAACAACTTCCTGCGTCACAACACCACACTGCTTCATGGCGTCACTTCGAGTGGCAAAACCGAACTCTACATCCACCTCGCCAACAGCATTTTGCAGGAGGGGGGCTCGGTGCTCTACCTCATTCCCGAACTCGCCCTCACAGAGCAACTCATAGGTAGGCTACGCAAGGCTTTTGGCGATGGACTGACCGTCTATCACTCGGCAATGACTCCTCGTGCCCGCACCGAAATGTACATCCGCCTGAGTCGTTCGGAGGGTGGCGAAATTATCGTAGGCACTCGCTCGGCAATACTTCTACCACTACACAATCTGCGCCTTATAATCGTTGACGAGGAGCACGATGAGAGTTTCAAACAGCAAGACCCCGCACCCCGCTTTTCGACACGCGATGTGGCGGTGTGGATGGCTCACAATTTGGGATGCAAGACACTCTTGGGTAGTGCCACCCCTTCGTTGGAGAGTTTCTACAATGCCTACACAGGTCGCTATGGTTATGTATGGCTTGGCGAGCGTTATGGCGAAGGAGTACTCCCCGAAGTTATTGTTTCAAACACCATAAAGAGTGCCCAGCGTGGCGAGCGCAAAGGTCACATAGGCAAGGAGTTACACGACGCCATACAAGAGGCTCTTGCCAACCATCAGCAGGTTATGCTCTTTCAGAACAGGCGTGGATTTGCCCCCTACTTGGAGTGCCCAACGTGCGGATGGAGCGCAAGGTGTCCCCACTGTGGCGTGACGCTCACATATTACAAAAAAGGTAACAAGTTGCGTTGCAACCTCTGCGGTCACTCCATCGACAGCCCCACCCGCTGCCCCTCGTGCCACTCGGGAGAGCCGCTACCTCAGGGTTTCGGCACCGAGAAGATTGAGGAGGTCGTTGCCGAGATGTTCCCCGAGGCGAGAGTGGCAAGGCTCGATGGCGACATTGCCGCCTCGGCAGGGCGTATGCGCTCGGTAATTCGCTCTTTCGAGAGGGGCGAAACGGACATATTGGTCGGCACAAGGCTCATCACCAAGGGTTTCGACTTCTCGGGGGTGGGTGTTGTAGGTGTTCTCAATGCCGACAACCTGCTCTCGCGCCCCGATTTCAGGGCTGAGGAGCGCACCTTCCAGACTCTTGTGCAGATAGCCGGCAGGGCAGGTCGTGCCGACAACAAAGGGCACACCATAATCCAAACCGCCCAGCCCGACAATCACACCATCATACAAGCTGCCCGAGGCGACTATATGGCTATGGCTCGCTCGCAGTTGCGCGACAGAGAGGCTTTTGGCTATCCACCCTTCACGCGCCTTGTGAGGCTCACACTACGCCACACCTCGCCAGAACTTGTATGGCGTGGTGCGGGGGCACTCGCGCAGCAACTCAGAGAGTTTATTGGCAAGGGGGTGACAGATGCTCACGCGCCCGCAGTAAGTCACGTTGCCGACAACTACTATATGCAGATTTTGGTGCGCATAGAGCGTAGCGAATCGCCCACCGACACCAAAGATATTATAAAAGAGTGCCTTAGTGTGTTTGCCAAAGACCCCATCTATCGCAACATCGCCATTACCATAGACGTTGACCCGCAGTAGGAAATTGAGAGTTGAGAATTGAGAATTGAGAATTCAATTTGAAAATATTTAGCGACATATTCCACCTGTTTGTGCCGAGGGTGTGTCCTGCGTGCGGCAAGCCGCTTGTGGAGGGCGAGGTAACCTTCTGCACGCTCTGTCGTATGAATGCCCCGCTTACAAACCACCCCACCGAAGCACACAACGCCCTATTGGAGCACCTGCGCGAGAGCGTTCCCATAGAACGTGCGGCAGCCCTATTGCGCTTCACTAAGGGTAGTGGTTGGAGGCGCACCATTCACAAATTTAAGTACTCGGGCAGTTGGCGCATAGCCCGCGAGTGTGGCAGGTGGCTTGGCGAGGCGTTGGCAGAGGGCGGACTCTTCTATGGGGTGGATGTGGTTGTTCCCGTACCACTCCATAAGCGCAAGACACTACGCAGGGGCTACAACCAAGCAGATTACATTGCCGAAGGAGTCGCCACAGCACTCTCTCGTCCTCGCTCGGCAGGCAACCTCATACGCCACATCAACAACCCCTCCCAGGCACTCAAACGCCGCCGAGAGAGATGGGAGAATGTGGATGGTATTTTCACCGTACTCCGCCCCGAAGAGTTCGAGGGCAAACATATCTTGTTGGTGGATGATGTCATAACCTCGGGTGCGACCATCTCTTCGTGTGCACAAGCGATACTCCACCAAGTTCCCGGCGCAAAGGTCAGCATCTGCTCCTTTGCCACAGCGATATACAATTAGAATTGAGAGTTGAGAAAACTTTGTTTTCTCTAAAATGCTCACGCTCGGCAAAGTGCACGAGTGCCCTCTGCACTCGCTTAATCGCATTTGCGAAAATTGACAGACCTCTCCCGCTGCTTCGCAGCACCCTCCCCTGACTCAGGGGAGGCTTACAAGGGTTGCAAGGGTTACAGGGGTTGCAAGGAGTATTCCCTGTCATCCTTGTTACCCCTGTTACCCCTGTTACCCCTGAAACCCTTGCATACGAGAAAGCGGCTCCGCAGTTTGCTTGGCGCAAATGAGGAAGCCGCTTTTGAGATTTGGTGCAAAATTTACTCACAAGGCACACTCGCCAAGTCGAGTTCATTGGCGAAGTCGGACAATACATTCATATAATTAATGAACGCATTGTATGCCGAATCGTAGGGGTTGAAGTAACTATGCACATCACCGTCCGAGAACCACTTGGTAGCCATATAGTAGAAGTGGTCGGAGGCCTTCATAAAGTTCCAGACATAGTTGAAGTCCTCGTTATTAAGTGCGCGAACCTTCTCCTGCAAGCCGTAAAGTTTGCCGAAAGCCTCGTTCTGCAACTCGTTGCCGAGCCAAGCCGTAACATCCCTCTCCTCGTCTGCCCACGACATTGCGTGAGTACAGTAGAGAACACCCGTAGGTTGGTTTGCAGCAGCGGTTTCGGTTACGGTGCCAAACTTCAAAGCACCCGTAGCAAGCATAGCCTTAGGCAGGGCTGCCATAAAGTCGAAGATGCCGCTCGAAGCCTTCTGGTGTTCGCCAAAGGTCTCGTAGTCCATAAAGAGGTTCACAACCTCGCCCGTAGTATTCTCGTCGGCAATCCAGCCTGCATATTTATCGGCAGTGAGGGGCCACTCGCCCCAACCCTGATTCGAAAAGCGGAAAGCGATATCGTCCGAGAGTTTGTAGTTACGCAACAAGATGCGCAACTTCTGGTCGAGGGCGTTAGCGTAGACATAGTTGGGGCTCTTCCAACCCAAGACGTGGCGCGCTCCTTCGGCAAGCATAGCCTTGAAGCCCATTGCTGCCACCTGCTCGCCAATCTGGTCGGAGTAGATAAGTTCGGTATTGCGGAACGAGGTGGGTGTATATCCGAACTCGCTCTTCATAAGTTCAACGTGAGCCTCCACCTCGCTCTTGAACTCCTCGGGCGAGATGAGCGAAGAGAGCGAGTGGGAGTAACTCTCTGCCAAAAACTCTACGCAACCCGTCTGGGCCAAGGCACGGAAACTATCCAACACCTCGGGGGTGTAGCTGCGGAACTGCTCGATAGCCAATCCCGAAATCGAGAAAGTCACCTTGAAGGCACCCTCATGCTCCTTGATGAGGCGCAACAGAAGGTTGTTCATAGGCAAGTAGCACTCAGCTGCTACACGCTGCATAATGAAGCGGTTAGCACTAACATCCAAGTAGTTGTGGTCCTTGCCCATGTTGAAGAATCGGTAGGTTTTGAGCCTTAGTGGCTGATGAACCTGAAAGTATAGACAAACTGTTTTCATATAGGTTAGTTTTTATTATTCATCTCTTTTATAACACGCTCGTAGCCCGCTTTGATTTTAGCCGCGGCATTGTTCCATTTTAGACCATTAACCTCCTCCAAACCTTTGCGAGCGAAGAGTTCGCCGAGTGCAGGATAGGTAACAAGTCCATAGATTGCATCAGCCATAGCGTCAACATCCCAATAATCCACCTTAACGGCATAATCGAGTACTTCGGCAACACCCGACTGCTTGGAGATGATGGTCGGCACATTCGACCTCATAGCCTCCAACGGCGAGATACCGAAAGGCTCGCTCACCGAGGGCATAACATAGACATCGCTCAGCGCAAACATCTTCTGCACATCTGCACCCCTTAGGAAGCCCGTAAAGTGGAACCTATCGGAAATGCCAAGTCTTGCCACACGACGAATGACGTGGTTCATCATATCGCCACTACCCGCCATAACAAACCTTACATTGGGGGTGCGTTTGAGTACCTTCGCAGCCGCCTCCACAAAGTAGTCAGGTCCCTTCTGGTAGGTAATACGACCGAGGAAGGTGACAATTTTATCCTTCACACCGCGCTCAACCTCTTGGTCATTATCGGCAAAGCGTACGGCATTGTGCACCGTTATGACCTTCTCGGCAGGGATACCATACTTATTAATAATTATATTGCGTGTGAGGTTGCTCACTGCCATTACCAAGTCTGCCGCCTCCATACCTCCGCGCTCTATGGCATAGGTCTGGGTGTTGATATTCTCGCCACTGCGGTCATACTCCGTAGCGTGCATATGCACCACCAGAGGTTTACCCGACACCTCCTTGGCTGCAATACCTGCATAGTAGGTGAGCCAATCGTGTGCGTGGATAACATCGAACTGTCCCTCCAAGTCAATAGCCACTTGGCGAGCCACAAGTGCATAGCGTGCGACCTCCTCCATCAGATTTGCGCCATATTTGCCCGAAAAGTTATACCTCTCGCGCCATACATCGCCTTCGTGATGAATTGTGCCGACCTTCTCGCTACGGCTACGCTCAGCCTCAAACTGCTCGGGCGAGATGTAGGGCACCATATTGGAGTTAATCTCCATAAACTTCACGTTGCGCCAAATCTCGCTATCAGCCTCGCCACTACGATAAACTGCATCTACATCGCTGGCATTGACAACCCTTATGAATCGCTGGTCCTCATCGCCATACGCCTTGGGGACTACAAAAATCACCTCCACACCATTACGTGCCAAGCCACGAGTAAGACCATAGCAAGCCGTACCCAAACCACCGGCAATGTGAGGAGGAAACTCCCAACCGAACATTAATACTCTCATAGTGACCTATTTTTTGTGTTTCTCAATCATTTCGTTTATACGCAGCAGTGCACCTACGCTCCATGCCTGCGAAATAGCTCCACGAGCATCGTGTGGGGGATCGCCCTCGTAGATCTCCGACACCGAGCCGATACCCTTGGTGCTCATCTCCTCCTCGAAGGCTTCGAGAATCTCCTCTGCCTTGTAGACAAAACTCTTACCCAGAACATCGAACCTTGCCTTAACGTAGTGTTCCAAGGGCCATACCCAAACCGTACCTTGGTGGTATGCCTCGTCCCTTTCGCGCTGGTTGCCACCATAGCGTCCCTTGTAGAGAGGGTTGCGAGGCGAGAGTGTTCGCAGACCGCGAGGAGTCAGCAGGTGGCGCTTGACCACATCCGACACCGACTCTTGTTGCACCAACGACAACATCTTGTAGTTCATCGAGCAGGCGATAATTTGATTGGGGCGGATGAAGACATTGGCACCCCTGTCGTCAACATAGTCTGCCAGATAGCCATCCTCCAACCAGAAGAGCCTTAGGAACGACTCTTTGGTCAGCGCAGGAACATCCTTCCACTCCTTAACAAACTCCTCTTCGCCCATCTCCGATGCACATTCGAGGGCATAGCAGAGAGCGTTGTACCACAGTGCGTTAATCTCCACCTGATAGCCATCCCTGCCCGTTACGGGTTTACCATCCACCACAGCATCCATCCAAGTAATGGCATAGTTGGGGTGCGAAGCCCATACCAAACCGTTGGTGTGAAGCGACACAATGCCGTCAATACCCCTACGGTATGCTGCAAGAATATCCTTAACATACTCTCCGTATCGCTCCCACACCGCTTTGCGACCCATATGCTCTTCGAGTTGCGAGAGTGTCCACACAAACCACAGCGGAGCATCCACCGAATTGTAAGCCGTACCCACATTGGGGAACAAGCCACCTTTCATCTCCCTTGTGATAGTATCGAGCACGTCCACGCAAGCCTGCACATCGCCCTGTGCGAGTGTAATGCCTGGCAGCGACACAAAGGTATCCCTACCCCATCTGCCAAACCAGGGGTAGCCTGCCACAACCTCACTCTTGCCGCCCGAGCGGATGATAAATTGGTGTGCAGAGTGTTTTAATAACGATATGAAGTCCACCTTGGAGTTCCTCTCAGAGAGCTCCTTCTCAAAGGCAGCCTCCAACTTCTCGGGGTCAATCTCCTCCAACGAGGCAGAGAAGACCACAGGCTTACCCTTTTCGAGTTTCAGCTCGAAGTAACCTGTCGTCATAAGGTCTTCGTGGTGGTCGTAGCCCCTCTTTGCCTCCTCGGCATACTCGAAGTCGTAGTACCAATCGGGCGCAGCCACAAACTCTGCCACAGGGTCGGAGCACTGCATATAGAGGTAGGGGAACTCCTCGTACAAGCGGCACTTAACACCACCCTTCACATCCCACGAGTGACCGTTGGCGTACATATTAGCCTTGCTCAGCGCGTGTTTCTCCCTGAATGCCAAGAATGGGCGCAAACGTAGTGTTGTTTCGCTCTTGGCTTCGAGCAGCGTGTAGCGAATAAAAAGGCGAGAGTGCGAAGTGTGCTGACGCCAAAGAATCTCCTTTTTCAGGAGCACGCCACCCACTCGGTAGAGTATGGTAGGCGTAGGATTGTACTCGAAGTCTACAATATACTTGTGACCACGAGGCTCATAGATTCCGGGGAATCTATGCAAAGCAAGGTTAAAGGGCTGACCGTGCTGGATGACGGTCTCATCGAGTGACGAGAGGAGCACATAACTCTTATCATCACCCTCTCTGATTGGGCAGACCATAAGTCCGTGATACTTTCGAGTGTTGCAGCAAACAATGGTGGTGCTCATATAACCACCCGTGCGGTTTGTCGAAAGCATCTCGCGTTGGAGCGAGTATTCGAGGTTGCCCAAACTGTTTTTGTCAAATGTCAGTTCTGCCATATCTCTCTCCTTTGTTCGTGTTTGTTTGTTATTTTAGTTTATTGTTTGTTCTTCTCTGCTTTTTTCGCACCTTTTTATAAAAAGGTGCTGCCAAAAATTTTTAGTGTACCAACCAATCGTGGTGCTACCTACCGTTTTGCTTCGGAGTGGCTTCGGAGTGGCTTCGGAGCATCCCACACCACCGAAAAAAGACTCCTCTCAAACTCTCCTTGTTATCCTTGTAATCCTTGTCACCCCTGTTATTCCCATCACTCCTGCAAAAAAAGACTGACCGTTGATCGCCAATCACAGCCCCTCTATTTTAAGCGTTAGGGAAATCAGGGAACCTAAGGACTCCGCACATTGCGAACTCCTTAAATTCTCTAACCTCCCTAACCTCTTTAACCTTATTTATGCCCTAAAACTCCGTCTAGGGCGGGGCTATTGTGCCAATAGCCCGCCAGAGGAATTTTACGCCCATTTCACGAGGGCAAAGTCCATACGATGAGGCAACTTGCTGTTCTTGGGGTAAACCCTCAGTGCTGCATCATACGAGCCGGTCTGCTCCATCAGTGCATCCACAGCATAGACCACCTTCGAGCCCTCAACGCTCACAACCTCCAAGTCGACTTTCTTGGCAATCTTCACATCGTGACCGCTCTCAATCTGGCTTGCCAACAAGAGTTCTACACCGATATCTTCGGGACGCAAGCCGTCAATGTCGAGTGTTGCCTCGAAGCGATATTTGCCGCCCACAACCATAGGCTGTTTGCTCATATCTGCCTGTTTGGTGCTAACAACCCTCACTTTGTCCCAAGCGGCACTTACTTTGCGTTTCCAAGCCGCAATCTCGCGAGCCAACAAGTAGTCGCTCTTGACAATCTCGCGGTGGCGCAAGTAGAGGGGGTTGTAGAATCGCTCCTCGTAGTCGGTAAGCATACGGTTGGTCGTAAAGTTCGAAGCGATGTCGGCAATACAACTCTTCATACTCTTAATCCATCCCAAAGGCATACCATTCTTGTCGCGATTATAGTAGAGAGGTACAATTTCCTCTTCGATGGTGCGATAAATCATCTCTGCATCGAGTTCGTTCTGGTGGTTTTGGTCGGCATAGGTGCGCTCCATAGGCAGCATCCAACCTGCGCCCTCTTTGTAGCCCTCAACCCACCAACCATCGAGAACGCTGAACTGCATAACGCCGTTCATAACTGCCTTCTCGCCGCTGGTACCCGAAGCCTCCAAAGGACGGGTGGGGGTGTTGAGCCAAATATCCACGCCCTGTACCATCTTGCGCGAGATGTCCATATCGTAGTTGGGCAGGAAGAGAATCTTACCTGCAAACTCGGGCATCTGCGAAACGGCAACGATGCGTTTTATAAGGTCCTGACCGGGGATATCCTGGGGGTGAGCCTTACCCGCAAAGACGAACTGCACGGGACGCTCGGGGTTGTTCACAAGTGCCGACAACCTTTCGAGGTTGGTAAACAAGAGGTGTGCTCGTTTGTAGGTCGCAAACCTACGAGCAAAACCAATAGTGAGGACATCTGCCTTGAAGTTCTCTTTCACTGCCACCATCTGGCGGGGCGAGGCGATGGCAGACTTCGATTTGTCGCTCATAATCTTACCAACAGTCTTGAACAGACGTTGTTTGAGTTCCAAACGAGCGTTCCAGAGTTCTTTATCGGGGATATTATTAACCTTCTGCCAAGCAGGGATGTTATACTGCTCCTCGGAGAAGCCCTCTGCGAAGTATTTAGCATAGAGCCTACGGAGTGTCGATGCGGTCCAGGTGGGGAAGTGTACACCATTGGTAACATAGCCGATGTGCAACTCGTCCTTGAAATATCCGGGCCACATATCGCCCAAGATATCCTTACTTACCTCACCGTGGAGCCAACTTACACCATTGACCTCCTGCGAGAGGTTGCAAGCAAGGAAACTCATCGAGAATTTCTCGCTAGGGTCGTTGGGACGAGTCTTACCGAGGTTGATGAACTGCTCCCAAGTGATGCCGAGCCTATCGGGATAGTGCGACATATACTGACGAATCATCTGTTCGGGGAATGCATCGTGACCTGCGGGCACAGGAGTGTGGGTGGTGTAGAGCGAAGAGGAGCGAACAACCTCCAAAGCCTCGCTGAACGAGAGATTCTTGCCCTTAACATAGTTGTGGATACGCTCCAAACCGATGAAGGCTGCGTGACCCTCGTTGCAGTGGTAGATGTCCGACTTGATACCCATAGCATTCAGTGCGCGGATACCACCAACACCCAAGAGCAGCTCCTGTTTGAGGCGGTGTTCCCAGTCGCCACCATAGAGGTGGTAAGTGATGCTCCTATCCTCTTCGATGTTGAGTTCGTGGTCGGTATCGAGGAGGTAGAGGTCGGTACGACCAACCTCGCATTTCCAGATACGGGCAGTTACATTACGACCGGGCAGTGCCACCTGAATGGAGCACCAGTTACCCATCTCATCACGAGCAGGCGAGATGGGGAGTTTCTGGAAGTTCTGAGCCTCATAAGCCGCCTCCTGAGCACCCTGCGCAGAGAGTTTTTGTGTAAAGTAGCCATAGCGATAGAGCAGACCTACTGCGACCATTGGCACATTCTTGTCCGAAGCCTCTTTGATATAGTCGCCAGCCAAAATACCCAAACCACCCGAGTAGATTTTCAACGAGGAGTGCAAACCATACTCCATCGAGAAATAGGCAATCTTGGGACCCTTAGCCTCAGCCTTCTTAGCCATATAGGCGCGGAACTGAGCATATACCTCGTCGAGTTTGGCAAGGAATTTCTCATCCTGCTCCAACTCCTTAACCCTTGCATAGGGGATTTTGTCCAATAGTGCGATGGGGTTCTTGGCGGTAGCAGCCCACAACTCTGCATCTATGTACTCGAAGAGTTCGTGTGCACCAAGAGTCCAACTCCACCAAAGGTTCTTCGAGAGAATCTCCAAGGCGCGCAGACGCTCAGGAAGGCTCTTCTCGACCATCAGACGGCTCCACGAAGGCTGGCTGCTAACGAGTTGCTGGCGCACGAAGTTAACCTGCTCGTTGGTGTTACCACCATCATAAACAGCCTTGTTGGTACGGGTAATAACCCTATCGAGAGCCACACCGTATGCCTCGGTGTAGTTGTTTACAAAGTTTTTCCAAAGTGCCGTACGCGAAACCTCGTATGCCGACTGGCGAGCCTCATCGTACTCCTTCTTGCCCATAGCGGCATAGCGCTCGATGGTCTCTGCAATGGTCTCTGCCACCGACTCACTATTGGAGTCGTTGCGAGTGATAACCGTAACACCCTTGTGACCGCCCGAGAGGTCATCTACCCACTTACCGAAGCCCGCCAGTGAGGTGGTGACGGTGGGGATGGAGAATGCAACACTTTCGAGAGGAGTGTAGCCCCAAGGCTCGTAGTATGAGGCGAAAACGGTCAAATCCATACCTGCCAAGCACTCATAGTAACCCATCGAGAAGATACCATCGGCACCCTGCAAATAGGTGGGCACAAACAGCACCTTAATTCTCGAATCGGCGCTGTCGAGAACACTACCCGAAAGAGCCTTTACGATGGGATCATTTTCAGGATTAGTGAGGTTGTGGGTAAGGAAGCGGGGCTGCATAGGATCGATGGGGTTCTTAGCGTCTGCCAAGTGGTTTGCCAAGTCGCGGCGGGGTCCATCATTGCTGGCAGGAACGGTGATAAGTGCCAAAATTTCGCGTCCCTCGGGTGCTCGCTCGGCAATTTTTTTCAGTGCGTCAATAAAGACATCCAAGCCCTTATTCTTGAACTCATAACGACCCGAAGTACCCACAATCAGAGGCTCCTTGTCGAACTTCTTGCCATAGCAAGCCTCGGTAGCCTCAATAATGGCCTTACGAGCATTCGTGCGGCGGCTAATAGCCTCATCACCCTTCCACACAAAGTCATCTTCGAAACCGTTGGGAGTGATAACATCCACCTCCGAACCGAGCAGATACTTACACTCCTTAGCGGTAATTTTGCTTACCGTACAGAAAGCATCGTGGTTGCGTGCAGCAACTTTTTCGAGCGAGTGTTTAGCCACCACATTGAACTGTCGAGCGTAGTCGTCGGCATTGAACGAACCCAATCCACCATAGAGTGGCAGACCGCTACCTGCAATGCAACGACCCATAACAGTTGCGTGAGTTGTGAAGACGGTAGCCACATAGGGCGAAGCCGAGCGAAGATACAAGCCACCGCTGGCAGTCATCCACTCGTGGAAGTGAGCAACAATACGCTCCGACGAGGAGCAGAAGTTGCTAACGTAACTCTCCACAACCTTACCTGCGGCAAAGCCGAAGAGCACCGGCTCGATATAGTCCCACTGACCGCTAATGCTATCTACTTTGTGGTTCTCCCACAAGAATTTCAAAATGTCGTCTTTCTTACTGATGAGCGAAGAGAAATCCACGAGCACCACTACGGGCTCACCCTCCACCTTCCAGCGACCAACCCTCACGCGGTAGCCCTGCGAATAGAGCGTCATACGCCACTCGCGGAGCATATTTTGGTCCTCTTGGAACTCGGGATTTGCCCCCTCGCGGTTGATATCTGGACCTATGAGGATATATTTGTCGCCCATTTCTCGGGTCATAGTCTGCGCCTTGGTTGACACCACGGTGTGAATACCGCCCACTTTGTTGCAAACCTCCCAACTAACCTCAAATAAGTAATCTGGTTTCTGTACTGTTTCGTTTTTCATGACTTGTGTTTCTTGATTGTCGAACATTGCCCCGAACCCAACGTCTTGCACATAACCTAACCCGTTCGTCCACAAGACTCTCTGCGTAAGGCAACTGCCCAACCAATTTCGCTTATTGTTGTATTTGTAAGTTTGTTATCTCTCTATTTGATTACCTTTGGCAACAAAATGCCAAATAACGACACAAAAGTACGAAATTTTTCCAAACTTACCAATATATTATTTAGAGGGTTATTAAATTTTTTTAATAACTGCTATTTTGTTAAGACGAACGGTATTATTCGGGGTGTGAGCGGTAGCAAACAGAGGCTACTCGAAAAACTCAGCAATGACTCCATCTGACACCAGCCAATGCTCCTCGGCAAAGGCTACATTTTCGCCCTTTCTGAGCAGTACACCCGCCCCTACAAAAGGCTCGGCGATGCGCTCAAATTGCACCCTTTTTGCTATGCCAAATTGCGCTTCGAGAGCCCCCAAGTTCACACCCTCAGAGGTCCTCAGCGACACCATCACAACCTCCTCATAACGCTCTTGTGCTGAGAGTGTTTCGCTTTCAAGCGAGGAGCCTTCAAGGTACTTATTTATAGATGGCAGATTCCAACTTCGGGTACTCTTGCCATCGAATGAGTGAGCCCCCGCACCAAGTCCCAAATAGGGCACCCCGCGCCAATATGCAGAGTTGTGTCGTGAGCGGTAGTTTGGGCGGGCAAAGTTGGAGATTTCGTAGTGCTCATAGCCCGCCTCGCGGAGCACCTCGCACAGCACTCCATACTCCTTATCGGAGAGTTCTTCGGGGGCTGTTGCCACCCCTTTTTTACCAAAGAGAGTATTTTCTTCGATGGTAAGGTGGTAGGCGGAGATATGTTCAACGCCCAAAGCCACAGCCTGCTCCACATTTTTTTGCCAATCCTCCAAAGTGGCAGTAGGCAGACCATATATAAGGTCTATGGAGATGTTGTCAAAACCCACCTTGCGAGCCCTCTCCACAGCCCTCACCGCCTCCTCGGCAGTATGTCGGCGGTTCATCATCCGAAGGTCCTCATCGCGGAACGATTGGATGCCGATACTAAGGCGATTGACACCCTGCAATTTGAGCCCTGCAAGATACTCCTCCGTAAGGTCATCGGGGTTT
Organism: uncultured Alistipes sp.; assembly: GCA_937911745.1. Taxonomy (GTDB): domain Bacteria; phylum Bacteroidota; class Bacteroidia; order Bacteroidales; family Rikenellaceae; genus Tidjanibacter. Next base: position 2,930 of record CALDPX010000020.1, on the reverse strand, counting down.
GCCTCAACGGTTACTTCCTCCACCTCCGTACAGTCAAAAACCTCCCTCGCACACGCCACGAGTGCCCCCAACTCTTCGGGGGTGCAGACAGTTGGCGTACCGCCACCGAAGTAGATGGTTTTGAGCACCGTACCCTCCAACATCGGCGCACGCTCGTGCATCTCGCGAGCCGTTGCAGCCAGCACCTCCGACTTGCGTGCGAGCGACATAGTTTTGTAGAAATCGCAATATCCGCACAACTTTTTGCAAAAGGGAATGTGTATGTAGAGTGAAGAGGTCGTCATCATACCCCAAAGGTCAGCAAAGAAATTCAAAATTCAAAATTCAAAATTCAAAATTTTGGGGCGAACACTCCCATAACTCTCATATCTCCCATATCTCCCACAAATCACAGCGGGCGGTAAACGACCACTCACCCAAGTGCATATCGCGGAGCAGATGCAAGGCTTGCGAAGGGCGAGAAAGCGGAGTTTACAAGAGTAAATGAGCATTTCGAGCGCAAGCGTAACGCAGCAGATGCCCGCGAGATGCGCTTGGGCAAAAATTAATATAAACTTTACACGCATTGTTCACAAAATAACAATAAAGGTATTACCTTTGCACTCGGTTAGTTAGACACAATATCAAATATAAACAAACATCAACAATAAAAAGCAGTATTTATATGGCTACTTTGGATTTGAAAAAGTACGGCATTGAGGGTGCCGAGATTATCTACAACCCCTCCTACGAGCAACTCTTTGAGGATGAGACCAACCCCAGCCTCACCGGATACGAGAAAGGACAACTTACCGAGACAGGTGCAGTGAACGTGATGACCGGTATCTACACAGGTCGTTCGCCCAAAGACAAATTCTTCGTTAAGGACGAAACCAGCGAGAACACCGTATGGTGGACCAGCGAGGAGTACAAAAACGACAACAAACCCGTTACTCCCGAGGCTTGGAAAGAGCTCAAAAAAATCGCTACCAACCAGCTCAGCAACAAGAAACTCTACGTTATGGATACCTTCTGCGGTGCTAACGAGAACACTCGTTTGAAAATCCGTTTCGTAATGGAGGTTGCTTGGCAGGCTCACTTTGTGAAGAATATGTTCATCCGTCCTACCGAGGAGGAACTCGCAAACTATGGCGAGCCCGACTTCGTAGTGCTCACCGCTTCGAAAGCAAAGGTTGAGAACTACAAAGAACTCGGCTTGAACAGCGAGACCGCCGTTGTCTTCAACCTCACCGAAAAGATGCAGGTTATCATCAACACCTGGTATGGTGGCGAGATGAAGAAGGGTATGTTCTCCTATATGAACTACCTCCTGCCTTTGAAAGGTATCGCTTCGATGCACTGCTCGGCAAACACCAACGAGAAGGGCGAGACCGCAATTTTCTTTGGTCTTTCGGGTACAGGCAAGACCACGCTTTCGACCGATCCCAAACGCCAACTCATCGGCGATGACGAGCACGGCTGGGATGACGAGGGTATCTTCAACTTCGAGGGTGGCTGCTATGCTAAGGTTATCAACCTCGACAAAGAGAGCGAGCCCGACATCTGGAACGCTATCCGCCGTGACGCTCTCTTGGAGAACGTAACCGTAGACGCTGAGGGTCACTGCGACTTTGCAGATAAGAGCGTTACCGAGAACACTCGTGTTTCGTACCCCATCTACCACATCAACAACATCGTTAAGCCCGTATCGAAAGCACCCGCTGCCAAGAAGGTTATCTTCCTCTCGGCTGACGCATTTGGCGTACTGCCTCCCGTGTCGATTCTGACTCCCGAGCAGACCAAATACTACTTCCTCTCGGGCTTCACCGCAAAACTTGCAGGTACCGAGCGTGGTATCACCGAGCCCACCCCCACCTTCTCGGCTTGCTTCGGCGCAGCGTTCTTGTCGTTGCACCCCACCAAGTACGGCGAGGAGCTCGTTAAGAGGATGCAGGCTTCGGGCGCAACCGCCTACCTTGTGAACACAGGTTGGAATGGTACCGGCAAACGTATCTCCATCAAGGATACCCGCGGTATTATTGACGCTATCTTGGACGGCTCTATTGACAAGGCTCCTACCAAGCAGATTCCCTACTTCAACTTCACCGTACCTACCGAGTTGCCCGGCGTAAATCCCGCAATTTTGGATCCCCGCGACACCTACGCAGCAGAGGCTGAGTGGACTGTTAAGGCTGAGGATTTGGCTGGCAGGTTCATCAAGAACTTCTCGAAGTTCACCACCAACGAAGAGGGTAAGGCACTGGTTGCAGCAGGTCCCAAGTTGGAGAAATAGTCAGAGGTCTGACAACACACGAAGAGGTGGTTTCCGCTGATGGGAACCACCTCTTTTTTTGTCCGCCACCGACCAATCGCTGCTAATCCCAAGTGCGCCCCTCCGACCACGCCCCCCCTCTAACCACGGGAGCCTCCCCCACATTCACGGGTATTAAAAAAGATACCCGAGAATGTGGGGGTTGCTTTGTGGGGCTATTTTTTGGTGTGATGCAATGCCCTTTACGGTGAGTGTTGTTCGTTTTGCGAAAATTTTTCTATATTTGTGGTGTCTATGGGTTTAACGCCCGTAGACAAACATATTTTGAAAGTGTTTTCGTACTGTCTGAGATAAGAAATCTGGAAAATTTCACGAAGTAAGGACAACGAACAGCACTCATTTCTTGTGTAGTTGTGTGGCTATGCACGCTTTGTGTATATCTGCCCCATACTATTCAAGTGTGGGGCATTGTATCGTTTATTTACTTCGGGCATTCCAGAGCCTCTTATCTAATAAACGAAAATCAACTCCACACTTTCTTTTTGCAGATAACCCACCGCAGTTGGAGTTGCTACGGTAATGTAATTTGGAACAAAATACGTTAAACCAAATTTATACATTACTATGAAAAAACTTTTACTAATGCTGAGCACAGCCCTGATGTTGACATTTACGGGCT
>CALDPX010000019.1 GCA_937911745.1 uncultured Alistipes sp. | reverse complement strand
ATAGACAGGAGAATCTTATCGGCGTGGATATTACGCAATCGACATTCAACAAGTTTGACTTGACATTTCGCCGCTTGGAGGAATTTCTGCGGGTGAAACGCAATCGACCGGATATCCCCGTATCGCTCGTCGATAGAGATTTTGTGCTCGACTTTGAAGCCTATTTGAAGGTTGATTACCGTTTGCAAGCCAATTCTGCCGAGAAGTTGATGCGTATCTTCAAGCGCATTACCACGATGTGTTTCAAAAGCGGACTGATGGCGAAAGACCCCTTCTGCGATGTGCGTTTGAAGAAGGTCAAGAAGGATAGAGGCTACCTAACTCGCCACGAATTGGAACTGATACTCAACTATAAACCAACGAAAAAGCGATTGGAGAAGGCGCGTGATGTATTCGTGTTTTGTTGTTTCACGGGCTTTGACTACTCGACTACTGCATCGCTGACCGAACAAAACCTTGTTTTGGCAGATGACGGCTCGATGTGGATTGAAACGCACCGAGTCAAGACCGGTGTCGCATCAAAGGTCAAGCTGCTCGACATACCGCTTTCAATCCTGAGAAAGTACGAATCGACACGCATTAATGGCTATCTACTGCCCGTGTTGAGCAACGCCAAATACAACCTCTACCTCAAAGAGATAGCAACCGCATTGGGCATCCAGAAACGCGTAACCTCGCACCTTGCTCGCCACACATTTGCAACAACCGTAACCTACGCAAATGGCGTATCCATCGAGTCGATCAGCAAGATGTTGGGCCATACCAAACTCGCCACCACTCAACTCTACGCCCGAATTGTTGACCAAACGGTCAGCAATGAGATGGACAAACTCTCCGCCAAACTAAGCGGCACAAGCTTCAGCCTCAACAATGGAGAAACCTCAACACACGAGACTATCAACTAATAAAAACAACAAGGTGCCCGGTCATAGCCGAGCACCTTGCTTATTACATACATAGCCACATCGTAGGACCATTTATCCGAGTGCATTTGAATTTTTCTAATTGCTTCGGATATATGGTATCCATTCTATGATAGTGATATTATCTTATAGCCATATATTTCACTTATAGATAGTGTTTTATCAATGTTATAAGTTCCAAACCAAACATTTGTTTACACTATACTATAAACTCATTTAATTCCTCTTTCAGTTGTCGCCAGTTTGGAAAATATCGATTTAATAATGCTGTATATTCTTCATTATGAAGACGCACTTTTATATGAAGAAGTTCGTGTACAACAATATATTCGATGCAGTGTAAAGGTTTCTTTATCAACTCCAGATTGAATATAATATTGCGAGTGCGGTGGTTGCAGCTGCCCCATAAGGTCTTCATTAGTTTAACCTCCCATTTGTTAGCCTTAACACCAAGGACCTCTTCCCACTTGGCGATTAAAGCTGGCAATATCTCCTTAAACTCTGCACGATACCATTCACGAAGTATCTCTGCCTTGCGCTCTTCTGTAGCACCATTGCGAACATACAGCACAATGACCTCATTACCCATTAACTCCACCTTCGCAGGTCCATTATGCTGAATAACCTTCAAACGATAACGATGTCCCTTGAAGTAGTGATTCTCGCCCGATACATATTCACGAGGAGTTTGTCTGTTCTGGTCAAGGATCTGCGACACACGCTGCTTGATCCACGGTAGTTTCGTAATCAAAAAGAGTCTAACAGCCTCCTCGGTCATTGACAAAGGGGCTGATACATGAATACGAGCATTGGGAGGATAGATTGTAAGATGCACATTCTTTATCTCCTTCCACTCGACCTCAGCAGATATATCAGGTACACTAATAATCTTCATTAGTACTCCTTTTGTGCAACTATGATTTGCATAATATCATCGATCTTGTCTGCTTCAAAGCCTTGCAATACGCTCTCAACTGCTCTGCGTAGCGCTCTCATCTTTTTCATACCGCTACCATCCATATCACGGAAGCCATCACGAGCATTTGCCTTGATTGTGTCGTGAACACGGAGCGTCAAAGCCTCATCGTTGCTGAGATTGTCGTATAACGACTGCTTGCCTTTTGTGTCAATTGATGCAGGGTATTTAGCCTTTACTGTCGAGCGTGCCTCTTTGAGTTTATCAATAAGCTTACCAATAAGTTCTTTATATTGTAGTTTACCATCTTTCTGCTCTTGAAGCAGTTGATTGAGCAACTCCGACATTTTATCAAAGTAGGCTGGGTTATTGGGGCGTTCACTGATAATCATCTTACGCATATTGGCAGCCAATACCTCTGCCACAGAGCGCTCATTTTGCTTAATCTTCTTTGGTAGCGAATCGATTGCCTTGTCGCCATCCGTATCAATTAAGTCGAGGAAAGAGATATCTGCCAAATCGACCAACTTCTCACTATCCTCTGCGCGAACATAGTTGTCGATTAGCTGGCGCATTGCTGGGTCGTAATACTTCAAGTCCAGCGCATCGCCACTCTTCAACTTAAGCTCATCCTTTATGTCGTTGTAATAATCCACCTGCTTCTTAATATCTGCCGTCTCTTCTGCCGTGAAGCCAGCAGCTTCCATATCGTTGGCAAGGTCGATATATCGTCGCACTAAGCGTGAAACAAGTTTGTAGAATGTCTCTCTCTTGTTAGCATTTGCCTCGCACTCCTTTTGCTGCTCCTCTATAGGAGTAGCCTCGGCATAGACAAAGTAGGCAAAATATGCCTCTCTTGTCTGCGGATGTATCACCTCACACATAGTGTGTACTGCCTGCAATGCCTCCTCCAACGCTTTTCGAGCTTCAGCAAGACGTTTAGTGAGCAAGCCCTTGATATCATCAGCATCGTATCCATCAAATGCACCATTGGTATAGTCCTCAATAGCACTTTTGACAGCACCGAATAGGTCTTGATAATCGACAATATAGCCATAGTCCTTCTCCTCGCTATCCACGCGATTAACTCGGCAGATGGCTTGGAAAAGGTTGTGGTCACGCATCTTCTTGTCGATATAGAGATAGGTGGCAGATGGTGCATCAAAGCCGGTCAACAACTTATCCACCACAATCAGAAGTTTCATATCTCCCGGATGGTCGATAAATTCTTGCTTTGCCCACGCTTCAAATTGATCGGTAGTTTGGTCGCCTATCATCTTTTGGTAAATTTCATACTTTGTCAGATCCTCAGTCTCGCCATCGCCCTGATACTCATCTTTCACCGATGCGGTGCTTGCATCGTAACTTGTAACCACGGCACAATGTCCTTTGAGTTCCGTTGTCTGGAACACCTCCCAATAGCGGCACGCCTGATAGATGCTGTCGGCTACAAGCATAGCATTTCCATAGCCACCCGACAAAGCACGCTTCGTGCTCATATCTTGGCAAATGTCTGCCACAATACGGTCTATGCGCTCCTTGCTACTAAACAACTTCTCCATCTTTGCCCAACGCTCTTTTAGTGCGGCACGAGCAACCGAACTCAAACCCTTTGTTTTGGCATCAAACCACTCGTCTATCTTTTCTCGCTTGCCGAGATACTGCTCCACATTGCGAGCCTCGTAGCGCAGGTCGAGAATAACGCCATCCTCAACTGCCTCATTGAACTTGTAACTGTGGATATACGAGCCAAATGTCTCAATGGATTTCTTTTTGTCTGTATGAAGCAATGGTGTACCTGTAAAACCTATTAGCATCACATCGTTGCCCATTATGTGCTTCATCGCTTCGTGGAGCATACCGCCCTGTGTACGGTGACACTCATCAATAAAGACATAGATGTTTCCCTTTGCTCGGAAATCCGCAGGCAACGACTTTGCCAACTCGTCAAGGTAGAGGTCGAGCGATTTGGTCGCCTTTTTACCTCCTACCGAAATGGTGTCGCCATCGTTCTTGTTGCCAAATTTGTGTATCAACGAACATATCAGCCACGGCTCGGCAGCGTTGAGCATACCTATTAGCTTATCGCCACTCGTTGCTCGCTTTATCTGCTCGCCAGCATCCTTAAAACCGTTCTCTATCTGCTTATCCAACTCGTCACGGTCAGTGATGATTACCACACGAGCATCCTCCACATTCTCGCGTATCCACTGTGCTAACCACACCATCGTTAGCGACTTGCCTGAACCTTGTGAGTGCCAGATTATGCCATTTTGCTTGTTGCGAACTCGTGGCTGTGCCGCCTTTATGGCAAAATACTGGTTAGGTCGTGCAGCCTTCTTTACGCCACCGTCAAAGATTATGAAGTCGTGAATATACTCCAACAATCTCGCTGGCTCAAAGAACTGTAACACACTACGGTCTAACTCATTTGGATACTCCTCTGCTGTGAAGTGAGGCTTTGCACAAGGCTCACCGCACGGCTCTTTCCAACGAAGCCAGAACTTCTCGGGCGTCTTGATTACTCCATAGTGCAAACCCTCGGTATCATTACCCGTAAAGAGGAGCTGTATTGTCGTGAAAAATCGGGGGATATAACCATCTTGCTGGTTGCGGATATTCTGACGAATACCCTCGTGTGCGGACACAGTGCTACGCTTCAGCTCTATCACCGCAAGGGCAATACCATTGGCATAAACGACCAGATCGGGGCGGCGGTCGCTTGAGCCGTGTATGGTTATCTCCTCGGCAATCTGAAAATCATTCTCCATCGGGTTTGCCCACTCAATAAGGTGTACCATCTTCTTCTTTTCGGTCACCTCCGCCTGCACATTCACGCCGTAGCGCAACAAGGTATAGACCTCCTTGTTGGCGTTGTACAGTCCGCCACCAAGCGAGCCTGCCGCCTGCTTAAGTTTGGCGATGGCACTGCGTATCTCCTTGTCGGTATATCCACGACGAGCGAGATATGCCGTGAGATACTCCTCCTCGACATTGCTATTGCCCTCACGCTTCTCCCAATTGCCGAGATAGGTGTACTTCAATACACGCTTAAAAAGCCCTATCAATCTATTTTGCGTAACACGCTCCTTTGCCCCGATGTTTGTGTCCATAGTGTTATTTATTTACAACATATATTAACGAAATCAAAACCAAAATTTGTTAGATTGAACACTTTGTAATCATAACCAATCTTTTGATTAGGCCCTAATTGTTTAGGTAGACTGTTAGTAAGAAGATAATGTGTTTTTAAAGGTTCGTATAAATCTTTATTTGTCAGAGACATCGTGGGTGGAATGCATATTAGTTTTAGACGCTCTAAATTGTCAATATACGAGCCTATATTCTGAGGACAATCAATCTTATCTAATCCAACATTTGTGAAATTTGATATTATAGTTCTCCCACCACCATTTTGATCGTACTCTATTCTCACATCAATTAATGGATTACTAATAGAAACAAACGGACGTAAGTTGCGAATAAACTTTGCTTCATCTGGTGTTAACTGCTTGATAATATCTACAAATGCGGGATGCACTTGCCATTTCTTATCGGCATTCATTGATGATACTAACAAATTAGCATATAGCTCTCGCAATTCCTCGTTATTTACGCAATAACTCAATTGTTGCATCGCTGGTATAGCAACATATGGTTCTGGCTCTACCAATTTTTCTTCTGGCACATCTTTAATTTTTTCTCGTACAGATTCTGCTGTTAACCTTAGCGTCTCCTCCTTATTGATAAGCCACTTCTCTACGCCATTAAATGCGACCTTTACTGTTCGAGGTAGAAAACTGAGAATCTCTCCTATGGGTTTTACTGCAGGGCTTAACGCATCCTTGTAAACTTCAACTAACACACCATCAGCCTTGTCAATAATCCCTTTTGAAATTTCGTTTGCCATAATATTATTCTGTTTTATTCCATTTATCTTCAACTCCAACTTCTAAAGAAAGGCAATCTAACCATTCTTGAAAGTATGGAATCACCTCTTCAAAAGTATCTATAGATAGGTAGATATGTTTGCAAGATTGCTTATTTGTTGGTTTATAATAGATATCACAATAACCCGCTCCTTGAATGCTGTCTCTAAAATTAAATAGTAACTCTTTATCTCGTTTTACAACTATAACACAACCATCATTTGATGATTCCAAAAACTCAAAATCACATAATTTATACCCTGAGTGTTCCACTATATCTGCGAGTATATTCTTTTGTGATACCAATAGTTTCATATCTTATTCTGTTTTTAATCTTATTTGTCCAGTTAGGAGTTTTTGCATCATACCCGATTTTAGGAGGCGGTACTTATCGCGCTGGGCTTCAAGATCGGCAATCTCCTTATCCATATCACTTAATATAGTAGCAATTGCTTGTTGCTCCTCAATGTCTTTTGCATAGAGTATTTGCAACTCATTCAAATCTGATGGATGGACATGTGGTTGTGCACCACCAGTCTGCATTGCAAAAATTTCTGACTGATAATACTTCAGCAGATGATAAATATAATGAATGTCGTATGTTGAGCAAGGTTCTATAGTTGAACAATCTGTTGCAAAAATAGGCATATTATATAACGCTACATATCCAGCACTGGCGCCTGATGCACTAATGGTAATAGTATTTGCAGGTCTATTCGCTACATTATGATAACCCGCAGGAATCCTACCTCCTGCAATTACAGGAATATTCCCTGCAACAAACTTGTCAGAAGTAAGCATACTGCCTTTACGAATATTTACGACATCCCCCAACCTGGTATTAAACCACTTTTTACCTCTACCAGACAAAGATAAAAGTTTGCACATAGCACCTTGTTTGAGGAGTTGTTTTTTAGCGATTTTCTTATCCAATGCCGCA
>CALDPX010000018.1 GCA_937911745.1 uncultured Alistipes sp. | reverse complement strand
ATGAAAAGGGAGGAAAGGAAGAGTCTCACAAGGGCGGTCTGTTCTATAATCTCGGCGTGGCGATTGAAAATGCCATTGGCGAGATTTTGGGATATAGTGCAGTCGAGTGCAAAACAAAGGTGCCATCAATTCTGCTGATTGGTCGTTATGGTTTTGATGCACGCAATATGTGTAAGGCGGAACAATTCAACTACAACGAGGAGAACGGCAGGGTTTATTCGGTTAAGTACGGCAAAAAGGTCAAACTTAATTTTATGACTGCTCATAGTTCAAAAGGATTGACCGCCGAGAATGTGATTATCATCAACGCAAAAGATGAAACCTATGGGTTCCCATCAAAGGTTGATGATGACCCCGTTTTGAATTTGGTGGTGTCGTTTGATACATCGTATAACTATGCCGAGGAGCGTCGTCTTTTCTATGTTGCATTGACAAGAACAAAGAATCGAGTATTTATCGTAACCCCCGATATGCGCCCATCGGAGTTTATCAAAGAGTTGTTGAGTGAGCCTCATAACTATCCTAATGTAACACTGCACGGAGAGTTGAAAGTGGATCTCAAAGCACCTAAAAAGGCGAAAGATTGTTGCCCTATATGTGGCTATCCTCTGCAATTTAAGTGGAATAAGAATTATGGCTTGAAGTTGTGGTTTTGCACCAACGACCAAGAGATATGCGGATTTATGACCAATGACAAGCGAGGCGGTGAGTTGTCTATCCACAAATGCGATTGGTGTCGAGATGGCTATTTGGTAGTGAAACAATCTAAATATGAAGGATTCTTCTTGGGATGTACCAATTATAAACCCGATAAAACGGGGTGCGGTCGTATGTTGAGTGCAGGGCAGTATGAGTTTTGGCTGAATAATTCGTTTGGTATCGAAGATGCATCGGAACATAAACCATCATACTTTGTTCCTAAAAACAAGAGTGCAGCACCCAAAATGCAGAAAAGCAAGACCGTAAGTGGGCGCAATGGTGGTGCAACTATCAATACAACGGCGTACAAAGAGGTAATTATCGAGAACGAGGTTTTCAGAATTGTGGTAGATTCCGAGGGCAACACGCTGACCGATATGGGATTGCTTGGTTTGTTGCGTGCAATGCGTACCCGTGTGGCAATGGAGAAAGAGTTGCCGTCATACTACCTTCTGCATAACAACATCCTTGTACTTCTCGCAACAGACAAACCGACAACACGCGAAGAACTGATGAGTATCAGCGGTTTTGGCATCCGTAAATGGGAGGTTTGGGGCGATGAGATTTTTAAAGTGGTATCAGCCTATATGACAGAATAGTGGCATACATCTTGAACGATTCGAAATAAAAACGAGCGATATGAAAAAGATTGTGATTGTGGATGGTGGTCCACGAAAGAATATGAATACCGCGCAGCTGTTGCAGCGAGTGGCCGAGGGTGCGAAGTCGATTGGCGAGGATGTTGAGGTGAAGAGCAAATTATTCTTTCAGGCAATCGTGAAGTTTCTTGCGGGCGTGGTGCTCGTGGGGGCGTTGATTTTTGTTCCCGCAGGAGGCTTTGAATACTTCAATGGCTGGTTGCTGATGCTCATTCTGTTTGTGCCGATGTTCGTGGCGGGCTGCGTGATGATGGCTAAGAACCCCTCGCTGCTGCAAAAACGCCTCAACGCCAAGGAGCAGGAGGGCGAGCAAAGGAGAGTGGTGGCACTCAGTGGCTTGCTGTTTGTCGCTTCGTTTGTCACCGCAGGGCTCAGTTGGAGATACCAATGGTGCCTTGCTCCCGAATGGTGCGTTTGGATAGCAGTGGTGCTTTTCGTAGCCTCGTACCTTGTGTATGCCGAGGTCTTGCGCGAGAATACTTACCTTTCGCGCACCATCGAAGTGCAGGAGAACCAGAAGGTTATCGACACAGGACTCTATGGCATTGTGCGCCACCCGATGTACACTGCCACCACCCTACTCTTCCTCTCTATGCCGCTTATTTTGGGCTCGTGGGTGGCTTTTGGCATTATGCTGCTCTATGTTCCCCTCATTGTAAGACGCATCCTCAACGAGGAGCGAGTGCTCTCGGAGGGCTTGGAGGGGTATGACGACTATCTAAAACGTGTCAAATGGCGACTGATACCATTTGTGTGGTAATCTCGTAAACAAAAGAAAAAGTGGGAGTTAAAACTCCCACTTTCCGTAGAATACCCTGCGGGCTGGACCCGTAAGGAGGATTGAGGTGTAGCGACCATCCTTGTGCTCGAAATCTACCGCCAACTCTCCGCCACGAGCCGTAAGGTCGCAGTGGCGCATCTCGAGCCGGCGGGTGTGGCAGAGTGCTAGTCGCCATTGTTCTTTGTTTAGTTGCTCTTCACCACATCGGCTGGGTTTTCGGTTGCGGCACGCCATGAGCGGAGGGTAACAGTGATAAGCGTAATCGCAAGGATTATTGCAACTGCCACAGCATATACCCACCAAGACATTGGCGTGCGATAAACATATTGTTGCATCC
>CALDPX010000017.1 GCA_937911745.1 uncultured Alistipes sp. | reverse complement strand
TCAACAGACGGAGCATCGTTGCCTGAATCTTAGGATCGAGCTCGCGGAAGACGAGATTGCCCTCAGGCTGTGCGAACTTCCAATACTTCTCGTAGTCACGAGGATTGAACTCCAGATAGACCATAAAGTCCGAAGGCTCCAAGTGACGCTCGGTGAACTGGTATTCGTTCTCTCCGTTTTCGCCCTTGGCACCGTGAGTGGAGGTAGGTGTAGGCACATTATCCTGAATAATGTCGCCCAACTTGATGGCAGGCAGCGTGTATTTGTGCTGGATGCCACTCTTGATGTGGATAAGACCCTCGCGGAAGGTGTCGTTACCCTGTGCGGTATAGGTCAAGAGGTCCTCCAAGACCTCGCCATTATAACCGTTCTGCAAAAAGTTTACTGTATCAGCCATTTGTTTCGATTGAGTTTACTTGTTTACTGTTGAATCTCAGCCGACTGGCGGATACTGCTTTCCGCACGAGACACTCCCTGTCTCCGGCAAATCAATTAATGATTGGTGTTGTTTACTTCAGCTTCCCGAACTTGAAGTCTGCGCCGACAACCTCGTTAACCTTCTCGGCCATCATCTCCTCTGCGGTCTTGGCAGCAGTGGCGGCAGCCTGAACATTCTCGGGGTCCTTGGCAATCTCCTCGGAGATCTTCTCGCGTGCGGGGATAGATGCGAGCGTGCTCTCTGCAAGCGAGAGGTTAGCCTCTGCCATCTTGACCCACTCGGCCTTAGCCTCACGGTCAATCTTGCCTGCGTTGATTGCATCCTCGACAAGCGTCTCAATGCGGGCTGCCATCTCCTCCTTCTCCTTCTTTTCGTAGGTTGAGAGTTTCGATGTTGCCTCCGAGAGCTCCTTCTGCAAGTTCTGAATGGTCGCCTCCTTGCCTGCAATAATGGTCTGGGCATCGCTGAGCGACTTCTCAGACTCCTTGTACTTGGACTCAATGGTCGCCAACTCCGAGATGCGGGCCATTACATCCTTGACATCACTGTCCTTCATACCGAGTGAGGCTGCTATCGCCCCGAACTCGAATCCTTGTGTTTTGTTTTCGTTAGCCATATCATTTACTGTTTGCTTAAGAGTAGGAATGTTGTTTTCAAAAAGTTTATTCTCGGCACTAACTCGGCTCATTAGCTCCTGAATTGCCGCGGTATCGGTCATCGAGGCAACCTCGCTATGTACCTTCTCACAGAGTTGTTTTGAGGTGTGGATAATGTTCTCGGCTGGGATAATACCCGCCTTCACAGCCGCCTGAGCATCGAAGTAAGTGCCGTCTCTGCCTGCCTCGCCATCCATAATCGCTCGTACATGCTCGGCTTTAAGCCCGAAGCGTTTGCGGTAAATGGTCTCAATCTGCTTGGTAAAGGCCTTGACCATCGCCTTGGTATCTACATCCATATCCTCATCCGAAGGCATCATCGGGTTATGGATCATCAGGATTGCATAGTCGCGCATAAGTGAGCGTCTGCCTGCTGCCCAGATAATCGAAGCCATAGATGCTGCCACTCCCTCGATGACACACTCGGTATCGACCTTTGAGTTAGCGATAGTCGAGTATGTAGACATACCGTAGAGCACGCTGCCACCTTCAGAATTAATAAGTACGCGTATGCACGAGGGACGAATGACATTCTCAAGGAAGTCAAACTCATCGTTGAAGCGCGATGTATTCTCCTCGGTAACACTACCGAAGAATCGAATAGTGGCGGGGGCATCTGCCTTAACCTCACCGACTACATATTGAAGTGTATTGATATCCATTGGACTCTCTTTTGGATAAGAGTAGAGAGTTCCGAAAGAAAAGGTTTATAAACTATGACTTTGTTTCAAATAATTGCTTACCTTTGTATAAGAATGATTATTAAATATGGAGAAACTGCATATATTAACCCCAGAAAGAGAAGAAAAGCTATGGTCAGAAGCAATATTTGTTTTTGACACATCATCTATTTGCGCCCTTTATAATCTAAAACCCGATTCTCAGAAAATAGTTGTTGATATTTTAGAAAGATTTAAAGATAGAATCTGGATTCCGGCACAAGTGAGATATGAGTATGTGAAAAATAGAGAAAAGGTTATTAATAATCCAATCACAGAATGTTATCAGCGCCCACAAATTGTTAGCTCTGGTATACAATGGGTAAAAGGTTTTTCTTCTTTTCTTGAGAAAAACAGGAATCAAGATTTTCATCCATATATAAAGGATGCTACTCATAAAGAGTTAACGCAGAAAAGAGATGAATTAGAACGGTTGATTAAAGAAATAATAAGCTCGATAAAGGCAGAACAAAAAGAACGCATAAATGAAATCCTAACAATAAAAGAACATGACTGCATTAGAGATGCTATTATGTCTTTTAATACAGGATCTCCTTTTAGTTTTAATGATATTTTGGATATTGTAAGAGACGGAGAGTTTCGTTACCGTAATACGATACCCCCAGGATACATGGATAAAAATGAAAAACGAGGCACTCAAATTTACGGAGATTTTATTATTTGGAAAGAAATCTTGCGATATGTCGAGCAGAAAAAGAAATCAATTATTTTTATTTGTGATGACCTTAAGGAGGATTGGTGGCTCATAAACGAAAACAATACTATAGAAAAGCCTCGATTCGAGCTAATCAAAGAGTTACACGATATTGCAAGTACAGATTTTTGGATGTATACGGTTAAGCAGTTTGTCGAAAAATTAGAGCAATTAAACAGAGACCCATCAATTTTACCGTTATATAAGGGTTTAGAAGGAATTAAGTATGTTCTTGAAATTAAGGAACGACGTGCCAGAGCAAGAGCAGTTCATGGAGATTATATAATAATTCGTTGTAACCAATGTGGACATGAACATATAGTTGAGTATGATGATTTATATTTCGATTGGGAGGCTATTGGTGGATCAGAGCGCTCAATGGGAGAAGAGACAGAATATCAATCAACAGAATATGTAGATTGTCCTCATTGTGGTAGCCAAATAGATATCGAGTTTCATTTATGGGAATATCCAGTTGGCGTCGTAAATACCACAAACATTGAAATAGCAAATGGAGAGATAGTCGGAGAAGTATGTGACTTTTCTGATCGCATATCATTAATGGAAGAATCTACGGAATGTCATAGATGCGGTAAAATAGGTCACATAAACGAAATGGGGCTATGTGGTGATTGTGAAGCAGAATTTAATGATTTTATGGAAAGGGAATAATTGACACATACTCTCAACGCATGTTAAGACTCGGATTCTTCCGAGTCTTTTCCGTCTTCCACCTCCACTGACGGCTCAAACCCTGTTGCCTCATCATATGTCGGTGTGCTGTGCTGACCGTGGTTGTCGGTATCGTGCTGCGGAGCATCGCTATGCTGCGTGAATGGCGGCATAACAAGATAGCGTTTTACCCAATCACGATACTTCCAAGCCGAGTACTCACGGAACCATACCTCATAGTCTATCCAGTACGCCTGAAGCATATTGGTAGTAAGAGGCATATCAAAATATGTGAGGTTACAACGCTCGTTGAGTGCAGGCTCTCGGTTCTTGGCATCTTGAATTGCTACATTCAATCGCTGGAAGACAATGAACGGGTCGCACTCGCGCTCCGGGTCCGAGTTGTTAAGCGTATTGAGAATGAAACGCACTCGCATTGTTGCCCGTCCCTCGCCTATACGCTGCTGTGCCACGAGGTAACGCACATTGACAAAGTGTATGAAGACCGCAGGGAAGGCAATCTCATACTCTAAGTTCTCACTACGGATTAGGCGTGTGAACTGACCGTTATCGATAGCGATGGTCTTAAACAGCGGTGGCGATGTAGGGTCATCGGGGTCTTCACGCACGGTGAGGATGGCACGACGCACAGCATCGTACATATTCACAAAAGGGTTTTCGGATACCTTCTCGGGAACACTCTCTGCGGGAGGTGTCGGCTCCTCTGTCTGCGGTTTGTTATGCTTATCTTTTATCATTTCGGAAATCCTTCAAAAATCATATCTACAAGACCGTTGATATGGTCTTCAATATTCGGCGAGAAACCTATAAACTGACGATGCACAGGGCGGCGTGATGAGTATTGGTTCACGGTGTATAGTCCAAATTTCGGGTCTGTGTTATGCACCGCAGCGTAGTTCTTATACTTGCCTCGCTTATTACCTCGTTTGCCTCGGATGTAAGAACTTACCTCCGTAGTCCAAATGTCGTAGTGAGTAGTACGGCGGAAGCCTCCCTTGCCGTGAAGTTTACCAAACTCCAATGAGCGACCTCGCTCTCCCTTGATGCTCCTTGACAGCGTACCGGTATCGACCATTGTGGGATGAGTAAACTTCTTTCCCCACTTCGATGTGCGGGCGGGCCATTTACTACCGTTAAAACCACCTATCTCAAAAGAGGATTGAAACTGCTGCTTGGCATATTCACCCGCCGCCGTAACAAAGTCCT
>CALDPX010000016.1 GCA_937911745.1 uncultured Alistipes sp. | reverse complement strand
CGGAGGAAATTTTGTGCCAAACAAGAAGGCGAGGTGCCGTAACGGCACTTTTGTGCTGGGATTTCTCCCCGACTAAAAAAATCATAGAAGCGAGTGTATTTTAGGCGCACAAGAAAACGACCTCCGCGCATAGTCACCTATGTAAGGAGGTCGTTTATCGAAGTGCAACGCCAAAGACGCCGCTTATATGAGTTTTTTACTCTACGCGGTTAGCACTACCCAACACATTGATATTCTTGTGCATATAGAGCTCTTTGAGCGAATCGCGAGCGGGACCCAAGTACTTGCGGGGGTCGAACTCTGCGGGATTCTTTGCAAATACCTCGCGTACGGCAGCGGTCATAGCCAGACGACCATCGGAGTCGATGTTGATTTTGCAAACTGCGCTCTTGGCAGCCTCACGCAACTGCTCCTCGGGAATACCTACTGCATCTTTCAGTGCGCCACCATAGGTGTTGATGATAGCCACTTTGTCCTGGGGTACGCTGCTCGAACCGTGGAGTACGATGGGGAAGCCGGGGATGCGAGCCTCGATCTCTTTGAGGATGTCGAAACGCAAGGGAGGAGGCAGAAGGATGCCCTCTGCGTTGCGGGTGCACTGCTCGGGTTTGAACTTGTTGGCACCGTGCGAAGTACCAATCGAGATGGCGAGCGAATCAACACCGGTCTTCTGTACGAAGTCGATAACATCGTTGGGGTCGGTGTAGGTGTGGTGCTCAGCAACAACCTCATCCTCGATACCTGCCAAAACGCCCAACTCGCCCTCTACGGTTACGTCAAACTGGTGAGCGTAATCAACAACCTTCTTGGTAAGTGCTACGTTCTCCTCGTAGGGGAGGTGGCTGCCGTCAATCATAACGCTCGAAAAGCCCATATCGATGCACGATTTGCACAACTCGAAACTGTTGCCGTGGTCGAGGTGGAGAGCGATAGGAATGTTTTTGCCGAGCTCTTTTGCATACTCAACAGCACCCTGTGCCATATAGCGCAGAAGGGTCTGGTTGGCATACTTGCGAGCACCCGAAGATACTTGGAGGATAACGGGCGAGGAGGTCTCTACGCAAGCCGAGATGATAGCCTGCAACTGCTCCATATTGTTAAAGTTGTAGGCGGGAACTGCATAACCGCCCTCGATTGCTTTGGCGAACATCTCGCGAGTATTCACCAAACCTAACTCTTTGTAAGATACCATAATAGTTAAAATTTTATTGATGTTTGTAATCCTGTTTTCCCAACCTTTTTCGGCTCCTTTTGGGGAGCCCAAAAACCTAATTATTAAAAATTTTTACAAATATAAGTTCTTTTTTTGGAATAAGAGGTATGTTTAGCACTATTTTTTCAAGAAAAATGCCTTACCTTTGTAGGATAGATGGAGAAAGTACAAAACAATACAATATAAAACTACAATTTTCTATGAGCGAATTTAAGTATCAGCCTATGTTCGAGCACGGTGTGGACACCACCGAGTACGAACTCGTATCGAAAGATTACGTTAAGACCATCGAGTGCGATGGCAGAAAAATTCTCAAAGTAGATCCCGAAGGTCTGGCAGTACTCGCCAAGAGGGCATACCAGGATGTGTCGTTCTACCTGCGTGCCTCGCACTTGCAGAGCCTCGCAAACATCCTCTCCGACCCCGAGGCAACCGACAACGACAAGTTTGTGGCTCACACTATGCTTGCCAACCAGGTTGTAGCAGCCGAGGGACAACTTCCCACCTGCCAGGATACGGGTACGGCTATTGCCATCGGTAAGAAGGGCGAGAATGTGTGGACAGGCGCAGATGATGCAGAGTACATCTCGAAGGGTGTCTACGAGACCTACGCTGAGCGCAACTTGCGCTATTCGCAGGTGGTGCCCATCACTATGACCGATGAGCACAACAGCGGCAACAACCTCCCCGCACAGATTGACATCTACTCCGAGCCCGGCAATGAGTATAAATTCCTCTTCATCACCAAGGGTGGAGGCTCGGCAAACAAGACCTTCCTCTATCAGCAGACCAAGGCTCTTTTGAACGAGAAGTCGCTCACCGAGTTCATCACCGAGCATATCAAAGACCTCGGCACTTCGGCTTGTCCTCCCTACCACTTGGCATTTGTAGTGGGTGGCACCTCGGCAGAGGCTAACCTTACGGCAGTGAAGAAGGCTTCGGCAGGCTACTTCGACAACCTCCCCACCAGCGGCAACGATGGCGGTAGGGCTTTTCGCGACTTGGAGTGGGAAGAGAAGGTACTCAGAATCTGCCGCGAGAGCGGTATTGGTGCACAGTTTGGCGGCAAGTACTTCGTACACGATGTGAGGGTTATCCGTATGCCTCGCCACGCTGCTTCGTGCCCCGTAGGTATTGGTGTTAGTTGCTCGGCAGACCGCAACATCAAGGCTAAAATCAATGCCGAGGGTTTGTGGATTGAGAAGTTGGAGAAGAACCCTGCACGCTTTATGCCCCAGACTGCTCCTGCAATGGCTCCCGCAGTGGAGATTGACCTCGACGAGGGTATGGATAAGGTAAGGGAGACTTTGGCAAAATATCCCATTAAGACTCGCCTTAACCTGAAAGGTACTCTTATTGTGGCTCGCGATATTGCTCACGCACGCATCAAACAGATGCTCGATGAGGGTAAGCCTATGCCCGAGTACTTCAAGAACCACCCCATCTACTATGCAGGTCCCGCGAAGACTCCCCAAGGTATGGCTTCGGGTAGTTTTGGTCCCACCACAGCAGGTCGTATGGACCCCTACGTTGATTTGTTCCAGAGCGTGGGTGGCTCGATGGTAATGGTGGCTAAGGGTAACCGCTCGCAGGCAGTTACGGACGCTTGCCAGAAGCACGGCGGCTTCTACCTCGGCTCCATTGGAGGTCCTGCTGCAATCCTTGCTAAACAGAGCATCAAGAGCGTTGAGGTTGTGGACTTCCCCGAACTCGGTATGGAGGCAGTGAGGAAGATTTATGTTGAGAACTTCCCCGCATTTATCATCGTTGATGATAAGGGCAACGACTTTTTTGCAGAGTTTAAGCACTAAACTATAAGATAACTTCGTTTCCATATACGAGGCTACCCCTGAAAACGGGGTAGCCCCGTTATGGTGTGAAGAGATAGGTATAAACCACAAGAGTGTAATGGTCAAAAAAATTCTTCTATTCTTTGTTGCGATACTCTCCTTTGCGGGGGTTGCGCTGGGCGAGGAGATCTCCTTCGAGATTAGCGTTCCAAAGGTCGTAGCCGTAGGTGAGCCCTTTGGCGTGGAGTTTTCTATTAACTCGTCGCCACGCAACTTTGAGGCTCCCGACTTTACGGGCTTCGATGTGCTTGCAGGTCCTTCGACCTCCACGAGTAGCAGTGTGCAGTTCATCAATGGCAAGATGACCAAGTCCGAGAACCACACATATAGTTTTGTGTTGGTGGCAAACTCGGAGGGCGAATTTACCATTGGCGAGGCGAGTGTCAGGGCAGACGGCAAAACCTACAAGACTATGCCCACGAAGGTTAAGGTCGTGAAGGAGGCTGCGGCAACAAACGCAGGCTCGGGCAGTGAGCAGGGCGGAGGTAAGAAACAGACTCCTACCGCAACACTTGCCGAAGATGATGTACTGATTGTTGCCGAGGTGAATAGGAAGAATGTCTATAAGGGGCAGCCGCTGCTTGTTACCTACAAACTCTACACGCGCGTGGGGCTCAATGCCGAGGGACAGAAGATGCCCTCCTTCAACGGTTTTTGGACCCAAAGACTCAATGTCGATGGTAACCGCTGGATGAGGGAGGAGTATAATGGCAAACTCTACGATGCTTGCCCTCTGGCTGAGTACCTCCTCTTCCCACAACATAGTGGCGAGGTGAAGATTGAGCCCTTGGAGATGTCGATTGTGGCTCGCCTGCAAGTCAAGAACCCACGCAGGGGGCACGACCCATTTGCCGATTTCTTCGATGTGCCACAAATTCAGGAGGTGCGCCGTGTGGTGCGAAGCCAAGAGATAACGCTCAATGTGAAACCTCTGCCCGAGGGTGCCCCCGAGAGTTTTAGTGGTGCTGTGGGTGAGTTTGCGATGGAGGTAACTCCCCCCGCCGATGAGATAGAGGCTAATAGTGCCGTTACCTACGTTGTGAAAATCTCGGGTACGGGCAACCTCTCGATGATTCAGGCTCCGCAGATAGACCTGCCTACCTCTTTTGAGCAATATAGTGTGAAGAGTTCCGAGAGTATCCAGACCACCGCAAGAGGTGTGAGTGGCTACCGACAGTTCGAGTACCCTATGATTGCGCGTGCCGAGGGCGACTTCTTCGTTCCGGAGTTGGAGTTTACCTATTTCAACCCCCGCTTGGCTAAGTATGTAACCCTTACGGCTGCCGAATATGCCATACACGTTACACCCGATTCTACGGCTACCAATGGTATGCCCAATGCAGCCCTTGTGAGCGGTATCGACAAGGAGGATATCAAGTTCCTCGGCAGGGATATCCGCTTCATAAAGACCTCCGATGGCAACTTTCGTCAGAGGGATAGGTTCTTTATGTTCAGTGGCTTGTGGTGGGCTATTGCGCTGGGTATGGTGGCTGTTTTTGTTGTTATGGTGCTGTGGCTCAGACGCTACCTCAAACAGATGCGCAACCAAGCAACGCTCAAAGGCAAGAGGGCTAATAAGGTGGCTTTGGCTCGATTCCGCTCGGCAGAGAGATATATGAAGGAGCAGAACAATAGGGGCTTCTATGAGGAGATGCTTAGGGGCTTGTGGGGCTACCTTGGAGATAAACTCAACATCCCCGCTGCCGACCTCACGAAGGAGAACGTGCGCGAAAGACTCGCCCGCAAGGGTGTCGCCACCGAGGATGTGGAGGCTTACGTTGGACTCATTACCGACTGCGAGTATGCTCAGTATGCCCCCGTAGGCGCTGTGCATATCGAGGACGCCTACCTGAGGGGTGTGGATGCCATTTCGCGCCTCGAAGCAGTTATAAACAAATAAGCGAGCAAGGAGGTCATTATGAAAAAGATACTTATTATACTTGTTGCCTTGTGTGGGTCGCTGGCGACTTATGGCGAGGATGTGGATATACGAGTGCTTTGGGAGCGTGGCAACCACCTCTACTCTGCCGGTGATTGGAACGGTGCTGTGGCAACCTACGACTCTATTGTTAGCGAGGGTTGGGAGAGTGCCGACCTCTACTATAACCTTGCGGGAGCCAACTTCAAGGCAGGCAAAAAGGGTGAGGCCATACTCAACTACCTCCGCGCACAAAGACTCGCTCCGGGCGATGACGATATAGCCTATAATCTTGCCTATGCCGAGAGTTTTGTGAAGGATAAAATTGAGGCTGTGCCCGAGTTTGCGCTGAGCCGCTGGATGGGCAGTGCCAAGAGGGTTATGAGTGCCGATAAGTGGGGCGTTTGTACGCTCATTTGTTTGGGTGTGACGCTTGTGGCAGCGGGCTTCTACCTGCTCTCTGCAAGGCGCAAGGTGCGCAAGACGGGTTTTGTGGTGGCTCTTGTGATGACAGTGGCTACCCTCCTGTCGCTCTCCTTTGGTGCCGAATCGCGCAAGGTGCTCACAAGCAAAGACAATGCTGTGGTGCTCTCTACGGCTGCGGTGGTTAAAGCCTCGCCCGAGAAGAGTGGCAAAGACCTCTTCATACTCCACGAGGGTACGAAGGTGGAGGTGTTGGATGCCTTTGGCGAGTGGAGCGAGATACGCATCGCCGATGGAAACGAGGGATGGATACGCACCTCAGCGATAGAAGTGATTTGAATTGAAAATTGAGAATTGAGAATTGAAAATTAAGGTGCGCCATAGGCGCAGTAATTTTGAATTTTGAATTTTGAATTACCAATAGAATGTCAAAGTTACTAAACGATGCCGTAGGCGAACTCTCGAAGTTGCCATCTGTGGGTAGACGCACAGCGTTGCGTCTGGCTCTTCACTTGTTGCACGAGGAGCCCGAGGAGGTGGCGGCTCTTGCCGAGTCGTTGGTGCGCTTCCGTAGGGATGTGCGCTTCTGCGCCCGCTGCAACAACCTTACCGATGAGGAGATATGCCCCATCTGTGCCAATCCTGCAAGGGATAGGAGTACGGTGTGTGTGGTGGAGCAGGTGGGAGATGTTATGTCCATCGAGAATACCCGACAGTACAACGGTCTGTACCACGTCTTGGGAGGTATCATCTCGCCGATGCAGGGCATTGGTCCGAGCGACCTGAAAATAGACCTGCTGGTGGAGAACATTGCCCGTGGCGAGATAAAGGAGGTGATTTTGGCTATTGGCGCAACGGTGGAGGGCGAGACCACACTCTTCTATATTATGCGCCGCTTGGCACAATTCCCCAATCTGAAAATTACCAAAATCGCTCGTGGTATAGGTGTGGGAGATGAGATTGAGTATGCCAACGAACTGACTATTGCTCACGCTCTACACAATAGAACCGAAGTGCAGCGGTAGCGAGCGTGCCTTGTGGGTAAATTTTGCACCGCACTGCGAAAGGCGAGTTCCTCATTTACGTTTAGTAAACTGCGGACTCGCCTTCTTGTTTGGCACAAAATTTCCTCCACAAAACCCACTCGC
>CALDPX010000015.1 GCA_937911745.1 uncultured Alistipes sp. | reverse complement strand
TCGGTGAAAAAACTCTTCTGTAAATTTTCTACTTTTAACATAGCTGTAAATTTTTTATGTGGTTTGTAATTTTGAATTTCTTATTTATTAGCCTTTAATCGAATCCACGGGGTTTTCGTTGGCGGCTTTTCGGCTCTGCCACAGCACGGTAAAGAGAGCAAACACCAACACCGCCACTACGGCTGCCACGAAGACCCACACGGGCATCTCGATACGGTAGGAGTAGTCCTGCAGCCAGCGACTCATCAGCCACCACGCCAACGGCAATGCTACGACCGCTCCGACAGCCACCATGCGCAGGAACGACTCCACAAGCTGCTTGACAATCTCTGCGGAGGTGGCACCCATCACCTTGCGGATGGCGATCTCCTGCCGACGCTGACCGATGTAATAGGTGCTGATGGCCAGCAGACCCAAGGCAGAAATGATGGCCGCCAGGAGGGTGAAAATCGTGACAATCCGTTGCAGGCGCACCTGCTCCTCAAAAAGCTCACTGATGCGGTCGGTCAGATAGCAGCTGTACTCGTCGCTCCACAGGATATGGGGGTGAGTCGTTGCAAGCATTTCACGAATCGCCTTCACCGCCTCGGTGTGGTTACCGTGCGTGCGGATGACGGTCGTCCACGGCATACTCCGCTCGAAGTTCCACTCACCGGCATTATAGATAAGCGCAGGGGTCTGTTCGCGGTAGGTGTGGAAGAGGCGGAAATCGTAGTAGATGTCGCCCACGGGGAGCTTCTGGCCGTCAAATTCGAGTCGCTTGACGCTCTCGTCCACGCCTAACGTGCGGAAGGCCAACTCCGTCACACCCCACGCCTCCTCGGCGGAGTTGCTCGGGGTCTTGATGCGCAGTCCCAAGATGTCGAAATAGGCCGAGTCGCCCCGAATCTGCTGAAAGGAGATGGATTTGAAGGTGATATTGTTCGTTCCCTCCAACGGCACTCCGTTACCGACACCGACGGCCTCAACGCAGGGCAGCTTCTTCAACTCCTCGACAAAGCGTTTCACCTCTTGGCGGTTGCTGAACAGATCGGTATTATCGACCACGAAGATATCCTCCGTGTTGTAGCCAAGCGGCATATTGATCTGGTGGCGGATTTGGAGGTAGATCGTACCTGCCGCCACGAGCATAATGACCGTAATGGTGTGTTGCAGGGCGATGAAGATGCGGCCGTAGAGCATCTTCGAGCGGGTGCGGAAAGCCCCTTTCACCACATCAATCGGTTTGTAGGTCGAGATCGACCAGGCGGGCAGCAATCCCGACACGACACCGATAGCGAGCACGCAGCCCAAGGCGATGGCCACATAACCGAAGTTCATCTCGCTCCAAATGGTGTAGTCGTAAGCCAACAAGCGACACGCCAACGGCGTAGCCCACTCGGCCAGGCACAACGCCACAAAGGCCGAGAGGAGGGCGAACAAGACCGCCTCGCCAATCATGCGCATCATCACCTCGCTTTTCGAAGCACCCAACAGGCGGCGCGTGGCCATCTCCTTGGCACGCAGTCCGGTCTGCGCCATCGTGAGGTTGATGTAATTGATAAGCGCAAAGAGCAGCAGAACGAACGCCACCGAAAAGAGCACCAACACAAAATCGCGGTTGCCCTTGTTGAACTCCGGCGAGGACTTCATCTGCGTAAAGTAGTGGTCGGCAAAGGGCAGCAGCTTGACCTTGTCGTAGTGCCCCTCACGATAGACCCAATAGAACTCTTTGCACGCCTCGAGCATCTTCGCCTCCAATGCCTCCACATCGACATTCGGAGCAAGCAGCAGGCAGCTCATACCGGCACCGGCATTGTCCATGTGCTCGTTGTGTGCCGAGTTCGTCAAGGGCAACAGCTCGGCACGCACCATAATATCGCAGGCAGGGATGGTTGAGTGCTCGATGTCGCGCATCACGCCGCAGATGGTCCAAACCTCCTGCTCGGCAACCGCTGTGGGGTCTTGAAAGAGCAGGGGCTGACCGATGACCGAAAGGCCGCTATCGCCCACCAGCTGACGGGCAAATCGCTCCGAAACGATCACTTTGCGGTAGTGTCCGGTGGCGAACTCCTCTTCGCTTCCTTCCACCATCTCGAGCGAGAAGATGTTGAAGACCGACGAGTCGGCCATCAGCATCTGCACGCTGAATTGGTCGCGGTTTGAGCCGATCCACACATTGCCCGCATCGGCGGCGAGAATCGTCCCCGCCTCCACCTCGGGGAAGCGGTCACGCAGATGCTTCGAGAGGAAGTAGGCCGAATAGGTCTCCTCGCCACTCGTAAATATGTGGATGCGGTCGATCTTCTCGTGGTAGCGATCCGTCGAGAGCGACCGAATCGTATAGGTCGAAATCAGCAAAATCATAGCCAAGGCCAATGATAAGCCGAAAAAGTTGATGGCCGTGTAGCCTTTGTTGCGCCCTAAAAAGGTAAAGTAGGCGCGAAAATCAAAAAATCGGAACATGGTATCGAATCTTGAATTGTTCGTTTATCTCATAATCGACTCGGTCGGGTTCTCCGTGGCAGCCTTCACCGAGCGCAGGGTTACCGTTACGACCGTGATAGCGAGGATAATGGCGACCGCCAAGGCATATACCCACCACGACATCGGTGTACGATAGACATACTGCTGCATCCATTGGTCAATGATGTAGTAGCTTACGGGGATAGCCACTGCCGAGCAGATTGCCACAATGTAGAGGTACTTGCGGTTGAAGAGGCTGAGTATCTCGCCAACCGATGCACCGTGTACGCGGCGAATACCAATCTCGCGGCGGCGATACTGCGTCTCGAAGAGTACCAAGCCAAACACTCCGATAATCGAAATCACAATCGAAAGGAACGAGAACAGGGTAACGAGTGTCGAGAGTTTGTCCTCGCGCTGATAAACCAACTCCAACTCGTTGTCGAAGAATTTTACATCAACCTTCTCAGGGTCGCTATTAGGCGAAATATCCAACACCGTTTCGGTAATGAATTTTCTTACCTCGGCAATGTCAGCGCCTGCCACCGTGCGGATATAGGCTACACGCGGCAAATCGAAACCATACTTACCATAAATAAGGAACGAAAAAGGTCTGACTTCGTAGCGTGCCGACTTGAAGTTGAAATCCTTGCTGATACCAACAACCGGTGTTTTTGCTCCGCTTATATGTCCATCAATAGCAGACTCTGCGGTTATCTCAAACTCTTTTGCTGCTGTTTCATTAAATATCAACGCACCAGTTTCGGCAAGTTCATCGGATGGCATAAAGTCACGACCATCGATAATATCAATACCCATTACCTGCAAGAAGTTATGCGACACTACATGAACCTGAAACTCTTGTCTTGTACCATCTGGTAGCTCGCGTGTCCATGCCATAGCCCCCTGCGTCAGCGGACCACGACTCATTGCTATATCCTTGATTTGAGGGTTCTGCTTCAAGCGGTCGATGAGTGCATCGCGCCTTGTGTAATCCAATACTTGAGTCCACTGACCATTTACCGCCTCATAAGGCAATGTGGCCACCAATAGATTCTCTTTGTCGAAGCCCATATCCTTGGTTAGCATATAATGATGCTGACGATAGATAAAGAGTGAGCAAATAATCAGCGCAATGGAGATAGTATATTGTATGCCCACAAGCGTATATCGCAATATGCGACCGGACTTTGATGCCGAGAAGTCACCCTTAATTACAAATGCCGGTGAGAACTTGGTAATATACCACGCTGGATAGAGCGATACCACCACTCCAAGCAGTACAACACACAATGCCATTACACCTGCCAACGACCAATTATCGTCGATCGCAACCGAAGTTGAGATATACTCTTTGAGTGGCGTATCACCAAAGAGCACTACAATAACTGCTGCGCCAAATAATGATATGAGAATCAGGCCAATGGTCTCGAACAAGAAGTTCAGGCGTAATTTCGCAGTTGGAGCACCGAAAATCTTGTAGTTATTCACCGCGCGGATTCGGCTCGGTATCAACGCAAAGAAGAAGTTTACAAAATTGATAAACGAGATAACGAGAATCAACACTGCAATAGCGATAAGCGTATAGGTTGTTGTGCGACTGCCATGATACCACTCCGGCTCGGTGTCATCAGCGAAGTATAGGTCTGCAATTGGAGTCAGTCGAGGGGTGATAAGTTTAAGTTGCTCTTTTTTCTCTTCCTCTGAAAAACCACGTTTCTCGCAGTCGTTTATAACATAGTCAAGCATTCGCTGCTCTGCCTCCTCGCGAGAAGCACCCTCACGAAGTAACACATAGTAGGAAATACCCCAGTTATGCTCGTCTTCTGGACCATATTCGGACATAATCACATAACCTTCGCTATATGCCATTGTTGAGGGCTGTGGAAAATCCTTGTAAATACCCGAGATGATGCGCTGTGCCTGATTTACAGCACCACGACCATAGTTAATTCTGTCGCCAACTTTCAGGTTACAACGCTTGGCTACACTCTCCGAGATAATCATACCATAGTTAGCCTTGAACTCCTCGTCGATACCTCCTCCTATAAACTCGAAGGGGAATACTGCCAAACCATTAAGTTCTGTGCCACAGACGCTGATGTTGAAATTATCAATCGTAGAGTTGCGCTTTGCGGAGTATTCATTTTGGTATTGCGAATTGCCATAACCACCTTTTACATCAATCGCACCGGAAGTCTCCACTTCAGGGCATACGGCACACATCTCCATAGGGATGCGTCGATTCCAATACCATTCCCAGCGACCCTCTTCTGACCACGATGGGTGTTCCAAGCGATAGATGCGCTCCGAGTTCTTGATGACACGGTTGTACGATAGGTCAAACTTTACCTGCACGGCGATAAGATATACCGCTGCAAAGGCCACTGCCATACCCACAATGTTTAGCACCGACGATGTGGTGTAACGGCGAAGTAGGGTTAGAAAATTACGAATATACATAACAATAAATTCAAAATTTAGAATTCAAAATGCAAAATTATTTATTGAGGATAAGCACCTCGTTTTCGCCAAAGTTATCATACGACGAAGTTATAACTTTTTCGCCGGGTTGCAAGCCCTCGATAACCTCATAATACTGCGGATTCTGTCTGCCGATGCGAATCTCACGG
>CALDPX010000014.1 GCA_937911745.1 uncultured Alistipes sp. | reverse complement strand
CATTCTTCGTATTGCTTCTAAAATCGG
Source organism: uncultured Alistipes sp. (assembly GCA_937911745.1). Lineage (GTDB taxonomy): Bacteria > Bacteroidota > Bacteroidia > Bacteroidales > Rikenellaceae > Tidjanibacter. Next base: position 16,425 of record CALDPX010000014.1, on the reverse strand, counting down.
CAAACTTTCCACCCTTAAAACCTTGTGTCTTGAAGTTGCCGATAAAGGTACATATCAACTGTGTGAGGCGAGTAATGTATTTGTTTTCTTCGGTATCAACAAGTCGCTTATACACCTCCGCCGTAGGTCTTTCTTTGAGTTCGCAACCGTGAGCCAAAAGCATCTCTCGAAGGTGCTCAAGCATCTCCCTACCATCTCTGTATTGCGAGAATGTGTAGATAAGATCTGTTTTGTGCTTGCGGTGCAAGGATACCTTATCATTGATGACGGATTTGTATTTGTTGAGTTGTTCTTGGGTGTAACGGCTACTGCGACCATCTTCTGTAATGCCAAAGTGCTCAATATATGTAACCTTGTCGCCTTGCACTATACGGAAGTCAGGCGTATATGGTTTGTTCGCGCTCAAAATGCGGTACTGATACATCGGCTCGTATTCATACTCGATTTGATTAAGGTAGAGAAAGTTTGCAATCTGCACCTCCTCCATCGAACGCAATACCTCGTTATTGAGGGTTTGAGTGCGACGGGTACGCCTATCAACAACCTGCTGTACATAATCTTGCAAATCGCTTTTGAGGGTCGAATAATCGGCATCGGCAACAAATTGGAAGTATTCTCCCAAGTCCTCACCCTCGTATGGAGCTGAGAAATAGGAACCAAAGAACAAAATAAGTTTATCAACGAGTTGAGGATTACGCAATACCTTCGTTTTGAGGTACTCGTTGATAACATTATACATAAAGCCGTTATCCACAATCTTGCGTTGCTCCTCTTCGCCCTGTCGAAGAATAGAGTAGCCGATAGAGTGAAATGTAGTAATAACACTTGGGATTTTTAGATTGTGGTTGATGCGCTCTCGTAACTCCTCAACCGCCTTGTTAGTAAAAGAGATAACCAAAATTTGTTCGGGCTTCACTCCTCGCTTTTCGACCAAATATCGCACCTTTGCAGCCACCGTTGTAGTTTTGCCAGCTCCTGCTCCAGCAATAACGAGAGTGTTATCCTCCTCCGACAATACAACCTCTCTCTGCTCATTGTCGAGCAATATGGCAGAGTCGCACGCTTTGAGGATATTGTCAAGATACTCTTTTTCAGATTCTATGTGTTTAGTAACAAATTGGTCGTTATGTTTCTTGATAGTTGCCGACTCTTGGGTTAGGTCTTGAATCTCCTTGTAATGGTTTATGAAAGCCTCAATCTGTGCTATATCGAGATTGTTTTTGCTAACATAATCTTCCAAGATATTAGCCTCAACAATGGAGCAGAAGAACTTGTACTCCTCCTGGTATGCCGAGATAAAATGCTTGTAATCACTACGGGCAATAAATGAGTCGCCACCCAACAACTCGGCGAACTCGGCATTGAATTGCAATGCTCTTTGATATTGTGCCGGCTGTTGGGCAGTATGTTGTTGAGGCTTAATGTTGCCATTTTTAGCCTCTTTACGCCGTCTAAATATATCTAATAGCCCCATAGTATCTCCATTTGTTTCACAAAGTTAAGCATAATTCAAAAACAAAGAGAGAAAAAGCCGAAACTTTTTCTCTGATTATCTCTTTGCTGCTTTCGTCCCGCCATCAGAAAGTCTCTCGGTAGATGTAGGTCAGATAGTCGTTAGCATCGGTTTTCCACTCGTTGGACTTAAACTCGTCACCTCGCTCGAAACTCACGTTAAGTATTACTTAGCCTATTGTGCATCATACCTCAGGCGATTGATATCTTCCACCGTCATAGATGGGATAAACTTTGCCTCAATGCCCACCGCTGCGGTCAGTTGTTCGAGGTATTCGGCAATGGGCGACAAGCCGACAGTTGCCCTTAGGGAGTCCAAGTGCTCGGGGTCTTCGACAGGAAATATGTGGAGTTGCAGGGTTGTGGGTGTTCCGAACTGAACACTCTGGGTACCATATCGTTGCGGGCGATTGTGTTGCATTGCAACGCGGTCGCACAGCGTTGCGTAGTCGCTTGCACAGATTAGCTCCTCTGCTGCCATCTGTTCGACCAGTGGAAGGTGTTGTTCCTGCTTTTCTAAGGTCGCGTGGTCGATGACGAGCCATATTGTGGAGTAGGACACCTTCGATAAGCCCTTCGGTAAACCGTCTTGCAGCAGGCTATCCACAATGGCTATATTCTCCGCATCTATGCGCTCTAAGCACTCGGCAGTGAGGATGAGAGAGTCTACAAGGTCCTCTCTACCCTCGGTTGTTACAGCCTTTGTGAGTGCCATCATCTGCCTGCGTACTTGTTGGTCCCTCTCCCTTACCCCAGAGAGCACTTTGTCGGTAGGACTCGCACCCCCGCACGCCACCAAAATGGGAACGAATATTATAATTAACCACCTCTTCATACTCATTGACTTTTTGAAAAAACAAAAAACGCCCATAGCCCCACGTGTACTCAGTTTGCTCAACGCAAATGAGTAACTTGTCTATTGAAATGAGGTGCAAAATTTACCTGCTATATGCGGTTTTTGACGATTTCGGAAATTTCTGTGATGATACCCCTTGCAAGGCGCTCGGCGGAGTCCTCATCGCGACTCTCGGAGTAGATGCGGATGATAGGCTCGGTGTTGCTCTTACGCAGGTGAACCCACTCTGAGGGGAAGTCAATCTTCACACCGTCTATGTCGGTCACGTTGTAGTCCGTATAGCGGTTGAGCATAATTGCCAGCACCCTATCGACATCAATGTCGGGGGTGAGTTGTATCTTGTTCTTCGAGATGTGGTATTGGGGGTAGGTGGCTTTCAGCTCACTCACGCGGCAGCCCTTCTGCGCCAAGAGCGAGAGGAAGAGTGCCACGCCCACAAGCGCATCTCTGCCATAGTGGAGGTCGGGGAAGATGACACCACCGTTGCCCTCACCACCAATCACCGCACCCGTAGCCTTCATCTTAGCCACCACATTCACTTCGCCCACTGCCGAAGCCTCGTAGGAGCCACCATAGCGTGCGGTAACCTCCCTCAGTGCGCGTGTGGAGGAGAGGTTCGACACTGTGTTGCCGCCACCCCTACGAGAGAGGATATAGTCGGCACAAGCCACAAGGGTGTACTCTTCGCCAAACATCTCGCCATCCTCGCACACGAGCGCAAGGCGGTCCACATCGGGATCTACGACAATGCCGAGGTCTGCCTTCTCGCGCACCACAACGCTGCAAATCTCCGTAAGGTTCTCGGGAATAGGCTCGGGGTTGTGCGCGAAGTTGCCCGTAGGCTCGCAGTTGAGCCTAATAACCTCTGCACCAAGTTGTTCCAAGAGTGCGGGGATGACTGTGCCACCAACCGAATTAACAGCATCAACGACCACCTTGAAGCGGCGTGCCCTGACAGCCTCCACATCCACATCGGGGAGTGCGAGAACGCTCTGGATGTGCTCTTGGTCGAAGGATGTGCGCTCGATGATGTGACCTATGCGGTCAATCTCGGGATAGTGCCACGAGGTGTCCTCAGCCCAGCCGAGCACCTTCTTGCCCTCCTCATCGGTGAGGAACTCGCCCGAGGAGGCAAGCAGTTTGAGGGCATTCCACTGCTTGGGGTTGTGCGAGGCGGTGAGGATAATACCGCCGTCTGCCCCACGCGAGGTCACAGCCAACTCCGTACCCGGGGTGGTACACAATCCTATGGAGATAACATCTACGCCACAACCCAGCAGGGTGCCGATGACTATATTTTCGACCATCTCGCCCGAAAGACGAGCGTCCCTACCCACTACCACCTTCAAGCGTTTGTCGGGAGTCTGCTCGCCCAAGAAACGAACATAGGCGGTTACGAATTTTACAACATCGAGAGGTGTGAGGTTGTCGCCAACCACACCACCAATGGTACCTCTGATACCGGAAATTGATTTAATAAGTGTCATATTCTTAATGGATAATTACAGCTTTTCTGCTTTTCGTTGCTACAAATATATAAATAATTTTGTACTTTTGTGAAGAGAACATTTATGTGTCGAACAATTAACAATAGAGAGTTTATATGAAGAAATTACATCTTTGGGGTATTATCGCCCTGGTTGCAACCGTTTTTGTGGCGTGCAACAGTCAAAACAACACAAAGGCAAGCGAAGAAAAATATGTGGTCATTCTTTCGATGGATGCTTATCGCCACGACCTGAGTGATCTCTACGACACTCCAACCCTCGACTCTATCGCCTCGGTGGGTGTCTTCTCGAAGGTTGCACCCTGCTTCCCCAGCAACACCTTCCCCAATCACTACTCAATGGCTACGGGACTCCATCCCGACCACCACGGCATTGTGAACAATAGTTTTTATGATAAGAGTTTGGGTTTGTCATACTCCATTGGCGACAACGAGGCACGAGTAAATCCCGATTTCTACAAGGGCGAGCCTATTTGGAATACTGTGGAGCGTCAGGGACTTACGGCGCACGTCTACACTTGGGTTGGTGTGGAGGCTCCCATCAACAACCATTTCCCCACCAAATATCTCATCTACGACAGCAGTCGCACGCGCAAGGAACTTGCCGACTACGTTTTGGATGCTCTATGCAACCCCAATGTGGAGGAGATTCCCAACCTTACTATGTGGTATTTCGATGAACCCGATGCTGTGGAGCATAGTTACAGCCCCACCTCGGATGAAACAAAAGCCGTTGTGGAGGATATCGACAATGTGTTGGCATATTTTATGAGCGAGGTGCGTAAGTCGCCCGTCTATGACAAGATTAATTTCATCTTCACTGCCGACCACGGAATGACCGAACTCGACCCCGAGAAGTACTACAACATCTACGACTTGATTCCCGGCGAGGCTAAATACTACTACAACTCCAACCCTCTGACTATCGAACCCGTTGCGGGCAAGTTGGAGTCGGTTTACAACACCCTCAAAGCACACGAAGAGGAGGGGCACTACCGCGTGTGGATGCGTGAGGATATGCCCGAGGAGTACCACTACGGTACCTATACTGACCGCATCTATCCTATTGTGTTGCTTGCCGATACGGGCTGGAAAGTGGTGTACAACAAGGAGGCGGACAAGGGCAGACCAAAACCCAAAGCATCCTCGCACGGCTACGACCCCTTCCACCCCGATATGCAGATGGCGTTCTTCGCGTGCGGTCCTGCCTTTAAGAGTGGTTATGTTCACGACAAGACCTTCCAAAACCTGAACGACCACCTCATCATTGCCCATATTCTGGGCGTTGAGCCTGCCGAGAACAACGACTGCGTGTGGGAGGATATTGAGGGTTTGTTCCGCAAATAGAGCGGTACTCTCCCCATACTTACACCCTACGACCTTAATACTTCACCGCTATGAATACTATTTCGCTCGTTATTGCTACCTATAACGGTGCCAAGAAACTGCCACGCACACTCCAAAGCCTTGCCGAACAGACGCTCGACAGGGAGTTGTGGGATGCGGTGGTGGTCAATAACAACTCCACCGACAACACCCGCGAAGTGGTGGAGGAGTTTATTGCCTCTCACCCCGAAATCGACATCAAATTGGTGGACGAACCGCAGCAAGGCTTATCCTTCGCTCGCAATAGGGGTATTGACGAGTCGAAGGGGGAGTATATTGCCATTATTGACGACGATGAGATAGCCTGCCCCGACCTGCTGAGGACCTACTTCGACTTCCTCGACACTTCGCCCTATGCGGTGGCTGCGGGAGGCAAGATTACGCCTCACTATCCCACAAAGCGTCCCAAGTGGCTCTCGAAGATTACCGAACGACCAATTGCGGGAACGCTCGATTTGGGCGAAGAGATAAAGGTGTTCCCCGATGGCAAGTACTTTGGCGGCGGTAATATGTGCCTAAGGCGTACGGCTGTCAACTACTACGGCAAGTTCGATACCAATCTCGGACGTAAGGGTAGCCGACTGCTCGGTGGCGAAGAGAAAGAACTATATATGCGCTACTACACCTCGGGCGAGGATGTGTATTACCTGCCCGGGGCGGAGATTTTGCACGTCATAGACGAGAGCCGCCTTACGAAGGAGTACTTCAAGGCGGTCTGCTACCGCATAGGTCAGAGCGAGCGTATCCGCACCCTCTCTTTGGGGCGCAAGGAGTTCCGTAGGCGAATTGTAGCAGAGGTCTTTAAGTGGTGTGCGACATTGGTGCTGGGACTCTTCTATGGTCTTACGATACAGTGGGGTAGGGCGCGTTCTATTGTGCTGATGCGCCGTCAAATCTCGCGCGGACTCGGGGATGCAAACATTGACAAAGAGTTGTAACGAAAGAGTATGAACCAAGAGAATTTTACCATACAGCTGAGTAGTGCCACAGCCGAATTGATTGAGCGATATGCCGACTTCGACGAGGGGGGATATATTGCTAAGTTCCAAATCATCAATGAAGAGTTGATTGGGGCGTTGAGGAGTGCGGCAGAGTGGCTCCAAGAGGGCTTTATTAGCAACGAAAGACTCGGCGAGGTGTGGAGTAGGGAGAACCCTTGTGCGCAGTGTGCCGAGAGGGAGGGCTGCACCATCACTTGCCGTCGCAAACACTCCTTCGACAAGGAGGTCTATGGCGGTCTGCTGTGTGGAACGCTCCCTGCTGCCCATCAATTGCAGTGGGGTACAAGGAGTGTCAAAAACGACATCTACCTAAGGGCGCGTTTGGACTCTGAGGGTAGGCTCTGCTTTGAGCGTAGTTGTGGCTACTTGGAGGGGATGGTAGTGGCAGACAAAAAGGGCAAGGTGAGGATAGAGGGCAAGATCCTCAAACTGCGCCCGTGGAGTGCTGCGCTCTACACAATGTTTGTGCTCCATCCCGAGGGAGTGACTTTGGCTTCCCTTGCGGGCGAGCACAAAAAGGAGTTCGTGAAGATTTATGCCAACATCTCGCAGTCGGAGGTTAAGGTGGCACGCCTTAGGGAGCAACTCGAAGATGAGAAACGCCTTAGCCACCTTCTGAATAACAAACTCTCGGAACTGAACACCCAACTCTCCTCCCAGGGAGTGGGAGAGAGGTTCTTGGTGCGCCCCCTGCAACCCAAGGCGAACAATAAACCATTTTCTATACCCTACTTGGCAAACTAAAACAATAAGGTGCGTTTTTGTTGAAAACGTACCTTATTGTTTGTTCATCAACCACTCCGAATAGATACCATTGAGCCTCGTCTATTTTTTGGCCGAAGAGGAATTTTTTTTGTTCTGTATGTAATTTTTCCCGAAAATATCGTTATATTGCAAAGAATTTGGGCGCGTATGTGCGTGCGGCAGGAAACAATTGATGGAGTGTAGGTACGAGCAGAAGCCCCAAAAGCAAGAGATAAACTATAACCAAATAACAAACACACAACAAATTATGATTAAAAGATTGTTTACCTTAGTTGCCTTCGCAGTACTGTCGCTGACAAGTGCGCTGGCACAGGAGAACCCTATGTTCGCTCCTCTGCCCGAGGATGCAGAACTCCGCAAAGGCGTACTCCCCAACGGACTAACCTACTACATCCGTCACAACGACAAGCCCGAAAATCAGGCAAACTTCTACATCTACGACCGCGTAGGTGCTATCCAGGAGGAGGATTTGCAGATTGGTCTTGCACACTTCTTGGAGCATATGGCTTTCAATGGCACCAAGAACTTCCCAGGTAAGGATATGATTAACTACCTCGAAAGCATCGGTGTTAAGTTCGGTGCCAACCTCAATGCTTGGACTGCAATGGAGCAGACTCAGTATATGATGGAGGGTGTGCCCCTGAACAGCCCCGAGATTGTGGATAACGTTCTGATGATTCTCCACGATTGGGCATACTACATCTCGCTCGAAGAGGAGGAAATCGACAACGAGAGGGGTGTTATTATCGAGGAGTTGCGCACACGCAACGATGCTTCGTGGCGTATTCGCGAAAAGAGCGCACCCTACCTCTATGGTAACACCAAGTATGCAGAGCGCAACATTATCGGTACCGAGGAGAGGCTCAAAACCTTTACCTATGACGAACTCCGCGACTTCTATCACCGTTGGTACAACACCACCAATCAGTGTATTGTAGTGGTTGGTGACTTCGACGTTGACGAGATGGAGCAGAAGGTTATCGCTACTATGAGCGACATCCCCGCAGTGGAGAATCCCGAGGCTATTGAGTACATTCCCATTCCTGCAAACGAGACACCCGCAATCGGCATCTTTACCGATCCCGAACTTACCGAGAGTAGCGTAGAATTCATCGTTCGTAGCGAGGCTTGGCCCAACGAACTCAACAACACTTTGGCATACGAACTCTATTCGATTGTAGACTCGTTCATCGCAACCATTATCAATGAGCGTCTGTCGGATATGGCTCAGCAGCCCGGTGCACCCTTCATTGGTGCAGGTTACTATGGTGGTAACGTAACCCGCTCGATGGACCTCATCGAACTCTACGCACAACCCCGTGAGGGTGAGGCTCTGAGGGCTTTCGAGGCTATCTATGCAGAGTTCGAGAAGGTGCGCCGCTATGGTTTTACAATGTCGGAGTTTGAGAGGGCTCAGACCAACATTATGCGCCGCAACCAACAGGCTTACGACCGCCGCAACGACCGCCGTCACGGTGAGTTTGTACGTCGCTACACCGAGAACTTCAAGAGGAATACCCCTATCTACGGTGCCGAGGAGGAGTGGCAGATTGATAGTATGCTCATCGCAGGTATGGACCTCAATACCGTAAACGCTGTGGCTATGCAGGAGCGTTTTATGCCCACCAACCACGTTGTGCTTATCAGCCAGCCCGAGAAAGAGGGCTTGGCAGTGCCTACCACTCAGGAGGTAGAGGCTGTGATTGCTGCCGTAAATGCTGCCGAACTGAAACCCTATGAAGAGGAGGGCGAGAAGAAACCTCTCATCCCCGAGGGTACCAAACTCAAAGGCTCGAAGGTTAAAACTGTTGGCACAGACGCCTTCGGTCACACCACTTGGACTTTGAAAAACGGTGTTAAGGTGGTTGTTAAACCCACCGACTTCAATGCAGATGGTCTTATGATGAACGCTATCGCTATGGGTGGTAACTCCGTTCTTGCAGACGAGGATATGGCTATGGCAGGACAACTCACCACATTCCTCTCCTATCAGGGCGTTGGCGAGTTCTCGATGACCGACTTGCAGAAACAACTCGCAGGTAAGGCTGTGGGCGTAGGTCCCTTCCTTTCCACTTCCACCCACGGATTGAGCGGCAACTGCTCGCCCAAAGATGTGGAGACTATGTTGCAACTTGTCTACCTCTATGGCACTTCGCCCCGCTTCGATGAGGATGCTTTCAATCTCGTGAAAGAGCAACTCGTACAGGCTTATGCCAACATTGAGTCCGACCCCAACTACGCACTCCAACGCGAACTCTTTGCACACCTGTACGACAAGCCCAATCGCGTGAAGGCTTGGGGTGTGGCAGATATCCAGGCTCTGAACTTCGAGCAGTATCAGAGGGTTTACAAGACTCTCTTCTCGAATCCCGATGATATGACCTTCTTCTTTGTTGGTAACATCTCGGAAGAGGAACTCAAACCCCTCGTGGAGAAATATCTCGGCTCGCTGCCTAAGACCAAAGGTGCTCTCGCCTACAACCCCGAGAACGCTATCGGCTACCAGTCGGGCGACAGAGAGCATCGCTTCGAAATGGCTATGGAGATGCCCAAAACAAGCATCTATTATGTTCTGAGTGGCGATATGGAGGTTAATTTGAAGAATAAACTCACCCTTTCGGTTCTCGACCAGTTGCTCGACATTCGCTACACCAAGAGCATCCGTGAGGAGATGGGCGCAACCTATGGTGTATCTTGCTCGGGTCAGTTGAGCGGTATGCCTTCCGAGCCCGACTACCTCCTTATCATTGGTTTTGACACCCAGCGCGACCTCTCCGACCAAGCTCGTGGTGCACTCATTCCCGAGATTGAGAAACTCGCTACCGAGGGTGCTACCGAGGAGGAGATGAGCAAAATCAAAGAGTATATGCTCAAAGAGCGTGCTGATGCCCTCAAACAAAACGGTAGTTGGATGAACTGGATGACAAGTCGCGAAATCTATGGCGTGGACTACACCACCGGATATGAGGACATCATCAAGAATATCACCTCGGAGGATGTCAAAGCGATGGCTACTGCCATCCTTGCTGATGGTAATCAGTTGCGTCTTATTATGGATGCCAAATAAAAAAAGCATCTAAGCGGCGTCTTTGGCGTTGCACTGCGATAAATCTCCCCCTCATTTGCGTCAAGCAAACTGCGGGGGAGATTTTCTTGTGCGCCTATAACTCGCTCGCTTATCTGCATTTTTTGAAAAAACACATATAACGCGCGTCTGCGGCGTTATACTTCGATAAGCGGAGTTCCTCATTTGCGTTAAGCAAACTGCGGACTCCGCTTTCTCGTAAGCCTTGCATCCATCGCGTTCTATGCGTTTTTTTATCTAACGTCTAACGTCAATAGTCCTAAGGCATATTAGGCTTATGGGAGATATGAGAGATATGGGATAAGACGACAACCATACCCATCCACTAAGTCGGTGGGGACATTCAACACAAAAGGTGCACCGTTATGGGTGCACCTTATATTATATGTATGTTATCGGTGTAGTGGAGGAGTGTATTAACTTTCCACGCACAACTCTTCGAGTTGTTCGGCTCCGATGTGGATGATTTCGCCATCCTGCTCCACCACCAAGTCGCCATTTTCTTTAATGGTACGCTCAATAAGACGGCGTTGCGCAAGGCGCACACCATTATCTATCTTCTCCTGTAATTGTGTTAAATCCACTTCGCTCATAGTTCCATAATTTTTTTATACGACTCAGGCTCCAAAATCTCCCTTATGAGGGTGCCTTGTCCCCAAGCAATCTGCTTTACACCATCGGTGCCGCTGTTGTCGTAGATGGTCCAGAAGTCGCAGTTGGGCATATAGAGTGCCTTGAAATTGCGGATACCGCTGTCATAGCGGCGGCGTATGACATCTTCGGGAATGTTGTGTCCACCCTCGGCAACGCGCGTAGCAACCCTCTCAATGGCAAGTTCGGGCGAGGGAAGCCAAAAAAATAGCAGCGTGACAAAGTAGTTTTTGGCGTGAGCCTTCTCGATAAATTGTGTGTAGGAGCGCGATGCGAGGGTGGTTTCGAAGGCGAAATCCTCGTCTTGGCTGAGCAGGTCCTCCATACGTTGAAGCATTATGCGACCTGCCTCGATAGCCATACGTTCCTGGTTGAATGGCGAAAGACCTTTGGCGATTTCGTCAGCATTGACAAATTCGCGACAATCGAGCATTTCGGGCAACATCGTATAGGAGGCAGTGGTTTTTCCCGCCCCATTGCAGCCCGCTATGATGTAAAGTCTTCGCATAGTAATTGCAAATATAGTAATTTTTCTGCAAATCTCGCGCCCCAATAAAAATAATTATCCCAAACCGCTCGAAAAGGCGAGGATGTATGGGGGAGAATCGTCTGAGGTTGGTGGGCAACTCGATTTTATTGTAGGGGTTGCAAGGGTTACAGGGATTACAGGGGTAACAAGGGTTACAAGGGTAACAAGGGTAACAAGGGTAACAAGGGTACAGACCTCTCCCCCGCTTCGCGGACCCTCCCCTAACTTAGGGGAGGGTTGTGTGGTTCTCCTCTCTCATTTCTCTCATTTCTCCCAATTCTACGCCCATTCTTGTCTGTCGTGTTGCAAAAAAACGCCACGCAAGAGCATTTTTTCGACCACACTGATTTGTATTCTCAAAAATAATTATTAATTTTGAATTATAATCAATTTGAAATAATTACAATATAGAAAAAGAGTAATAAACAAGCATGAGTTATGAAAGCAAAGAGTCTATTTTACGCCCTGCTGGCGATGGTAATGGTTGGTGCGGCGGCAAGTTGTCAGAGGCACGATGAAGAGCCTTTACCATCCATACAGCCCGAGGTGACGATTGTAAAGAACGAGGTGGAGGGCAAGCCTGCGAACGTTGTTAGTTTCACCATCACAACCCAGAATGCTGTTGAGGGCTATTGGTACATTGGCGATGCAATCGACGGAATGAACTATGTCGTGGAGAATGGTACGAGGTTCACCGAAGAGTCGATAGTGGTGGAGTATACAATGCCCTGGAATGACTCCAAATGTATATGGGTAGTGGCAATATCCAAAGACGGCACACAGACAATGGAGTTAGAAGAGATTTTTGTCGGCGAGGAGCCCGTCACCGAGCCGGAACTTTCAACCGTTGTAGGCGTGTATGGCTATTACGGAAAGACTTTTGCAACACACTTTGACATTTACTTTCAAGTGGAGGGTGAAGAGTTTGTGGAGGTAAGGTTTAATGTTCGTGGCATCGAAGGCTCGCGAGTTATCCCCGAGGGTACATATCTCTATGGCGATGATGGGGATGAGGTGACAAATGGTCAGTCGGGATTTATCTATATCAATGATATTGGTCGCTATGTAAAAGACTTTAAGAAAGCCTCGCTCGAAGTGAAACATATTGGTAATGAGTATCAGTTTGTTGCCACAGCCGAGGGCTACGAAGATGGCGAAGTCTTTGCGTATGAGTGGACGGGACAGATAGAAAGGGGTGACAAATATCCTTTCTACAACCCCGGTGAGGAAACTCCCGAATCCGAAACAGGAATGAGGTTTGCTCTCGATTATGGAGTAATAGTTAATTTTTGGGAGACTGACTATGATGTGTATTTCTGTTTCTCCGATGGCACAGAGTTGCGACGGTTGTTAATATCTGTTGATACGGATGACGATACCAATGGTTTGTTGCCCGAAGGACGATATGACTTGGATGCAGAGACCATAATTCAAGACCGCGTTTGTGTGATGAGTTTTGGTGGAGACCACATAGCAGATATCGTGAAAGCCACCCTCGTTGTAGAATATGTGGGCAATGAGTATAGAATGGTGCTTGATGCAGAGGATTCGGAGGGTTGTGTTTATAAGGTAGATTGGACAGGGCGAGCAGATACCAGTCAATCCGTTTTCCCTATCTATCACCCCGGCGATGAAATTCCCGAGCTTATGCCCTTCGAACGTGTCTATGGCTACGGTGGGGGAGCGGTGCCACTGCAAGTGATATTCCAGATAGACGTTTACAAAGAGGTTATTTTTACTTTGGAGTGTGGAGATGAGAAATATATCATTCCCGAGGGAGAGTATTTGCTCAATGGAGAGTCTAAATACATTGAGAATGGTAATTCTATGTTTATTTACTACTCAGATACGGAGAGACCGGTGGTGTCCGTTTTTGTGGAGGCATCTATGGTTGTAGAGCATATCGGCAACGAATATCATATTGTCGCCCACGCAGTGGGGGAGAATGGCGATGTGTTCGATGTTGATTGGACAGGACGCATAGAGGCAGGTTTGTCTGATTACCCCATCTACAATCCCGGCGATGAAACTCCCGGTCCCGAGGCTTCATATGAGGTATATGGCTACGGTGGAACACCCTATCATGATTTTGAAGTCTATATCCATTATACCAGAAGTTATGGCGTAGATGAGTCACATTGCTTCCTTTTCAATTGTGGAGGTGCGAAATACATCATTCCCGAGGGAATATACACTCTCAATGGAACAGATAATTATACCCTCGATAGCAATTCACATTTCTATTATATTGAACAAGAACAACTAATACCTGATTTATATAAGGAGGCAACCTTTGAAGTGAAACACGTGGGTAGTGATTACCAAATCTCCATCCATGCAGTGACTGAGAGTGGAAGGGAGTTTAATATAGATTGGACAGGACGCATAGAGTCGCTTATGCCGGATATGCCCATCTACAACCCCGGCGATGTAACTCCCGAATAGGGTGTTGTGATGCGCCGAAATGATAAAGCCGCCCAAACCATTGTCGGTTGGGGCGGCTTGCTTTGTCGTGGCGTACCACTACTTCTTCCTCTGAGCCAAGAAGTCGCACATAGCCTCCAAGGCGGTGCGATACTCCGAAGCGGGGTAGAGGGAGAGTGCCTCCTTGGCAGAGGCGATATACTCTGCCATAATCCTTTCGGCACGCTCTATGCCACCATATTTCTCTATCTTCTGCTGAATGAGTGCAATAGCCTCATCATCGCCCTTACCGACTGCCTGGCGGGTATGTTGCTCCTCCTCGGCATCCATCTGCGAGAGAGCCTCCAAGAGCGGGAGTGTGATTTTGTGCTCCCTGAGGTCGGCACAAGTGGGCTTACCCGTCTGGTCGGCAGCAGCGTAGTCGAGGATGTCGTCCTTAATCTGGAATGCCATACCTATATTGCGACCAAACTCGTAGGCTGCATCCACTTCGGCGGCTTTGGCTTTGGCAGCAAGAGCACCCACACCACAACTGATTGCCAGCAGCGATGCGGTCTTTTTGTCTATTATCTCGTAGTAGCGTTCGTGAGTCATTCCGAGCGTTTTGGTCTGCTCGTCTTGAATAACCTCGCCCTCGCAGAGCCACTTGATGGAGTGGGAAACGTAGGTCAGGATGTCGAACTCCATACTCTCCATACCCAATTCGAAGATGCGTGAGAGGATGAAGTCGCCCGTGAGAATAGCGTTCCTGCCGCCATATTGTTCATTCACCGAAGCCTTTCCGTGGCGTAGATTGGCGCGGTCAATCACGTCATCGTGCACGAGCGAGGCGGTGTGGATGAGTTCGATGAGCGATGCCGAGAGCAGCACCCTCTTGTCGAAAGGTTTGCCGCCCGAGAGCATTTTAGCCCACAACATCACCAACGTAGGGCGCACACCCTTGCCGCGGTTGTCGAAGATATATTTCAGGATGTCGTCGAAATAACGACTCTCGGAGTGGAGAGCCTCTCTGAGGAAATGCTCGTAAGCTGCCATCTCCTCCGCCAGAGGAGCCTTAATCTCGGCAAGTGTTATAGGTCTGTTCTCTTTCATTTAAGGTTTGCTTGCGTTCTGAGTAGCAAAAGCGGTTACAAAGATACGGCAAAGAAGTGAATTTTGCGTAGCGAGAGGTAAGAATCTTTCAATTTCTCATTTTCGTTTCTCATCTTCCTCCACTCATACTCCATATCCTCAGAGCCAAGTCGGATGCACAAGTATGCCGGGGCGGAGTATTCGTCGCGTATGGTGCCGAAGGCGTGAAATGGTGTTGCACAACCAAAGACATGGTCGTGAACGATCCGAAGGTGGCGTTGCCTCCACCTCGCAAGCCCAATTCTACAAATCCGTTTTGGGCAAATAGATTACTCGATATGCAAAACAGCGCTAAAAGTAATATGCGCTTGCTGCCTTTCGAGCGCGCTGTTTGTTTCTCTATCATGAGTGTTCGCAAGTGGCTTTTTGTGTGAAAAAGTTATAAAATTGTCACAAATTTAGTGAATTATTTCAAAAAATTTTTATACATTTGTACTAAGAAGATATTTATTAACCCATAATAAACAGTTACAGATATGAAAAAACTTTGTATGATTCTTGCCGCATTGGCAATGACAACAGGTGCTTTTGCACAGCAAATGTGGGTGGGCGGCTCACTCAATCTTTCCGCAACCTCCAATACACACAACCTCTATATTCGTCCAAGTTTTGGTTACTTCGTAGCAGATAACATCTCTGTCGAGGGAACTCTTGGTTTGGATTTCAACAATGCATTTAATGACTATGGTTTGGTGGCTGTGGGACGCTATTGGATGCCCGTGAGCAACGGAATTAGTTATACTCCCGGTTTGGCTATGGACTTCCGTGTGCGCGACTATGAGTATGCGGATTCCACTTTCAATTTTGGATTGGAACTCCAACTCGCCTCTTTCAACTATTCAATCAACGATAGATGGGGTGTTACGGCCAACTTCTGCTCTCTCAATTTTGGCAGTCTCTTCGATAATGCATATGTGAATTTCGTGCTTTCGACGAGTACAACTCTTGCAGTTCGCTACTTCTTCTAAAAGTTTTTTGCAGATAAAACACCATAATGGAGCCGAGTAACTGATGCTCGGCTCCATTATTTTTGTGTTTGTGATAATGACCGTTTCCCCTATACCTATATATATTATCTACTATGCAACGTTTGTGTCAGCATGTGACTTGCAAGGCAATGTTAAGCCAATGTTAAATGTGAAAAATACCAAGATATATAAAATGCGCAAAATGAGGAGTTTATAAAAAATCTTAAAAAATACCTCGAAAAATTTTTTGCAGAACGCTTGCAGGTTTGAAAAAAGTCGCTACCTTTGCATCCGCTTTCCAAAAATAACGAAAGCACACGAGTTCTAAGATAGATTGCGACTGAAAAATTTTTTGAGATTTTTTCGAAAAAAAATTTGGAAGTTAAAAAAAAGTCCTTACCTTTGCAGTCCGCTTTGAAAGTTAGCGGCGCGAAGTCGTAGCGACAATATCGCGAACAATTTGTTCTTTGAAGTAATGAAGCAGCTAAATACGTTCAAAAATATTCAAGGTTTTTGAATTCAATGCCTTTGAGAAACAAGCCAAGATTTTAACAAAACTTTTTTTACAATGGAGAGTTTGATCCTGGCTCAGGATGAACGCTAGCGGCAG
>CALDPX010000013.1 GCA_937911745.1 uncultured Alistipes sp. | reverse complement strand
ACTCCAACGATTACCTGACCTACATCTACCGAAAGAGTTTCTGATAGCAGAGCGATAGCGGCAAAGAGATAAGGAGAGAAAAAGTTTCGGCTTTTTCTCTCTTTTTGATTGCGCACCTACTCTCTATCCCACGATTTCAGTTTGTCCTCGTCAGTTATTGGGCGCACAACGCGACAGGGGTTGCCC
Source organism: uncultured Alistipes sp. (assembly GCA_937911745.1). Classification (GTDB taxonomy): domain Bacteria; phylum Bacteroidota; class Bacteroidia; order Bacteroidales; family Rikenellaceae; genus Tidjanibacter. The sequence continues at coordinate 7,844 of CALDPX010000013.1, read as the reverse complement.
ACTGTGATTGCACCCTAAATCTGGCGATATAGTGCAAAGATAGCAAATTCCAACATAAGAGTTTTTCACACATTCACGCTTTCTCAGAAATTTTCTATATCTTTGTAATGGCTTATGGCATTTGCCATTAGGCTGTACATACGAGTTAATGTTTTATTGACGCACTTCCACGCTCAAAACTTGGCAATTTTGAACCAACGGGAAGACGCAACAAAGCATCCGCCTGTGATGTTATATCATAAGCACTGCGCTTTTTGGCGTGGTGTATGTTTGTATATATCATCCAGCGTGGGTAGCTTGTTGCTTATCCTTGTTGGTAGGTAGCCAAGACCTTGGGCGTAGGATAAGTGTACAACTACCTGCGCTTTTTTATGGACCTATCCGGAAATAAGGACTTGCTTGATAGACGATTGGTGGCATTCTTTGCTTCGCGCACCCCGCCACCCGAAGCCCTCGACCTTGCCACACGTTGGGCGCACCAAATCGCCAAAACCGACAAAATTGTTGTGAGTGGCTTCCACTCGCCCATAGAACGCGCTGTGCTGGACATTCTGCTTGCCGAGGGGTGCTCGGTAGTGGTCACTCTGGGGCGCTCGCTCTATCGCAAAATTCCCGCTCATCTGCAAGCCGCCCACTGCGAGGGAAGAGTGCTGTTTGTGGCATTCAGGAACACCTCCCGCCCCTCGTTTTCCAACTCCCAACTCCGCAATTGGCTCACTGCCGACCTCGCCTCCGAGATAGTCTTTGCACCATTCTACACCACAAGCCAACTCTCCACTCTCCACCACACCTACAATCTCGGCACTACCCTCTGTCGCATTTTGTCATAAAACAACAATGGACCGCCACAATTGGCAATCCATTGTTGTCACTCTCCTACCTCCAATCCCACTTGGGATGGGCGGGGTCCTCTGCGGTGAGGGCTTCGGCAAGCGAGAGTCCCAGAGCCTTTGCCACACCCTCGCCATAGGAGGTGTCGGCACGGTGGCAGTTGCGGATATGTCGCTGTTTTATAAATAGTTCCGCATCGCCCATTGCTCGGGCGGTATTCTCGCAAGTAGCCTTTTGGTCCTCTGCCGTCATCAACCGCCACAACTTGCCCGGTTGAGTAAAGTAGTCGCTATCGAGTTCGCGCTCGTCGTAATTGTAGACCTCGCCACACGTCTGCAATGGCGGCTCTTTGAGGTGTGGGGAGTCCTTCCACTCGCCGTAACTATTAGGCTCGTAGGAGATGGTGCGCCCCGCATTGTCGTCCGTACGCATCTGACCGTCACGGTGGTAGGCGTGATAGGGGCAACGAGGCTTGTTTACGGGTATCAGATGGTGATTTACGCCCAAGCGGTAGCGTTGCGCGTCGCCATAGGAGAAAAGCCTGCCTTGCAACATCTTGTCGGGCGAAAAACCTATGCCGTCAATGATATTCATAGGATTGAAAGCCGCCTGCTCGGTCTCGGCAAAGAAGTTCTCGGGGTTGCGGTTGAGTTCCAAGATACCCACATCGTGCAGCGGGAAATCACCGTGATACCACACCTTCGTAAGGTCAAAGGGATTGATGTGATACTCCTTCGCTTGTTCCTCGCTCATTAATTGAACCTGCATCAGCCAACGAGGGTAATCACCACGCTCAATAGCCTCGAAAAGGTCACGCTGGTGCGACTCTCGGTCTTTGGCAATCACCGCCTCTGCCTCCTTGTCGGTCATATTCTTTATGCCCTGCAAGGTGCGCAAGTGGAATTTAACCCAAGTGCGGCGGTTGTCAGCATTTATGAAACTATATGTGTGGCTGCCAAAGCCGTGCATATGGCGAAACGAGGCGGGAATACCGCGTGGCGACATTGTGATTGTTACCTGATGCAGAGCCTCGGGCAGCAGTGTCCAAAAATCCCAATTGCTGTTCGCCGAGCGCATACCCGTCCGTGGGTCACGCTTTATGGCGTGGTTGAGATCGGGAAATTTCAGAGGGTCACGCAAAAAGAATACGGGGGTATTGTTACCCACAAGGTCCCAATTGCCCGTATCGGTGTAGAATTTCATCGCAAAGCCCCTAATATCCCTCTCGGCATCGGCTGCACCCCTCTCGCCCGCCACGGTCGAAAAGCGGACAAAGCAGTCGGTCTTTTTGCCCACCTGAGAGAAAATAGAGGCTCGCGTGTAGGCTGTAATGTCGTGCGTTACGGTAAATGTGCCGTATGCTCCCGAGCCTTTGGCGTGCATACGACGTTCGGGGATTACCTCGCGGTCGAAGTGGGCAAGTTTCTCCGTAAACCACGGGTCTTGAAGCGTTACAGGACCACGAATGCCTGCCGTTTGTGTGTTCTGATTGTCGGCTATTGGACGACCATTTTCTGCTGTCAGCTCTCTTTTTTCTTTTTGTTTCATATCGGATTATTGTTTATTTGTCCGATATTCCAAAAGTGTGCCATTCGACAATTCGTCTTCAAGCCAAACAAGACAAAGTGCCATCCAATACTACAACTTTTCAAAAAATATCACTCCACACAGGAGCAAATGGCTGTATGCAGAACGTTATGCACTGACAACTCTAATGGCAGTCGTGGTGGTCGCACGAGATGCCGGAGTCGAAGACAAAGCCCATAAGGTAGGTCTTGATGAGCACCTCGATATCGCCCTGGCAACCCCTAATTACGCGGATACCTGCTGCCGAGAGTTTATTCTTGGCTCCCTCGCCCATATTACCCGCAAGCATAACCTCAACACCCATCTCGGCGAGTGTAGAGGCGATGTTGCTCTTGCAGCCGCAGCCTTGTGGCGAGGCTAAGGTTTCGGTTGATGTAATGGTTTTATCCTCAATAGTATAGATGGTGTAGTGGTCGCAGTGACCGAAGTGGTCATCCACCCTACCCTCTCGTGTCGGAATCGCAATTTTCATAACTTATCCCATTCTAAATTTGTAATCTTCATAGCCAAACTTACGGACAATCTCCACCTTGCCATCGGTATGGCAGATGGCAATCGAGGGGTGCGACACACCATTGAACATTGTCGTCTTGACCATCGTATAGTGTATCATATCCTCAAAGACGAGTCTGTCGCCCACCTGCGGCTCCCTATCGAAAGCCCAATGACCTACCCAATCGCCCGCTAAGCAGCTATTGCCGCCCACGCGCCACCTCTTCTCGCCCTCCTCGGGGTCGTGTGCGCCCACAATGGCGGGTTTGTAGGGCATCTCCAAGCAGTCGGGCATATGGCACGCAAAGGATACATTCGCAACGAGAGTATTCTCGCCACCGCCCACAACAATATCCTCCACCGTAGCCACCAACTTACCCGTGCGCCAAGTGAAGGCACTGCCCGGTTCGAGGATAACCCTCAGATTGGGGTGACGCTCCCTAAAACTCCTTAGCGTATCAATCAGCAGGTCAACATTATAGCCTTCGCGTGTCATAAGATGACCGCCGCCCATATTGAACCACTTTATTTTGTCCAGCAGGTGCCCGAACTTGCGCTCCACAACCTCCAAGGTAGCCACCAAGTCCTCCGCCTGCGACTCACACAGCGAGTGGAAGTGCAGTCCCTCGATGCCATCGGGCAGTTCGGGGAGCAGTTCAGCCCTAATACCCAGGCGGCTGGCAGGCGATGCGGGGTTGTAGAGGTCGGTTTCGACAGTGGAGTACTCGTGGTTGATGCGCAAACCGCACGATATACCCCTCAGCAGAGCCCTCTGGCGGTAGCGTTCCCACTGTCCGAGCGAGTTGAAAGTTATGTGGTCGCTATACTCCATAATCTCCTCCCACTCACTCTCCGAATAGACCGGTGCATAGGTGTGAGCCCTTGCGCCATACTCCTCGAAAACCAAACGAGCCTCGGCAAGCGAACTTGCCGTAGCACCATCGGAGTGTTCCCTAAGAATGGGGAAGATGCTCCACATTGCCGAGGCTTTAAGCGCAACAATAATCTCCACGCCCGCCTCTCGCCTCACGCGGTCGATGACCGCCATATTTTTCAGTAACTCCGCCTCCTCCAAAACATAGCAGGGCGACGGTACGGTGTTGTAATAGTTCAAAATGTAGAATTCAAAATTCAAAATTGGCAAATGCGAGTAAGATACCCGCATTTGCCTTTACTTCTTTGTATTGTACAAGTGCATATCGCGGAGCAGATGCAAGGCTTGCGAAGGGCGAGAAAGCGGAGTTTACTAATGGGTAAATGAGCATTTCGAGCCCAAGCGTAACGCAGCAGATGCCCGCGAGATGCGCTTGTTTAGAGCTCCAAATCCACATCGTGCAACTCCACCCAAGGCAAACCCTGAGGACCGAGTTCGGCGAGGAATGGATCGGGATCGAACTCCTCTACGTTATGAACACCGGGCTTAACCCACAGACCTTTGGCAAACATCGCTGCACCGAGAGCCGCAGGTACACCTGTGGTGTAGCTAACAGCCTGAGTGCCTGTCTCCTTATAGGCGGCAGCGTGGTCGCAGTTGTTGTAGATATAGTATGTCTTCTCTTTACCATCTTTCACACCGCGAATACGGCAACCGATCGAGGTCTCGCCGTGGTAGTTCTCGCCGAGGGTTTTGGGATCGGGAAGTACGGCTTTGAGGAATTGGATGGGCACAATCTCCATACCATTGTACATAATGGGGTCGATGCGAGCCATACCGATATCCTGAATTACACGCAGATGAGTGAGATACTCCTGACCGAAGGTCATCCAAAAGCGTGCACGCTTGATGGTGGGGTAGTTAATCACAAGGCTCTCCAACTCCTCGTGGTAGAGAAGGTAACTCTCTCGGGGACCGATGTTGGGATAGTTGAGCGTCTTGTGGATTTCGAGCGAGCCGGTGGTTACCCACTCGCCATTCTCCCAATAACGACCATTCTGAGTAATCTCTCGGATGTTAATCTCGGGGTTGAAGTTGGTGGCAAAAGCCTTGCCGTGGTTACCTGCGTTGCAGTCTACGATGTCGAGGTAGTGAATCTCGTCAAAGTGGTGCTTAGCAGCATAGGCGGTAAAGATTGCCGACACACCGGGATCGAAACCGCAACCGAGAATGGCGGTAAGACCTGCCTTCTCGAACCTCTCGCGATATGCCCACTGCCACGAATACTCAAAGTGAGCCTCATCGAGGGGCTCGTAGTTGGCGGTATCGAGATAGTTCACACCGCACTCCAAGCAGGCGTCCATAATTGTAAGGTCCTGATAAGGAAGAGCCACGTTGATAACGATATCGGGCTTGAAAGCACGCATAACGCGGCAGATGTCTGCCACATTGTCGGCATCTACCTGCTCGGTTTTGATGCGGTCGCCACCGATGGCGGCAGCAATCTGGTCGCATTTACTCTTGGTGCGGCTCGCCAGCATAACGTCCGTAAATACGGGATTGGCAGCCACTTTGTGTGCAACAACGGTACCTACACCGCCTGCACCAATGATGAGTACTCTACACATAACTATCGTATTCGTTTAAGAGGTTTATATTTTGTATTTTGTTTGTCTGCAATTTTAGCAACATACAAAGATATGAATTATTTTGGGGAAAGATAAGCATTTGCAATAAAAATATCTTCTCTACTACTCATAAAACTCCGCAACACATTCATAGGAAGGAGGAACATCCCAAAGCGAGCCACAAGTCCACAAGACAAAGAACATCAAACAAATAAGACAGCTTTTCATAGCATCTGCTTTCTGTCATCGCTACTCCCCTGCGAGGTCCGCATCGGTAATTGTGAAGGTCCATTCGTGGTGGGTAACATAGTAGTCGCTGGTGATATACTCCTTCCTCTCCGAATACTCCCATTCGCTTTCGTCACACAAATCACACAAATCAGCACTCGCACCTACACGACACTCTTTTATCACAATCGACTTGTCCGCGGTTGTAATAATCAGAAAATTAAGCCTATCTTGAAATGACTCAAAGTTGTACTCAGGATTCTTACTTGACAGACCATATATCTGATACCGCTCGCCAGAAGGAATGGAATAATAAGTGTCGTCGGCAAATGGTTCTCCATCCATAATCGACACCTCGTTAACATTTGTCCAAACAACAATATCTTGTGTGGTAGCATTTGTAACAAACCACCTATAATTGTATGGCGGATTCAAATCTTCCATTCTATCGCATGACACCACAAACAACAATAACAAGCCAACAACAACTCTCTTCATACGCTCCAACTAGTTAAAGATACTATTAATTTGACTTTTATATGCAAGATTGTCGCTTATGAGTTGATTCTTAAACGACTGCATTGTAACAACCTCATCGATCATGCTCTGGTTTATATCCTGCAACGACATACCAACCTTGTATAATTCCCAAATAATTTCAGGTTTGAACCAATAGTTTCCTCGCTTGGGATAAAGTGCGCTGCTTATATCTTTTTCTAGATACTCATAGAGCATAATGTATCCCGCCGCGTGTGCCCACATTTCGGCAATGCCAGCCCTCTCTTCGTATGGAAGACCCGGGTATTCATAAGTTTTCGCACCCGATGACAGCACAATGCATGTCGCCTCGTAATTAATCACATCCGACCACCAAAAACCACGCTCAGACTATTCTGCTCCTGCGATATCCGCATCGGTAATTGTGAAAGTCCATTTCAGTCGGTATGGGACATTGTTATCGTCCACTCCCGCTCCAAGGTCTTCACATTGCCAATTACTATTATCAAAAAGATCATGTTCCCCATTGTCTGAGCCAAACTCCCATAATTTCAAGACGTCCCCTTCGGAGTTAGCCAGCCACACCATACACGTGTTTGACTCCGCCAAGCAGAGAAAATGGGTGTAAAATGTTAAAACCTCTCGGTCTGACGTTTCAAATAAGTTCCACAACTCTTCGCCTTTGGGAAGAGAGTTTTGCGTATATGCTCGACTTTCTTCCCCTTTTTCATTCAGACCTTTACACTCTAAGTAGATAACCAAATCTACGTTTGTGGTATTCTTATATACCCAAATCCATTCGTACGAAGGAGAAACTTCCCAAAGTGACCCGCAAGAGCACAAGAATATGCACATCAAATAAATAAGACAGCTTTTCATAACATCTGCTTTCTGTCATCGCTACTCCCCTTCGAGGTCCGCATCGGTAATAGTGAAAGTCCATTCGTGGTGGGTAACATAGTAGTCGCTATTGAGACTCTCTTGTCTTTCGATATATGCCCAATTACTAACATTGTACAAATCTCGCGAAACCTCCCCTAAGCCCATACTATATTCTTTCAAAACAATACTCTTATCAAAAGATAAAATTTTAAGAAAAATTAGATTTTGGGTAAAGGATTCAAAGTCCCTTTCATTTGGTTTCTGACTTCCCATACCACATATCGAACAAGAACTACCCATCGGAATATGATAGTATTTGTCAAGAAAAAACTCCTTATCATCAATCAAAGACACATCCTCAACTTTTGTCCATACGACCACATCTTGTGTGGCATCGTTTGCAATCAACCAATCATAGGCGTATGGCGGATTCAAATCTTCCATTCTGTCACATGATATTGCGATGAGCATAAATATGCAAATAGATATTCTTTTCATATGCGAAATTAATTAAAAATGCTCTGAATTTGACTTGCGTATAATGGATTATCTTTTATCAATTGTGTTTTGAAAGAACTCCTTGTGGTAATGTCCTCAGTCATACTTTGGCTAATGTCTTTCAGGGACATCCCTGCTTTATATAGATCCCAGATTATCTCAGGTTTAAACCAATACATATTCGAAAATGGGTAAGACACTCTGTTGTCACCTATATACTCATAGAGCATAATGTATCCTACCGCGTATGCCCACATTTCGGCAATGCCAACCCTCTCTTCGTATGGAAGACCCGGGTATTCATAAGTTTTCGCACCCGATGACAG
>CALDPX010000012.1 GCA_937911745.1 uncultured Alistipes sp. | reverse complement strand
TTTATACCCAATACTTTCGAGTTGTTTTTTGATTTCGGCTTCGAGGGTGTGCGACTGCTCAAAGAGGGTGGCGAGTTCGCCCGTAAGTCGCTGCATCTTCTCCTCAAATGGCTCGCTATCCTGCTCCTGCTCGGCAATGCCTACATAGCGGCCCGGGGTGAGGATATAGTCCTGCTCCGCAATCTTGGCGATATCGACCACCGCGCAGAATCCCTTTTCATCGGCAAGCGTGCCTTCAGCGAAAGCCTTATAGGTGTTGGCAATACGCATAATATCGCCCTCCGCGCCATCGGTCAGCTCACGCAGTTTGCGGGTAACCATCGAGCCAAGGTTGCGGGCATCGATAAACAGGGTCTTGCCCTTCTGCCTCTTCGCCTTATTGAAAAACCAAATCGAGACGGGTATCTGCGTAGTGTAGAACAACTGCGACGGCATAGCGACAATACAATCGACCAAGTCTGCCTCGACAAGCCTACGGCGAATTTCACCCTCGCCACCGCTTTGGCTCGACAGCGAGCCATTGGCAAGCACAACGCCCGCTCGGCCCGCAGGTGCGAGGTGGTGGATAATGTGCTGAATCCACGCAAAGTTGGCGTTGCCATTAGGTGGTGTGCCGAACTTCCAGCGCACATCGTCGGCGAGTTTGTCTGCGCCCCAATCGGAGAGGTTGAAAGGTGGGTTTGCCAAAACAAAGTCCGCCTTCAAGGTCGGGTGGCAGTCGTTAAAGAATGTGTCGGCATTATACTGTCCGAGGTCAGCCTCGATGCCACGAATAGCCAAGTTCATCTGCGCCATCTTCCAAGTGGTGGGGTTAGAGTCCTGGCCATAGACCGAGATTTGGTTGATATTGCCAGCGTGGCTCTCGATAAACTTTGCCGACTGCACAAACATACCGCCTGAGCCACAGCAAGGGTCATAGACACGACCTCGGTAGGGCTCCAAGACATTGACAAGTGTCTTGACGATGCAGGCAGGGGTGTAGAATTCGCCCGCTAACTTGCCCTCCGCCTCGGCAAACTTCGAGAGGCAGTATTCGTAGGCACGACCGAGGATATCCTTCGAGTCGCCGTGCTCGTGCATCTTGATATTGGTGAACAAATCGACCACATCGCCCAAGCGACGCTTGTCGAGCTCGGGGCGTGCGAAGTTCTTCGGCAGAATATCTTTGAGTCGGCGGTTCTCCTTCTCGATAGCACGCATAGCGTTGTCGATAGTAGTGCCTATTTCGGGAGTGTGAGCCGCAGCGGCAATGACCGACCAGCGAGCCTCAGTAGGGACATAGAAGATATTCTCGGCGGTGTACTCGTCCTTATCCTCCTCGAAGCCCTCGCCCTCATCGACAA
>CALDPX010000011.1 GCA_937911745.1 uncultured Alistipes sp. | reverse complement strand
CGGGCGGCATTACACGCACGCAGCCCGAGCGCATACTAACGCATTGGTGTGGCAAGACATCGCTCTATGATTGCGTGAGATTATACAAGAACGGCAACGGAGAGAAGTTCTCCGTGCACCGCATTGTGGCAGCACATTTCCTCGATGATTGGGACCCCGAGTTGGAGGTGAACCATATCGACGGCAATCGCTACAATAATGCTGTGGAGAACCTTGAGATGTGTACTCATCAGCGCAATATGGAGCACGCCATAACCAATGACATCAAAAACGACTATGGAGAGAAAAGTAGTAATGCAAAACTAACAAACGCACAGGCAGAGCAAATACGCGAACGCTACTACGCAGGTGGCGTAACGCAGTTGGAACTTGCCATTGAGTATGGTGTATCGCACCAGACTGTAAGCTGTATTGTGCGACATAAAAAGTATTACAGATGAAAGTAACCAGTGTAAAAAGAAGACGAGCAACAGCCCCGATGAAGGTGATTGACTCCTTTGTGGATAAGGGACTTGTCGAGGGTGGGCACGCCTCGCTCCCCGATATCGATGTCGACTACGCCTCGGACCGCCGTCAGGAGATGAAGGATTACCTTGAACAGCGATACAATGTCGGAGGTCGTCAACGTGTATTCTCGGCAGGAACATTCACAACGCTGAAACTTAAAGCGGCACTCAAAGATGTGGCGCGAGTACACCGTGTGCCACACGGCACGGTAAACTACATTACGGCGATGCTCGATGATGGTGCCGACTGGACAGGACTATTCAAGATAGCCGTTACCAACCGCAAGGTCTACGACTTTATACAGACCTATCCCGAAGTGATTGAGGATGTGCGAGTGTTGCTCGGCCAACCAAAGGCGGCATCTGTGCACGCCTCGGCAATTATCGTCACTCCCGAAAAGCGTGATGGCAAGGAGGCAGACTGTTTCGACTTCCTACCCATACGCAAGATGGACGGAGCGTTGGTGTCGGAGTTCGATGGATACTCTGTCGATGAAATTGGACTGCTTAAGGAGGATGTGCTGGCAACGAAAGAGTTGGCAAAGTTGAGTGCTACTATTAATCTCGTAAATGAGCATTACAACCAGCAGCTGACCATAGAGAAGATTACAAGCGAGATGCTTGACGATGAGAAGACCTATCGGATACTCTCGGAGGGTAATACGCAGAATGTCTTTCAGTTCTCCTCGCCGGGCATCACTCGCTTTATTCAAGATGTGCAGCCCAACTGCATAGAGGATCTGATTGCCATAAATGCTCTCTTCCGCCCTGCGACACTCGACATCGGAGCAACAGATGACTATGTCCGTTACCGCCGAGGCGATGTGGCCCCGGTCTATAACTTCGGCTGCTATGAGGCAACGAAGAATACCTACGGCATTATGGTCTATCAGGAGCAGTTTATGTCGGTGGCTCATACGCTCGGAGGCTTTGACCTCGGCAAAACTGACTACCTGCGTAAGGCTATCGGTAAGAAGAAAGCCGACCTTATGGCCTCGCTCAAGAACGACTTCATTGCGGGTGCTATAAAGAATGGTTGCCCGCCTTATGAAGCCGAGGAGATATGGGGCAAGATAGAGACTGCAGGTAAATACTCCTTCAACCGCTCACACGCCGCAGCATACGCTCTCACAGCGTTCTGCGGAGCGTGGTTCAAGGCGAACTATCCGACAGCATTCTATACCGTGGCGTTGCAGTGGGCAGATGATAAGGAGATGCCTGCACTCATGTCGGAGATGGAGCGATGCTCGGTAGCGAAGATTGTGCCACCCGACATCAATCACTCTACGGTGGAGTTCTACACAGACTACAAGACAAATGAAATTTATTGGTCGCTCAACCGCATAAAGTTCTTGGGAACGAAGGCAGCTGCATATATCGTAACGGTGCGTGCAAGAGGCAGATTTACGAGCATCGAAGACTTTATTGAGCGAATCTTCCGCCATAAACTACGAAGCAAAGACCTCAAACATTGGGACGAGGTAAACCCGATGGTCGAGAATGGTCGTGTGCCTGTTAATACTCGCCACCTGAAGAATATGATCTTGGCGGGCTGCTTTGATAAGATTGAGAATGTACAGGCGGTAACGGAACGATACGCAATACTCAAACGAGCAGCACTCAAATTGGGCTTCAATCTGCGTGAGAGCGATGCTCCCGAGGAGTTGCGAGATAAACATTACTTCTGGTCGCAACAGCAGATAGCAGTTTCGGGTATAGGCTCGATTGACTATCGCCGTATCTTCTCCAATTCACCCGACAGAGCGAAGGTCAAGGGCAAGGCCGCCTACATTTCTCTTGCCGATGTTATGCGAGATGAGAACGATGGTCGCAAGGCTGCCGTGTGTGCCACGGTGTCAGACTATTCGGAGCATAGTTACACAGATAGGGAGACCGGGCAACGCAAGCGATTTGTGAAGCTTATACTGTCGCAGAACAATCAGACTGCAGAGTGCACGCTTTGGGATGAGTTCTATCGTGCCCACAAGGAGGAACTGCAACATATAAAGGGCAAGATAATCATCCTTACAGCAGTTATTCGTTATAGCGACTACACAGCTTCTAACGCTCTGCAATCATATCGTAACTCACTTCTATTCATTCAGTAATATGGCACCAAAGACAGAACCAAAAGTATATGTAGGCATCGGTCTTGATTTCGAGACAGGTGGTCTTGATCCACAAACTTGTGCCTGCACACAGATAGCAGTACAAGCGATACGACTCGACACTTGGCAGGTGACAGACCAGTATCAAGCGTACATACTACCTTACAACAAGCAGTCGGCAGGATTGCCCACCAAAAAGATACTCCGTACTCGTAGCGAAATTGCCCGTGAGGATAATACTCTTATGCTCTACGAGAAGAAGGCATTGGATTACTCGGCAATAACGATGGATATGCTCAGGCGGCAGGGAGTAGATATTATCAAAGTCGCAAACGATATCATTGCTTTTGCCAAGCGTAATACCGCATCTGTTGGCAAACAATGTAAGCCCTTTCTTATCGGGCAGAACATTCAGTTTGATATCAGCTTTTTGCAGCAGATGATGAACTACACAGGGCTTATGGAGGAATTTGAGAAGACCTTTGCTGGAACAAAGGACTACTACGGGCACTTCCAACCTCACTATATCGACACGATTCTTATAGGTCGCTTGGCTTTCGCTGCAGATAAAGAGGTAACATCTTACAAGTTGGAGATTGTAGCCTCACAGTTAGGCATAGACCTCGACGATGCTCACGATGCGGCGGCCGATGTAACAGCAACACTCGATGTGCTGGGCGTCTATACCTCACGCTTGAGAAACAACGAGG
>CALDPX010000010.1 GCA_937911745.1 uncultured Alistipes sp. | reverse complement strand
CAGGCGGTTGGCATCTACCTATCTTGTTTTTCATGCAGGGATAACAAGGGTAGCACCTTTTTACAAAAAGGTGCGAAAGCAAAAGAAGAATATGAAAAAGATAATTATGGTTTTGCTATTGGCAATTGCGATGCCGATGCGAGCGTCCGTAATCGATTACGGAACAAGGGATAGCATATCCCTTGTTAAACAACCTACCATATCCTATGTGGGCACGAAGGGGCACACCTTCTGGAATTTGCGCACCACTCAGGTGGGCTTTGGGCTTATAGGTGCGGGTGCGGTGCTCTCGGCTGCCGATGTGCAGACTCGTTCGCTGCGAGGTGACTATTTGCCCACTTTCCGCTATAAATATGATGATTATCTGCAATTTGCGCCTGCGGTGGCGATGGTGGCAATGAAGACTTTGGGCGTGGAGAGTCGCTCTTCGTGGGAGCGTATGATTGTATCTTCGGGTTTCTCGGTGGGTGTTATGCTCTCTACGGTCTACGCTGTGAAATATGGTCTTGGCAGGTTGCGTCCCGACGGCTCCACCTACAACTCCTTCCCCTCGGGGCATACGGCTATGGCTTTTACCTCTGCCACGTTGCTCCATAAGGAGTACGGCTATCTTAGCCCCTGGGTGAGCATTGCGGGCTACTCGGCAGCGACCATTACGGGCATCTCGCGAGCACTCAACAACCGCCATTGGCTGAGCGATATTGTGGTAGGTGCGGGAGTGGGAATACTCTCCACCGAACTCGGATACCTCATTGCCGACAAACTCTTCAAGGATAGGGGCTTGGTGCGCCCTGTGGAGGAGTGGGAGCCTGTGAGGGTGGGGCGTAAGCCTTCGTATGTGGGTGTGGGTATTGCCCACAACGTACTCCTCTACGACACCGACCGCTACGAGCGAGTAACCCCCTCGGGTATTGGGTATAGCGTTGAGGGCGCGTGGTTTGTAACCCCAAAAATTGGCGTGGGTGGCGTGGCTAAGGTGGGACGCTATGCCAACATTGTGGAGCGTACGGTGGTCGATGGTGGCACCATTGCCGAGCCGAAACCGCTCAATAGTCACTCGGTAGCGGTGGGACTCTTCCTCAATCAATCTCTTGGCAAGGATGAGCGTTTTCACTTGGGCGCAAAAGTGTTGGTGGGTGTGGCGCAAAACCAACACCTCGAAAATGACTTTGTGGGCGAGTCGGGAGAGCCTCTTGCAACCCTGCGCTATTCTACCACCGAACACTTCACCGCTGTTGCGGGTGTGTCGCTGCGAAGGATTATTGCCGACAACCTCGGTGTGAGGATTTTCGCCGACTACAACTACCTGCGTACCGATTGGAGCCTTAGCCTCCACGATGGCAATCACTCCGTCCACACAGACTATCGCAACCCCCTAACCTTTGGAGTAGCGGTGGATGCTGTGTTGTGGTAAATTATTATAGGTCCAACGTCTAAGGTCAATAGTCGCGGACTCTACGAGTCCGAATACAAATTAGATATATGTCGGTTAGACGTTGGACGTTAGACGTTAGACAAAAAAGAATGGGGTTTTCGCGAAGAAAACCCCATTCTTTTTGTGTAAGGATAGGTGTTAGAACCTCCAACCTACCGAGATCTGCAACATACCCGAGTAGATATCCTCTGCCTCGGGGGTTAGAGGCGTCAGACCATAGCGGTATCTGCCTTCGAGAACCATTCCGAAGTCGAAGTCGTATGCCAAGCCCGCCAAAAGCTGGATGTTGAACTTGTTGAACTTGCCGTCCATATCCACCTCCGTATCATTGACTTTTGCGCCCGTATGCACAAGGTAGTCGAACGAAGCACCCATCTGCAAGTTCAGACCATCAATAAGATAGTATTTGCCGAGAATTGGCATCGAGATATAGTTGAGTCGTACGTTTGCATCGGTGTCTTTTCCATCAATCTTGAAGCCTTGCATAGAGAACAAAATGTCGCTCTCGATGACAAACCAACTGCAAGCAACGCTCTCGAAGAATAGACCTGCCGACACGCCAGGGAGGAGTTTGGCATCGGGAATACCGTTCACTGTCGCAAGGGTGGCTCCGACCTTAGGACCCCACGCCCAACCCTGGGCAGAGATTGTGCCGAGTGATAACATCGCAGCGGCACAAAGGAGAAGAAGTTTTTTCATAGTGTAATAATGTTTTAATTTGGTTAAACTTGTGCCATCCACCATCCTAAGAGGTGTGTGGAGGGCTTTTTGCTGCTTATTGCGCAAAACAAGTGCCAAATGAAAAGTTGAAAGTTCTTGCCAAGCAGTAAAAACGCAAATAAGCGAGCAGATTTTAGGCGCACAAGAAAACGACCTCTGAGCATAGTTACCTATGTGATGAGGTCGTTTATCGCAGTGCAACGCCAAAGATGCCGCTTATTTGCGTTTTTTTCCTTCGGTGAAGAGATGGTCGATTATAGAACAATTCGACTCGAATGGCAGTCGCTCCGAGAAAACCTGATAGTAGGGTTCGGCATCGGGGCGAGGACCTAAGAAATTGTGCCCACGAAGGTCCGTATCATCCTCAGAGGCAATGATATACTGTTCCGAAAAACGGGGCGGTGTCCACCCCTCAATTTTGCACACAGCCTCGACCAAACCGCGCGAGAAATCGTAGAGAAACTCGTGCTCTCGCTCGAAGAAGGGCTCGAAATGGTGGGCATAGTAGTCGTAGTAAGGAGAGGATTTGTACGCCGAGCGAATAGCCACAAGGTGTTGGTGTTGCCAACGCTTGGAGTAGTCGAGGCGCATATCCTTGACCGCCTTTTTGTGGATGCTTGCACCCTTTATGACATTGGCGGTAAGCGACATACGACCCGAGGCGGTGGCAATTTCGCAACGGTTACGGGCGGTCTGCTTCACAAAGTGCTCGCCTACGTCCACAACCGCATCGGGCGCAATAGCCTCGCGCCACCACTCCTGGGAGCCAAGATATGCAAGTGGAAGAATCTTCAATTTTGAATTTTGAATTTTGAATTTTGAATTCTCAGTTTGGTTCAGTCCAGCGTCCGTCAGCCTTGATGAGTGCCACAAGGCGGTCTATTGCCTCCCCCTGGGGCACGTTGCGCTCCACGAGGGTTTTGCCACGATAGAGCGATATGTGGTCGGGCAGTCCGCCAACGTAGCCGTAGTCGGCATCTGCCATCTCGCCCGGTCCGTTCACGATGCAGCCCATGACGCCAATTTTCAGCCCCACAAGGTGCGAGGTGCGCTCCTTGATTGCTGCCAGCGTACTCTCGATGTCGTAGAGCGTCCTGCCACACGAGGGGCAGGCGATATACTCGGTGCGAGAGATGCGCACGCGGGCTGCTTGGAGAATAAGTAGGGCTATCTCGTCAATCTCCTCTTGCGAAAAATTGGGATTTTCGATGCGTATGCCGTCAGCCAGAGAGTCGATGAACATCACGCCCAAGTCGGCTGCCGCCTCAATGGCGAAGTTGTAGAGGTTGGCGGTGGTATAGCGGCGGTGGAGGATGACGGGCTTGGTGGGCACAGAGCCTACAAGTCGGCTACGCCACTCCTGCACGGGGTGGTGGCTCACAGCCTCCACAACTTCGTACTCTTCGGGATTGGTAACCTCGCTCCACAATACGGGCGTAGTGCCAAAGGGGCGAGGGGTATATTCGTATGCCGCAAAGAGCGACTCGTCAACCTCCGGAAAGTGCTCCTCGGGGCGCGAGGCGAAGTGTGCAACGAGCCTTTGGGCGGCGGGTATCTCGTTCTCGGGGGCTTCGGTGAGCGATACGCGGATGGTGTCGCCAATGCCGTCTGCCAAGAGGGCTCCAATGCCCACCGCCGACTTTACACGCCCCTCCAAGAGGTTGCCCGCCTCCGTAACGCCGAGGTGTACGGGGTAGTCCATACCCGCCTCCGCCATAGCCTTAACCAGCAGTCGGTAGGCGTAGACCATAACCCTCACGTTGCTCGATTTGAGTGATACGACAACATTGTGGAAGTCGAGTTCGCGGCAACGCTCCAAAAACTCCATTGCCGAGGCTGCCATACCCTCGGGAGTGTCGCCATAGAGGTCAAATATCTTCTTTGCCAGAGAGCCGTGATTAACACCTATGCGGAGTGCCACGCCACGCTCACGGCAGAGGTTGATGAGTTCCTCGAACTTGCCTCCTCGGTCGTTGTAGTTGCCGGGGTTGATACGCACCTTGTCGGCTGTGGTTGCTGCAACGGCTGCCACCTGAGGTACAAAGTGGACATCCGCCACAAGTGCCACATCGGGGAAGTGGCGGCGCACACCTTCGCCGATGGGGGCAAGGTTCTGAGCCTCACGCTCATCGCGTGTTGTGAGCCTTACGAGTCTGCCTCCCGAGCGGGCAATAGCCTCAATCTGAGCCACAGAGCCCTCGGTGTCGAGAGTTCGGGTGTTGGTCATCGTCTGTACCAAGACTGGTGCCGAGCCTCCTATTTTGTGCCCCCTGACGCTCACTTGGCGGGTGTTGCGGCGAGCGTAATGGGTGAGTGAAGAACAAAATTTTCCCATAAAAATCCGCTAATTTTAGGCAAATATACAACTAATTTGTCGTATCTTTGTATTATGCGAGCCGATATGGACATAAAATTTCTCAGTGGCGTGGGCGAAAAACGTGCCGCACTGCTCGCCTCGGAACTCGGTATTCGTACCGTAGGCGACCTGCTGCACCACTATCCGCACCGCTACATCGACCGCACAAAAATCTACCGCATAGCCTCACTCTCGGAGGAGAACTCGGCAACTTTCGTCCAGCTGAGGGGGCGCATCATAGGCAAGGCTTTCTTGGGCGAGGGGCGCAAGCAGCGTCTTACGGCAACCCTTGCCGACTCCACAGGGCAGATGGAACTCGTATGGTTTCAGCAGACCAAGTGGGTGGAGAAGCAGTTGGAGGTCGGCAGGGAGTATATGGTCCTCGGCAAGCCCTCGTTCTTTGGCGGCAAGTGCAATGTGGTGCATCCCGAAATTGAAACGGTCGAAAAATTCCTCTCGCGAGGTAATATGGGTATGCAGGGCGTATATAGCACCACCGAAAGGCTCACCTCCGTAGGGCTCACCTCGAAAGGGTTGTATGCGCTGGTTTGCACTCTCTGGGAGCATATTTCGGACAGTGTGACAGAAACCCTACCCGAACACTTGGTTAAGCGTTTGGACCTGCTATCGCGCCGCGATGCACTCCAAAATATCCACTTTCCCACCTCGCCACAGATGCTCCAAAGGGCTATCTACCGCCTGAAATTCGAGGAACTCTTCGGAGTGCAACTCGGCATTCTGAGCGTCAAAGCGGGAAGAACTACCCATAGAAACGGATTTATGTTCCCCCGAGTGGGCGACCTCTTCCGCGACTTCTACGAAAACCACCTCCCCTTTACCCTTACGGGTGCGCAAAAGAGGGTTGTGAAGGAGATACGCTCCGATTGCGTGTCGGGGCACCAGATGAATAGGCTTTTGCAGGGTGACGTGGGTAGTGGCAAGACTCTTGTGGCTCTGATGTCTATGCTCCTGGCGAGTGACAATGGGTACCAATCGTGTATGATGGCTCCGACCGAAATCCTCGCACGACAGCACTACGCTTCGCTTACAAAGATGCTCCGAGGGACCTCGGCAGAGGGGCGTGTAGCGGTGCTAACGGGCTCGACAAAGACACGCGAGAGGCGTGAGATTTTGGAACGCACGCTCTCGGGCGAGGTGCAGATATTGGTGGGCACGCACGCCCTCATAGAGGACAGGGTGCAGTTCGATAACCTCGGTTTGGTGGTAATAGACGAGCAGCACCGTTTTGGCGTGGAGCAGAGAGCCAAATTATGGACCAAAAATTCGCAACCCCCACACATACTCGTAATGACCGCTACGCCCATACCTCGCACCTTGGCGATGACGCTCTATGGCGACTTGGATGTGTCGGTGATTGATGAGATGCCCGCAGGGCGTAAGCCCATACAAACCTACCACCTCAAAGAGGGTATGAGGCTCAAACTCAACGGTTTTATGAAACAGGAGATAGCCAAGGGCAGGCAGGTCTATGTGGTCTATCCGCTCATAAAGGAGTCGGAGGCAATGGACTACCAGAACCTCTACGATGGCTTTGAGCACATCGTGCAGGAGTTCCCTCTGCCCGAGTACAAGGTGGGTGCGCTGCACGGCAAGATGGCTCCCGAAGACAAGGCAGAGGCTATGAGACTCTTTGCTGAGGGTGTGAACAACATCTTGGTGGCTACGAGTGTTATCGAAGTGGGAGTGGATGTGCCCAATGCTACGGTCATTGTCATTGAGAGTGCCGAGCGTTTCGGACTCTCGCAACTCCATCAACTGCGTGGCAGGGTAGGCAGGGGAGGCAATCAGAGTTACTGCATACTGATGAGTGGCGACAAACTCTCGCGCGAGGCGGAGGCAAGGCTCGGTGCGATGGTCGAGACGAACGACGGTTTCAGGCTCTCGGAGTTGGATTTGAAATTGCGAGGTGCGGGCGATGTGAACGGCACGCGCCAAAGTGGCGAGGCGATAGACCTGCGCATAGCATCACTCTCGTCCGATGGGCAGATATTGGAGCAGGCAAGGATGGTGGCAGGCAGTATCTTGGAGGGAGATGCGACACTCTCCAAGCCCGAAAACCGACTCCTAGCTGCCCTCAGGGAGCGTTACAAACCCAAGAACACCATCGACTATGGAATGATTTCCTAAAAATACACTATATTTGTGACTTAAAAATTCAAAATGAATAGAGTGGCTAAGACACATCGTTGTAGATTGTTGCTGTTTCTGCTGGTGGCAGTGATGCTCTCGGCGTGTGTCAATACGCTCGAACTTGCTGTGCCCAAGAGTAGCGAGCGGGCAGGCGTGACTCACGAGGGTGCGGTGGCAAATGCGATTCAACCAGAAAAAATATGAAGTTAGGTATAGATTCTTAGTGGAACAATACTTGGGTCTTGAAAGTGATGTAAAGTATACATATACTCCTCCCGTGAATGTGTCTGCAACCATCAGTAATTCGAGTAAATTAAGTGTAAGATGTCAGTAAGATGAAACGATATTTGTTTTGTATTGTTGTTGCTTTTGTTCAGGTATCTTATGCTCAAAACTACTTGGATTTGAGCGTACCTCTACCGCCCGAGGTTTCGGTGTTTGAAACCATTGAGTTGGATGATTGTACATATATCCGTGAAACGGTAGATGAGGGAAGTGTATATTTGTATAAGGAAGGTAGTCATTCCCGCAAAGACGAGCCGACATATTTGAATGGTGAACAAGTACCTGATGAGGTATATTGGACAAAGGAAGGGCAGTTCTCCGTGCAACCAAATGCAAAGCAAGCACAACAAATGCTTTCGATTGTAGATGAAGCATTCACAATGGAGCAAGCCGATGTGTTGAGAGGAACTTTTATGTTCATTGAATTAAGGGTCTCATCCATTACTGGAGAATTAACCGATGTATATTTTAGTTTTGCCTCAGAAAGTCCTTATGCAAACATACCAATAGAGGTTTTTTGCAACATTGAGCGGAGAATGAAAAATGAGCTGTTATTCGAGATAACCGATTTTGGTAAAAGTTTAACATATAGTTCATTAGGCTGGGCTCAATGCCCAAAGGGACGAGCAGAGGAGAGTGCGACCGAAACTGAGGAAGATACAGATGGCGGAACAATGAGTGGCAACAACAATAATTTGCAGACCGACTTGGGCGGCGTGATAACCGACCGAGGCGCAGCAAGCGGTGGCGGGCTTGCCACCCCAACCATAGGCGGATTGGTAACCCCGTAGACCATTTTTGGCAAGATATTGATACGTAAACGTCAAACATTAATAATCGCGGCGCACTGCGCCCGAAAAGAGAATAGACCTATGAAGAAGTATAAAGACAATAGCGACCTCTATGAGGATGATGAACTCGACTACAAAG
Source organism: uncultured Alistipes sp. (assembly GCA_937911745.1). Lineage (GTDB taxonomy): Bacteria > Bacteroidota > Bacteroidia > Bacteroidales > Rikenellaceae > Tidjanibacter. The sequence continues at coordinate 33,141 of CALDPX010000010.1, read as the reverse complement.
AGGAGTACGAAAATGAGGAGTCTCAGAACTCCGAGGGCGACTTGCAAAAGACGCTCAAAGGTTACCGCATCATAATCATCGCCCTGGTGGCGGTGTTGGGACTGCTTACGTTCCAGCATTTCCGCGTGACATCCGACATCAAGGAGCAGTTCCGCATTGAACGCGACACGCTCAACAGCCAGATTAGCGGTCTGATAACCGAGATTGACAACATAAACCTCCGCAATGACTCGGTAAGCAACGAGCTGAGGGCTCACATTGCCATCGAGAGGGATAAAGCCGACTCGCTGATGACGCGACTTAAAAAGGAGCGCAATATGAACCGCGAGAAACTCAAACAGTATGAGAAAGAACTCGGTACACTGCGCACCATTATGAAACGCTATGTTCATCAGATTGACTCGCTCAACACGCTCAACAAACGACTTGCAGACGAGAATGTGACCATACGACAGAAGGTTGCCTCCGAGACCTCGCGTGCCAACATCGCCGAGGAGAGGGCGCAAGAGATGGCAAATAAAATCAAACTCGGCTCCATTGTGAAGGCTCGTGGCATTGTGCTCGGTGCCTACAATACGGGTGGCTCGAACGTAACTCGTGCGTCGCGAGCCTCCAAGTTCCGTACAGACCTCACACTCACCGCCAACGAGCTGACCATCCCCGGCAAGCGCAACGTCTATGTGCGCATTATGGGTCCCGATGGGGCAGTGCTCTCGGGTGGCGCAGACTGCCTTATGGAGTTCGAGGGCGATATTATCAGCTACTCCGCAGAGCGTGAGGTGGACTATGACAACAAGGACCTCGATGTGAGCATCTTCTTTAACTATGACCAAATAACCTCGGGACTCTACAAGGTTGAAATATATATGGACGGTTATCTGATCGGCGAGGCAGAACTTGCGCTGAGATAATAAGTTGACTATACAAACTAAGATAAATGGAACAGAAGAAAAAAAGTATTAAAAGTTGGGTGCTGTGGCTCATTGTCGCAGGGCTGATTGTGCTCGACCAAGTAGTAAAAATATCGGTTAAGACCACAATGACTCTCGGCGAGAGCCACAACGTATTGGGCGATTGGTTCCGCTGGTGCTTTATTGAGAATGAGGGCGCAGCCTTCGGTATGTCGCTCGGTGGCGAGTGGGGCAAGTTGGCGCTGAGCCTCTTTCGTCTTGTGGCAATAGGCGCATTGGTGTGGTTTATTGGCAAACTTAGGCGGACGGATGCACCTACGGGTGTTGTTGTGGGTTTTGCTCTGATTTTGGCGGGTGCTGTGGGTAATATGATTGACAGCGCATTCTATGGCGTTATCTTCTCCGAATCGACCTTCACAAGTGTTGCACAACTCTTCCCCGAGGAGGGTGGGTACGCACCTTTCCTGCACGGTAAGGTTGTTGATATGCTCTACTTCCCGCTCTTCCATTTCCCCGATTGGATGCCTTTGGTGGGTGGCGAGCTCTTCTTCTCGCCCGTCTTCAACTTTGCCGACAGTTACATCACCATAGCAGTATTTTATCTTATCATCTTCCACTGGCGCTACTTCAAGTAAAAAACGCATATAACGGGTAAATTTTGCACCGCACTTCGGTAGGCGAGTTCCTCACTTACGTTTAGTAAGCTGCGGACTCGCCTTCTCGTTTGGCACAAAATTTCCTCCGTTCTATGCGTTTTTTAGGGTTGTGTGGGGGGGTAGACCACCGCACTTCGATAGGCGGAGTTCCTCATTTACGTCAAGTAAACTGCGGGGCCGCCTTCTTCGCAAGCCTTGAAATCGCCTCGCTCTATGCGTTTTTTGGGGTTGTGTGTAGGGAGATAGACCACCGCACTTCGATAGGCGGAGTTCCTCATTTACGTCAAGTAAACTGCTGTGTCGCTCCTTCTTTTAGCACAAAATTTCCTCCGTTCTATGCATTTTTTTTGGGTTGTGTGGGGGGTAGACCACCGCACACGAAGTATTTCACAAATCTCCTCTGTGTTATCTGTTTTTATCTAACGTCCAATAAATATCCAGAGAGGTCCAACGACTCTCTCGATAACTTGTGTGAACAATAGGACGATAGGTGAATTGGAGGATAAAAACTTACACCCACCTATGCTCCCCTGTACGGAGAGCATAGGTGGGTGTAGTAGTGGGGTTGAGGTTATGTCGTGAGCGTCTTCTATGGGAGATTGCTGATGGTGATGTTGTGTTCACCAACAGCAAGTTTGTAGGTGTAAAGTCCCGGAGCAGAGAAGAGAATATCGCTCTTAACGGAGAGCGAATAAGCACCCGTAGCCACGTCGCGTGCAGTGATTGCAGCGCTGCCGCTCTCGAACACAAACGGAGCACCCGTTTCGGCATCTACGAAGCGTCCCGACAAAGTGCCCTCCTCCACCGAGTAGCAAGAACCCTCGGTACTGACAATAGAGCCATTGGTGGTGGTGAGTTTAAGCGTTAAAGTACCATTGGTAAAAGAGGTACTTGTCAGAGTCACTACATTGTCCTCGGTGCTAACATATTCAAACTCCGTCAGACCGAAGTCATCTAAATCGAACAAAGAGGGTGCAGGCTTGATATCGTAGTCAATCTTTCCGCTAAAACCACCCTCTATGACAACCCTATTGCCATCTTTGTCTTGGGCAGGAATCCTAAATGAGCATACATTAATATCCATGTTGGGAAGAGCAGTCCATTCGAGATCGAAGCCATAGCGTCTACCTTTTTCGTCGGTTGGCGAAGAGGGCACAATAGGATAATAGTTGGTTCCACCTATAATAAAGTAGGTCAATTCCGAATTTATCAAAAGACAGCTCTCGGTGGGGACGTTCTCTTTATCACCAGCAATAGGGGGGTAGAAGTGTGTTGTGAGGTAGGAGTAGGATGTGCAGCCCGCCTCCTGATAGTCGTAGTCAAGCAGAGCCAACACAGCCATATCCAAACCAGCTACCAACCAAAGTTGCTCTCCGGGACCATAGCCCATCTCTTGCATACTTTGGGGGTCGTAACTATAACCAGCATATCCACCCTCGGGATTGATGTAGAAAGTGACTTCGCTTTCCTCTGGTTCCTCCTCTTCCTTCTCTTCGGCGGCTTGCTGTATGACGGCAACCTCTTCTTGTTGATCGCCAACAGTGAATGTGATGGTGCCGTCACGTTGTTCTACGACGGTGTTCTCTTCGACTCTAACCACAAGCCTCTGAGACTTGACGGCATCGCCCGAGGAGATGTCGAGTGATAGCCAATCTGCACTTGGAGTCGCACTCCACGCATCTTCTGCCGAGAGGGTTATTTCTTTCTCGCCACCTGCGGCTCCGAATGCAAGGGTTGTGGGGGTCACGGTTACCAACACTTCGGGAACTTCGGGAACTTCGGGTTCTTCGGGTCCATCGGGGGTGGGTGAAGGGGTGGGTGTCTCCTCACATCCTACGATAAACAACATTGCCAATGTGGCAAAAAACAGAGATTTTACTTTCATACTCATTGGTTAATTAGGTTAATTTAATTCGCATACATGTTTTGCAAAGTTAAGTAAAATAGTTGAAAGTTGAGTGTAGTAAGTTGCAAAATAATTGTCTAACGAAACGGGTGTGCCAATGTTTAATTTGGCTCACCCGAAAATTATAATTCATATCTACGTCCTATTTGCCCCACAAGACTTATAATTGACGTAAGTTTCCGAATAAATAGCGTGGCGAGTAGTAGGCATAAAAGAGAGCGGCTCCGCAGTTTGCTTGACGCAAATGAGGAGGCCGCTCTCTGAATGTTGGCGCAAAAAGCACCCGCAAGATGCACTATTTCTTGGGTTTGGGAGCAAGCATCATTGTCATTCGCTTACCCTCCAACTTGGGCATCATCTCCACCTTGCCATACTCTTCAAGGTCGGTGGCAAAACGGAGCAGAAGAATCTGTCCTTGTTCGCTGAATACGATGGAGCGACCGCGGAAGAAGACATATGCCTTCACTTTGGCTCCCTCCTGCAAGAAGTTCTGAGCGTGGCGCAGTTTGAAGTTATAGTCGTGGTCGTCAGTCTGGGGACCGAAACGAATCTCCTTGATAACCACTTTGGCCTGCTTAGCCTTAATCTCTTTGGCTTTTTTCTTCTGCTGGTAGAGGAACTTCTGATAGTCCGCAATACGGCACACCGGTGGGTCTGCCTTAGGCGAGATTTCAATAAGGTCCATTTCCATCTGGTCTGCCAAAGCGAGAGCCTCGCGGATAGACATAACCTGTGCACCCTCCAACTCATCGCTCACCACCCTCACCTGAGGTGCGGTAATCTGCGAGTTGATGCGGTGCTCTCCCTGCTGTTGTTTTCCCTGAGGACCCTGCTGTGGGCGGGGCTTAGGGGGATAGGTTGGTTTTGGTCTGTAAGGTACTGCCATTAGTTTTTTGTATGTGTTAGACTTTTATTGATTGTCAATCTCTGCTGCCACAAGACCCTTAATCATCTCGGCAAAGGCATCAGTGGTCATCTGACCCTTGTCGCCTACGCCCTGCTGACGTACCGACACGAGGTTGTCGCTCTCCTCTTTCTCGCCCACGATGAGCAGGAAGGGAACACGTTTGAGCTCGTTGTCGCGTATCTTGCGTCCAATCTTCTCGTTACGCAGGTCTATCTCACTGCGAATATCGCAATTATTCAGATATTTCGAAACTTTTTCTGCATAATCGTTGAATTTTTCGCTAATAGGCAGCACAACGCACTGTGCGGGTGCGAGCCACAAGGGGAATTTGCCACCCGTATGCTCCAACAATACTGCCACAAAACGCTCCATAGAGCCGAAGGGTGCGCGGTGAATCATAATGGGGCGGTGGGGCTTATCGTCAGCACCGGTGTAGGTCAAATCGAACCTCTCGGGGAGGTTGTAGTCCACCTGAATGGTACCAAGTTGCCATTTACGACCGATAGCATCCTTTACCATAAAGTCCAACTTAGGACCATAGAAGGCCGCCTCGCCGTACTCCACAACGGTCCTCAGACCCTTCTCCTCGGCTGCCTGCATAATAGCCTTCTCGGCACGCTCCCAATTCTCGTCCGTACCGATATATTTCTCCTTGTTGTTGGGGTCGCGGAGCGAAATCTGTGCGGTGTACTCATCGAATTTCAAGGTCTTGAAGATGTAGAGCACAATGTCGATAACATTCTCGAACTCCTCCAAGAGTTGGTCGGGGCGCACAAAGAGGTGGGCATCATCCTGGGTAAAGCCCCTCACGCGAGTCAGACCGTGCAACTCACCACTCTGCTCGTAGCGGTATACAGTACCGAACTCCGCAAAGCGCAATGGGAGGTCCTTATAGGAGCGAGGTTTGAACTTGAAAATCTCGCAGTGGTGGGGGCAGTTCATAGGTTTCAGCAAGAACTCCTCGCCCTCGTAGGGGGTGTGGATAGGCTGGAAGGAGTCTTTACCATACTTAGCATAGTGACCCGAAGTCACATAGAGTTCCTTCTGACCGATGTGGGGAGTGATAACCTGCTCGTAGCCATATTTCTTCTGCACAGCCCTCAGGAAGTTCTCCAAGCGACCCCTGAGTTCTGCGCCCTTGGGTAGCCACAAAGGCAAGCCCTGACCTACCCTCTGCGAGAAGGTAAAGAGTTCGAGTTCCTTGCCAAGTTTGCGGTGGTCACGTTTCTTAGCCTCTTCCAACATAGCAAGGTGCTCGTCCAAGAGAGCCTTCTTGGGGAACGACACACCATAGATACGGGTCAGCATCTTATTCTTCTCATCGCCACGCCAATAAGCACCTGCAATGCTGGTGAGTTTGATGGCTTTAATGTAGCCCGTATTGGGCAAGTGGGGACCACGGCAGAGGTCGGTAAAAGCACCGTTGGAGTAGAAACTGATGGTGCCATCCTCCAAAGCCTCAATAAGTTCCACTTTATATTGGTCGCCCTTAGCCTTGAAGGTAGCCAAAGCCTCAGCCTTGGGCACCTCGCGGCGCACTACGGGCTCTTTGGTACGAGCCAACTCCTCCATCTTCTTCTCAATCTTCACGAGGTCTGCCTCGGTGATGGGGGTGGGCGAATCTACGTCGTAGTAAAAACCGTTCTCAATGCTGGGACCGATACCGAACTTAATGCCGGGGTAGAGGTTCTCCAAAGCCTCTGCCAAAAGGTGAGAAGAGGTGTGCCAGAATGTGCGGCGTCCCTCCTCAGAGTCCCATTTATTGAGTTTAATCTCGGCATCCTCATTGATGGGAGCCAGCAAATCCACAACCACATCATTGACGGTTGCGGACAAAACATCTGCCGCCAGACGGGGGCTGATACTCTCGGCAATCTGCATCGCCGACACTCCCTTGGCATACTCACGAACGCTGCCGTCAGGGAAAGTAATCTTGATTTGTTCCATAATTTTTTAAGTTACTGTTTGCGGGGCGTGGCAATACGACCTGCCACCTACTGCCCCAATTATCTCTTTATTATCGTATTTTTTCGCTTTTCTTTCTCCGCTTTTTGTAAAAAGCGGAACCAAAAACTTTTAGTGCACCAACCAATAGTGGTTCTACCTACCGCTTTGCTTAGGAGTGGCTTCGGAGCCACCTGCACTTTGAGCGTCACTCTGACGCCCTTGCGGTGGTGTGACTGCCTTGCGGCAGGTCTGAAATGAGCAAACCACCTATCTCTTTCAAACAAGTTTGAGAGATGGTGTTTTCCTCATTTCTGCTCCTTCGGAGCATTCCACATCACCGAAAAAAAGACTCTTCTCTCAAACTCCCCTGTAATCCTTGTTACTCCTGCTACCCTTGTTATCCCTGCATGAAAAACAAGATAGGTAGATGCCAACCGCCTGCCTACGGCAGTCGTGGCAAGACGGACTGCAACAGAGGTGGTTTGTCTTATCACATATCTCTCAGTCCTCCCATAACCCCCATAAGCTCTATAAGCCTTAGGACTATTGACGTTAGACCTTAGACGTTAGACAAAATTGTAACCCCGAGCGGAATCGAACCGCTATCGTAGGAACCGGAATCCTAAATTTTATCCATTAAACTACGGGGTCAGTTTTTTGCCTCTATGAGATAGAAACGCATTTTCTGCTCTCTACATTGCAAATATCGTGGTTTTATTTGAGAAAACCGCAAAAAATATCTATTTTTGCTTTGTCGACAGACGAAGTACAATCTTCCACTCATGATTAAACTCACAGCAAAAGAGAGAATAGAAAAGGTTGTGTGTTGGGCGGGACTCAGCACAAATGCCTTTGCTGTGCAAATTGGTTTGTCATCGCCCCAAACTCTCTACCAAATAAAATCCGAAAAACATCAAATATCTCGCTCTATCGCCGAGCGTATTTGTACCCGCTATCCCGAGATTGACTTTGGTTGGTTGTTGGCGGGCGAGGGTGAGATGTTGCGCCCACAAGAGGGGCACATCCCCTATTTTAATGTTGATTGTTCGGAGGTTCTTCTTGGGAAATGCCTTACCCCTTCGGGTGTGGTAATAATGCCCCATTGTGGCGATTGTGACTTCGCAGCCCCCTACTACTCTCGTTCCATGGAGCCCGCCATAAAGCAGGGCAGTATACTTTTTTGTCGCAAGTGCGAAGTGGAGAACCTGTCGGTGGGTATGACTATTTTGGTGGATAATGGCAAGAGTGCCTTTGTGCGCAAAGTTTCACGAATAGATTCGATGGAACTATTGCTCGAAGCCGAGGCAAAAGAGGTGCTGTCAACACGCCTTGACCTCTCACTTCTTGGAGCCATATACGAAATAAAGGCGGTTTTGGAGTGGAAAAACATTTAATACTATGAAAATAAAAACCATGAATACAGCCGCCTTTGCAGTGGGCATAATCACAATCTTCTGCGTTGCGGTAGGTTTGCTGATGGGGCGTTTCTTTGGCACCGATGGTTGGTGGTGGGGTTTCATCTTCGCCATAGGCAGTGGTGTGATAGTCTTTGTGGGCGACAAATGGGTGATGAAGCGTTTCTTCTTGGAGCGCATCAAACCTCTCTATCGCATCGTGCTCGGCAGGGATATCAAAACCACCGAACTTGCAGCCGAATTGGAGCAAACCGACCATCCAGAACAGTCGGTGAGCGCAGAACTCAACCGTTGGGCAGAACAAAACCAAAAGGAGATTGCACGCCTCAAAGAGAACGAAAAGTACCGCAAGGAGTTCGTGGGCAACGTGTCGCACGAAATCAAAACCCCCATATTCAATATCCAAGGCTATATTTCCACACTTTTGGATGGCGGGATGAACGACCCGCAAATTATGCGTCGCTACTTGGAGCGCACCGAGAAGAGTATAGACCGCCTAATAAACATCACAAACGACTTGGAGGCCATCTCGCGCCTCGAATCGGGCGTGCTCAACCTCAACTATGAGCGGTTCGATATTGTGGCTCTCACTCGTGATATTGTCGACACCATAGAGTTCGAGGCAACAAAGAAGAACATCAGTGTGGTTGTTGGCTCCTCTTATACGGTCCCCTATCCACCCGTATGGGTTAAGGCGGATCGTTACTACATCGAGCAGGTGCTCATAAACCTCATTATCAACTCTATACGCTACGGCAACGAGGGCGGCGAAACATTCATCAAGTTCATAGACCTCTTCGACAAGGTGTTGGTGGAGGTGAGGGACAATGGCAGGGGTATCGCCAAGGAGGATATACCTCGTGTCTTTGAGCGATTCTACCGCACCGACAAGGGGCGTTCGCGCGAGCAGGGTGGCACAGGATTGGGGCTTTCGATTGTGAAGCACGTCTTGGAGGCGCACGGAGAAACCATCAATCTGCGTAGCGAATTGGGCAAGGGTAGCACTTTTTCTTTCACTTTGAGTAAAAATTAGCGGTTTTTTGCTACCTTTACCTGCCACAAACAAGGATTAAAGTTTTTTGTGATATGAACCATTTTCTTTCAGTTGTATGGAATGCCAACCCCGTTGCTTTCTCGCTCTTCGGTTTGGAGATTAGGTGGTATGGTATTTTTTGGGCTTTGGCTTTCATTTTGGGCATCTACTTCTTCACGAACTTTGTACGCCGCGAGAAGTTGCCCGAAAAACTCGTGGATTCGCTCTTTTGGTATGCGACCATACTCGGCATTTTGGGCGCAAGGCTCGGACACTGCCTCTTCTACGAGCCCGAGGTCTACTTGGCAGAACCCCTGCGCATCCTCAACATCCGCGAGGGCGGTATGGCGTCACACGGCGCAGCAATAGGATTTCTCATTGGTCTGTTACTCTTTGCGTGGCGCAACAAAATGCCCTTCTGGTGGGCTGCCGACCGCATAATGATACCCGTAGCTATTGGTGGTGCGGGTGTGAGGCTTGGCAACCTTATGAACTCCGAGATTTACGGCAGACCTACCGACCTGCCCTGGGGTTTCATCTTCGAGCGAAACGGCGAAACGGTGGCTATGCACCCTACTCAGATTTATGAGGCACTTTTTTATATTGCGGTCTTTGTGGTTCTTTTGGTGCTCTACTATAAGGGCGATGCAGGTCGCAAGCACCCCGCGTTGATGTTTGGTGTAGGACTCATCGGCATCTTTCTCTCGCGCTTCTTCTTGGAGTTCATCAAGAACGACCAGGTTGCTTTCGAGGCAGATATGACACTCAATATGGGACAATTGCTGAGTATTCCCTTTGTCATCGCAGGCGTGGTATTTATCGTTATAGGCTTGAAGAGCAAGCCCCAGCGCATTGCTTGGGCGGAGGAGCCCAAAAAACCCGCTGCCAAAAAAGTGGCACCTCCAAAAGCAAAGAAGTAACACATAATAAGCATTTCAATATGAGCAACCCCGTAAACAAACTCATCTTCAACTGCCTTGTGCAGTATGGCAACGTGGCTCTCCCCGAGGTGGGCTCACTGCGTGTTGAGGGCACACCCAAGCACGTATTCTTCTCGGAGAAGGTCTCCGACAACCACATCCTCGTGACGGACATCATCGCCGAGCAGGGCAACATCTCCGCAGAGGAGGCTCTCGGTCTCTACAATGACTGGCTCGCAGCCGCACGCCGAGAAGACGGCTCCATCTACGCCGAAGGAGTGGGCACAATCACACCTCGCCACTTCGACATCGACGACGAACTGCACCGCGCACTCAATGGCAACGACATCCCCGTAGCAACACTCCGCAAACGCTCCTCGTTGGGCTGGGTATGGTGGCTCGTGGGTATCATCGCCATCGCGGGTATAGCCATCTACTGCATCAGCAACTGCGACTGCTGCTCGCGCAAATGTGAGGCTCCCGTAGTAGAAGAGGTGGTGGCAGAAGAGCCCGCAGAGGTTGTGGAACCCGTTGCTCCCGAGGTTGTGGAAACCCCCACACCCGTAATCAACACCCCCGCAGCCGACAAACGCTACAATGTTATGGTGGGCGTCTTTACCATTAAGTACAACGCACGCGCATGCGCAAAGCAAGACCCCCTCGGCATCGGCAAAGAGAACTACCTCATAACCCCCTACCCCCGAGGACTGTGGGCCGTGGTGGCTTACTCGACAAACTCGCCCGCCAAAGCCGAAGAGATGCGACTCAAATACCGCAAACAACAAAAAGACGTCTGGGTTTGGAAACGATAACACACAAAGAGAGGTAGATGCCAACCGCCTACCTACGGCAGGCGTGGCAAGACGGACAAACCTCTCCCCCGCTTCGCGGACCCTCCCTGCTCGGCGGGGACGCTGAGCGCAATTTCGACCACCCCTCCTATCCTCCCCTTTCGTAGGGGAGGAACTACTTAGGGGAAAGATAAAACACTCGCAGGCGTAGCCTGCACCATAATTTTCAATTCTCAATTCTCAATTCTCAATTCTATCATAAGCCTTAGGACTATCGACGTTGGACGTTAGACGTTAGACCAAATTTCCCAGCGAGTGCATATCGTGAGGCGAGTTCAAGGCTTGGTTTTGATTTTGCTCCGCAGTTTACTCTGCGTAAATGAGGAAGCAAAATCAAAAGCGTAACGCAGAAATCGCCCACGAGATGTGCTCGCTACTCCATCTCCTCGAAGAGCGTGTGTATAGTCTTGCGCAAGACGGGGTGAATCTTCTCGGGCGCAATCTCGTTCAGGGGGCGCAACACAAAATCCCTATCCTGAATAAGAGGGTGGGGAATTTGGAGCCTCGGGGTGTCGATAATCTCGTCCTCGTAGAAGAGGATGTCGATGTCGATTTTGCGGGGAGCGAACCTCTCGCCCGTCTGCGCCTTGATGCGAGCCTCCTCTTCGCGGTCACGTCCGAGTTGTTTCTCGATATCCAAGACTTTGTCGAGCAACTCTTCGGGCGAGTAGTCGGTGTCGAGGATTATCGCCTGATTGTAGAAGTTCTCCGAGGATGTAAAGCCCCAAGCCTTACTCTCGTAGGAGTGCGAGCAGCGTAGGATGATGCCCAACTGCTTGTTAATCTCCTGCTGTGCGCGGCGGAGGGTATCCTTCACGTCACCCACATTACCGCCCGTTATAATAATCGCTTTTGCCATATCTTTTGTTGTTTTGTTTTAGGTTAATTTCTCGGTTTTCTATCCCCGAAGAGCTATTAGTTTGCTCACAGCCAGCGCAAAGTGCGTAAAGACCATTCGGGGGTTGCCGTTCTGCCCAATGTCGCGCAGCGCTCTCTCCATCTCTGCCACCAACTGCTCCACATTGTGGTTTGCCACATAGGGAGCAAATTTCAGGCAAAAATCCCTCTCGGCACCCCACAGGTGGCTCACACTCTCCACACCTGCCGTCAACATATAACTCTCGCGTATCATCCCCAAGGCGTACTCCAAGAAGTGCTTTTGGCTCTCCCTGCCTGCTGTGGCGAGTTGCTCTGCCCACTCGAAGAGTTCGAGATGGCGATTGCTGTACGAAAGGCGCATAAGTCTCGTGAAGAGTTCGAAGTTGTCGGAGGCTGTCACACCCTCGCCCTGCAAGGCGCGTTTAAGAGTGATGAGCGAGCCATCTGCTACCCTCGCAGCCGCAGCCGCAGCCTCGGGCGAGGCTCCCAACTTGCGCACCGCATACTCCGCCAACTCCTCGGGCTCTATGCGCCCTACGCTGATGCTCTGTGTGCGCGATGTGATGGTCGTAAGGAGCGACTCGGGGTGCTCACTAACGAGCAGAAAGAGTGTTCCATCCCAGGGCTCTTCGAGTATTTTTAGGAGCGAGTTTGCCGCCTCGCGCTTCATACGCTCGGGGAGCCAGATGATGACGCTTTTACGCTCTCCCTCGAAAGCCTTGAAGGAGAGTTTACGGATAATCTCGTCTGCCTCCTTCTGTGGAATGATACCCTGAGCATTCTGTGCATCTATGGCATCGTACCAATCGTGCTCATCGAAAACGGCGTCATTCTCTGCCACAATCTCCCTCCACTCTGCGATGAAAGAGTCGCTTGTTGGTGTCTTGGAGGGGTTTACGATGGGGAAAACGAAGTGCACATCGGGGTGTGCGAGGGCATCAATCTGCACACACGAGGGGCACTTGCCACAAGGCTCGCCACCCTCGCGGTGGGGGCAATGGAGATACTGAACATAGGCGAGGGCTACCTGCAAAGTACCCCAACCACACTCTCCCTCAATGAGTTGTGCGTGGCTCACCCTGCCTGCATCAATGTTCTGACGCAAGCGTTCAACAAGGTCCTTATGTCCTACAATCTCGCCAAATTTCATTTTTGCCCTCCTCTACGGTGCTTTGTAAACTACAAAAATAGTCTTTTCAATTGAAAATTGAAAATTGAAAATTGAAAATTTTACGAATTGTGGTTTTGAATGCACAAGAATAAAAAATGCGAGCGCATTTTGCGCTCGCACCTTAACTCTTAGCGAGTAACACATCAGCTATATTTGCGAGCAGAGAGTGCAGATTTTGGTGCAAAATTTACCCGCAAGATGAGCGAGTAGCGAGTAGCAGATTGTGGAGGAAATTTTGTGCCAAACAAGAAGGCGAGTCCACAGTGTACTCTGGTGTAAATGAGGAACTCGCCTATCGCAGTGCGGTGCAAAATTTACCCACAAGATGCGCTCGCTTACTTGCCGGTGCTACCAAAACCACCCGCACCTCGCGAAGTGTCGGAGAGTTCCACAGCCCCTTCCCACTCCACCTGAGCGTGCTGAGCCACAACGAGTTGAGCAATGCGTTCGCCATCGTTAATCGTGAACTCGGCATTGGAGAGGTTGGCGAGGATGACCTTCACTTCGCCACGGTAGTCGGCATCGACCGTTCCGGGGGCATTGAGCACCGTAAGACCATACTTGGCAGCCAAGCCGCTACGGGGGCGCACCTGCATCTCGTAACCTGCGGGCAGTTCCACAAAGAGTCCCGTAGGCACAAGAGCCCTCTCCAAGGGGCGGAGTACGATGGGTTCCGAGAGGTTGGCGCGAACATCCATACCTGCCGAGAGGGGTGTTTCGTAGCGTGGCAGGGGATGGTGCGAATTGTTTATCACTTTTACTTTCATAGCAACTTATGGTTTTATGAGTTTATTTTCGGCGCAGAACGGAGCGCACAAGCCCGCCCACATTTATCCTCTCACGCCTTATGGCAACGAGCACAAATACAACAAGCAATACGCTATTTATCAGATACTTCGGCAGCAACTGCAAGCCCTCGGTAAGCAGCGAGGCTCCCCACAGCAGGGCAGCAAAAAGCACATAGAAGAGCATCCGTTTGAGGTTGTAGGGCGTAGGGCTGTGGCGTTGGCAAAGGCGGTAGCTGACAACCACCATTGCGCACTCGCAGATGAGCCTTGCGACAGCGGCACCCAAGTAGCCCAAAGAGGGGACAAGCAGCACATTGAAGACGACAGTAAAGACCAAGCCCGTACCCGTAATCCAGATGGCATATTTTGTGGCTCCCGACTGCTTATACCAGAACGAGAGGTTGAGCACCACGCCACTCAGAGCATTGCTAATGAGGATTATTGGCAGCAGGTACATACCCTCCCTGAAATCGGGACCGACAATGAGCGCAAACAGGTCGCTAAACAGCGTGATAAACAAGAAGATGGCAAGGCTCACTATCACAAAGAACTTCATCACCTCGGCAGAGGAGTTTTTGAACTCATCCTTCTTGAATTCTGCCAAAAAGAAGGGCTCGGCGGCAAGGCGATACATCTGCGTGAAGAGCAACATAACCACTCCTATTTTGACCACCGCACCATAAATTCCCAGCGCGGCGAGACTCTCCTCGGCGGGCATCAGGAACTTTATCATCTGGCGGTCTATGAACTCGTTTGCCGTACCTGCAATGCCGCTCACAAGCAGTGGCAGAGAGTAGAGGAATATGGTTTTGAGTCTTTTGCGCTCAATCTTCGGAGCCACACCCCTACACGAGAGGAGCAATAGCACAAACGTGACGCCACTTGCCACAAGGTTGGCAACAAAGGCATAGCCGGGGTCGGTGGCTGTCGGGAAGAGATTAAAACACTCGGGTTGAGCAGTGTAGAACCAAAGGCACAAGCCTATGTTGATAACAACCGAGAGCAACCGTATGACCACATAGCGCATCGCACGCCCCTCCTGGCGGAGGCGTGCAAAGGGTATGGCTCCGGCAACATCGAAGAAAATTATCGCACCCGTAATCCAGACGTATGGGGTGTTTTCGTAGCCCAAAACCCTCGAAATACCACCTTCGAAGAGCAGTGTGGCGCACAAAAAGAGTGTGGCTGCCGCGAGCACCGCGCCCCAAGTGGTAGCATAGACGCTCTTGCGCTCATCGGCATCCTTAGCCTTTGCCGCAAAGCGAAAATAGCCACTCTCCATACCCATCGTCAGCACCACAAGTGCAAAGGGGATAAGTGCGTAGATATCCGTAATGACACCATACTCTGCGGGAGTCATTATGCGGGTATAATATGGCACCAAGAGGTAGTTGAGCAGTCGTGACACCACGCTGCTGATACCATAGATTGCCACTTGCCCTGCAAGTTTCGATAGGTTTGCTGCCATTGGATTCGTGTCTGATTATTTGCGCCCTGCCTCGCCCGAGAGTAAGCCACAAGCGGCTTTTATATCCTCACCACGCGAAGCGCGGATGGTTGTCATAATGCCCTTGCGAGTGAGGGTGTCGCGGAAGCGTATCATCTTCTCGCCATCGGGACTGACGTAGGGCGAGTCGGGGATGGCGTGGAAGCGTATGAGGTTGATGCGGCATTTAAGCCCATCCAGAAGGCGGCAAAGTTCCTTAATGTGTTCTGCTGAGTCGTTCATATCTTTCAGGACAATATACTCAAAACTTACCCTTCGCTGGTGCGAAAAGTCATATTGTTTGAGCAGTGCGACAACCTCCCTTATGGGGAAAGCCCTCTCTACGGGCATAATCTCGCGGCGCTGCTCAGAGAAGGGGTTGTGGAGCGATACGGCAAGGTGCACCTGCGACTCTTCGAGGAAACGTTTGAGGTTGGGAATAACACCAACTGTCGAAAGCGTAACCCTCGTGGGACTCCACGCAAAACCCCACGCCGAGGTCATAACCTCCAATGCCCGCAGCACATTGTCGGGATTGTCCAGAGGCTCACCCATACCCATCAGCACCACATTCGTAATCCTCTCTCGCTCAGGCAACGAGCATATCTGGTTGAGAATTTCTGCCACCGAGAGGTCGCCGTGGTAGCCACCCCTGCCCGTAAAGCAGAACTTACATCCCATTTTGCAACCCGCCTGCGAGGAGATGCAAAGCGTTGCCCTATCGCCATCGGGGATGAAGGCACTCTCGATGCGCTGTCCGCCAGCGACCACAAAGATGTATTTCTTGGTGCCGTCACTGCTCTCGGCAACGCTCACCGGAGCACTCATTCCGAGCGAATAACACTCGGCAAGGGCTTTGCGCCCCGCCAGAGAGATGTTGGTCATCTCGTCAAACGATGTTGCACCTTTCTTGTACATCCACTCGGCAATCTGAGTGGCGGCAAACTTGGGCAGTCCCACGCTTTGTGCGACCTCCCTCAACTCCTCTATGTTTTTTCCTAAAAGTACCTCCATAGCGCAAAGATACCACCACGAAACGAAAAAAGAAAGTGTGGCGGTTGGTTTTTCATTAGACGAGTCACAAAAAATAAGGTACGTTTGGGGGTATAACGTACCTTATTTTTCGTCCCTAAGAAATGTTATATCTTTTTGATATTAAAGCGTTTGTTTGCCAAAACAAGCAACCAAACAACAAAGCCTCCAACAAGCGCACCCAAAGTCCACCCAAAAAGCACTTGCGAGAGGAAGTGAACCCCCAAATAGATGCGCGAATAGCCCACTACCACAACCCACAGCGGCATCAGCCACCAATAGGCTTTGCTGTGGCGCATAGCCCCTGCACCGACAATCACAAAAATGGACATTGTGGTGGCAGCGTGGGCTGAGATGGTGCCATACTTGCCATAGATACAAAACGCCTCCTTGATGGGGTTCCACACAAGATGGAGGTGTTCCTTCACGCCCTCCACCCTATTGGGGCGCAGAATTTGGTAGGTCTCCTTGAAGTAGTTGCATATTTGGTCGCTGAGGGCGACACCAAGCACCACCGCCAGCAAAATCACCACCATATATCGCCACCCCCACTTGCGCCACACAAGCCACAACAGGGCAAGGTAGAGCGGCGCCCACGTCAGTTTCTCAGAAACGAGCCACATGAGTCTATCCATAAAGACTCCGCCGTCGAAGTTGAGCCAGAGGGTAGCGGCGTGGTCTAACGTTGTGAAATTCATACGATGTGTTTGGGTTAGAGTGTTTTGTGTTATGCCGTTGCAAGAAGGGAAACTTAGTCGTTATCCCTTGCAAAGCCCAAATAGTAGAGCAGTGTGGCAATGGCACTCAGTGCAGCCACAAGGTAGGTACGAGCAGCCCAGCGGAGCGACACCGTAGCACCCCTCATCTGTTCGGGAGCAAGCGCACCACTACTTTCGAGCCACCTGAGAGCCCTGTTCGAAGCATTATATTCAACGGGCAGGGTGACAACGGAAAAGAGTGCCGAGGCGGCAATCATAGCGATACCCACCCAGAAAATTGCAGGGAAGGAGTTGAGCAACACAATGCCCAAGATGATAACCCACGTCGAGAGTGACGAGGAGAACTGAATGATGGGCACAAGTGCCGAGCGGAGCCTTAGGGGTGCATAGCCCATGGCGTGCTGTACGGCGTGACCACACTCGTGAGCAGCCACCGCAGCCGCAGCAATCGAAGCACTCGAATAGACACTCTCGCTGAGGTTTACGGTGCGGGTAGCGGGGTTGTAGTGGTCGGTAAGGTGTCCGCGTGTGGCGACAACCTTCACATCATAGATGCCGTGGTCGCGCAACATCTTCTCAGCCACATCCTTGCCCGTAAATCCGCCGGGAAAGGCAACGTGCGAATACTTCTTAAACACCGATTGAAGCCTTGCTTGTACAAGCATACCGACAACGGCTATCACAATTATCAAAAAATACGATACATTCATTTTCCTATCTGTTTATTGGTTCCACTCTAAGAACGCTATTGAGGGAGGTTCTATTGTTCGAGGAATTTGTAGTAGGAGTCTGCCTGTGCAGTGGGGGTGAGTACTATCTCGCTGATATTGACGTGCGAGGGCTGCATAACAGCCCACACGATAGCCTCGGCAACATCCTCGCCCGTAAGGGGTTTAAGCCCCTTGTAGACGCCATCGGCACGCTCCCTATCGCCGTGGAAACGCACCACCGAGAACTCGGTTTCAACCATTCCGGGACGTATCTCCGTCACTCGAATGCGGTGTCTGAGCAGGTCGATACGCATACCATGCGAAAGGGCGTGTACGGCGTGTTTGGTCGCACAGTAGACATTACCATTCTCGTAGACCTGGGTGCCCGCCGTGGAGCCGAGGTTTACAATGTGACCACCCTCGCCCCTTGCAATCATACGATTTGCTACCGCACGAGTGATGTAGAGCAAACCCTTGACATTGGTGTCTATCATTGCTTTCCAGTCGGAAGAAGCACCCTCGTTGATGTGCTCCAAGCCCGACGCCAAGCCTGCATTGTTGACCAAGATGTCGATGTTGGCGAATTTCTCGGGCAGTGCTGCAAGTGCGGCCTCACACATAGCCTCGTCCCTCACATCGAACGATGCCACGCATACCTCGGCACCAAACTGCTCTTTGAGTTCGGCTTTGAGTGCTGCCAGACGTTCGCTACGGCGACCCGTGATGATGATTTTGTAACCCTCTTCGGCAAAAGCCCTTGCTGTTGCTTCGCCAATGCCGGAGGTTGCTCCTGTGATTAAAACTACTTTACTCATTTTCTATTTTGTTAATTTGTCTGATTTCTGATGGTAAATATACCGTTTTTTTCGTACTTTTGAGCCGACACAGCACAAAAAGATGGCAAAAGAGAGAGTAGAACTATTTTTAGCAAGCCGAATAACCCCAAAAAAAGGCGAGCGAAGTGGCGCAATGACCGGCATCGCTCGGCTTTGTGTAGCCCTATGCTTTGCGGTGATGTTGGTTGCGCTGTCGGTCATCACGGGTTTCGAAGAGGCTATGCACGAGAGGCTTACGGGTATGGAGTCACACATCTCCGTAGAGCCCGCAGGCTCCTACTACTCGCTCGAAAAAGAGCCCCTTGTTCGCAATCACGACTTCGAACAAAGGATTGCCAAATTCGACCATTTCGCCTCTATCACCCCCTACGCCTCCAAGGCGGGTATCGTGAAGAGTAACACCGCGATGCAAGGTGCCTATCTGCGGGGAGTAACCCTCGATTACGACTCTCTCTTCTTGCGCTCGGTATTAACCGAGGGCAGTCTGCCACGCATCGCCACCCCCGAGCGTAAGAAGGATATTCTCATCTCGCAAACTCTCGCCAAACTTTTGGAGGTGGAGGTGGGCGACAAGGTGGAGTTTATCTTCACTTCGCCCAACAGTCCCATAAGGCGCGATGCCTATAAGGTGTCGGGCATCTACTCCACGGGCATCTCCTCTATGGAGCAGAACCTAACCATTACCGACATCCGCAATGTGCAGCGTCTGAACGGCTGGGAGGAGAACCAAGTGTCGGGCTATATGATTATGGCTGATGAGTTTGACAATGTGGCGGAGTTGTGTGGAGAGGTGCGTGCCGAGGGCTATCTTGCAGGCGACGAGCAGGTGTGGCGCACGCTGAGCATTGCCGACCAATACCCCCAAATCTTCGATTGGCTCGCCACACACGACATCAACGGTGCCGTAATAATCATCATAATGTTGGCTGTGGCGTTGCTGAATATGATTTCGGCACTGCTGATTATCATCTTCGAGCGCATCCGCACCATTGGCACTCTCAAAGCACTCGGTATGCGCAACCGCAGTGTGCAGAAAGTTTTTATGATATGTGGTTTACGCATCATTCTCAACGGAATGTTGTGGGGAAACATTGTCGGAGGTGGGTTGCTTTTGATTCAACACCTTACAGGCTTTGTAAGCCTCGATGCCGAGGCTTATCTGCTCTCGGCTGTGCCCGTTGGTTTTGAGTGGGGATGGTGGCTTGGACTCAACGTGGGACTGCCCGTTGTGCTACTACTGCTACTTACCATACCCGTAGGCATAACCTCGCGCATACAACCCGACCAAACACTTAAATACCAATAGTTTGTCCTATGAGAAAAGTGCTTAAAAATATCCTTGTGGCATTGACGGTGTCGACAATCGCACTACTTTCGGGTTGCAACCTAATCTCGCTTGATAGTTTTGTGCTCGAAGGGGCAAAAATACTCTCTTTTGACCTCTCGGAGGGTGCAACGGTGGAGATGACCATCCGTAACAAGTCACTCTTAAAGGTTACAATTGTGGGAGGCGAACTTGCTGCCGACCTCAAAGGCGATCCCATTGGCGAGATTTATATGAAGCATCCCGTTGTACTACCCCGCAAGTCAACCACCACCGTAAGGCTCGATGTGGGTATGCGCTTTGCCTCGCCCCTTGCCGCCCTCAAAGCCCTCGGCACACTAACCTCCTCGCCCGACGACCTGAGGATTTCGGGCTATGGAGAGGGTAAAATTTGGGTGTTTAGGAAGCGATATGAGAGGCGCGATGTGCCAATCTCGAAATTTATAGGTATCTTTGGCGAGCCAAAAGAGTATTTTGGTAACGATAAAACCGAGAAAAAATGAGAAATATCCTATATGCAATAGTTGCGATGGCTTTGAGCCTCGCATCGCAAACAGCCCTCGCACAGCAGGTAGAGAACTTCCAACAAGAGATAACCGCTCCACAGGAGGACAACATTCCGCAGGCGGAAAAATTCAGGATGCAACTTGCCGAGCCCGACTCTCTGAGTGGTGCGCGCTCGAATGTCACCATACATTTTAGTGCAGAAGAGGCAATAGGAAAATACAACTCCCAAACCTCTCCCAAGGAGAGTTACCAGGGTTATCGTATTCGCATCTTTTCGAGCAATAGCCAGACCGCACGCACCGACGCCGAAGCAGCCATAGAACTCTTCGAACAACACTACGCCGTACCCGTCTATTTTGCCTACGAGAATCCCTATTTTCTGGTGACATGTGGTAATTGTCTCTCTCACGACGAGGCCATAATGCTCCTCTCTAAGGTGCGTATTCACTTCCCAAAGGCTTTTATCGTAATGAGCGAGATTCCCGCCGAAACTCTATCGAGCAAACCCATTGTACCACAGGCTCCGAACTCCGAAAACCTGGATGGCACAGAGCCCACCACCTCGGACACAAACAAACAACAGGCAGACGCTCTATAAACGCCCGACAAAACAGCAAATCATTACATATTTTCCTATTTACTCCGTAGTCGCACCTTGGGAGTGTGTTTGAGCGTGAGAGAGTCGCCAAGCAATAGGAGTCTGCCCCGTATAGTGGCGGAAATAGCGACAAAAGAACGAGGGGGAGGCAAAGTTTAGTTTCTCCGATATTTCACTCGAATTCAAATCCGTACAGACAAGCAATCTCTTGGCAGCACTGATGAGCGCGGAGGTAATCATTGCCGAGGGTGTTTTGCCTGTATATTTTTTTACAATGGCGGCAAATCGTTTGGGTGAAAGATTGAACTGCTCGGCATAGTAATCCACATCGCGGTGCTCAAATGTGCTGACCGACAACATTATCTCAAACTGCCGAACCATTTGTTCTCCCTGACTCTGCTCTTTCATCTCATACCTGCGGCGCAAAAGCACATCTGCCAACTCATCGTGCATCACACTCAAAATACCAACATCCAACTCCGCGCGATGTGAATTATTGGGGTTTCGAAGCGAGTGCTTGATGTATTGAAACAAAGAGAAGATGGTGTCATATTCCTCCTTGACGAGTGTCAATATGGGCGACAAAAGAATTTTGGGAAAGGACTTGGCAAGGCTATTATAGGTTGCCTTGGGATTGATGTGTCCCACCAAAATTGTCGCCTCAAAGTCGATGGTTGGCGAGCTAAAATGGTAGGTGTTGTTGGGGAAAATAATCAGCAGTTGCTCTGCAACAAGCGCACACTGCACCCCATCCACCGCCACCGCACATCCTCCCTTGTGGCACAACAGCACAACAACAGCATCTTTAATCGACATCGAACGTTCGATGGCGCTCTCAACAACACTATCGCCACTGCGCAAAGCAAAGCAACAGATGTTGGGTCCTTGGGGCAGCCCAAGATTTCTCGCTATGAAGTTGAAATTAATCTGTTCAACAACTTTGTCCGAGGAGTTGCAAGCCTTATGTATATCTCTTTGTGTCATACTCTCAACAATGTTTCCTTTTGCCAATCACGCATCGTGGATAAGCGGGTGGCATCGCTATCTATTTTGACCGCCCATAATATCGAGCAACTCGGTGGTAATTGCCTGTTGGCGCTGTTTGTTATACTCCACCGAGAGTTCGGCAACAAGGTCGTCGGCATTGTCGGTCGCCGCCTGCATAGCCACCATTCGTGCGGCGTGTTCCGAGGCAAGAGCCGACAAAGCAGCCGTATAGAGTCTCAGCGACACCTCGCGGGGTAGCAAGGTGGTTATCAACTCCTCTCGGGAGGGTTCGAGGATGTAGGGCACCTCGGAATTCCACTCATCGGGATCGCGTGTTGGCAACTCCACAGGCAGCAATCTTTCGCACACAAGTTCTTGTCTGCCAGCCGAATGGAATTTATAATAGACCAACTCTACCCTGTCGGTAAGTCCCTCCACAAACTCCTTCATCATCTCCTCTGCCATCTCTCTGAGAGCCTCATAAGTGGGATGTTCGGCAACTTCGGCATCGCCCTCACTATGGGCAACCCCCAACCTCTGCAACTCGCGAGAGAGTCTTTTGCCCATCGCCACAATCTCCACACTCTCGGGCGGCAGTGCTGCGTATCTCGCCTTCGCCGCCGAGACTTCGCGGGCAACATTGGCATTATAGGCACCACAAAGCGAAGAATTAGACGCAAAGCCCACAATCCTCACACGCCCCACCTCTCGCTCTTGGGCAAGAGGTATCTGCCCAACGCCCTCTCCGCCAACCAAATGAGTCACAATTGTTTGCAACTCCTCGGAATAGGGCACAAGAGCCGCAGCCTCCCTCTGGGTACGGTGCAACTTAGCCGCCGCAACCATCTTCATAGCCGAGGTAATCTTGCGCGTAGAGCGAATGGACTCAATCCTTCCTTTTATCTCTTTCAGCGATGCCACTTTGCTTGTGTGTTTTCTTTTTCTTTGCAGCTTTTTTATAAAAAGCGTTCTTTTTCGCACCTTTTTTCGCACCTTTTTGTAAAAAGGTGCTACCAAAAACTTTTAGTGCACCAACCAATTGTGGTACTACCTACCGTTTTGCTTAGGAGTGGCTTCGGAGCCTCCTGCACTTTGAGCGTCACTCTGACGCCTTTGCGGTGAGGTGTGGCTATCTTAGCAGATAGTCTGGCTGTCGAACTGCCAGCCCACAATCAAACGAGTTTGAGTGGGCTGACACTTCGCCCGCCACTCTCCTTCGGAGAGCATCACACCTCCCCGAAAAATGGTCTTCTCTCAAACTCCCCTGTTTCTCCTGTCACTCCTGTTTCTCCTATTTCTCCTGTCACTCCTGCAAGAAGGACAAGAAAAACAGGAGTTTTCAATTCTATTTCAGCGCTTCCGCCACCTCGCGGGCAACTTTTTCTATCGTAGCAGTGACCTCTTCGGTCAGTTTGCCCTCTGCCAAGGGGATGAGTACATCCTCTTGGTGTGCGCCTCTGAGTCGTTCCAAAAGTTGCCTCTCGAACTCCCCCGCCTGCTGGGCTGCAATCTCTTTGAGCAGTCCGTTAACGCCACAGTAGAGCACCGCAATCTGCTCCTCAACGGGCATAGGGCTATATTGTGGCTGTATGAGCAGTTGGGTATTCTTGTGTCCTTTGTCGATGACGTACGCTGTAACGGGGTCTAAATCGCCACCAAACTTTGTAAATGCCTCCAACTCTCGGTATTGTGCTTGGTCGATTTTGAGTGTGCCTGCCACCCTCTTCATCGCCTTAATCTGTGCATTACCGCCCACACGCGACACCGAGATGCCCACGTTGATGGCGGGGCGTATACCCTGATTGAAGAGGTCGCTGGCGAGGAAAATCTGACCATCGGTAATAGAGATTACATTCGTAGGAATATATGCCGACACGTCACCCGCCTGGGTTTCGATAATGGGGAGTGCGGTAAGCGAGCCACCGCCCTCTACCCTACCTCGGAGCGACTCGGGCAGGTCGTTCATCTTCTCGGCAACCTCCTTGCGAGAGATAATCTTTGCCGCACGCTCCAAAAGGCGAGAGTGGAGATAGAAGATGTCGCCCGGATACGCCTCCCTACCCGAGGGGCGGCGCAAGATGAGTGACACCTCGCGATATGCCACCGCCTGCTTCGAGAGGTCGTCATAGACCACCAGCGCGTGGCGACCCGTATCGCGGAAATACTCGCCAATGGCAGCACCCGCAAAGGGGGCAAAATACTGCATCGCTGCCGTATCGGAGGCTGTTGCCGCAACTACAATGGTGTAGTCCATTGCGCCCTTTTCGCGCAGAGTGTTCACAATGGTTGCAACCGTTGAGCCTTTCTGTCCCACAGCAACATAGATACAATAGACGGGCTCTCCTTTGAGATAGTTAGCGCGTTGGTTGATGATGGTATCAATAGCGATGGCGGTCTTACCCGTCTGGCGGTCACCAATGATGAGTTCGCGCTGCCCCCTACCAATAGGAATCATCGCATCTACGGCTTTCAGTCCCGTCTGCAAAGGTTCATTTACGGGTTGGCGAAAGACCACGCCCGGGGCTTTGCGCTCCAAGGGCATCTCGAACTTCTCGCCACCAATCTCGCCTCTGCCATCGACGGGCTCTCCAAGCGGGTTGATAACCCTGCCGACCATCTCTTCGCTCACAGCCACCGAAGCTATGCGGTGGGTGCGCCTCACTTCGTAACCCTCCTTGACGTGTTCGGAGGAGCCGAGCAATACTGCGCCCACATTATCCTCTTCGAGGTTCATCACAACGCCATTAACACCACCCTCAAACTCCAAGAGTTCGCCAGCCTCGGCACCCTCCAAGCCCCAGATGCGGGCTACGCCATCGCTCACTTGGAGCACCGAGCCCACCTCCTCGAAGCGAAGAGCCGTATCTAAGCCTGCCAATTGGTCGTGAAGTACGCGCGACACCTCCGATGGTTTAATCTCTGCCATATATCGTAAATGTTTCTATACTAATGTTTTGTTCTTACTGACAAATTGTTGGCGGATGCGCTCTATGGCACTCCTTACGGAGCCGTCCATAACCTCGCCGTCCACCCTAAGCACAAAGCCCCCTATGAGCCCCTTGTCCACAATGGTCTCAACCTCAACCTCGCCCCCTTTGTGAAGCCTTACCACCTCGCAAATTTTGCATAGCAACTCCTCGTTAAGCTCCTCTGCCGAAGTTATCCTAACGAAAGTTATCCCTTTGTGGCGGCGGTAGAGTCTGATGTAGGCTCGTGCCATCTCGCCCAAGAGCGACTCGCGGTTGTGGCTGAACACCAAATCGACAAAACGTCTGAGGCTTTCGGGGACAGCCTCCCCCATAAGTGCCACCACAGCCCTACTGCGCTCCCCCTCGGGGAGTGTGGGATTTGTAATCAACAACTCCCTATCCACAGTTGCCGAAGGGCGCAGTGTGCGTCCCAACTCCCTGAGGAGTGGGTACACCATCTCTGCCTCTCCCACCTCTAAGGCGTAGGTGAGGAGTGCCTTGGCGTAGCGTCCCGCAAGCAGACTCTTATTCATAGCGGCACAAGGGTTTTGTGAGTGTTTGTGTGGCGTTAGACTTTGGGGCTGTTGCCCTTCTCTGCCTCCTCAATCAAGCGGTCGATATACTCGCCCGAGGCAGAGTCGTCGTTGAGTCTTTGGCGCAGCACCTTCTCAGCAACATCCACCGAGAGGAGTGCTACGGTAGTTCGCAACTCGCCCAGAGCCTTCTGTTTTTCGATTTCGATTTGGGTTCTTGCCGCCTCCATACGCGCCGCAACATCTGCCTCAGCCCTCTGGCGGGCGGCAGCCACAATGCGCTCGGAGTCTGCGGTAGCAGCCGAGAGCATCTCGCCCGAGCGGCGTGCGGCATCCTCCATAATCCTCTGAGCCTCCTGCTCCACACCTTCGAGTCGGCGCATTGCCTCATCGGCAGCACTCAACGACTCCTCGATGTGAGCCTTGCGGCGCTCGACCATACCCGTAATCATAGGAAAGCCGAACTTCGCCAGAGCCCCAAAGACTATGAGGAACGATAGGAGCATCCAAAACAGAAGCCCCAAGTCGGGTGTAAGTAGCGACATAGATTTGCTGTTTTTTTAGGTTTAGATTGCAAGCAGGCAAACCACAATAGCAAACAGGGTTGCACCCTCGATAAGACCGCCTGCGATAATCATCGACGACTGCAACGAGCCTGCTGCCTCGGGCTGGCGTGCCATAGCCTCCAAGGCGTTAGAACCAATTTTACCAATACCCCAAGCAGCACCAAATACTGCCAAAGCGGCTGCCAGGGGTGCTACTGCTGCGCCGAGGTTTACGGCTTGCAAAAGTGTTACAAATGCCAACATAATTCTTTGTGTGTTAAAAGGTTAATAATTCTATTCTAATTGTTTTGTTTTCTCTTTCCTTGCCTCGTGATGGTCCTTGCGCGAGAGCCCCACAAAGACCGAGGAGAGCATCGTGAAGACGTATGCCTGAATATATGCCACAAGTATCTCCAACACCAGCATAAAGACGGTCAGCAAGACCGAGAAGATGGTCATAACGATATTCATTGTCGTGCCCATCGTTGCCGACACAAAGACAAGGCTTGTGAGGGCGAGGATGACCATATGTCCCGCCAGGGTGTTGGCAAAAAGACGTATGGTCAGTGCGAAGGGTTTGGAGATTATGCCGAATAACTCTATGACGGGCATCAGGGGGATGGGGCACTTCATCCATATGGGGACATCGGGCCAAAGTATCTCCTTCCAATACTCCTTGTTGCCAAAGACATTGACCGCAAACATCGTCGCCAAAGCCAGAATGAGCGTTATGGCAATGTTGCCCGTAGTGTTGGCTCCGCCCGGGAAGGTCGGCACCAAGCCCATAAGGTTGTTGATGAAGATGAAGAAAAAGGCTGTCAGCAGGTAGGGCGCGTAGCGTTTGTAGTCTTTACCTACCGAGGGACGTATAACATCGTCCACAAGGCTCACAATGAGCATCTCCACAGCCCCCACAAACCCTTTGGGAACAGCATATATATCGCTCTCACGTTTGCGGTACCATCTTGCACACCCGAGGATTACAACCAGCAGTATGAGTGAGTTGATGATAACTCCCGCAGCGTTTTTCGTTATCGAGAGGTCTATGGGGCGGTAGACTTCGCCATCTTCGCCCACAGCCACAATCTTACCCTCCCACTCGGCACCTTTGGGGGCAATGGAAAATCCCTTATAAGAGTGTCCGTGGGCAAGGCGCGAGGACAAAAAAACCTCCCAGCCCTCTGTACGCGAGCGCACAATGCAGGGCAGGGGTATCTCTATGTGGTGTCCCTTATAGGTTGCAATGTGCCACGAGTAGGCATCGCTGATGTGGTCGAAAATGAGTCCCACAACATCAAATCCCTCTTCTGCCTCTTGCACCTTTTGGGCATCGTTGCTTGCGGGGCGTGGTTCCTCCGACTGAGCATACACCCCACTCCACAGCACCCCCACAAGGAGCACTGTAAGCAATAGTGTGATATTTCTCAATCGTAGTTTCATATAGCCTGTTCGTTGTTATTGTTTGTCGGACATCTCTTTGCCGTACGCCTTGGCTACCCATCCCTCAAAGAGCGATGTGAGCAGATAGTAGCCGAGCGTATAGAGCAGAAACTCTGTCTTGGCGGGAAGCCTTAGAGCCACCCACACAAACATCATCACTGCCACTCCGAGGAATTTTATGCCTCTCATCGCAAGCGAAGTTGTGAGCACCTTTTGGGGTTTCATCCTCTCGTATCTGCCCACAAGCCACACAAAAACACTCTCGTAGAGGTAGAAAAATGCGGGTGCTATCCACATCAGCAGAGTGTAACTATCTGCTCCCAGCGTCTTCATCAGCGGCAGAGCCACTCCATAGAGCACCGTTGCACTAATGAGCGCATTGGCTACTGTTTTGTATCTCATATCTCTCTTTTTATTCATTGTTTTACTCGGTGCAAACCACAATCGTGTCGTTTTTGACCTCCACAAAGCCGCCCTCGACAGCCACCTCCTGTCGGGTGCCGTCCGCGAGAGTGAACACCACGTTGCCCTTTGTGAGCGAAGAGATTAGTGGTGCGTGGCGTTGCAGCACCACAAAAGGTGCCTTTGCACCGGGGAGCAGCACCCTCTGCACCTCGCCCTCAAAAACCGCTCCTCGGGGGGAAATGATTTTCAGTGTCATCTTTCGGTGTGGATTACTAAGTGGTACAACCTCTTCTATTCGACAACCTTACGGCGAATCTCCTCGCCCTTGGCGATAGCCTCTTCGATGGTGCCCACATTGAGGAATGCAGCCTCGGGCAGGTGGTCTACCTCGCCATCGAGAATCATCTTGAAGCCTCGGATGGTATCCTCAATCGACACCATAACGCCCTCCACGCCCGTAAACTGCTCTGCCACCGAGAATGGTTGCGAGAGGAAGCGTTGTACACGGCGTGCACGATTGACCGTCAGCCTATCCTCCTCCGAGAGTTCCTCCATACCCAAAATGGAGATGATATCCTGCAATTCCTTATTGCGTTGGAGGATTTGTTTAACCCTCTGGGCGGTCTTATAGTGCTCCTCGCCCACAACATTGGGGTTGAGGATGCGGGAGGTCGATTCGAGGGGGTCCACAGCGGGATAGATACCCATCTCGGCAATTTTACGGCTCAAAACGGTCGTAGCATCGAGGTGGGTAAAGGTTGTTGCGGGGGCGGGGTCTGTAAGGTCATCGGCAGGGACATAGACCGCCTGAATGGAGGTAATAGAGCCGTTCTTGGTCGATGTAATACGCTCCTGCATAGCACCCATCTCGGTAGCCAGCGTAGGTTGGTAGCCCACAGCCGAAGGCATACGCCCCAGCAGCGCACTCACCTCGGAGCCCGCCTGCGTAAAGCGGAAAATGTTATCTATAAAGAAAAGGATATCCCTATTGGCTCCGCCATCGCGGAATGATTCGGCAACCGTCAAGCCCGACAGCGCAACCGAGGCACGAGCACCCGGGGGCTCGTTCATCTGACCAAAGACAAGTGTCGCCTGTGACTTGCGGAGTTCCTCGGGGTCGATGGTCGAGAGGTCCCAATCGCCTCTTTTCATACCCTCCTCAAACTCCTTACCATAGCGGATAACACCCGATTCGATCATCTCCCTCAGCAGGTCGTTACCCTCGCGCGTGCGCTCGCCAACACCCGCAAAGACCGAGTAGCCGCCGAGTTTCTTCGCCACATTGCGGATAAGTTCCATAATAAGCACCGTCTTACCCACACCTGCGCCACCAAACAAGCCGACCTTGCCACCCTTGACGTAGGGCTCCAAGAGGTCAATAACCTTTATGCCCGTATAGAGCACCTCTTGCGAGGTTGTAAGGTCGTCGAACTTGGGCGCATCGCGGTGGATGGGCAGAGCACCCTCCATTTCGAGGCTGCCGATGCCGTCAATAGCATCGCCCACCACATTCATCAATCGCCCTTTGATTTGCTCTCCTACGGGCATAGCAATAGGCGCATAGTGCGACACCGCCTCCACACCACGACTCAGTCCGTCTGTGGAGTCCATAGCCACCGCCCTTACGCTCCTTTCGCCAATATGTTGTTGGATTTCGGCAAGAAGTTTTTTGCCGTCTGCTCTTTGGATTTCTATTGCATCGTGGATGGCAGGAAGTTCTATGCCCACCTCCTGAACATCCTCAAAACTAACATCAACAACCGGTCCTACGATTTGCACCACACGACCGACAATCCTCTTTGGAGTACTCTCTCCCATATATTTGGTTCAATTATGATTAGCCCACAAGCTCTTCGCTTTGCGTTATTTTTACAAATATAGCATTTTATTGTGAAATCCAAACATCAAACCACAAAAAAAGCACTTACAAAGGGGCGACCAAATTGACATGGTCGCCCCTTTGTAAGTGCCGATTTCACACATTTTTCTCCACTATTTGTAGATTGCCATTATGTGGTTGGTTTATTTCACAAAAACCTCCAAGAGTTTACCCTTTCCTCTCACAGCTACATCGGTTGCCTCGGCGGGGATGAGAATTGTTTCAAGCGTAGCAAGGTGCATATCGCAACCCATAGCACGCACCACAAACTCGCCCTCGACACACATAAAGGCAACAAAACTATCCAGCGGAGCATAGTCCGTCTCGATGGTCCCATCTATCTCTATGAGGTTTACCGAAAACTGCTCGCACGAAAGCAGTTCCACAGCCTCATTGAGCACCGAGGGCTTTGTGATACACAGTCCCTCTTGGGGCTCCAACCTCACAACCTCTGCCGCAAGCGCAGTGTGTAGTTCGCGAGGGTGACCATTGCGGTCCTTGCGCCCCCAATCGTCTATACGATAAGTAATTGCCGAAGACTCTTGAACTTCCGCCAAGAAGACACCTCCATCAATGGCATGGATAGTTCCCGAGGGGACAAAATACGCTTCGCCCTTGCGCACCGGAATGCGATTGAGATGTTCGGCAATGGTGCCTCTCTCAACAGCATTGTCATACTCCTCCTCCGAAAGAGGGTGTTTAAGATCGAGATAGATAGCTCCGTTTTCCTCTGCATCAATGATATACCACATCTCGCTCTTGCCGCGTGTGGAGTGCATCTGGCGAGCAAACTCGTCCGAAGGGTGCACCTGCACAGAGAGCCTATCGCGAGTGTCAATGAATTTAAGCAGTACGGGAAACTCCAAGCCATACTTCTCGTAGTTCTTGTCGCCAACCAACTCGCCCATATAGACCTCCACAAGTTCCGAAAGGGAGTTGTCTGCAAGCGCACCCTCCGAAACCACCGACTCGGAGCCTTCAATTCCCGAGAGTTCCCAACTCTCTCCAATCTCCTTGGGGTTGACACCTCGAGGCACACGCTTGCCCGCATTGGCAAGCCTATTACCTCCCCACAAAACCTCTTTCAGCAGGGGATGAAATTTCAACGGATATAGCATATTCCTTGTTCTATTTCTCTTTTTGGAAGTCAAAATTAAGCAAAATTACGATAGCTCCGCGCACGCCCTCACAAATTATTTGTATATTTGTGCATATTAAAACACTTTTGAAGAAATGGAAGAACTTATTAGAGTCGAAAATGTGACCAAATGCTTTGCGGGTCATACAGCACTCGACAATGTATCGCTCTCAATACCCCGCGGAGCCGTCTATGGTCTGCTCGGACCCAACGGAGCGGGCAAAACCACACTCATCCGCATCATAAACCGCATCACCGCCCCCGATAGTGGCAAGGTGTGGTTCAACGGACACCCTCTCTCGCCCGAAGATGTCCCACACATCGGTTACCTTCCCGAGGAGCGCGGTCTTTACAAAACAATGAAGGTTGGCGAGCAGGCTCTCTACTTCGCACAACTCAAAGGCCTCTCGAAGGCAGAGGCAACACGTCGCCTGAAAGCGTGGTTTGTGAAGTTTGGTATTGAGGGTTGGTGGAACAAAAAGGTCAGCGAGCTATCCAAGGGTATGGCGCAGAAGGTACAATTTATCGTTACCGTGCTCCACGAGCCCGAACTGCTCATCTTTGATGAGCCTTTCAGTGGTTTCGACCCCATCAATGCCAATCTGCTCAAAGAGGAGATTTTGGCTCTCCGTGACAAGGGTGCGACCGTTATCTTCTCCACCCACAATATGTCCTCGGTGGAGGAGGTTTGCGACCACATAACCCTTATCAACAAGTCGCACAACATCCTCAGTGGCCCCCTTGACGAAATTCGCCGCAGTCACGGAGGTAACATTTTCGAAATCGACCACCGAGGCTCTCAGGAAGCCCTTGTGGACGCCCTCGCAGCAGCCCCCTGTACCCTTCTCGACACCTCCATCTCGGACGATGAAGCGGTGCAGAGCGCAGGCTCCTCGCTACTGAAAATCCACATTCCCAACGATGAGGATGTGCGCGATGTGGTGAACATCATCAACAACCACACCTCTCTGCGCTCCTTCCGCGAGGTTATTCCCTCAATGAACGATATCTTTATTCGTGCGGTGGCGGGAAAACTTTAATTTTTTTACAACTCTTAGACCAAAATAGACTTTCTTATGGGAAAAATTGCAATCATAGCAGGGCGCGAGTTCAACGAGCGCGTGCGCAAAAAGAGTTTCATCATCACCACCATACTGATGCCCTTAGCCTTTGTTGCTATTATGTTCATCCCCGCACTGATGATGAACATACAGAGTGACGAGAAACACGAAATTGTAGTTGTGGACCAGAGTGGTACCATAGCCCCCAAGATGCAGGACAGCGCGACCATCGACTACACCACCTCCGACCGCACTCTGGAAGAGTTGACCGCCGAGCAGCAGGACATCTTCGGTATTCTTATTATTGGTAGCGATGTGGCAACCAACCCCTCGAATGTGCAGTTGCTGACCTACGAGTCCTCGACAATCAACATCGAGAGCGAGATTGCCGACCAAATACGCACCATCTTGGAGGCAGAGAAACTCAAAGCATACAACATCGAGGATATAGACTCCATTTTGGAGGCTATCAAGACTCCCGTATCGCTCAAAGTAAAACAGCTGGGCGAAAGTGGCGAGACGAAGGAGAGTTCCTCCATCCTCAACATCGCCTTAGCATACATCTTCGGCTTCCTTATTTATATGTTCGTATTCCTCTATGGCAATATGGTAATGCAGGGTGTCATCGAGGAGAAGAGCAACAAGGTTATGGAGGTTATGGTGTCGAGCGTCAAACCCTTCCAACTGATGATGGGCAAGATTCTCGGTATCGCCTCGGTGGCTGTCACTCAGTTTGTCATCTGGGTGGTCTTCATCTTGGTTGTTGGCGGAGTGGCAATGAGCCTCTTTGGTGTTAGCGATATGATGGCAGCAGCCACCGCCTCGGCAGCTATGGACCCCGCAGCAATGATGGGTGCTGCCGAGATGCCCGCTATGGATGGCGAGTTGCTTGCTGTCCTCGGCACCATCACCGACCCCGCCTACCTCCTGCGCATCTTGGGCGGCTTCCTCGTCTACTTCATTGGCGGCTACCTGCTCTATGCGGCTATGTTTGCGGCTGTGGGTAGTGCTGTGGACAACGAAAAGGACACAAACAACCTCCAACTGCCCATTACCATCCCCCTCATCCTCGCAATTTTTGTGATGATGAGCGCAATGCAAGACCCTCACGGACCTCTGGCATTCTGGTTCAGTCTTATACCCTTCACTTCGCCCGTTGTGATGATGGTGCGCCTACCCTATGGTGTCCCAGGTTGGGAACTCGCACTCTCCATTGGTCTGCTCTTTGTGACCTTTGTAGCAATGGTCTACCTTGCGGGCAAGATATATCGTGTAGGTGTCTTTATGTATGGTAAGAAACCCACCTTCGGCGAACTCGCCAAGTGGATACGATACAAATAGCGAAGAGAGAACGGAAGGCTCAAATGAGTCTTCCGTTCTCTCTTTTGTCTAACGTATAAGGTCTAATGTCTAAGGTCTAACGTCAATAGTCGCGGGCTCGGCAACCAGCCGAGCCCGAAAACGTAAAACTCTCCCCCTCTAAGTTAGAGGGGTGCCCGTAAGGGCGGGAGAGGTCTGTCCGTCTTGCCACGACTGCCGCAGGCAGGCGGTTGGCATCTACCTATCTTGTTTTTCTTGCAGGGATAAC
>CALDPX010000009.1 GCA_937911745.1 uncultured Alistipes sp. | reverse complement strand
CGCTCTCCTTGATAAAGATTCTATCTCGGCTATCCTTGAAATACTTCGAGAATTTATAGTTCAGGAACCACTCAAAGTAGAGAACCTGCGATGTCATTCGCGCCTCGATATGCTTCTCGCGGGCAAAGGAGCGAAACCACTCATTGATGCTTTGCAGCGGATGGAGTGCGCTCTGCACAAAGAGTATAAACCGCCGCCCCGCAAGGTAGTGCGGAACAAGACGGTTAACGGTTCTGTCTATGGGTAGCTTATACCTGCTCATGATTCTCCACTTTAAGGATTATAGCCTCACGGAACGATGGCAGGTCGGCCTCCTCATCCTTACCCGAAGACTCCTTCAAATAGCCCGAAGCAGTGTAGGTCATACGGTGTACACGCTGCATAGGCTGGATATTTCCGTCCGTGTCGTGGCAAGCGATAAATACTCCTTGCTCGGGTGTGGCCGCCTCATCAACATAGACATCTGTGATATGCTCCGCCTTGCGGATAGCATCCATAAGGCGTGAGACATATACCGCAGCATCAAACTCGATGTTCATCACATACTCCTTGAGTTGCGCCTCGATAGCATCGTACATCTCTGACTCAGGTATTGCTCCATCATAGAAGACCGTGAGGCGCGGGATAAGCACATCACCCTTGGTGGATATTACCTCCACACGAGTACCGGCAAACTTAATCTTGCCGATATAGGCATTGATGGGGACAAGCTCTTCGGGTGAGATAGCCTCAAGGTTGCCCTTTGTGCCTGTTGCGACCTTCAAGATAAGTTTGCTGTCGATATTCTGGTCATCGGTACTCTCTACATACGACACCTGTGTGATGATACGCTTGGTCTCATCCACAGCGGCATAACCAAAGGCAAGACCATCTTCGCGGACTATCAACTCATCGCCCTGCTGGTATTGTAGAAGAGCATTGGCGTAGTAGTTTGGAGTTCCGTTGATACGCCCGTTGATAGCCTCCGTGATATCCACAGCGAAGACATCGAGGAGTGTTTCAAAACTGTAAATCACAGCGGCTACAACCCAGAGGATGCCGTTCATAACTGACATCTTCGAGTCGCTCTTAAACTCCGAGAGTTCGAGGCGTTTATTACGCTCCGCAACAGCCTCGTTGTATATATCTTTTATCGTTCTGCTCATACTGAATACTCCTTGTCGTTAATGATAAATTCCCATTTGCCACCCTCATTCCAACTCTCCTCGTGGGTAATAACCCAGATTGCCTCCATACCCGATGTGATATTGTAGCGACCTGTATCCGCATTGCGTGCAGGCTCTTGGTAGGTGCCCGTAGGTATTGCTGTGAGGGTTACTTCGCAGTTACGACGATTGCCGTACCTCTCGACCATAGCGATAAGCCACTCATCAAGCACGGTAGGTTTTATGCGTGCATCGGTGAGATTGAGCGTCATCAACTCGCGGCACTCGACAAGAGGTTTGAGGTTGCCACAGGTGAGCCCCGAGAGGTTGAGCGAGTAGATACCCGTAACCATTTGCAGGCTATCAAGCGTGAGGGTCGCATCCTTGATTGTCAGCTCCTCGATAGGCAGTGGTCTTAAGATAACTACCGAGGTTGGTTGCAGTCCGCTCCAATCCACCTGTTTGAAGTAGGCATCGGTAAACCAGCGTATGCGGCGACGCTTACGAACCTTATTATCGAAGATATGTTTCAGCAACTGTGGCTTATCCGTGAGCGTCACAACCTCCGTGTCGCTATTATCTCCCCAGTCAATCTCCAAAGTGCCTACGCCCGATACCGAGCACTGCACACTCAGAGTTTGTGTCGGAAGCGAGAATGCCACAGCGAGGGGCTTTGTGAAGACCTTTGGATATACATGGTGTTCGCCATTTGAAGGTACAATGCCGTGCATCTCGTTATAGGCAACAACATCGGCGTTGATAATAAAATCGTCCGAGTAGATTAGTTCATCGCCGACCTTGAGTACCGTATCCAACGAAAGGTCTGTATTGCACATCATCAAATCAACGATACCCTCGATACTACCGTAGATATGTAGTGCGATATCGTAGATGTTCTGTCCTGCTATAACCTTATACCTACCCATTGTTGTCCTCCTTCTCCACAGTTTCTAATAGCAGTTCTCCCGTCTCGGAGTCCATATATGCGTTCTGGATAATCATCTTGTCGGATAAAAACTCTGCCTGCAACTTGGCAGCAAGACCATTGTTCTCCAAACTTGAGTGCAGGAAGTCGATAAGTCCTACACCTGTTGTCGGGTGCTGGTAGACATTGCCTGCCGAGGCTTTCAATAGGAAGGTTTCGTTTTGTGCTTTTGCCACACCGATATCAAAATCGGTCTCCTCGCCCGAGAAGATAGCAAGATAACCATCTCGCAAGAGGAGGTTAAAGATGCCATCTTCATTGAGCGAATAGAGTTCGGCAAGGGTGACAGCGGAGTTCCCCGAAGTCGATTCCACCATGACCGGGAACCATATTGAACCAGATACGCTGTTACGTAGGAACTCCGTGCCACCCGAACCTAAAGGCTTAACTATAACGATGGAAAGAAAGCGCCTATCTGGTGTGTAAGGCAAAACAATATGGATGCCCTTGCTGTCGCTGTACGACTGCATAAAGCCTGCAGGAACGATAATCTCACCATAGCGATAGTTGTCGTTATCTGCATTCTCCACGCTGTCGAGCAGACGACACTCGTAGAAGGTCTTGCCGGCAATATTACCGGAAGTCTCCACCTCGCCATACTCGGCATCCATCGTAATATCTTGTCTTGCCATATTCTTGAATTAAAATGCCCCGACCGTAAGAGTACGACCGGGGCACCCTTTGCAAAAGAGTAGCTTAAAGATGTGTTTTTGGTTTACGAATTTACTGTTTCGTCGTAAATTTTCTCTACCGTTGCCCACATATCGTCAGGCAACTCCTCGTCTGAGATCTTCTCGCACGCACGGCGGAGATACTCCATCTCGTCTTTTGAGAAATCTACAATCAGCGGTGTCTCCTTCTCGACATCCCACTCAAGTCGGTTGTCCTCCTGGTTCTCGCGGAAGTTAATCTCTTTGCGCTCATCATCGCTGATGGCAATCTTACGAAGAATCTCCTTTTTGAGGTTGAAATCCTTGAAGTTTCCCTTTGCAGGAAGGAATGTAGGAAGGTAAAGTCTGTCTTTAATTGAAAGTTCCATATCGTTAATATTTAATGTGATTACTCAACTTCTGCTGCGATGGTCGCCACCTCTGAGAGGATAGACTCAATCTGTGTCGTTGCATCGGCAACATACTTTGCCATATCGGGGTTGAATGGCATATTAATCGTTACGCTACCACGGTCGTAGTAGATACTGCCTACTGCAATTCGCTGCTCCGTAGAGGAGGGTTTGAAAGCTGTTGTCTGGACACGCTCCAATACGCCGTCCATAATGCTGTACTCCAGGTTATAGGAGCCATTCTCTGTGGTAGCCTCTGCCACCTTTGTAATGATTGTGCTTGTTACTTTCATATCTGCTGTTTCTTAAAGTATAGAGTGGGTTTAAGGTTTAGGGTTGCGGGAGAGTGAAAATTATTTCCAATCTCCCGTAGAAACCACCAAAAAGTTGAATGAGCCATCGTTTGTACTGCTGTCATCGGCAGTGTAGACATCGAAATAGTAGCTATACAAAGCTTTCAATGTGGCGTAAATCGGCGTACTATCCACAGCCGAGTAGATACCGCTTAGGAAGACCTGGTAATATCCTGACATATTCCAGCCGCTCGGCAGATAGACTCGGTATTGACCCTTACCCAATCGTGAAACAGTTATAGTGTTCCCATCAAAGGTTTGGTACTTTACCGAGTAACTGCTCGTAGACGATACGGTAACTGTTCCCTGTGCAAGGAACTTCATATTTTTACCATACTTCTTCGAAGTCATTAAATCAAGACGATTCACCACAATCCAACCGAAGAAGGTCGTATTATCTCCATAGCCAAGCAGCTCTACTAACTCGCGCGAGAAGGTGATTGTGGATTTAGAGATGCCATCCTCATAGAAGTATTTTCCACTGGGAGCGGTGATACTCATAACGCCCACAGTAGTATTTGAGCCCCATTTGTAGTTCACAAGACAGACTCGGCGGCCACTATGCTCCAAAGTCCAAGGCAAAGGAATATCTTCATCCCACGAACCACGAATAGCAACTACATGGTCGTACTTATTGAAGTTCATCTGAGGGTCTTCCATGCCGATGTAGATACTGCTATCATTGAGGATAAATGGGTTTCTGACTGTTCCAATAACCTCAACATCCTTGAATGTTCCCTTTTGGGCAGTGATATTACCATCAACATCCCACGAAAGATTGCCATTTGCCACAAAGCCTGAGCCGTCAGCATTAAATTTTATCTTGTTTGTGCCGAATGTTGCAGAGCCATCGGACTTCAATCCCCAGTAGTCTATACCCGTATTGGGGTTATCGTGGTAGATATAACCCGAACTCGTCATCACAATTCTGTGTCCCGAACTCGGAGCAGAGGCTGTCAAAGAGCTTGAACCAATTGTCCAGCCGCCAATCTTACCAGCCACAGCAGTAATGCCTGTGCGGTCCAGAGTAACTTTTACGGAGTTGTTCGCATCTCGCACAGAGATACTGCCATTGTAGCTGCTACCTCCAACAATCAAAGCACTATCAATAATAACTTGATTTGCCTTAACCGTACCAGTATAGACACCGTTGGCATCAATTGTTGTGGTGTACTTCTCCGCAGAGGTCAGATCAAAGACCGTAGCGTATGCTATCTGCCATACCACAGGAGCATCAGTTGTTCCTTGCGTACCATCGAGGTAGTAATAATGAGTGGTTGAGAAGTTTGATGTACCACACACAACTTTGTATATGTATTCGCACCAATCTCCTGTACCTGCATTTGCTGTCAGCCAGCGGCTGCTACCTCCCGTGCCGATGCTGTTAGTAGCAAACTGGATATTATGACCAACCGGTATCTTAGCAATGATGCGGGCGATAAACACCTTGCGGTTACTACACATAGTTCCAAAATAGAAGCCTCCATTATTGGGCGTTGCAGTACCGGTGGTTTGTATTTGGATAACATAGCCACTATCATTGGGTGCGGTTGAGTCAGCTATTCGCGTGTGAGTAACCATTCCACTGCTGGAGTTATTATAGATACCCATTGAGTTGTTACCCTTCGTGAAGGTAGGATCTCTGTACAACATCTTACCAAAGGCCATTGCCGAAGCGAGTTCCTTGGCTGTAGATATACCCGTAGTCCATTGAGCGGTTACTGACGCACCAAATGTTACCGTACCGGCAGCGTTCCACGATATATTGCCCGATGCGATCTGGCCCGAACCATCGTTATTGAGTTTCCATTTTGCTCCGTTAGCGATAGAACCATCACTACCAAGTGAAA
>CALDPX010000008.1 GCA_937911745.1 uncultured Alistipes sp. | reverse complement strand
CAGCACCTTTTTACAAAAAGGTGCGAAAAGGGCGACTTTTTATAAAAAGTCGCAATAAAAAAAGCGGAGAAAGAAAGCGAAGAAAAATAAGAAAAAATTGAAGGAGACATCAGACATACTCAAACAGGTCCGAAAGATAGAGATTAAGACTCGCGGACTCTCCAACGACATTTTTGCCGGACACTACCATAGTGCTTTCCGTGGCAGGGGTGTGTCATTTAGCGAGGTCAGGGAGTACCGAGTGGGCGATGATGTGAGGGATATAGACTGGAACGTCACTGCCCGTATGCGCAAGCCCCACATCAAAATCTACGAGGAGGAGCGTGAGTTGACGATGATGCTGATGGTCGATGTCAGTGGCTCGGGGGTGTTTGGCTCGGGCGATAAGACGAAGCGTGCGGTGATGACCGAGATTGCGGCAGTGCTGGCGTTCTCGGCAGCCCAGAATAACGATAAGGTGGGTTGTTTGCTGTTTAGCGATAGGGTGGAGAAGTTTATACCTCCCAAGAAAGGTCGCTCACATATCCTCAGGATTATCAGCACTCTTTTGGAGTTCGAGCCCGAGAGCAAAGCGACCTCGCTGGTGGTGCCTTTGGAGTACCTTACGGCGGTGCTGAAAAAGAGAAGTACCACCTTTGTTATCAGCGACTTCGACACTCCCGCAAGTGAGGACGAAAGACTCTCGAAGGTGCTGGGCATAGCCTCACGCAAACACGATATGGTGGGCATCAAGGTCTATGACCCGAGGGATGCCGAACTGCCCGATGTGGGCTTGGTGGAGATGGAGGACTTGGAGAGCGGTCGCCGTATGGTTGTCGACACCTCTTCGAGGGCAGCGAGGGAACACTATGCCGCACAGTGGAACGCTCGTCACGAGGCTATGGATAAGATTCTCGCCCGCGTAAGGGTGGACCACGCCGATGTGACCACCGAGGAGGATTATGTTAAGGAACTTATTAAACTTTTCAAAAGACGATAGATGAGTGCCTTGAAGAGATATATTGTAACACTTTGCGCTGTTGTGTGCGGCACCCTTTCGGTGGCAGCACAGGGGAGTGTGGAGATTAGCGATGTGCGCTTCGAGCCCGATAGCGTGCTGCTGGGCGACCACTTCGACCTTGTGATGGAGGTTGTGAGCCGTGGCGATGTGGCACTTGCTCTCCCCGAGATAGGTGCCGACTTTGCCGAGGGACGCATCGAACTCTTGCAGGACTTGGGACTCGACACCTTGTCTGCCGACGAGGGGGGCTACCGCCTGCGTAAGAGGTGGCGTATGACCTCCTTCGAGCCCGCAATGTATAGCATCGACTCGCTCGGTCTGCTTTGGACAGACGGCACGAAGGTCGACACACTCTTTGCCCCCAAAGCCCTTAGGTTGCAGGTGCAGATGATGCCCGTAGATACGGCACAGAAGACCATCTACGACATCAAACAACCCCTCAAAGCACCCTTGAAATTTGGCGAGGTGAGTGGCTATACACTCTTGGGCTTGGGTGTGGCGGCTGTTGTGGCGGGCTTGGTGCTGCTGGTGCTCTCGCGCCTAAGGCGTAGGAGGCAAGCCATCGAGGAACGCCGCGAACCTCCACACGTTGTAGCAATACGACACTTGGAGATGCTCCACAACCAGAAATTGTGGCAAAACGGAAGGATTAAGGAGTACTACACCCGCCTTACGGAGATTCTCAGGGAGTACCTTGCGGGTCGCTATGGTGTGGGGGCTATGGAGATGACCTCCGACGAGATTGTGATGGCAATGAAGGCGGCTGAGGTTGAGCCAAAACATACAGCCAACATCGGTGCGCTGCTTGCCGAGAGCGACCTTGTGAAGTTTGCGAAATATACCCCCTCGGAGGAGAGCCACGAGGAGTACTACAATATGGTCTACTACTTCGTGGAGGAGAGCAAGGAGATTAAGGAGGAGATTGTAACCCCCGAGGCGCAAAGTATTGAGGGTGTTGTTGCAGAGGAGAGAAAGGAGGAAGCAGATGAGTAGAGTTCTGAAATACCTGTTGCCACTATTGGCTCTCTGTGTTGCGACAGCAACCTATGGACAAAAATATCCCGAACGCCACCACGTTCGCAAGGGTAACTCGCTCTACGAGGAGCAACGTATGGAGGAGGCACAAAAGGAGTACCGCACAGCACTCCAAAAAGATGCTGCCTCGGTGGAGGGTAAGTTCAATCTTGGCGACTCACAATATGCTATGGGCGACTTTGAGAGTGCCGAGAACACCTTCCGCGAACTCTTGGAGTACCCCGACCTTTCGGACGAGGTAAAGGCTAAGACACACTACAACCTCGGCAATGCGCAGTTCCAACAGCAGAAGTTGGAGGAGGCTTTGGAGTCGTATAAGTCGTCCCTGAGGCTTAACCCCAAGGATATGGAGGCTAAGTTCAACTACGCCTACACCAAGGCGATGATGGAGAACCAGCAGAACAACGACCAAAACCAACAGAACAACCAGAACGACCAAAATAACCAAAACCAAGATAATCAAGACCAACAGTCCGAGGGCGGCGAGGATAACGAGCAGGGCGACAAGGAACAAAACCCCAACGAACAACCTCAGCCCGAGGACCAGCAAGGCGAGGAGCCTCAGGGCGAGAAACCCGAGCCAAGCGACCAATCCGAGGGTGAGGAGCCTCAGGAAGTCCCCGCACCAAGCCCCGAGAGCGAGCAGATGCTCGATGCTGTGCAGGCTGCCGAGGATAAGACTCGCGAGAAGGTGGACGGCGAGAAGGCTGCGGTTATGATGCCTCGTTCCGGCAAGAACTGGTAGCGAGCACATCTCGTGGGCGATTTCTGCGTTATGCTTTTGATTTTGCTTCCTCATTTACCTCTTGTAAACTGCGGAGCAAAATCAAAACCAAGCCTTGAACTCGCCTCACGATATGCACTCGCTGGGAAATTTGGTCTAACGTCTAACGTCAATAGTCCTAAGGCATATAGGGTGTATGGGAGTTATGGGAGGACTGAGAGATATGTGATAAGACAAACCACCTCTGTTGCTGTCCGTCTTGCCACGCCTGCCGCAGGCAGGCGGTTGGCATCTACCTATCTTGTTTTTCTTGCAGGGATAACAAGGATAGCAGGTGTAACAAGGATTACGGGGGAGTTTGAGAGAAGTTTTTTCGGGGAGGTGTGAGGCTCTCCGAAGGAGAGTGGCGGGCGAAGTGTCAGCCCACTCAAACTTGTTTGAAGGTGGGCTGGCAGTTCGACTGCCAGACTATCTGCGAAAGATAGTCACACCTCACCGCAAGGCGTCAGAGTGACGCTCAAAGTGCAGGTGGCTCCGAAGCCATTCCTAAGCAAAGCGGTAGTGAGTACCACGATTGGTTGGTGCACTAAAAGTTTTTGGCAGCACCTTTTTACAAAAAGGTGCGAAAAGGGCGACTTTTTATAAAAAGTCGCAAAAGAAAAAGAGAAAAAGAGAAAATATGGAGTTTGCAAGTCCGAAGATATTGTGGTTATTGCTGTTGCTTGTGCCGATGGTGGGTTACTACCTATGGCGCGAGAGGGCCGGTGGTGCTTCGCTCGGGGTGTCGAATGTGGGGATGCTGAGTGGTGCGCCCCGTACGTTGCGCTCGTGGTGCAGGCATCTGCCTTTTGTGCTGAGGTGTGCGGCTGTGGCGATGATTGTGGTGGCTCTGGCTCGTCCTCAGACTACCGAGCAACTGAGCAAGACAACGGTTGAGGGTATTGACATTGTGCTGTCGCTGGATGTGTCGGGCACTATGCTGGCTGCCGACTTCGAGCCCGATAGGCTTACGGCTGCCAAGGATGTGGCTGCGAGGTTTATTGCAGACCGTCCCAACGACAGGATAGGTTTGGTGGTCTTTGCGGGCGAGAGTTATACTCAGAGCCCACTGACAACCGATAAGGCGGCGTTGCAGACTCTGTTGTCGCAGGTGAGGTTTGGCGTTGTGGAGGACGGTACGGCAATAGGTATGGGCTTGGCAACGGCTGTCAATAGACTTCGCGAGTCGGAGG
Organism: uncultured Alistipes sp.; assembly: GCA_937911745.1. GTDB lineage: Bacteria > Bacteroidota > Bacteroidia > Bacteroidales > Rikenellaceae > Tidjanibacter. The sequence goes on along the minus strand of CALDPX010000008.1, from coordinate 63,256 downwards.
CTAAGAGCAAGGTTATCATACTGCTTACCGATGGTGTTAATAATGCGGGACAGATTGCCCCACTGTCGGCTGCCGAGATTGCTGCCGAGTATGGCATAAGGGTATATACTATTGGCGTAGGCAAGAGGGGCTACGCACCCTACCCCTACTACGATGCGTGGGGTAAGATGCGCTACTCGCAACAGAGGGTTGAGATTGATGAGCAGACGCTGACAGATATTGCTGCCAAGACGGGTGGCGAGTACTTCCGCGCTACGGATAAGAACACCCTGCGTGAGGTCTATGATAGGATTAACGAACTCGAAAAGACCAAAATCGAAACCGATAACTACACCCGCCATAACGAACTCTTTGGCGTGTGGCTCTTGTGGGCTTTGTTGCTGCTGTGTGCGGAATTCCTCGTAGAGAGGGTGTGGATTAACAAACTACCTTAGCAAAAAAGAGAGATGTTTAGATTTGCGAACATAGAGTTTTTGTACCTGCTTTTATTGGTACCCGTCTTTGTGGTGCTGTTTGAGCTGATGGTGGCCCGTAGGCGTAAATCCCTCGCCCAATTTGGCAGCCAGAGTGCTCTTAGGCGTTTGGCTCCCGATATGTCGATTGCGAAACTAAGGTGGAAGTTTTGGATTTTTGTGGTGGCTGTGGCGCTTGTTGTTGTCGCTGTTGCACGCCCTCAGGCGGGCTCCAAACTCCGCGAGGTGGAGCGCGAGGGCGTAGAGATTATGGTGGCTATTGACGTGTCGAACTCTATGCTGGCGAGCGACTTCTCACCCAATAGGTTGGAGCGCACGAAATATGCAGTTAGCAGGGTTATAGAGGGCTTGTCGGAGGAGCGTATTGGCGTTGTGGTCTTTGCGGGCGATGCCTATGTCCAACTACCCATCACCTCGGACTACCTTACAGCCCGCAACTTTGTGGAACGCATTTCGCCCACGCAGGTTACCAAACAAGGTACGGCAATAGGTGCCGCCATAGACCTTGCCACAAGTGCTTTTTCGAGCGACTCAGAGGGTAGTAGAGTGGTGGTGCTTGTTACCGATGGCGAAAACCACGAGGACGATGCTCTGGCGGCTGCCGAGAGGGCTGCCGAGAAGGGTGTGCAAGTCTACACAATAGGTATCGGCACCCCCGAGGGAGCACCAATTAACATTGGCGATGATTTTGTGCGTGACGACAAGGGCGAGATTGTGGTGTCGAAATTGGACGAAACAACTCTCCAAAAAATTGCCGCCACAACGGGTGGAGCCTACATTAGGGCTACGGCAGCGAGTGTGGGTGTGCAGGAGATTGTCGATAAGATAAACCGAACCGAGAAGTCGAAGTTCAAGACCGAGATTTTCGAGGAGTACGACGAGAAATTCCATATACCGCTTGTTGCGGCACTTGTGTTGCTGTTGGTGGAACTCACTATCCTGCCACGCCGCAATAGGGTGCTTGCACGCTTCAACCTCTTCGGTGGTAAGGAGTAGGGAGGTGTAGGATTTGCTCCTTACGATAAAAAATACTAACTTTACAATCAAACTTGAATAAACACACTTTTTCCTATGGCATATTTTGAGGTTTATGGCGGACGCCAGATGAAAGCAGGGGCGGAGATTACCCCACAGGGAGCAAAGAATGAGGCATTGCAGATTATCTGTGCCACACTCCTTACCGAGGAGCGTGTGACACTCCACAATGTCCCCGAGATTGTCGATGTGCTGGCTCTTATAGAACTGCTGCGCAACTTGGGCGTGGAGATTGAGCGACTTGCCGAGGGTACCTACACTTTCCGTGCTAAGAATATCGATCTGGGCTACCTGCGCACCGAGGACTACCGCAAACGCGGCTCTAAGTTGCGTGGCTCGGTGATGGTCATCGGTCCTCTCTTGGCTCGCTTTGGTGTGGCTTATATCCCCAAGCCGGGTGGCGATAAGATAGGTCGCCGTAGGCTCGACACTCACTTCATAGGCTTCCAAAAACTCGGCGCACGCATCAACTTCGACTCTGCGGGCGACTTCTTCGAGGTCGACGCTTCGAAGTTGCAGGGCACCTATATGCTCCTCGATGAGGCTTCTGTTACGGGCACTGCCAATATCGTTATGGCAGCCGTTCTTGCCGAGGGTACAACCACCATCTATAATGCCGCTTGTGAGCCCTATCTGCAACAACTCTGCAAGATGCTCTGCCGTATGGGCGCAAAAATCGAAGGCATAGCCTCCAACCTTCTGACCATACACGGTGTGAAGTCGCTCGGCGGTACGGAGCACACTATGCTGCCCGATATGATTGAGGTGGGTAGTTTTATCGGCTTGGCAGCAATGACACAGTCCGAACTGACCATCAAAAACGTGTCGTTTGACAACCTCGGCATCATCCCCGCACAGTTTGCCCGTATGGGTATCCGCTTCGAGCAGAGGGGTGACGACATCTTCATTCCCAAACAGGAACACTACGAGATAGAGAGTTTTATGGACGGCTCCATTATGACCATTGCCGATGCTCCTTGGCCCGGTCTTACCCCCGACCTGCTGAGTGTCTTTCTTGTTGTGGCTACGCAAGCCAAAGGCTCTGTCTTGATTCACCAGAAGATGTTCGAGAGCCGCCTATTCTTCGTGGATAAACTGATAGATATGGGCGCACAGATTATCCTCTGCGACCCCCATAGGGCTACGGTTATCGGTCACGACCACTCGCGCCGCTTGCGCCCCACCACGATGTCCTCGCCCGACATCCGTGCGGGTGTGGCACTGCTCCTTGCAGCACTCAATGCCGACGGTAAGAGTATCATCCAGAATGTTGAGCAGATTGACCGAGGCTACCAAAACATCGAGGGACGATTGAATAATCTTGGGCTTAAAATCATCCGCCACGAATAAAAAGTACATCTTGCGGGCATCTGCTGCGTTACACTCGGGCTCGGATTGCTCATTTGCGAGTGGCAAACTCCGCATCCTCGCCCATCGCAAGCCTTGCATCTGCTCCGCAATATGCACTTTTTATAGGGGGTGGGATGAGAATACCTCGCCTTGCGATACGCACTCGTTCAAAGTACATCTTGCGGGCATCTACCCCTTTTTATGAGGGGGAGAGGAGAAATGAAACAATACTTAACGCTATAAACTAACTCAAACAAAACTAAAAAATTATGGGATTTATTCTTTACATCGTAGGTCTTGTGTGCGCTGTGTGGTGCGTGCTTGACGTTTTCAAGAAAAACATCGATTTGCCCTGGAAACTTATTGTGGCAGTGATTGTGTTGGCTACAAGTTGGGTGGGTCTTGCGCTCTACTATTTCTGGGCTCGCCAAAACCTCGAAACTTGGTTCAATAAACAGTAGTTTTCCCCTCGCGAGAAACTCTCGTTAAAAAGTCGGTGCGATTACCTTTCGGGGGTAAGCGCACCGACTTTTTTTATAGGAGTGGCAAACAAGGATAGCAGGGATAACAGGGGTTACAGGAGTGAACAAGGGTTACAAGGATAACAGGGGTTACAAGGAGGGTGTGAGGGAAGCCTTTTTTCGGGGAGGTGTGTGGCTATCCGAAGGAGAGTGGCGGGCAAAAGAATAGCCCTCTCAAACTTGTTTGAAAGAGGGCTATTGTTTTGACAGCTAATCTGCCTGCAAAGGCAGCCACACCTCACCGTATGGGCTGCACTAAAAGTTTTTGGTTCCGCTTTTTACAAAAAGCGGAGAAGATAAGTGGCGCAGACGAATCTACTCCAACTTGGAGCCATAGGCGAGGTCGCCTGCATCGCCCAGACCGGGGATGATGTAACTCTGTGCCGAGAGTTCTGGATCTACCGATGCGCACCAGATGTGTGTGCCGTGGGGCAGGTGTTTCTCTGCATATTCCACGCCCTCTTCGCTGGCTATGACTGCCGCAACGTGCAACTCTTTGGGGGCTCCGCCTTTGGCTACAAGTGCTTCGTAGGAGTAGACGAGCGAGGTGCCCGTTGCAAGCATTGGATCGACCAGAATAAGCACCTTACCTTCGAGCACACCACACGAAATATACTCCACCTTAACCTCAAAGGAGCCGTCTTTGTGGTGCTTGCGGTAGGCGGTCACGAAGGCGTTTTGTGCGCCATCGAAGAAGTTTAGAAAGCCGCTATGGAAGGGTAATCCCGCACGCAGAATGGTGGCAAGGACAATCTTGTCATCCGAGAGCATCACCTGAGCCTCTCCCAGTGGTGTTTCGACAATCTGGGGTGTGTAGTTGAGGGTGCGGCTAATCTCGTAGGCGCAAATCTCTGCAATGCGTTCGAGGTTGCGGCGAAAGCGCATACTGTCGCCCTGAATGTTTACATCGCGAATCTCCGCAAGAAACTTGTTGAGAATTGAACTCTCTTTGTCAAGAATGTGTACCATACCTTTGTTGTGTTATATAGTTACTTTTTGGTCTCTTTGTTCTAATACAAGAAATTGTTGAAGGGATAACGACCTGCGTGTATCTCGCGTACCATACCGTAGAGGTCGGTGCGGAACTTGTCGATATTCTCCTTTGTGAGGGCCGAGAGGAATATGCAGGGGGTGTTTGCCTTGGCTATCCAACTGCGCTGCAACTCTTCGAGCGAGATATTCTCCTTGGTTGCGGGCGTCAGGTCGTCTTTCTCCTTTGGAGTCCAAGTGTAGGCGTCTATCTTGTTGAACACCAAGAATACGGGCTTGTCGCTTGCGCCGATGTCGGCAAGTGTTTGTTTGACGACATTCAGCTGGTCCTCAAAGGCGGGGTGCGATATGTCCACAACGTGAATCAGCAGGTCCGCCTCCCTCACCTCATCGAGCGTAGATTTGAACGCCTCGACAAGTTGTGTGGGCAATTTGCGGATGAAACCTACGGTGTCGGACATCAGGAACGGGAGGTTGTCAAAGACCACTTTGCGCACCGTAGTGTCGAGTGTTGCAAAGAGTTTGTTCTCGGCAAAGACATCGCTTTTGCTTATGAGGTTCATCAGTGTCGATTTACCCACGTTGGTGTAGCCCACCAGCGCAACCCTTACCATTGAGCCACGGTTGCTACGCTGCACCGCCATTTGTCGGTCAATCTTTTTGAGCTCCTCTTTGAGTTTCGAGATGTTGTTGCGCACAACCCTTCGGTCGGTCTCAATCTCTCTTTCACCCGAACCTCCACGAGTACCCGTACCACCTCTCTGGCGCTCCAAGTGAGTCCACATACCCGTCAGGCGGGGCAACATATACTCATATTGCGCAAGTTTGACCTGCGTTTTGGCGTAGGCTGTGCGAGCCCTCTGCACGAATATGTCGAGGATGAGCCTTGTGCGGTCCGAAATGCGTCTGCCGATAACCTTCTCAATGTTGCGGGTCTGCGATGGCGACAGTTCGTCATCGAAGATTACAACATCAATCTCCATCTCCTCGCACCAGTCGCGAATCTCCTCCAACTTGCCCGGACCCACAAAGTAGCGGCTGTCGGGAGAGGAGAGTTTCTGCACAAAGCGATGCTCTGTGACGATATGTGCCGTCTCGGCGAGGAATTCGAGTTCGTCAAGATACTCCTCCACCTGTGCCATTGGCTGACGGTCACGACACACAGCAACAAGGACTGCCCTTTGGTAGTCTCGATTGATGGTTGGTATGTTGTTGTCTTGTTCTGCCATATGAAGTATTGACTCCTCAAAAAGAGAGCCTAAATCCATCAAATAGTTTCTAAAAAAAGGGGACTCAACAAAGCAAGTCCCCCTTGTGTGATGTTTTGTCTTGTGACACCTCTCTACTGCAAACGGCAGTCGATGGGCAGGATGTAGAATACGCGAACCACCTGGTCACGCTGACGACCGGGAGTCCACTTAGGCGATTTCATCAGAACGCGCCTTGCCTCATCCTCGTATACCTTATCGGGCGATTGGAGGAATTCGATACCACCTATGCTACCGTCTTTCTCAATCACGAACTTCATAACCACCTTACCCTGAATGCCGTTCTCAGCAGCCACTGCGGGGATTTTGAACTCGCCCGAGAACCAAGTACGGAAAGTATTGAGGTCGCCGCCCATAAACGAAGGCATAATCTCAACTTTAACAAAAGCAGCCTCCTCTACGATCTCCTCCTCTACGACAATCTCCTCTACGATAATCTCTTCGTCCTCGTCGAAATCCTTGAAGTCGATGTCTTCCTCAATGACAGCGTCGTTCTTCACAACGTTGATGGCCTCGGTGATGAGTTTTACAGCCTGCTTTACGGGCGCCTGAGGTTTGGGCTCTTCGGGTTTGGTTACGTCAACAAGTTCTACCTCAACTTCGGGACCGGTAACGGTAACAATCTCGATAGTCTTCTTGCTTTGACCAACGCTGAAAGCAACAATGCAAAGAGCAAGCGAAACGATCAGACCAATCTCCAAAAAGATACCTTTACGGTTTTGGAGATCTACTTTGGGATTCTTTTTAACTTCCATTATTGTAGTGTATTTAATTGTTTGTCAATATGTTGATTGCCTTCTTGGGGTCTAAGTCCTACACTCCACCCCAAAATTTACCTACAAATATATGAAGAAAAAACGAAAACAACACATAAATCTCTTTTTTATTTGGAATTTTGTTTATCTTTGCACCACAAACCGAGGGGGATTAGCTCAGTTGGCTAGAGCGCTTGCATGGCATGCAAGAGGTCACGAGTTCGACTCTCGTATTCTCCACGAAAATAGAGGCAGATCGTCTGGTCTGCCTTTTTTCGTGGAGAATACCTTGTCCCTGTACCTCTTGTTATTCCTGTTTTTCTTGCAGAAGTGACAGGAGTGACAGGGGTAGCAGGGGTAACAGGGATTGCAAGGATAACAGAGTGAGTTTGAGAGAAGTCTTTTTTTCGGGGAGGGGGATGTGTTGCTCTTCGCAAGAAGAGCATAAAACAGAACGCCACCGCCACTCAAACTTGTTTGAAGGTGGCTGTGGTGTTCTGTTTTAAGAACTGCTGTAAAGCAGACACATCTCTCTCCACGCAAAGGCTGCACTAAAAGTTTTTGGTTCCGCTTTTTACAAAAAGCGGAGAAAAAGTGGATAAAAAGAAAGCCGCAAAACAGACACAAAAAGAGCGGATTGACATCTCAACCCGCTCTTTTTGTGTATTGCTTATCGGTAGGCGATGATTGCGCTGGTGCCGTGGACATAGAAGTCGCTGCCTTTGAAGGGGCGGGGGTTGTCGAGTTGCATCCTGCCGTCTTCGCACACGAGCATCCACTCGCCCTCGGGGAAGACCATATCCACGCCCGAGCGGTTTCCGTTGTAGACTACAAGCACTTCGTTCCACTTGTCGCCCACTGCTGCGCCATTGATGGTATACATCACTGTGCCCTCGGGCGAGTCGATGAATTTGAGGTTGGAGATAACCTGCTCGTTGGTTGCCATACGGAATGCGGGGTGTGCACGACGCATAGCGATGAGTTGCTTGTAGTAGTTGAATACATCGGCATATTTAGCCTTGTGGCTCCAATCTATGCGGTTGATGTTGTCGGGGAGGTTGTAGGTGTTGCGGATGTGACCTTTGGTGCGATAGAGTTCCTCGCCACAGAAGATGAAGGGTACGCCCTGCGAGGTCATAACGATGGTCTGTGCTAAAAGGTCCATACGCTTGCGCTGCTCGGGGGTGGCGTCTTTTGCTACCATATCAATCTTGTCGCGCAGACACTCGTCATCGTGGCACGAAACATAGTTAATAACCTCTATGGGGTCGTTGGCGTAGGGTGCCGAGGAGTAGTTCACAGCCTCGTAGTCCACCTGGGGGTGCTGACCTGCGCCCACAACGGCAAACTTGATGCTCTCCTTTTGGCGGTTTGTAACCTTGCCCGTAGCAAAACCACCCTCGCCTGCGCTCATCCACTCGCCACGCAAGCCGTCACGCACGTCATCGCTAAATACGGCGATGCGAGGGAATTTGGTGCCGTTGTGTTTTGAGGCCTGCTGCTCGGCGGGCAGGGGGGAGCTGCTTGCCATCCAACCCTCGCCATAGACAAATATGGAGGGCGATATTTTGTCCAACTCGCTGCGTAGGAGGTTCATAGTTTCGATATCGTGGATTGCCATAAGGTCGAAACGGAAGCCGTCAATGTGGTACTCCTTAGCCCAATACTTCACCGACTCGGTGATGTAACGGCGCACCATAGGACGCTCCGAAGCGGTCTCGTTTCCACAACCCGAAGCGTTGGAGTAGTCGCCATCGGCGGTCTGGCGGTAGTAGTAACCGGGAACGGTAAGCGAGAAGTTCGAGCCGTCATTTGCAAAGGTGTGGTTGTACACAACGTCCATAATCACGCCAATGCCCGCCTCGTGGAGAGCCTGAACCATCTGCTTCATCTCGCGGATGCGTACCTCAGGAGTAAAGGGGTCGGTGGAGTAGCCACCCTCGGGAGCATTGTAGTTTTTGGGATCGTAGCCCCAGTTGTATTTGTTCTCTTCCAGGTGAGCCTCGTCAATCGAACCGTAGTCGTAGGATGGGAGGATGTGAACGTGGGTGATACCCAACTCTTTCAAGTGGTCGATGCCGCTCTTCAAACCCTCGGGAGTGAGGGTGCCCTGCTCGGTGAGGGCAAGGAATTTGCCTTTGTTTGTGATGCCACTGTTGTCGGCAATCGAGAAGTCGCGGTGGTGCATCTCGTAGATGATGATGTCGGTAAAGTTCTCTACCTCAATGCGCTGGTCGTTCTCCCAACCCTCGGGATTGGTGTCTGCGAGGTCGATGATGGCAGCTCTTACGCCATTCACGCCCACAGCCTTGTTCCACACGCCGGGGGTTTCGGCAAGAGCCTTACCCTCGTGGGTAATCTGATAGGTGTAGAACTGACCTTTGCGGTCGCCCGGGAGTGTTGCCACCCAAGTACCTTTGGTGCTCTTCTCCATAGCGATGGTTTCGAGAGCCTCGCCACCCACGCCCTCGGCATAGATACGAAGGGTTACGCTCTCTGCGCTGGGAGCCCACAGGCGGAGAGTCGATTTTTCGGGGGTGTAGGTTAGTCCGAGGTCATTTTTCTTGTACTCGGGATAGGTGGAGAAGTCACCTACGGTTGTTTGGGTTTTACAAGCCATAGTCATCACGCCGCAAACGATGGCGGCAACTTTAAGTAGAGTTTTCATTTAGTATTGTTGCTTTATTTATTTTTGTCTGTTGCCTCTTGCGCTGAGCGCAAGGTAGTAATTTTTCCCCAAATTGACATACACTTTGCGATGAACCGACAAAATTTAGGGATAAGCAAGCATAAATAAATTGAGAGTTGAGGAAAATACGAATAAGCGAGGGCAGAGCGTGTAAGCCCACTCTGCCCTCGCTCGACTCGCGATTTTCTCAATTCCCATTGAGCCATTCGAGGAACTCGCCCGTGCGTGCGCGTGACACAAAGAGGTCATCGCGCTTCGAGGTGCGCAACTGCACTTTCAGGCGCGAGCCGAAGTGTTTGGTTACTACTTGAATTTGCGCCAGTGATACGATGCACGAGCGACCGATGCGGAAGAATTCGTTGGGGTTGAGTTTGCACTCGATGGCATCGAGTGACTCATCGACAATATACTCTCTACCCTCGTCCGTAACGAGGAATGTAGTTTTATTCTCGGAGTAGAAAAATGCGATATTTTCCACCCTTATGAGGATGATTTTGTCACCCACCTTCACAAGAAATCTATCCTTCCACTCGCTCCTGATAGGGGCAAACAATTCGGCAAGACGGGCATAGTCGATGCTCTCTTGGGAAGGTGTAGAGAGAAGCGAAAGACAATGGTTGACGGTGTTGCGTAGAGCCTCCCTATCGATGGGTTTTAGAAGGTAATCAACCGAATGAATCTTAAAAGCGTCGAGCGCATAACTATCATAGGCAGTGGTTATTACAACCTTGCCGCTGACCGATACGCTCTTGAAAATATCAAAACATAAGCCATCGCTCAGTTGTACGTCCATAAAGATGAGGTCGGCACCCTCGGGATGGGTACAGAACCACTCAATAGACTCCGCAACAGAGCCTAAATTGCCAATGACCTCCAAGTTGGGAATTATCTCCCTAAGAGCTCGTTGGAGGTTGAGTCTTGAAGGGATTTCGTCTTCAATTATTACAACTCTCATAATAAGGGAATTTTTACCGTAAAGTTCTCGCCATCTTCCACAACTTCTATGCTTTCACCCGAGAGTACACTGTACTGCACTCGCAGATTTTTGAGCCCGAAGCCATTGGATACCGAGGGGGTTTGTTTGTGGTTTATATTGTTTTGCACCACCACTTTGCCCTTCTCGTTCCAAATCCTAATGTGGAGTTTACGAGAGGGTGTGGCAGAGTTGTGCTTAAAGGCATTTTCGACCAAAACCTGTAAGGCACAAGGGACGACCTTGCGTGAGAGCACCTTTGAGGGGAGGTCTATTTCAATCTCGAAACCGTCCAAAAAACGCTCTCTCATAATGTCGATGTAGAGCCGCAAAAAGTCGATCTCCTTGGAGAGCTCGATGGTGTCGTACTCCTCCTGTTTGAGCAGATAGCGGTAGATGTTGGCGAGTTTTTTTATGTAGTCGCTCGCTCGTTCGGTCTGCTGCTCCTGTACAAGGTAGTCGAGGATTGAAAGACTATTGAAAAGAAAGTGAGGATTGAGTTGCTGTTTGAGTTGAACGTATTGATAGTTGGTACGTTCGCTTTTGGCAATAACCTTCGAAATATATTTGCGAGAAGAGCGAAACCAGATCCATAAGTAGAGTGCCAATAGGATGATTGCACAAAAAACTATGGCAGCAAGTAGCAACGAGTACCATCCAACACTTCCTATCGAAAAACCTCCTTGCGAAGTGGCTATCGAGGTGGAGATGAAAGCACACAAAGCGACCACGATAATCCACGACGCCACCCTGTAAAAGGTACGAGAACGAAGCCACTCAACGGTGTTGGCAAGATAGCCCAAGAGAAGAGTCAGAGAGAGCGTGATAGGTAGGTTTATGGGGTCGAGGGCAATGGTGCCAATTGCATCAAAGAGGTCTAAGCCACCCGCCTCACCAAAGTGCTCATATACGCCTACAAGTCCTATACGGAGTAGTAAAATGGAGATTACAACGGCAATAAGTCGGCGCAGTTCTTTGTTCATAACGTTGTGTATTAGTTGCGTTTAGCCGCAATTATGGTTGCCGACCAACCGAGAATTTCGGTAACCACAAAGGTGGTTATTTCGTTGGAGTATTTGATGAGAAAATCAATACCTGAGGCGGTAAGCCATTTGCCCCCAAGGGTGCCCAGATAGTACCCCGCAAAACAACACAAAACAGCCAGCGCCGCCGACACTTCGAGTGGAACCTTGTAGATGTATGCAATCAAAACAATGGTAGAGATGGTCAGTAACGAGAGTAAAATTTCGTCATCTAACCCCCATTGTCCCATCGCAAACGATGAGATGGCGTGCGCTACGGCAAAGAGGTGGATTATCCAACTGCATTTGTTGAGTTTTGCGTCCATCAGGTTGAAAAAAATTTGATTTAGGTTTTCAAAGATAGTACTTTTTTGCGGGATTGCAAACCTTTTTTGGAACATTTTTTCTCTTAGCTCGTCACTAAAAATATGCCATTCGTCAAAATTTTGCGGCTGTTTCGGTGAAAAAACGTATATTGCAAAGTTTTATTATAATAAATAGGTGTGTAAGGGTGGGTGGGTGAGTCCCGAGAGTAGCCCAAGATGGAGCCGAAAGCCACAAAGAGCAACACCCAAAAACGAAACAAACAAAAACAAAACTATAAACACAAAAAAGATGAGTAACAAAAGAAATCTATCCTTTTGGCAGATGTGGAATCTGAGTTTCGGATTCTTCGGTGTGCAGATTGCCTACGCACTCCAAAGTGCCAACATTAGTCGCATTTTCGCAACCCTTGGTGCAGATCCCCACACCCTAAGTTTCTTCTGGGTGTTGCCTCCTCTTATGGGTATGATCGTGCAGCCCATCGTGGGTGCTATGAGCGACAAGACTTGGTGTCGCCTTGGTCGCCGCAAACCCTACCTCTACGTTGGTTCCATCGTAGCAGTTATCGTTATGGCTCTTCTGCCCAACTCGGGTAGTTTCAACCTTACGGTCAAGGCTGCTCTCGGTTTCGGTGCTATTATGCTGATGCTCTTGGATACCTCGATCAATATGGCTATGCAGCCCTTCAAGATGATGGTTGGCGATATGGTGAACGAGGAGCAGAAGACTAAGGCGTACTCCATCCAGAGTATGCTCTGCAACGCCGGTTCGCTTGTTGGCTACCTCTTCCCCTACTTCTTTACTTGGATTGGCATTAAGAACACCGCACCCGAGGGTATGATTCCCCCTTCGGTAACTTGGTCGTTCTATATCGGTGCGGCAATTCTCATCCTTTGCGTGCTCTTTACGGGCGTGAAGGTTAAGGAGATGAACCCCGAGGAGTATGCCGAGTTCCACGGCATCAAACCTGCCGAGAAGGAGGAGAAGAAGGAGAAGACCAACATCTTCACGCTGCTTCTTCGCGCTCCCAAGGCTTTCTGGCAGATTGGTCTTGTGCAGTTCTTCTGCTGGTTTGCGTTCCTCTACATGTGGAACAACACCACAGGCGCCATTGCCGAGAATGTTTGGGGTACGGTAGACGCTAAGTCCGCTGCATTCCAAAGCGCAGGCGACTGGACAGGCGTATTGTTTGCCGTTCAGGCAGTGGGCTCCATTCTTTGGGCTTTGGTTCTGCCCTTGTTCCGTCGCGAGAAGGTTGCATATTCGCTGAGCCTTTTGCTCGGTGCTGCGGGCTTCATCTCGACCTATTTCATCCACGACCAATACCTTCTGTTTGTGTCGTTCTTGTTGATTGGTTGTGCTTGGGCAGCTATGCTTGCTATGCCTTTTGCAATGCTGACCAACTCGCTTTCGGGTAAGTCGATGGGTACCTATCTTGGTTTGTTCAACTGCACCATCTGCCTGCCCCAGATTGTAGCTGCACTTGTTGGTGGATTCCTCTTCAAGACCTTCGGTGGCGAGATGGTGGCACTCGAAAATGGTACAATGGTACAGAGTGGTCAGGCTGTGATGTTGCTGATTGCGGGTATCTCGCTTGTGCTGGGTGCGATAGCAGTTTTTGGTATTGGAACAAAGAAAAATAAGTAATAATCAATCATAATATTACGCTATGAAAAGGATGTTTTTTAGCACAATCAAGTCTTTGAGTTTGGCTTTGTTGGCAGTCGTATCGCTTATGACAGCCTGCGGTCAGTTCAGCGAGGATCCCATCAATGGCAATGGCTATAACACCGATGACATCGATCCCTCGTTGGATTGGTCCCTTATCAGCACTATTCCATCGCTTGTTTCGCCTGACGCAACCACCGACTTTGTGGTTGTTGTGAATACCCAGGGCACTTCGATTACTCCCGGTGAGAAACTTTATGCTCACACGGGTGTGCTGACCAATAATAGCGCCACAGCTGGTGACTGGAAATATGTGAAACACGCTTGGAATGAGGACGCTGCCGACTGCTTGCTTACGCATATCGGCAAAGGCATCTATGGCCTTGTTATCACCGGTGGAGTAAGGGGATTCTATGGCGTACCCGCAGACGAGGAGGTTACCCACTTGGCATTTGTGTTCCGTACAAGTGGTGGTACCAAAGAGGTCAAAGATGAGGGTAAGGATATCTTGGTGGAACTTGTTGACGATTCCGAACTTGTTGTCTCTTTTGTTTCACCCGCCAATGGTGACATTGTGTCGGTAGGTGATGAGTTCACCGTAAAGGTTGTGGCACAGAATGCCAAGAGTATCGAACTTTCTCTCAATGGTTCTGCTATTGAGAGTGTTGAAGATAAGGACGAGATTGTCTATGTTCACAACGTTGCTGAGGCTGGTGATATGCTCTTCGAGGCAACTGCTTACGACCAGAAAGGCGCAAGTGTTACCGAGAAGGTACTCGTTGCCGCATTGGGTGCGACCGAAAGTCAGAGCCGTCCGACAGGTGTGAAAGAGGGTGTTACTGTCGAGGGCTCGGAGGCTACATTTGTAATCTATGCTCCCGGCAAGAAACAGGTTATTCTGCTTGGCGACTTCAACAAGTTTGCCCCCTCTAACGCCTACCTCATGAAGAAAGATGGCAACTACTTCTGGACTACCGTTAGCGACTTGCAACCCAACACTGAGTATGCTTACCAATTCTTGGTAGACGGCAAAGTCCGCGTGGGCGATCCCTATTGCGAGAAGATTCTCGACCCCTGGAACGACAAGTGGATTAACGAGCACTACGAGATATATCCCAATTTGAAAGAGTATCCCGCAAATACCACCGATATTGTGTCGGTATTCTCCACATCCGAGGATGTTTACAACTGGACAGTAACCAACTTCGAGCGTCCTAATCGTCACTCGCTTATCATCTATGAGTTGCTCATTCGCGACTTTACCGAGGAGGGCTCTATGGATGCCGTTACCGAGAAACTCGACTATCTTGAAACTCTTGGTGTGAATGCTATTGAGTTGATGCCTATTCAGGAGTTTGATGGCAACAATTCGTGGGGTTACAACCCTTGTTTCTACTTCGCTCCCGACAAGGCTTACGGTACAAAGGAGGACTACAAGGAGTTTATTGATGAGTGCCACAAGAGGGGTATTGCTGTGATTTTGGATGTTGTGTTCAACCACGCTACGGGTCAGTTCCCCTGGGCTAAGATGTGGTGGAACTCCTCGAAGAACTGCACTGCCTCTGACAACCCATTCTTTAATGAAGTGGCTAAACACAACTTCAACGTATATCACGACTTCAACCACTCCTATGCCAAGACTCGCTCCTACTTCAAAGATGTGTTGCAGTTCTGGCTCGAAGAGTATAACATTGACGGTTATCGCTTCGATCTAACCAAAGGTATCGTTCAGAATCCTTCGAACTACGATGCAGGCGGCTATTCGGCTGAGCGTATTGGTTGGCTCAAAGAGTATGCCGACGCCATTCGCGAGGTGGCAGATGATGCCTACATCATCTTCGAGCACTTCTGTGACACGAAAGAGGAGAATGAACTTGCTGCCTACAAGGATATTATGCTTTGGCGCAATATCAACCACGCATCTTGTGAGAGCGGTATGGGATGGCCTTCAAGTAGCGATTTTTCGGGCATTAGCGCCTATGGTCGAGTAGGCTATGCCGAGAGCCACGACGAAGAGAGGGTTGCCTACAAAATGAAGACTTATGGCAACGGCGCTCTCAAAAACGTTCCCTCCGTAGCAACGACCAACCAACTTACGGGTATGTATGCTTTGGAATTCCTCTCGCCCTATCCTAAGATGATTTGGCAGTTTGGTGAGTTGGCATACGACTACTCCATCGACTACAACGACCGCACAGGCGAGAAACCCGTTGCTTGGACCCTCGGTTACCACGAGAATGCCAATCGCAAGGCTCTCTACGATAATCTCTCGAAGATTATTTCGTTCCGTACTGACAATCCCGAAATTTTCTCGTCTGATTCGGGTGATACTCAGCGCAAGAAATGGAGTGTTGGTAGTGGTGCAATGGCTGGTAAGACTCTCGTGCTGAGCAACGAGCATGGTGCTGTCATCGTGGTGGCAAACCAGAGCACTACGGAGACCAAGACCACAAGTGTGGATGTTCCTCAGACGGGTGAGTGGACCAACATTATCACTGGTGCTAAGGTTACCTTGGGCTCGACCCATAGTGTCACGCTCAAACCCCATGAGTTTGTTGTTCTCGGTAGGGTAAACTAATAGAAACTTAACCGGAAAGTATAACAATGAAACGACTTTTTATAACACTTATGACCACCCTTTGCGCCCTCTCGCTGAGTGCGCAAAAGGTGGACCGAGTGGAGCCTCTTTCGTGGTGGACCGATATGAAGACACCCTTGCAACTGATGTTGCACGGCGAAGATATCGCCTCCTCGGAAGTGTCGGTAGAGGAAGAAGGTCTGTATCTGAAAGGCACAATTCGTACCGATAATCCAAACTATCTCTTCCTCGATTTGGACGTAAGGAAGGCTGGCGATTGGAACATCACACTCACCAAAGGTCGCAAAACTCACACCTTCTCGTACCATATCGACACCCGCCGCGAGGGTTCGGCAGAGAGGGAGAGTTTTAGTGCAAAGGATGTGGTGTATCTGATTATGCCCGATAGGTTTGCCAATGGCGATGAGTCTAACGACACTGTTGCCGAGTGCGCCGAGGGCTGCAACCGCAAGGAGCCCTTCGGTCGTCACGGTGGCGACATTCAGGGTATCATAGACCACCTCGACTACCTTGCCGACTTGGGCGTTACGGCAATCTGGAACACCCCCCTCACACTCGACAACGAGGGCTTTGCCTCCTACCACGGCTACTCCACCTCGGACTACTACCGTATCGACCCCCGCTATGGCTCCAACGAACTCTACAAAGAGTTGGTTGCAGA
The DNA here is from genome assembly GCA_937911745.1 of uncultured Alistipes sp. Lineage (GTDB taxonomy): Bacteria > Bacteroidota > Bacteroidia > Bacteroidales > Rikenellaceae > Tidjanibacter. The sequence goes on along the minus strand of CALDPX010000008.1, from coordinate 46,928 downwards.
GGCTCACAAGAGGGGTATCAAGATGATTTTTGATGTTGTAACCAACCACTGCGGTACGGCTCATTGGTGGGCAGGCGACTTCCCTTCGAGCGATTGGGTGCACAATGGCGACAAACCCCTCATTACCAACCACGGCTGGATGATGCAGGCTGACCCCATAAACCGCTCCTCGCGCGACCAGAAGATGATGGAGGAGGGCTGGTTTGACTACTCAATGCCCGATACGAACTTGGAAAATCCTCTGGTGCTCAACTACTACACCCAACTCTACTGCTGGTGGATTGAGTGGGCAGACTTGGATGGTCTTAGGGTAGATACCTTCCCCTACAACAACAAATGGGCTATGGCTCGCTGGACTCGCTCAATTCTGAACGAATATCCCAACCTCAACATTGTGGGCGAGTGCTGGAACTCTGTTCCCGCCATCTGCGCCTATTGGGAGGGCGACAGCAACAACCGCGATGGCTATTCGAGCGGTCTGCCTTCGGTTATGGACTTCCCCCTGCAAGAGAAAATTGCACAAGGTCTGTCCAAGCAGCCCGATGGCTGGATGTGGGGCGGTCACGGTGTCTATACCTCTATCATGCAGGACTTCCTCTATGGCAATCCTAACACACTCCTTACCTTCCTCGACAACCACGACATTGAACGCTTTGCCGACACCGTAGAGGGCGATTTGCGCAAATATAAAATAGGTATGGCAATCATCGCCACCACTCGTGGTGTGCCTCAGTTGCTCTATGGTACGGAGATTATGATGCGTTCGAGCGACCTTTCGCAGGGTCACGGAGGCGCTCGTAAGGAGTTCGAGGGCGGCTGGAAGGGCGACCAGAACAATAAGTTTACTGCCGAGGGTAGGAGCGCCGATGAGCAGGCAGCCTTTGAGCATACCCGTACGTTGCTCCGCTATCGCACCTCGGAGCCCGTTTTGCACAGCGGCAAACTCACACAGTTCTATCGCACCGACAACCTCTACGTCTTTGCTCGTCACAACGAAGAGAAGGTGGTGCTGACCATCACAAACTTCTCGCCCGAGGGTCGCAAACTCACTTGGAGCGACTACGAGGAGGTTATCCCCGAGGGAGCAAAGGGTTGCAGCATTCTCAGCGGCGCAGAGGTGGTAGCAGGTGGCTCCGAGGTTATCGAGGGCTATGGCTGCGATGTAATCGAATTTGTTAAGTAACAACAAGATAATAACATAAAAAAAGACAGATGAAAAATATCTATGAAACTTCGCCCTTTGCGACCTTCTTCCCCCGCGAGAAGGAGGCGCAGTGCAGGGCAAAGCACCGTCTTTCGTTCAGGGTATATGCTCCCGCAGCACGCCCCTCGCAGAGGCTTTATATCATCGGTAGCAACGAGGCTCTCGGTGCTTGGAATGTAGAGAAGGCAGTACCCCTGTCGCTCTCCTCGTACCCCTATTGGACTCTCAATCTCGACCTCGCAAAATTGGGCGACGAGTTTGAGTACAAGTTCATCATCAAGGAGAATGGTCAGACATGGTGGGAGGATGGTTACAACCGCCGCTACTATGTTTGTGGCGAGATGGAGAGCGAACAGATTGACGCCACTTTCCGCGGCAACTTCGACTGGAAGGGCGCAGGTGTGGCAATTCCCGTTTTCTCGCTCCGCACCGAGCAGAGCCAGGGTATTGGCGACTTTGTGGATTTGAAGAAGATGGGCGAGTGGGCTGCCGCTACGGGTCAGAAGATTATCCAGATTCTCCCCATCAACGACACCACCCAAACCTTCACTTGGAAAGACTCGTATCCTTATAGCGCAATCTCCATTTTTGCACTCAACCCCCTCTACCTCTCAATCCGCGAACTCGGAGCCGAGGGCGAGGAGATGGATAGACTCAATGCGCTGGAATTGTGCGACTATGACGCCGTTGTGAAGATGAAATTCGAGTTCATCCGCAAGGCTTTTGCCAAGAGTGGCAAACGCACGTTGGCGACTAAGGCTTTTGCGAAATTCTATGAGGCAAACAAAGATTGGCTCGACAACTACGCTGCCTTCTGCTACCTGAGAGATAAGAAGGGTACGGCTAACTTCCACGAGTGGGGCAAGGAGGCTAACTACTCCAAAAAACTCGTTGAGAAACTCATCGATCCCGCCTCGAAAGAGTACTCGAAGGTGGCTCTCTACTATTGGTTGCAGTACCAACTCGACCGTCAGCTCAAAGAGAGCGTGGAGTATTGCCGCTCGTTGGGTGTAGTGCTCAAAGGCGATATTCCAATCGGCATCTCGCGCGACTCGGTGGAGGCTTGGAGCGATGCAAGGCTCTTCAATATGAACTGTCAGGCGGGTGCTCCACCCGATGACTTCTCGGCAGACGGTCAGAACTGGGGCTTCCCCACCTACAATTGGGAGGTAATGGCTCAGGATGGCTATGCTTGGTGGAAACGCCGCTTCGAGAAGATGGCAGACTACTTCGACCTGTACCGCATCGACCATATTCTTGGCTTCTTCCGCATTTGGGAGATTCCTATGGAGTCGATTGTAGGCTTGCTCGGATATTTCAATCCCGCAATGCCTTTCAGCTACGAAGAGTTGGCTCAGAGGGGTATGCCAATGAATCGCGAGAGGTATGTGGAGCCCCAAATCCACTGGGACTACCTCGGCGAATACTTTGGCGGCGAGGATTGGACCCCCTATCTCAATCCTAAGGATAATGGCTACTTTGAGCTGAAACCCGAGTACCGCACCCAGCGTCAGATTGCAGAGGCTTTGGGCGACAAGAACGACAGGGTTAAAAATGCTCTGTTTGGTCTTACGGGCGAGGTGCTCTTTATTGAGGACCCCCGCAAACCCGGACATTTCCACCCCCGTATTTCGGCACAGCACACCAAGAGTTACCAGTGGCTCTCACAGTGGGAGAAAGATAGGTTCAACGAACTCTACAACGACTTCTTCTATCGCCGTCACAACGATTTCTGGGGCGCACTCGCAATGGAGAAACTCCCCGCACTTGTGGATGCTACCGAGATGATGTGCTGCGGCGAGGACCTCGGTATGGTTCCCGACTGCGTAGGTCCTGTTATGCAGAACCTCGGCATTCTCTCGTTGGAGGTACAGCGTATGCCTAAGGACCCCAAAAACAAGTTCGGCTATACCAACCGCTACCCCTACGCTTCGGTCTGCACCACAGGCTCGCACGACACAAGCACCATCCGCGGCTGGTGGCGCGAGGATAGGGCAACTACTCAGGCGTTCTACAACGACATTCTCTGGAAACAGGGCGAGGCTCCCGCTGAGGCTAATGGCGAGATTTGCCGCACGATTGTAAATAACCACCTTTTGTCGCCCGCGGCACTCACAATTCTCCCATTGCAGGATTGGTTGTCGATGGACGAGAGGGTGCGCAAAGAGGATGTGGATAGCGAGCGTATCAATATCCCCGCAATCCCCAACCACTATTGGCGTTATAGGATGCACGTGACGGTTGAGGAACTTCTCCAAGAGAAGGAACTTAACCAAATGATTAAGGATATGATAGCTTATTCTGGTAGGTAAAAAAGGTTGAAAGGAGACTCCACCCGTCCCCCAAAACGGGTGGTTTGTCCCCCAAAACCAACCAAATAGAGCGTCAATACCTATATTTACAATTAAAATGTTATTTTTGCCAAACTTGGCAAAACCAAAGAGACATAAACTACTTAATAAATCAACTAAACAATCGCTTATGGTAAAACAGTTACTAAGTTTTAGAAAGGCATTTTCGTTGGTAGTTGCGCTGTTTGCATTCAGTGTTACCACCTTCGCACAGACGATATCCGTATCGGGTGTTGTGAAAGATGCCAAAGGCGAGCCCATCATTGGTGCTACGGTTGTGGATGCTAAGACTAACTTGGGTACTATTACAAGTTACGATGGCTCCTACACCATCAATGTGGACAAAAACGCCACCTTGTGGGTTAGTTATGTTGGCTACACCGACATTTATGAACCCGTCGCAGGTCGCTCGACCATCAACTTCACCCTCGAAGAGAGTGCACAGCAGATTGAGGAGATTGTGATGATCGGTTACGGTGTCGCAAAGAAAGATGACCTTACAGGTTCGGTTGTGGCAATCAAGGCTGAGGACATGAACCGCGGTGCTGTGGTATCCACTCAGGATATGATGCAGGGTAAAGTTCCCGGCTTACAGATCATCCCTGGCGATGGTGGTCCTAACTCGGGTTCCACTATCCGTATTCGTGGTGCTGCGTCGTTGAACGCTTCTAACGATCCTCTGATTGTTATTGACGGTGTGCCTGTTGCAAGTGACGCAGGCTCGGGTATGGCCAACCCCTTGTCGCTGGTTAACCCCAACGATATTGAGTCGTTCACTGTTTTGAAAGATGCTTCGGCTGCCGCTATTTATGGTTCGCGTGCTTCGAACGGTGTCATCATCATCACCACCAAGAAGGGTTCGGGTAACAAACCTACCATTTCGTACAACGGTTCGTATAGTGTGTCGGTTAACTCCAACACTATGCAGGTTATGAGCCCCGAGCAGTTCCGCGAGCACATCAATACCACTTTCGATGAGGGCTCGAATGCTCGTAAAGATGCTGAGAAGTATATGGGCACTGCAAATACCGATTGGCAGAGCCTGATTTTCCGCCCCGCTCTTTCGCACGACCACAGTGTGAGCATCTATGGCAACGACAAAAACAACAATGTTTACGACGAACTGCCCTATCGCGCATCGATAGGTTACACCAACCAGCAGGGTACTTTGCAGACCTCGGACTTCGACCGCGCAACCATCGACGTAAACCTTTCACCCAAGTACTTGGATGAGCACCTTACCGTATCGGTTAATGCTAAGGGTGTTTACACCCACCAGACCTATGCAGATGGTGGTGCAGTAGGTGCTGCGGCATTCTTCAACCCCACCATTGAGCCTTACTGGTACAACGAGGATGGCACTATCGACTACACCACTACCAATGGTTTCTACAATGTTGGTGACGGTCGTGGCGAGACTTTTGCTCCCAATACTCTTGCAGGTGTCAACCCCCTTTCGTTGCTCTACGACGTTGATAAGTATTCAAGCACTTATCGTGGCTTGGGTAATGTTGCCATTGACTATAAAGTTCACGGCTTTGAGGCTCTTCGCTTCAATCTGAACCTCGGCGGCGACTGGTCGAAGACTCAGGAGTTTGATGGCGTTAAGAAAGGCTCTGTTCAGGCATATAGAGACTCGGAAGCAGTAGGCTGGGGTAAACATACCAAGAAGGTTTGGCTGCGTCAGAACAAAGTGCTTGACTTCTATACCAACTACAACGAGAGTATTGGCGACCACAATATCGACGCTATGGTTGGTTACTCGTGGCAGCATTTTTACAGCGCAGACCGCAGCGTAACCTACTATAACGAGACTAACGAGCAGTATGAGAAGAGTACCGGCGTATGGGGTCGAGAGGAGAGTTACCTTGTATCGTTCTACGGTCGTTTGAACTACTCGTATGCTTCGCGTTACTTGCTCACCGTTACACTTCGTGCCGATGGTTCCTCGAAGTTTGCTAAGGGCAACCGTTGGGGTTACTTCCCCTCGGCAGCATTTGCTTGGAATGTTCTCAATGAGGAGTTTATGCAGACTCAGGACCTCGTTTCGACTATGAAAGTGCGTTTGGGTTATGGTACTACCGGTCAGCAGGAGATTGGTAACTACAAGTATCTTGCTCGCTATACCCTCTCCGAGAACGACCTCTCACACATGGTAAATATGGGCTATGACAAGGATGGCAACCCCATCTACTCGCATATGCTTTCACCTTCGGCATACGATCCCAATATCCGCTGGGAGAGTACCACTACTTATAACATTGGTGTAGACTTTGGTTTCTTGGATGGTCTTGTAGAGGGTAGTGTTGATGTATATCGTCGCGATACCAACGACCTTCTTAACTGGGTTACCGTACCTATGGGTTCCAACTTCGGTACCAACCTTTTGACCAACGTTGGTTCTATGCGTAACGAGGGTGTTGAGTTCTCGCTGGACTTCAACCCCATCCGTACCGCTACCCAGAGCCTGCGCATCGGCTTCAATGGTACATTCCAGGATACCTACTTCACCAAACTCAACAAAACCGACGACCCCGACTATGCAATCTTTATGAACTCGCCTGGTACGGGTACCGGTGGTAACGACCTCCAGATGCACACTGTTGGCTCGGCTCCCTATACTTTCTACGCTTATAAGCAGGGTTATACTGATGGTAAACCTGTTCAAGAGGGTTTCTATGACCTCAATGGCAATGGTAAGATTGATGAGGGTGACCGCTACAATACCGGTAAGAGCCCCGCTCCCGACTTCTTCTTTGGTGTGAACCTCAAATACACCTACAAGAATTGGGACTTCGGTTTCAATGGTCACGGCTCGGTAGGCAACTATGTATTCAATAGTTTCTATGCTTGCCACGCAGCCTCCACGATTGATACCCGTGGCGGTTTGTCGAACTTTGCTACCACAGTTCTTCGCACAGGTTGGACCAGTCCTACAAGTGAGAAACAAGACCGTTCGGACCTCTATATTGAGGACGCATCGTTCTTCCGTTTGGACGACATCAATGTTGGTTACACCTTCGACAAGTTGGGTAACTCCGACATCCAAATGCGTCTGGCTGCTGGTGTTCAGAATGTATTTGTTCTTACCAAGTATAGCGGTGTAGATCCAGAGGTGAGCGGTGTAGCAGGTATTGATGGTACCATTTGGCCCCGTCCTCGCATCTTCTCGCTGCGTCTTAGCCTTAATTTCTAATCAACTTAAAACGCATAAAGATGAAAACAAAACATATTCTTTTTGTAATTGCAGGTGCGCTTTTGACTTTGACCTCGTGTGTTGATGACCTCGAGACTTTACCCTTGAATGAGTGGGATGTAACCTCGGAGACCGTCTATGGCAACGAGAAAGAAGCCTATGTTCAGGGCCTTGCGCGTCTTTACTTTAACTTTGTCACCAACGACACCACCGACTTGTTGGTGAGTGACGGTGGCGCATCGGAACTTATTCGTTCGTTCTGGTCTTGCCAGGAGGCTTCTACCGACGAGGTGAAAGTTGCTTGGGGTGATGCTTGGTGTAACGCAATCAATAACAATGCTTGGGACGATAGTGAGAACGATATGGTTTATGCCGTTTTTGTTCGTACTTTGCAGGGCATTACCTTCGTTAACGAGTATCTTCGTCAGACTACATCCGACAAACTTGCTGCCCGTGGTGTAGACGAAGAGCTTGCTGCCGAGATTGAGGGCTTCCGTGCTGAGGCTCGCTTCCTTCGTGCATACTTCTACTGGATGGCAATGGACATCTTTGGTGATGTTCCTTTCACCACCGAGGATTCTCCTTTTGGTGCTGAGGCTCCCAAACAGAAACCCCGCGCAGAGGTTTACCAGTTTATCGTTGACGAGTTGAAGGCACTTGCTGCCGATGGCTCGGCTATGCCCGAGGCACAGAGCAATCGTCCTCGTGCCGACAAGGGTTCGGTTCTTGGTCTTTTGGCTCGCGTATACCTCAATGCCGAGGTCTACACCGGCACTGCTGCTTGGGCTGAGTGTAAGGCTGTCTGCGAGCAGATTTTCGGTTTGAATTACGCTCTTTGCTCCGACTATGAGCACTTGTTCCGTGGCGACAATGGTGAGAATTCCGACGCCTTCAACGAGTTTTTGTTCTACGCAAGTTACGACCAGGACAAGGCTCAGTCGTGGGGCGGTGGTACCTTCCTTACTTGTGCGGCTCTCGGTTCCGAGGAGCGTTTCGAGATGAATGCCGATAACGTTCCTGTAGCTTCGCGTAATGGAGCAGGTGGTGGTTGGAATGGTCTTCATATTCACGAATACTTTGTGAACACACACTTCAATCCTACCGATGTAACTTGGGGTGAGAATGGCACATATACCATCGCTGACAAACGTGGTGCAAACGTATTTGTTACCGCACGTCGCGAGAAAGGTGATTTCGATCAACTTTTGAATACCTTCTATGAGGGTTATGGTTGCTGGAAGTTCAACAACATCCCTCATGACGAATCTGGCGAAGAGTTCCATGCACGTACTGGTACTCCCGACAAGTCGACCAACATCGACTATCCTCTGATTCGTTTGGGCGAGATTTACCTCATCTATGCCGAGGCTTGCTCGCGTTTGGGTCAGGGCGGTACCGCACAGGCTAAGATGAACGAGTTGGCAGAGCGTACCGGTATGCCCGCAATCACCGTTCCTGCTACTTGGAGCGACGAGGCTATGAAGCTCTTCCGCGAGGAGCGTGCTCGTGAGTTGTTCTGGGAGGGTCACCGTCGTACCGACCTTATCCGCTACAACTGCTTCACCTCTGCCGACTATTTGTGGCCCTTCAAGGGTGGTGATAAGGATGGTAAGGCATTCGAGGATTACAAGAAACTCTTTGCAATTCCTTCGTCGCAGATTCTTGCCAATCCCGAGTTGAAGAACCCTGAGGGATATTAATATGATTCTATATACCCATTATTATTTATTAACTTTTTAAAACAATTAAGTATTATGAAATTAGTAAAATTTCTTGCAATGTCGATTGCTGCCCTTTCGATGGTAGCTTGCGGTCCTGATGAGGGTACTGAAAATGAAGGCGAAGGCGGTGGTGGCTTCATCACTCAGGAGTATGTGAAAGTTTATTCGGATGTTTCGGCAGCTGGTTGGGAGACTGTTGGTGTATGGGCTTGGATTGAAGGTGGCGACAACTACACCGGTGGCAATTGGCCTGGCGTACAGCTCACTGAGGTAGAGACAATCGATGGTAAAACTTACTACGTATGGAACGCTCCCAAGGAACTCGTTGGTCAGACCATTGGTTTCATTGTTAACGATTTCGGCACCAACGGAAAACAGACCGTTGACCTTACTGTAACTATCAAAGCAGAGGGCAACTACATCGTTCTTACCGAAGAGAGTGCTGATGGCAAATGGTTGGCAAGTGTTGACGGAGGTGAGGTTGAGAAACCTGAGGAGAAACCCGCTCCTGAGATGAAACTTGATGAGCACACCTGGGGTGTTGTTGGTACGTTCAACGACTGGTCAGCCGACGTTCCTATGACTATTACCGATGGTTGGGCAGTTGCTACTCTCGACATTGTGGACGAGTTCAAAGTACGTGCTGATGGTGCTTGGACCGACAGCTACGGCATAAATGGTGATGTTACCGTTTACACCGATGGTACAGAGTTCGATGCTATCTACAACGGTAGCAATATCGTAGTTGAGTCCGGTAACTACACTGTTTCGTTCACCGTTAATGGTCAGGTTGGTACCTTCAAACTCGTGAAGAACAACTAATTACACACCATTCTGTAATCTGACAACAGGTTAGTTACACAATATATTTGTGGCGGGGCGACTTTTTGAGGTCGCCCCGCCTTTTTTAGCGAGCGCATCTCGTGGGCGAGTGATTTCTGTGGGCGATTTCTGCGTTACGCTTGCGCTCGAAATGCTCATTTACTATTGTAAACTCCGCTTTCTCGCGCTGCGCAAGCCTTGAACTCGCCTCACATAAATCACCCGCAGGGATTAGGGTCTAACGTCTAACGTCTAACGTCAATAGTCCCAAGGCTTATAGGAGAATTGAAAATTGAAAATTGAGAATTGAAAATTATGGTGCAGGCTGCGCCTGCGAGTAATTTATCCCTCCCCTAAGTTAGGGGAGGGTGCCGAAGGCGGGAGAGGTCTGTCCGTCTTGCCACGACTGCCGTAGGCAGGCGGTTGGCATCTACCTATCTTGTTTTTCATGCAGGGATAACAAGGGTAGCAGGAGTAACAAGGATTACAGGGGAGTTTGAGAGAAGAGTCTTTTTTTCGGTGATGTGGAATGCTCCGAAGGAGCAGAAATGAGGAAAACACCATCTCTCAAACTTGTTTGAAAGAGATAGGTGGTTTGCTCATTTCAGACCTGCCGCAAGGCAGTCACACCACCGCAAAGGCTACACGAAAAGTTTTTGGTTCCGCTTTTTACAAAAAGCGGAGAAGAAAATCACAAAATGAAAATCGAAGAAAGAAACCTCAGAACACTTCCGAGAGGATGCGGAGTGAGGCGATGGTGTGGATAGTATCCAGATGGTAGCCGTAGTAGGCGAGGAGTGCGCCCAGGAAATCCTTGCGTTGCACTCTCGAAAGAGCTATCTGGGCGAGGTCGGCTGGCGAAGACTCCAAGAGTCGGTGGAAAAGCAGAGTGTTGTCGGCATTGATGTAGAGTCCGCCTAAGGGTGGTGTGGTGGTGAAACATCCCGACTCTATGTCGAAAATCATACCCTCGGCATACTCTCCCGAGGGGTAGAAGCCCAGATGACGACTCAGGGCAACCATAAACCACAAGTGAAAGTTGTAGACGCCCTCGTTCATCCTATCGAGAGCCACTACCGAGTCGTAGACAAACTCGAAGAGTGGCGAGTTGGGCTCCACTTCCCTCACGAGTTTATAGAGCACCTCCGACATAAAGAGCGCAATGGTGCTCTTGCGCACATCGAAGGGGATGGTTTGGAGCGGCTCGGCGAGGGTGACCTCTTTCAGGCGGTCGAGGTCCATCTTGTTGCTCTCCAAACCCACAAACTCCACCAAAAACATAGGCTGAAACAGCGCACCCTTGCCCCGTGAGGAGCCTTTGCCCTTGCCCAAGCCCTGCACCATATAGCCACGCCTACCCGCCACATCCGTCAGGATGTGGGCGATGATGGACGACTCGCCATATTTCAGAGTGTTGAGGACTACGCCTCGGGCTTTGTATTGTTTCATTGTTTTTTTTGTCTAACGACTTGCTCTTTTGCGACTTTTTACAAAAAGTCGCAAAAAACTTTTTATGCGATACTGCGTATCGCTTTATTACTTTGGTGCGGATTTGCACCACTGCCTGATGCCGCACTCCTCGCACTTGGGACGGCGGGCAGTGCAGACATACCTGCCGTGGAGTATGAGCCAATGGTGGGCTATGGGTAGCAGGTGCTTTGGAAAACCCTTTTCGAGTTGCTCCTCGGCTTGCAGAGGGGTTTTGGCACCAACCGTAAGACCTATGCGGCGCGACACCCTAAAAACGTGTGTATCTACGGGCATAACCTCCCTGCCGAAGAGCACCGAGGCGACCACATTGGCAGTCTTGCGCCCCACACCCGCGAGGGTTTCGAGTTCTGCTACCGTATCGGGCACCACACCCCCAAAGTTGCCCACAAGTTGTCGAGCCATCTTGGCGAGGTTTTTAGCCTTGTTGTTGGGGTAGGAGATGCTCTTTATGTAGGGGTAAATATCCTCGGCTGTTGCCTCTGCCAACTCGGTGGGCGAGGGGAAGCGGTCGAAAAAGGCGGGTGTTGTGAGGTTTACCCTCTTGTCCGTACACTGCGCCGAGAGCATCACTGCCACCAACAACTCGTAGGGCGAACGAAAGTCGAGTTCGCTCTCCGCTACGGGCATCGCCTCGCTGAAATACTCTACAATTCCACTATATCTTTCTGCGCGTCTCATTGTGCTAAGGGCTTTAAGGACTTTAAGGACATTAAAGAATAACTCTCAACTTTCAACTTTCAATTTGGCGTATTTTGCCAAGAGGTTTTTCACATCCCCGTTGTCGAACCTGACGGTCAGTTTGGTGTCGGATGTAAGCCGCTCGATAGCCTCAATTTTGCCCGGACCAAAGCGAGCGTGGCTAACCCTCTGCCCTACGGCATAGGCACCCGCACTCTCCACTTTTGCACCACCCTCCGCCTCGGTGCGTATGCCTACGCTACGGAATTTCGACATATCGGGACGTTGTGGCACTGCGGGATGTTGTGGGGTGTTGGGTGTGTAGTTCTGACGGCTACTCTGGAACTCTCTGCGTTCCACAATGGTGCGCCCTTGTCGCTGGTCGAAGCGGCGGCGCAGGTCGTCAATCTGCTCGCGGCGGCGTGAGGTGCTCTTCTCCTCATCTTGCTCCTCCTCGTCCTCGTAGCGAACATCCAAGTAACGTGGGTCTATCTCTTTGAGGAAGCGGCTCGGGCGGCTGAACTCCATACTACCCCACTTGAAACGAGAAGAGGCAAAGGTTATCGTAACATCCATCTTAGCCCTCGTAAGAGCCACATAGAAGAGCCTGCGTTCCTCCTCGACCTGCTCGGGCGAGGTGAGCGATATGACGCTCGGGAAGAGGTTCTCTTCCATACCCGTAATGAATATATGGTCGAACTCCAAACCTTTCGAGGAGTGTGCCGTAAGGAGCGTTACCCAATTCCTGCCCTCCTCCTCGCCTTCGTCCATATCGGTCAGTAGCGAGATGTTCTGCAACCACTCCTCCAACGAGGGCTCCCTAATCTCCTCTTCGCCCGCAACCTCTATGGTGTTGTGGCGGAAGTCTTGCATCGAGTTGAGCAACTCCTCTATGAGTTGGAGCGCATTTTCACTCTCGGGCGAGGGGTTGAGTTTGTAGAGCGAGAGGATGCCGCTGCGTGTGGCAACCTCCACGCCAAATTCGTAGAGAGTCTCGTGGCTACGCAGGAGCGAAAGTGATGAGATGAGCGAGTGGAACTCACCCACCTTCTTGCCCATAACTGCCTGCTCCTCGGGCGAAGCACTCTGCATAGCCTCCCACATACTTACCCCCTTGCTTTGGGCTATGGTGCGTATTTTACCGATGGTAACATCGCCAATGCCTCGTGCGGGGAAGTTGATAATCCTCTGCAACGACTCGTCATCTTTGGGATTGACGATGGTCTTGAAATATGCCATCAGGTCCTTGACCTCTTTGCGGTCGTAGAAGGAGTGACCGCCATAGATACGGTAGGGAATGTTGCGCTTGCGCAGAGCCTCCTCCAATGCTCGCGATTGGGCGTTGGTGCGGTATAGTACGGCAATGTTGCTCCAATCGCTCGTGCCGTCGGCAATGTGCGTTGCTCTGATGCCGTTTGCCACCATCTGAGCCTCCTCGCCCTCGGTGTAGGCTCGGAAGATTTTTATCTTCTCGCCCTGAGAGTTCTCCGAGAAAACCTGCTTCTTGATGCGGTATTTGTTGTGCTCTATGACGCTGTTGGCAGCATCTACAATGGTCTGTGTCGAGCGGTAGTTCTGTTCGAGTTTGTAGATTTTAGCCTTCGGGAAATCCTTCTGAAAGCGGAAGATATTTTCGATTTTTGCCCCTCGGAAGGAGTAGATACTTTGTGCATCATCGCCCACAACACAGATGTTGCCTGTGGCAGTAGCCAAACTTCTCACAATGAGGTATTGGGCAGCGTTGGTGTCCTGATACTCGTCCACCAAGATGTAGGGGAACTGTGCCTGATACCTCTGCAACACCTCGGGGTGGTCGCGGAAGAGTATGTTTGTGAGCAAAAGGAGGTCGTCAAAGTCCATTGCATTGTTCTGACGGCAACGAGCAGCATAGTTCTTGTAGAGTTGGTAGAATTGTGGCTGACGGCGCTTTTTATCCTCCTCTATGAGTGTTCCGTTTGCCTCGTAGGACTCGGGAGTCACAAGGTTGTTCTTGGCAAGCGATATGCGTGAGCGCACCTCTCGGGGTTTGTAGACCTCGTCACTCAGTTGCATCTCCTTGATGATACTCTTCAAAAGGCTCTCGGTTTGCGAAGTGTCGTAGATTGTGAAGTTGGGCTCGTAGCCTATGTGCTGCACTTCTCGTGCGAGTATTTTGAGGAATATGGAGTGGAATGTGCCCATCCAAATGTAGCGAGCCTTCTGCTCGCCCACCATAGCGGTTATACGCTCCCTCATCTCTTTGGCTGCCTTGTTCGTAAACGTGAGAGCCATAATGTTGTAGGGAGCCACACCCTGCGAAATCATCCACGCGATGCGACACGTCAACACACGGGTCTTGCCCGACCCCGCACCTGCCACAATGAGCGAAGGGGAGGTATAGTCCCTCACTGCTGCCTCCTGAGCAGGGTTCAGCCCCTGCAATATCTTTATCTCTTCTGCGGTCATTTCGACTCCCTAATTTTGAATTTTGAATTTTGAATTTTGAATTCAAAAGCGTCGCTTTTGCACACCTTCATCTTGCCTCCGTCATCGTAGATGAAAAGGGCAGCGATATTCTCCCTCTCGGCAATCTCGCGCGAGCGTTCCAAGCCGAGGGCTATGAACATTGTGCCATAGGCGTCTGCCAGGGCGCAACTCTCTGCCAACACCGTAGCCGAAAGGAGCGAAGAGGTGGTGTTCTCGCCTGTGCGAGGGTCTATGATATGTGTGTACTTGTTGCCCTCGGAGTCGGTACGGTAGTTGCGGTAGTTGCCGCTGGTTGCCATACCCACCTCCGACACCCTCACAACGGTGGTTATGTGTTCGCCCGTGAGTGAAAAATTGCCCTCAAATGGTGTCTCTATGCCCACACCCCACCTCTCGCCGCGAGGATTGGTGCCTCGGCAGTAAATCTCTCCGCCAATATCTATAAGGTAGTCGGTGCACCCCTCACTCTCCAAGAGTCTGGCTGCCAAATCAACCGTATAACCTTTGGCTATGGAGTTGAGGTCTATGGTTGTGCGTGGGTCGCTCTTGATGATTTTAGAGCCCTCTACCCGCACCTTCTCGTAGCCCACAAATTGCAAAAGCGAGTCTATGTTGACCTTGTAGTCGGGGTCTTTGCCCGCAAAACCAAACGCCTCCACAAGTGGTTTGATGGTGATGTCGTATGCGCCATCCGAAAGACGACTCACCCGCTGCGCCATCTCTACGCAGAAGGCTATATGCTCGTCAGCCTCCTCCACCTCGCCACGATTGATGCGACTCAGTAGCGATTGGGGGTTGAAGATGCTCATCGAACGATTGGCAACCTCGAAGAGGGAGTCGAGCCTCTGCCCAAAATCGTCCGATAGTGAGCCTACGGCAGTGATTTGATAGAATGTGCCGAGAGCCTCACCACGCAGAGTTACAGATGGTTGTACCTCTTTTTGAGCGGAGTTACGGCGGCAATCCACAACCAAAAGAGCCACCACAACGGCAGCCAACACAAGGGGAAAGATGAGTTTCGAGTGTTTCATACCACAAATATAGAGTTGAAAGTTGAAAGTTGAAAGTTGAAAGTTGAGAATTGGGAAATTTGTTTTGTAGCCAATCGGCAAAAAGCACACTAATTGGCTAAAAATCAAAAATTTTGAATTTTGAATTTTGAATTTTGAATTTTATGTGTAATTTTGCGCCACGCTTTGGCGATATTCGGGATAAGGCGGATTCGCCGCAAAGTGGAACATAACTAAATTTTACAAAACAATGAGTTATTTGAACGCAGAGAAAAAGCAGGAGCTTTTCGGTCAGTACGGTGCTTCGAAAGTAGATACCGGTTCGCCTGAGAGCCAGGTAGCACTTTTTACCTACCGTATCAACCACCTTACCGAGCACATGAAACAGAACCGTCACGACTACGGTACACAGCGCGCACTCCTCCGTTTGGTAGGTAAGCGCCGTCAGTTGCTCGACTATCTCAAACGTGTGGACATTGAGCGTTACAGGGCTATTATCAAGGCTCTTGGTATCCGCAAATAATCCCCGCGTTAAGGAGAGGTGTAACAGCAAAGGCAATGTCCCATTATGGTACTTGCCTTTGCTTTGCGTTTGGAAATTACAATTTTGGATGCAATTATATTAGACGAAAAAAAGATGTTGTACAACGAAATCAAGAAGGTAATCAAGCTCGATGCAGAGCGCGAAATTACCATTTCTACTGGCAAGTATGCCAAACAGGCTGACGGTTCGGTAATCGTTCAGCAAGGTGACACAATGTTGCTCGCTACCGTAGTAGCAGCAAAGGATGCAAAGGATGATTGTGACTTTATGCCCCTCTCGGTAGAGTACCGCGAGAAGTATGCAGCAGCAGGTCGCTTCCCCGGCGGTTTCCTCAAACGTGAGGCTCGCCCTTCGGATAGCGAGATTTTGGTAGCAAGGCTTATCGACCGCGCATTGCGCCCCTTGTTCCCCTCGAACTACCACGCAGAGGTGTTCGTGACCGTAAATCTTATCTCGGCTGCAAAAGATATTCAGCCCGACGCTTTGGCAGGTTTGGCTGCTTCGGCTGCACTTGCAGTGTCGGACATCCCCTTCGAGTGCCCCATCTCCGAGGTGAGGGTAGCAAGGGTAAATGGCGAGCTGATGATTAACCCCACATTCGAGCAGAATGAGAATGCCGATATCGACCTTATGGTTGGTGCAACCTACGACAACATCCTTATGGTTGAGGGTGAGATGAAAGAGGTTAGCGAGGCAGATATGTTGGAGGCTATTAAGTTTGCTCACGAGGCTATCAAACCCCAGTGCTTGGCTCAGATTGAACTCGCAAAAGAACTCGGCAAGGATGTCAAGAGGGAGTACTGCCACGAGGTAAATGACGAGGAGTTGAAGGCAAAAGTTGTTGCCGAGACCTACGATAAAGCATACGCCATTGCTACCGCAGGTAGCGCAAAACACGAGCGTAGCGAGGCTTTCGAGGCTTTGGAGGCTGAGTTCTGCGAGCAGTTTACCGAGGAAGAGTTGGAAGAGAAGAAGGGTATGATTCACCGCTACTTCCACGATGAGGTTATGAAGAAGGCTATGCGTAATATGATTCTCGATGAGGGTAAGCGTCTGGATGGTCGTAAGACCGACGAGATTCGCCCCATCTGGTGCGAGGTTGGCGTTCTCCCCTGCGCTCACGGCTCGGCTGTCTTCACTCGCGGTGAGACTCAGTCGCTCTCGACCGTAACCCTCGGCACCAAACTCGATGAGAAGATGATTGACGAGGTACTCACTCAGGGTAGCGAGCAGTTCGTTCTTCACTATAACTTCCCTCCCTTCTCGACCGGCGAGGCTCGCCCCGCACGTAGCCTCTCGCGCCGCGAGATTGGTCACGGAAACTTGGCTTGGAGGGCTCTGAAACCTATGGTTCCCGTGGGCGAGGATAACCCCTATGCTGTGCGCGTAGTGAGCGACATCTTGGAGTCGAACGGTTCCTCCTCAATGGCTACCGTATGTGCCGGTACTTTGGCACTTATGGACTCGGGCTTGAAGATGAAAAAACCCGTTTCGGGTATCGCTATGGGTCTTATCTCGGAGGGCGACAGATACGCTATTCTCTCGGATATCCTCGGCGATGAGGACCACTTGGGCGATATGGACTTCAAGGTTACCGGTACTGCTGACGGTATCACCGCAACTCAGATGGATATCAAGGTTGATGGTCTGTCGTATGAGGTGTTGGCTAAGGCTTTGGAGCAGGCTCGCCAGGGTAGGATGCACATCCTTGGCAAACTCACCGAGTGCATTGCCGAGCCCCGCGAGGACTTCCGCCCCTTCGTGCCCCGCATCGTTCAGATTATCATCCCTCAGGACTCTATCGGTGCAGTTATCGGCAAGGGTGGCGAGGTTATCCAGGACATCCAGAAAACCACCAATACCACCATCACCATTACCGAGAAAGATGGCAAGGGAATTGTGGATATATTCGGTGTTGATAAAGATGGTATGGATGCCGCATTGGCACGTATCAATGGTATCGTAGCCGTTCCCGAAATAGGCGAGGTTTACAATGGTAAAATCAAGACCATAGTAGATTTTGGTGCGTTTGTTGAGATTCTTCCCGGCAAGGACGCGCTGCTGCACATCTCTGAGATTGACTACAAGCGCTTCGAGACTATGGGTGACACCGGTTTGCAGGAGGGCGAAATGATCGAGGTTAAACTCATTGGCAGCGATCCCAAAACCGGCAAACTCAAACTCTCGCGCAAGGCACTTCTACCCAAGCCCGAAGGCTATGTAGAGCCCGCCGAGCGTCCTGCACGCCCCAAAGGCGAGCACTCGGGTGACCGCAAGAACGGTCGTCGCCCCGAGCGTAGAGAGAAAAAATAGCGCTGAGTGGCTGTTTTTTTCCTTGAAGGGAACGTTTTATTGAAAAAAACATATATCTTTGTTAGTCGTATAGTGGTGTAGGACGGCAAATGCCGCGCTAAACCACTATCGGCACAAAGAGAGGTTCGCGAGAACGAAATTTAGTAATAACAATAATAAACATCAGAAAATCAAAACATTATGAAAAGATTGGCTACTGTAAGTCTGGTACTTTCGATGGTTGCAACTATGTTGGTTGGCTGTGGCGAGTGCTATGAGAAAATGCAGAAAAAGCAGGACCAAATTCAGGTAACCTGCGTACCTGAGGTATTGACCCTCAAAGGCTCGACCGTTGAGGCTGACATTACCGTAACTTTCCCTGAGATGTTTTTCGATGAGGAGACCATTTTGAAAATCACCCCCGTATTTGTTTACGGTTCGGAGGAGATTGCTTGCGCACCCAAATATGTTCAGGGCGAGGATGTTGTAGGTAACTACACAGCCATCAGCCGTTTTGAGGGTGGTTCTTACACCCAGCACATCTCTTTCCCCTTCGACAAAGGTGTGGTAGGTACTTTGGAGTTGCGTGTTGAGGCTAAATGCTTTGATGAGTGCAAAGAGATGCCCGACTTCACACCTTGGGCTACCATCGCAGCAGCCAAAGGTATCAACGCCGTTCAGTCGCTTGCACAGGGTGTTGGCAACGCTGCCAAGAGCGAAGAGGTTGCTGCTCCCGTTGAGGAGGTAGCAGTTGTTGAGGGTAAGGTTGCTACTCCCAACAATGGTCACTACACCATGGCTGAGGGTAACTTCGAGCGCAGTTCGGTTAAGAGCGCCGAGGCTGAGATTAAATACCAAATCAACTCGTCTAATGTTCGCAAGAACCAGCTTACCAGCGAGCAGGTTGCTCTCTTCAAAGAGTTTGTTGCTACCAACAGCACAGCAGAGCGCACCACACTTGGTAATGTTTATGCTTCGGGTTACGCTTCGCCCGACGGTCCTGAGAAATTCAATAACAAACTCTCGGAGCAGCGTAGTAAAACTGGTGCTAAGGCTATGCAAAAACAGCTCAAAGGCGTTGAGGGTTTGAACTATGAGATCGCTTCCTATGGCGAGGATTGGGATGGTTTCAAGACCTTGGTTGAGAACTCCGATATCGAGGACAAAGACCTCATTCTCAATGTTCTGCAAATGTACTCTTCGCCCGTTGAGCGCGACCAGGAGATTCAGAATATGAGCGCAGTATTCAAAGTGTTGGCAGAGGAGATTCTTCCCCAGTTGCGTCGCACCCGTTTCGCTGTTGAGGCTACCTACGCAGGTTTGACCGACGAGGAGATCTTGGAGGCTGCAAAGAAAGGCTGCGACTGCCTCGATGCAGAGCACCTTTTGCACGCTGCAACCCTTACCGACAATGTTGCTGAGAAGACCGCCATCTACGAGAAAGCTGCAACCAAATATGATGACGCTCGTGCATACAACAACCTTGGTGTTTGCTATGCTATCGTAGGCAAACTGCCCGAGGCAAAGGCTGCTTTCGAGAAAGCCGAGGCTGAGCCCGTAGTTGCTGGTAACCTTGCTGCCGTAGCACTCGCAATGGGTGACTTGGAGAATGCTAAGAAGTATCTCGCAAGTGCCGATGCAGAGGCTGTGAAGGCTACCGAGGGCGCTCTCGCACTTGCAGAGGGTAACTATCAGGAGGCTAAGACCAAACTCACCGGTTACAACCTTGCAGTTGCTGAACTTTGCGACAACAACGTTGAGGGTGCAAAGGCTGCCATCGCAGAGGTTAAGGGTGCAGATGCTGATTACATCCGTGCCATCATCGCAAACCGCGAGGGTGACGTAGAGAAGGCAACTGCTTACTTGAAGAGCGCAATCGCTGCCAAACCCGAGTTGAAGGCTCAGGCTGAGAATGATATTGAGTTCTATGAGTTGATGCAGACTATGTAAAACTAATATAACGCGCGTCTGCGGCGTTATACTTCGATAAGCGGAGTCCTCATTTACGTCAAGTAAACTGCGGACTCCGCTTTCTCGTATGCCTAGCATCCATCGCGTTCTATTCGTTTTACTGTTGTGGGGCTTCCCTGCACAAAAGCGTCTCTCTGACGCCTGCGGAGGGGATTTTCTTGTGCGCCTACTATTCGCCTCACGATATACACTCGGAACCAGCGGGTGCTTTGGCGTAGCAATTAATACGGTTGTGGGAAATCCCTGCACAAATGTGTCACTCTGACGCCAAAAATCCCTCCGTTCTCTGATATTTTTTTTTGGGGGGGGATGTTAGTCCGTGACCGTTTGACGTTGGACAAAAGAAAGAGCCCGTTTAAGACAAAACGGGCTCTTTTAACTGATATGTGCGCCACACATCGCACATATCCTATTTTGAAGTTGGTAGGCTGGTCACCAAAGGGAGAGAAAGGCGACCTCCTTGACTTATAGATGCAAAAGGGGGGCAATTCGTTGCACGCAAGCGTTAATTTTTTGCACTTTTTTTCACCGCAAATGCTAATAACTTGATTTTCAGGGTGCTATGAAACAAAAAACTCGACACAAAAAATGTCGAGTTTTTGTTTGTGGTGGTGGGATGGTGGATTAGATGGAGATGTCGAGAATCTCGAACTCCATAATACCAACGGGTACCTGAACCTCCACTTTGTCGCCCTTCTTGTGACCGAGCAGTGCGTGACCAATGGGGGTTTCCACCGAGAGTTTACCCTCCATCAGGTTTGCCTCGTGGTCGCCTACTAAGGTGTATTCCATCTCAGCACCGGTCTTAGTATTGCGGATGCGCACTTTGTTGAGAATCTGCACCTTGCTCATATCGAGGTGTGACTCGTCGATGATGCGTGCATTGGCGAGCATCATCTCCATACGCATAATTTTCTCTTCGAGATTGCGCTGTGCCTCTTTTGCTGCGTCATACTCAGCATTCTCCGAGAGGTCGCCTTTGTCGCGAGCCTCAGCGATAGCATCGGCTGCTTTGGGTCGCTCAACAATACGCAACTGGTCCAATTCGGCTCTTAATTTGTTATAACCCTCTTTGGTCAGAACAATTGTTTCGTTTGCCATAGTTTTTTTGTCTCTTTTTTATGTTAGTATTTATTGTTTTTCACCGCTTGGGCAGGCGCGAAAAAAAAGATGAATTCCGACCCCGGGGAGGTCGAAACCCAATACCTTTTTTGCGTAATTGCCCTTAAATGTGTCACAAAGGTAACCATCTTTTTCAAATAAACAAAATTTGTGCTAAATTTGTGGTGCATACCCCAAAAAACAACGCTATGTTTCTGAGCAACGGCACTTTCGGCTTCACGGATTTATGGACGATAATATCGTTCACCTATACTGTTTTTGTCGTTCTGACCGTTGTGGCTGTGATTGCCGATAGGCGTGAACCTATCAAGACTTTGGCGTGGATTATGGTCATTACTATGTTTCCTGTGGGTGGTATGATTCTATTTCTTGCCTTCGGGCGCAACCACCGCAAAGAGCGTACCTTTATGCACAAGGAACTCTTCGACCACAAACTCATAAGCAAGTTGTGTGGCGACCAGCTGCAAGAATTTCCCAAGGAAGTCGACTTTGACGAGTCGGACCGTAGCCTCATAACTCTCACTCTCAACAACAATCACGCCCCACTGACACTCCACAATCGCATCGAGATACTCAACAATGGCGAGGAATGTTTCCCCCGCCTGTTTGAGGATATGAGGCGTGCCGAGAAGTTCCTCCACATAGAGTTTTTCGGCATCGAGAGTGGCAAACTCTTCGAAGAGATGTTTCCCATACTTGCCGAGCGTGTTGCTAAGGGCTTGGAGGTGAGAGTAATCTACGACAGCGTTGGTGGTAGGGCTCTGCGCAACAGGGATATCAAACGCCTCAAAGAGGCGGGGGTGGATGTGAGGAGTTTTATGCCCGTCTTTTTCACACGCTTTTCGAGTCTTGCAAACTACCGCAACCACCGCAAAATTGTGGTCATTGACGGCAAGGTGGGCTATACGGGCGGTATGAACATTGCCGATAGGTATGTCGATGGCGTTAGGGGAGGCATTTGGCGCGATGTACATATTCGTGTGGAGGGCGAGGCTGTGGCTATGATGCAGACTGTCTTTGTTGCCGATTGGGCTTTTGTTACCGAAGGCGAGACGCTCGATAATGCACGCTACTTCCCGCCCTCGGAGGTTGATGAGTTGTGCCCCATACAGATTGCCACTTCGGGTCCTGACTCAAAGTATGCCGCCATCAAACACTCCTACTTTGCGGCCCTCGGCAAGGCAAAACGATACGCCTACATCTCTACCCCCTATCTGCTGCCAGATGACGCTATGCTGACGGCTTTGCGTGTGGCAGCACTGAGTGGTGTGGATGTTCGCCTCCTCATACCTGTCAGGGGCGACAACTTGGTGGTTGCTTGGGCTGGATATTCATATGTCGATGCGCTCTTGGAGGCGGGCGTGAAGGTTTACCTCTACCGCAAGGGTTTCAACCACTCGAAGTTTATTGTCATAGATGACGAATTGTGCACCATAGGCTCTGCAAACTTCGACTACCGCTCCTTCAACGACGATTTCGAGGTGCAGGCACTCATATACGACAACGACACCTCGTGCCGTATGCGAGATGTCTTCTTCGACGATCTGAAAGATGCCGAGGAGATCACTGCCGAGAGGTGGGCTCAACGCTCGCGTATGAGCAAACTAATGGAGCCTGTGGCGCGTCTGCTCGGACCTCTATTCTAAAAATCCTACTCCCGAAAGGAGTAGGATTTTTTTAATCCAAAGTTCGAGATTTTTGGGGCTGTTCCGTTAGAAGAAGATACCGAAGTTTATCTGCACCGTGCCGTCGTGTTTGACTTTCAGCAGCTCCTCTTGTGAGGCTACCATTACCTCCGAAGAGGTTTGTTCGAGGTAACTTGTGTATCGCACTTCGAGAACCACGCCATCGAACTCCACACCAACGCCACCAACTGCTGCTATATCGTTGTTGTTGAATGTGATGTCGAAGGGTGTATTGCCCCCTTTGGCATATTGTTTTGCTCCGATGCGCCATACGGGACCACCAAAGAGTCTTAGATTTCCCAACTTTAAGCCAAACAACAGAGGTACATCCACCCGATAGGTACGGATAGTTTTGAACTCTTTGGGCTCGGCGGGGTACTTAATACCGAATATGTAATCTCTTTGTGAGAGCTGCACTTCGGGTTGGATGTAGATGAAAGTGGGGATGGAGAGCCTCATAAAGAGAGCCGCCTGATAGCCGCTAACCCTGTCGCCTGCGGGTTCGAGAGTTCCACCCTCAATGCTCACTGAGTCGAATTCGTAGGAGCCGGTGCCTATACCGAGGCGTGCTCCAAAGCCTAAGAGTTGAGCGTCTGCCGCCCAGACGGTCAGCAGTGTGCCGACCAAGAGTAATACAATGCGTTTCATAATCCTTAGAGTGTTTTGAGAGTTTTTGGTGTAAACTATAACTTGTTTTTCACTCTATGGACAGCAAAGTTTGTGCCCTACGAAGAAAAAAAGCCAAAAGATTTTATTAAAATCTTTTGGCTTTATTAGGGGAACTTTGCCCTTTATGGCGTGGTGTTTGTAGTGTTCTATGCTGATGCCTACTCGCCAAGCAACCACTCGGCGTAGTAATCTTTCTGGAAAGCACCAAGTTGCTGTTTGTACTTCTCGATGTTGGATGAGGCGAGCCAAGTGATGTAGCCACCCGTAAGACCTGCGGCGTAGAGTCCTCTAATCTCCTTCTCTACGTTCTCGGCATCGTAGGCAATGCCGTTCCTATCAACGTGGCGCATCACATTGTAAGCCTGCACCCAGGTGCGCACAACGGCTGGCGTGGGCGTTACCTGCTGCCTGCCCTGCACTCGCTTGCCCCACTCGTAGAGAATCTCGTAGGGGTTATTCCAGGGCTTCTGTATGCCATAGTAGCCGTTGGAGAAGTGGTCGGGGTAGGGCATACCGCTAATGACATCTGCTACGTTGCTGATGGCGGGCCAATACTGACCATAGGCGGTGGTGTAGCCGGGGTTGGCGCTCTCGCCAAAGACGTCAATAGAGACGTAAGCACCCACCTTGTGTATCTCATCGCAGGCGTACTGCACAAAACGCTGTATGGCTTGCACCTTGCTCTCTCCATAGCGGTTGTGGTAGTCGACAATATCCTCCACCTTGGTCATACGGTCAGGGAAGCGTACATAGTCGAAGTTTATCTCGTTGAAGCCGAACTTCTCTACCGACTCCTTAGCCAGAGCCACATTGAACTCCCAAACCCTCCTATCGAAACCGCTGGGCCAATAGGCTTTGTTGTGCTTGAAAGGCTCGCCCGTAGCCTTCTCGGTGATGGCGCATTGTGGGTTGTCCTTAACGAAATAGGAGTCCTTGAAACAAGTGATACGACCCACAACATAAAAACCCTCCTCGTGCAGACGAGCGACAACCTTGCGATAGAGAGCCTCCTTGTCGCCCGCACGCTTGTGGTTGGTGGGCGAGTAGGTAGCCATAGCATCTGCCTTATAGCCGGGACTCTCGTTGTCCTTGATGTCGATGACAAAGGTGTTTATCTTACTCTCTTTGGCGAGGGCAATGTAAGCCTCAATGTTTTTCAGCACATTGGTACCCGCATTCAGATAGAGCGAGTAACACGCCTTGGGCATAGGGTTGTGCTCGAAGGCGGGCTTCTCTACGGGGTAGAAGTCGCAACCGATAGCCTTGCCACCACCGAAGGAGTTTTTGACTTTGCTGTGTATGGGGTCGTAGAGGTCGGCTTTGTAGCGCCCCGCAGCCTCTTCGGGGGTAAAGACAGTATATTTGCCATATATGTAACCCTCGCCACTCTCGCCAACCCTTACGCGGTAGGTTGCAACACTGCCGTCTGCCCTCAGCGAGTCGTAGCCGAGAACGGTGAGTTCGGTGTTTTTGTCCGCAAAACCCGCAATGGTCGAACGCTCGGGGTCGGCAATGAGGGTTGCGGGAGTGCGCACCCATATGGTCTGCTCCCTGACAGCCTCGCGGGGCGTGAGCACCAACGCGCTCTCGTGAACGTAGAACTCCGAGCCCTCAAAGAGCACCTTTATGTAACGGTCGTCGCCCGCACGCCTAAAATTGTTGGGATATGCCACCACACTGCTGCCCCTTGCAAAGTCGCCCGCCGGGTCGAGGGCAGTACCCTCCTCGTTGAGGGTGTAGAGCCTTGCGGTGGTTGTTGCAGAGGCGAGATAGCGTGTTTCGGTCAGTTCGGGGTCCTTGCAGCCGAAGAGTGCCGCTGCCAGAGCCACGAGTGCGATGTATTTTGTGGTTTTCATACTCTTTTTTTGTTTAGGTGTTCGGTAACAAAGGCAAATGTACGCTTTTTGTGCGAGAATAGTTATATTTGTAGAGATATTATTTTAACCAGACGACAATGAAACACATCTTTTTATCTGCCGCCCTGATTTTATCTGTACTGTGGGGCGCATCTGCCCAACCGAAAGTTATTGCCCATAGGGGCTATTGGCGTGCCGAGGGTGCGGCACAAAACTCCGTAGCATCGCTCCGCGCGGCGGGCGAGTTGGGGTGCTGGGGCTCGGAGTTCGATGTGTGGCTTACGGCAGATGACCACCTTGTGCTCTACCACGATGACGAGTTTGAGGGACGCAGGGTGGAGGAACTCTCGCTCGCCGAACTGCAACACCACACCCTCGAAAATGGCGAACCTCTGCCCTTGTTGGAGGACTTTTTGCGAGTGGCGCAGGAGTACCCCGACCTGCACCTTGTCTTCGAGCTCAAACCCCACAACAATAAGACGCAAGAGCGCAAGGCTGTGCAGGCTTCGGTGGCTATGGTCGAGGCTCTGGGGCTTGCAGACCGCACCGACTACATCAGCTTCTCGAAGGAGGCGTGCTTGGGGTTCATCGCTGCTGCTCCCGAGGCAAAGGTCTACTACCTCAATGGCGAACTCTCGGCAAGCGAGTTGCAGGAGTTGGGCTTTGCGGGCGCCGACTACCACTATGGCATATATAGGGTAACCCCAAAACTGATTAAGAAACTCCACACCCTGGGCTTGGAGGCTAATGCTTGGACGGTCAATAAGCGTGGCACTATGGAGTGGCTTGCAGCCCACGCCATCGACTATCTTACTACCGACTATCCTGAGGTGGCGATGGAACTATATAGTGAGTGAGTCTTGCGGGTAAATTTTGCACCGCTCTGCGATAGGCGAGTTCCTCATTTACGCCCGAGTAAACTGCGGACTCGCCTTCTTGTTTGGCACAAAATTTCCTCCGCAATACTCACTCACTGCAAACGGGAGTGATGTGTCGTGGGCGATTTCTGCGTTACGCTTTTGATTTTGCTTCCTCATTTACGCACGGTAAACTGCGGAGCAAAAATCAAAACCAAGCCTTGAACTCACCTCGCATAAATCAGCCTTTGGGTAGGAGTTTGGCACAAAATTTCCTCCGCAATACTCACTCACTGACCACGAGTGCGGCTTTGCGACCACCACAACACACAACCCGCCCCCCCTTTGTTCACGGGTATCTTTTTTAATACCCGAGAGGTTAGGGGGCTGTGGGGAATAGGGGTTGTAAAACTCCGTCTTGCCACGACCACCGTGAGGTGGGCGGTTGGCATCTACCGCTCTTTTTTTTGTGCGCGTTCCGCGCACCCCACCCACCCCGCTCCGAACATAATTCTCTGCTCCCTGATTATGGGGATGTTGCCCTAACTTTGTGGAGGGGTTGCTGCCCAATGTGGTGGGGGTTGCTGTCCGATGGGGTGAGGGTGCTGCCCGATGGGGTGAGGGTGCTGCCCGATGTGGAGGCGGTTGCTTTTTGCAATTCCTGTTATCCCTGTTACCCCTGCAAGAAAGATAGGAAGAATGAGAGACACAAGCAGTTACTCCTATCTGACCAGCCTGCGGCTACTCTAAAATGCTCTCGCCCGACTCGCATTTCCCTTAAACCCCCAACTGTTTTCACCAAAAATTATTCCCATAACTCCCATAACTCCCATAACTTTCATAACTCCCATAACTCTCATTCCTCTCATAGTCCCCCCTCCAAAAAAAACAAGAAGCCCGACCAATCGGTCGGGCTTCTGTGCTTAAAGGTTTATAGCGGTAGGGCTATTAGTTCTGGAAGTAAACAATCGAAGAAACCTGATTACCATCGCCATCTTTGGTGATGATTTTGAAAGTACGGCGAGCACCAGAATCGTTAGTTGTCAACTCAACATTTACATATATTGCAGCACCACCATCAGTCCAAGCCCTAAGAGTGACAAATGTTGTAGGATCTGTATCCAAAGGAACATTTGCATTATCAAAAATATCTTCTTGCGTTACAGTACCAAAATCAAACGCATGGTCAATCAACGCATTGACTAGTTCTGTGTCGTTCACAAGATTTGTCATATCTGTTCCAGGGTTGAGTTTAGTACCATCAATGGTTATATTCTCAAAACGGTAGTATTGAACGGACACTGCACCAGCACCAAGACCTGTATTATTTGAACCATCGGCCATATTGTTGAAGATGGTATACGAGAAAGTGTGCTCGGGCTCTACCACCTCGCCACCCTTGGGATTGGGCTCTTGGTTGATTGTTACATCCTTCACGAGATTGTTGCCCGATTTGTCTTTGATGGTAACGGTGTACTCTTTTGCGCTATTGGAAGCGTTTGCAGGAATAGTGGCAGTGATGGTGCCATTGGCAGCCAAAACAACGCTTGCGCCGCTATCATTGATGGCTACGTTGCAGAACTCGTTAGCATTAGCCACAGCCTTGCCATCGGCAGTAAGAGCCAACGTACCAACGGTAATCTCATCGCCCTCGTAACCTACGGTGCCGTCATAAACATCGTTCAAAGTAGCAACAATCTCTGCACTGTAAGCCTTCTGAGTAATCTCAAACTGTGCGAGGAAAAGATTGGTAACCGACTCGCCGTTGTAAACATAGCCATCGGGGGTTGTAATATGAATTGTCACAAGCGATTGGCGTTGTACAGCCGAAGTGTTTGCATCCATTGTAACGACAAAGTTGGAAGAGTTGATAAGACCCTGGGAGTTTCTTGGATAGTAGACCTTGATCCAATCTGCAACAGGGTTTGCTGCTCCCAAACCATCGTGGCATACAAAAGAGAAACTGCCGTAGATCTTCTGAACCTCCTCATCATTCCAAAAGGCGCTCTCGCTATTAACATCTTCTTTCTTTACACCATCAACAGCAGGCACCCAATAACCACCAATCCTATGATTCTCGTAAGCGGTGTTCTCTGCTTCCATATTGGGGGTGTGTCGTGCGACAACAGTGATAGCCTTTGCCGAGCCAGCGGCAGCCTGAGTGAAGGTTACGGTGAAGGAGTTGTTTGCGTCATCTACCAAGTAGCCATTTGCATCGGCAAAGGTTACGGTGAGGGTTGCGGTGCGCTCCTCAGCATTGGGGTTAGCCTCTGCATCAACCAAGATGTTGTCGTTGCCAGCGTAGCCTACGGTCAGCCAATTCTCCGAGGTCTCGAAGGTGATACCCTCATAGTAAACGGAGTTTGCGTCATTCTTGTCGCGTTTCTGCCATTTGTCCGAACCAAGATCTGCAAGTTCTTGTGTTTTGACATATATGTAACCAATGTTTTGGTCGGTTACAGCCGATGCGCCAAGAGTAACATTCTCTGGCAAAGTTTCTTCCCAAGCCAAGATACCTTTTTGTATAGTATCGTCCACTCGGCTACCATTTTCGAGTTTGAGATATACATTCCTAAGTTCATTATCTCCAACTACGAGGTTTTCATCCGAAGAGAACGTGTAGGTTGCCACATCGGTCTTAACAGTAATGGTGTAACCCTCGATGGGGTGGGTTTCGGTGGTGCGGGCAATTGCCATATAGATACCCTTGCTGTTTTCGCGCGACTTGGCATTGGTAAGAGCGAAAGGCTCGTCAAGGCTGATGCGAACAAAGGGGTATGCCTTCCAACCAGAGCCAGCGACTTCATTTGCGCTTGTATAAGTACCACCACCTCGGTCATAAGCAACAGTGCCAACAATGTGCTTACCATTGTTACTCTTCAATTCCACAGACTTAACAACCTCATTGCTGTAAGTCTCGGTGTAGGGCATAAAGCGGAAGATAGCACCCGCAATACTCATTTCTACTTCGGGAGTCTCATTTTTGGTAATATTGATGAGACCGGTGCCGGAGTGGAGGAATAGATAACGGCTATTCATCTCGCCTGCAACTGCCTGCGAATAAACATTGCCATAATCAGCACCCAAAGTAAACTCAACCTCGTTGTAGTTGCTGGGGTGGCATTTTGTGGAAACAAACCAACCTGTGCGGTCCACCTCATTGAGCGAAGCGGCAAATTTGAAGTTGGCGGTGTAGCCATCGTCCTCAATATCCTCAGCGGTAAGAGCCTCCGAAACAAGTTCAACACCACCGGCATATTTAATCTGGTCGCCAACTTCCCATTTGATACCCTCGGCATCGGTAAGTGAGCCTTTGGTTGCATCGCTCATACCAACCTTAACGATGCAATATTCTTGGGTGTTGTCGGGTGTTACGCCCTCTTCGGGCTCGTTTGTACAAGCAGTGAGTGCGGCTACGCCTGCTACCACTGCAAACATCATCTTAAAAATCTTTTTCATAGTCTTTTTTAGTTTTAATTTAACAGTGGTTTGGTTTAACCCCATTGGTCATCTTCGGTTACGGTGTAGTTGAAGTCGCCTTGACCGCCCTGTTCGTACCAGAGTGTGGCACCGCTCACAGCGATTCCATTCTCGACGGAGCATTGCATCTCGACAATCTCCGGACTGGTGTAAGTTTGCTTTTTCATTGAAATAGATTGTGTTTATTGGTTAATTAATGTTTGGTTGATAATCTCTTACTTTACTTTGCGCAGGCACATCCAGTTGAAACTGCCCCTGCCTTGGGTGAGCGACATACGCAGCGTGTGTTTGCCCTCCGAGAGGGTAAGAGGCTCCACGCGGGTGGTCTTCCACACCTCTGTGCCGCCCAGCTCGTAGCACCCAGCAAAGGTGTGCTCCACCTCGTTGCCGTCTATGGTGAACTTGTAGGTGGAGTCCATAAAGGTGGAGTAGCGAACCAAGAGTTCGTACTCGCCAGCCTTCTCGACCTCCACGCCATACTCAACCCACATCTCGGTGCTGTAAAAGTCGGTCAGCATAACCTCGCCCGTAGTGTCGGTCGAAGCCTTGATTTTGGGCGCATTTTTCCACTCCGTACCCTCGGCAACCTCCTCGGCATTGTTGGAGCGGTAGTGCGCTGCGGGGAATGCCTCCTCGGTGGGGTAGTAGCACTCCTTGTCGAACGAGGAGAACCATACATACTCCTTGCCGAGGTCGGTCAGCGCGGGCTCCTTGGCGGAGGAGTTCACAAGGCTGATGGCTTTCCAGTCGCCCGAGCCGCGCAGCATAAACCACGCATAGCCGCCCACCTTGTCGTCACACTCCATATAGTTCAGCACGTCCGACATATAGTTCTGCTGGGTTGCCTCGTTGTTGGTGATGGTGTTGTTGGCGTGGCAAAATTCGGTCATATAGACGGGTTTGCCATACTTGTCGAACTTGCGGATGAACGATTTGAGGCTCTCGCCCGAGGGCATATAGCAGTGTACGGCGATACCTGCCACATCGTCAAGACTCACGCCCTCACAGGCGAAGAATTCATCGAGCCACTTTGTGGGGTCGCTATAACCTGCCAATGTGCCGTAGTTCACAGCGGGCGAGATGAGTTTCATACCCAACTCCTGAGCCACCGCTTTGAGTGCGCCCCAATGTGAAGCCGCTACCTCGGGAGTCATATTGGCTTGGTCGGTAAGGTTGGGCTCGTTGTAGGCAAGTATGTACTCTGCCGAGGGGTTAGCAGCCTTGTAAGCCCTCATCTGGTCGGCACCAAAGTTGGCATTCCACGCCATAGGGAGGAAGAGCATATTGCCCTGCTGCATCAACTCGGGGAAGGGTGCCGTTGCGCCCCAATTGTAAACCCAACTTACGCCTGGGGCAATCATTGTGATGTCGCTCTCGATTTGCGGATGACCGCTAAGACCCCTCTTTGCGCTACGCCTCTGGTGCACCACATACTCCATAGTGAGGTCTTCGCTACCGTCGCCTTTGTCTTGTGTGACGCTTGCAGTTGCAAGAACATTGGAGTTTTTATCCAAAATAGAGATTGTGTGTACCCTCTCAGAGGCACTATTGTTTACGGGGATAGTGGCAGAGATGATACCATTGGCGGATACTGCGACATCTCGGGCTTGCCCAATAACCTCTACACCACCGACGTTTACAGTGCAGTGTGAGCTGTATTGCGACAAATCAGTTACCCGATTGCCATCTACAACCAAACTTAGAGAGGCTAAATTGATTCTCTCCGCACCTGTCGTAGGGATGATGTCGGAATATACGTCACTCAAAGTAGCCTTCACACCACTCTTGTCATTTGGTGTGGGGGTGGGGAACATATCGCACCCCGCCATCATCACTGCCGCAAGGGCTGCAATAAAAATCTTTGGTCTGTTCATAGTCGCTATGTGCTATTTCTGATAAACTTTCACAAAATCTACATACATCTTCGCCTCGGAGCCCTCGGCAGGGAGTGCCGTAATGCCTGCGGGGTTGTTCACAATGCCTGTGAAGTGTCCGCCCACAGCGAGGTTGAAGAGGATGAAGTGGTCGTGGTGGAAGTAAAGCCCCGTTGCCCACTCGTCATCCGTACCCTCAATGCCCATCTCGTAGTAGGGCTTCACGTTGGGGTACTTGTCTAAGTCGAGATACATACGAATCATCGTTTCGTCCCACACGAGCGTGAAGAGGTGGAACTCGCCATCCTGCACCGAGTAGGGGGCGTTGGAGTGCTTGCCATAGTTGGGATAAGCACCGTTTTTGTAGAATCCCCAGTGGCACGCACCATTCATAAAGGTCTCCTGAGTGCCCGAGGCGATACCCTGAGCGTTACCCATTTCGAGGATGTCTATCTCGCCACAGCGGGGCCAGCCAACCTCGGGATAGTCGTTGCCCATCATCCAGAATGCGGGCCACAAGCCATTGGCGGTCTTGGGAAGGCATACATAAGCCTCCACCTTGCCGTGCGTGAAGTACTTTTTGCCCATCGAGTTCACTCTGCCCGATGTGAAGGGCTTGCCACCATAGGACTCGCGGCGTGCGGTGAGTGTCAGACAACTTCTGCCGCTTGTAGGCTCCTTGGAGATGCTCACGTTCTCGCGGCGGTAGTACTGCGACTCGTTGTTGCCGCCACCATTGCCGTTTACCTCGATGTTCCACACGCTCTCATCGAGCACCTCGCCATCGAAGAGATCCTGCCATACGAGTTTGTATCCGTTGCTCTCGCCCGAGCCCTCTTGTGCGGGATAGGTGGGTGTGTCGGGAGTGGTGCTGTCACCATTGTTCTCGCCACCACCCTCGCTTTCATTGTTATTACCACCCTCATTTTCGGTGTTGTTGCCACCTCCGGGGTTGGTGTTAAACGAAAGTTCGCCACAAGCAGTCATTGCTACCACGAGCATAATGACAAATGCAGTTTTCTTTATCATACTCTGTATTCCTTGTTTAATTACTCTTTTTTTTGTTGTGACCCGAAGGGTACATTCAAACCCTCCGAGCCTAAGTTTTTGGGAGATAGACTAAATCTCTATCCCCAAAAGTTTGTTACCCTTATTTTGCGGGTTTGTAGATGAAGCAAGCATCGAGGTTGAGGTGCTTGCCTGCAACAAGACCGCTGGTCACGCCCAATACGTTGCCACCGTCAGCAGGATAGTTGCTGGGGTTCCAGAGAAGACCCTGATTTGTCCAAGCAGTCAGAGGAATTTCAATCTCG
Source organism: uncultured Alistipes sp. (assembly GCA_937911745.1). Taxonomy (GTDB): domain Bacteria; phylum Bacteroidota; class Bacteroidia; order Bacteroidales; family Rikenellaceae; genus Tidjanibacter. The sequence goes on along the minus strand of CALDPX010000008.1, from coordinate 14,326 downwards.
TACCACTCGCCATCGCGTTTGAAACCATAGGTGCTATTCTCATCACCTAACAGCACTTTATACCCTGTGTCGCCAATGAAACTGTAGAAGATAAACTCATGAACAGCGTCATCTTGGCTCTTCATTGCAACGTGGAGAACATACTCGTTGGGGTTGAGAGTGATGTCGGTAAGAGCCTGCAAGTAGGAGTTGGGAACGAAGTAACCCATACCGGTCCAACCAATGCTACCGGTAACGAGTGCAGTCCAATCCTCTACATCGCCAAATACGTTAGGACCAGAGCAGGTGCCAGCGTTGTAGCTGGAGCCGTCGGGCCATACATACAAGAATTTGGTAGTATCATCGGGACGGAAGTCCGCTTTAACCCTGCTTGCAATCTGCTGGAAGTAGGTCTCGCCAAGAACGATTACATAGTAGTCGCTACCGTTGAGGCAAGCGTAGGCACTGTCGGCAGAGCCACCACCCTCGTTGCCACCAGGCTGCTCGGTGTTGCCGCCACCCTCGTTACCGCCGGGCTGCTCAGTGTTGTTGCCGCCACCATTGTTGTTGGGCTCCTCTACGGGCTCCTCACACGAAGCCATAGCAAAAGTCATTGCTACTGCTGCGAAAATGCTAAGAAATTTTTTCATAGTGTTTTGTGTGTTTTTAATAGGTTAATGTATAAGTAATTGTTTGTCTAATGTCTAATGTCTAACGTCAAGAGTCCTAAGGCTTATGAGAGATGAGGGATTGTTTCAACTTTCAATTTTGAATTTTGAATTTTGAATTTTGCATTCTAATAATATCCCTCGTTCTGCGAGAGTCCGCCGAGCCTTACCTCTTCGGCAGGGATGGGCATCAGTTCGTGTTTGCCCACCACGAAGGGCTCCATATGGCTACCCTCGATGTTGCCATTAGCGTTGTCGGCTCCATATTTCACTCTATAAGCGTTCATAACCTCGCCTGCAATACCCCAGCGACAGAGGTCGAACCAGCGGTGTCCCTCCATTGCGAGTTCCACCCTACGCTCGTGGCGCAAGTTCTCCTCGGTGAGTTCCACCTCGCCCAAGCCCACGCGCGAGCGCACCCTATTGAGTGCCTCCTTGCCTTTGTCGAGGTCCACACCGCTCTCCAAGCACGCCTCGGCATACATCAGCAGAACATCCGAGTAGCGTATCTCCCTGCGGTTCTGCTCGCCACGACTCTGGTGAGAGAGTGCGAGGTAGCTGCCCGAAGCATCGAGGTTGGCATATTTGCGGTTGAGGTAGCGACAACCCAGGGGAATCTCCTGCTCGCGGTTTTCGATTTGGGCGTCGGTGGGGTTGATGATAGTAAGGTCCCTACGGGGGTCGCCCTCCTCGTACTCGTCATAGAGGTCTTGCGAGGGTTTGTTGAAGCCCCAGCCTGCCTTGCCACCCGTGAGGGTTGTGGAGCGTGAGCGTGTGAGAATGGTCGTGAAGGTGCCGCGCGAGAAGCCGTTGCCCTCGCCGTAGTCGCTCGTGGGGTCGTCAACGTACTGCACCTCAAAAACAGACTCAATGCCATTCTCGCCCTCGATGAGGAAGTTGGTGTAGTAGTCGGCGTTGAGGTCGTACTCGCCACTTGCGATAACCTTCTCGCCCCACTGACGTGCCTCGTCGTAGTTTTTCATATAGAGGTTAACCTTCATAAGCATAGCCTGCGCTGCGCCTTTGGTAGCCCTGCCGAGGTCCTCGGGAGCCATCTCGCTTTTGAGTTGCAGTTTCTGCTCGGCATCCTCCAAGTCGCTAAGTATGAGTGCGTAGATATCCTCAGCAGTTGCGCGGGGCTGTTTCCATTTGTCCGAAGAGTCGACAACAAAATCGACCTTAGGCACGCCACCAAACATCCTCACAAGGCGGAAGTAGTAGTATGCCCTCAGGAACTTAGCCTCGCCAACGTAGCGGTCTTTCAGAGGTGCGGTCATAATCGTATCTACGGGCATGTCGGGAACATTCGAGAGCGAGAAGTTGCACCTTGCAATACCCTGATACTGTGCGCGGTAGTATTGCAGCAGTAGTTCGTTGCTCGCTACGGTCTTGAAGTTCTCGATGTCGTATGCAGCAGCCATATCGAGCACGTGCTCGCCACCCTTTACGGCATCGTCCGAGGCAATATCGCCCACAAACCACTCCGAGAAGTAGGTGCCCTGCAACTCCCACATCAGAGGTGTGTAGCAGGCATTGACCGACTGCAAAGCTGTGGTGCCACTCGTAAAGAAATCTTCGAGTTTGGTGCTGCCCGGAGCCTCCTCGCGGAGCCAATCGTTACAACCCGAAAGCACGGTTGCCATAGCAACCACCATTATAATATATAAGGTCTTTTTCATAGTCCTCTGCACGCAATTTTAGAAGTTGATGTTTGTACCAAAAGTGATTGTGCGCGATTGGGGGTAGTTGCCCCAATCAACACCGCCACCCACCTCGGGGTCATAGCCCGTATAGTTGGTAAAGGTCAGCAGGTTGCCCATAGTAACATAGAGCCTGCAACTCGAAATGCCAATCTTCTTCGAGAAGCCCTGAGGCAGGGTGTAGCCCACTTGGAGGTTTTTGAGCCTCAGGTAGCTGCCGTCCTCCACAAAGCGGCTCGAAGACTCCTTGTTGCGCGAAGAGCCCGAAGGACCGGCATTGGGGATGGTACCGTTGGTGTTGCTCTTGGTCCAAACATCACGCATTGTGGTGCTCAGCGTAGATTCCACACCTGCACCCTCGGTGCGCAACCTTACGGCATTGTAGATTTGGTTGCCATAGACACCCTGGAAGAAGAGGCTTACATCCCAACCGCTCTTGCGGAGCGAGAAGTTGGCACCATAGGTCAGCCAGGGGAAGGCGTTGCCGATAGCGGTAAGGTCCTCGTCGTTGATTATACCATCGTTGTTTTGGTCTTTGTAGCGTGCATCGCCCCAATGTTCGGTGGGGGTAGCAACACCCCATTGGTGTTCCGAAACCTCCTCGTCGCTCTGGTAGATACCCTCGTATTCGTAGCCCCAGAAGGAGTAGAGGGGCAGTCCCTCGTCACAAATGGTGTAGGCACCATAAACCCTCTCGCCACCATTGAGTTTGGTCAGCTCGTTGGAGATTACCGAGCCGTTGATGTTCACATCGTACTCCCAACCGTTGCCGATGGTGCCACTGTGCCCCAAAGTAAGCTCAATACCCCTATTTTGCACCGTACCCACGTTTGCCGTAGGCGAGTAGCGGTTGCCAACGTGTGCGGGAGCGGTAACCGAGAGGAGCATATCGTAGGTGTTGCGCTCGAAGAGGTCAATCGTACCATAGAACTTATTGTTCCAAAGGCTGAAATCCACACCGAGGTTAATCTGTTCTGTTGTTTCCCACTTGCCGCCACTATTTACATAGGTGAGGACTGTTGCACCCGTTGCGAGTTCGCCCGTAGTGCCGAAAGGATAGCCCGTGAAGGTCAGGTGGTCCTGATGAACGGTCTGAGTGAAGGCGCCCTCGGCAATTTTATCGTTACCGATGCGTCCCCAGCCAAAGCGCAGTTTGAGGTTGTCGAAAGCATCCACATTCTCCATAAATTCCTCCTCCGAGAGCCTCCAAGCAAACGCCATAGAGGGGAAGTAGCCCCAAAGGTGTTCGGGGAATTTCGAGGAGGCATCAGCACGGAAGTTGATGGTTGCCATATAGCGGTCGGCGTAGTTGTAGAACAACCTGCCGAGCAGCGAGAAACGCCTTGTGCGCGCCACCGAGTCGCCCGATTCGGTCTTATCCTCGGTGGTCTGGTTCAGGTACCAGTTGTTCTCGCTGGGGTTGGTAATCGAAGCACCTGCACCACCAATCGAGTAGTAGGTGTACTCCTCGGTGGTCTGACCGACCATTGCGGTAAAGCGGTGCTCGTCACGCTCCCAAGCGTAGTTGAGTGTATTCTCGTAGAACATCGTGCGCCCCATACCAATCGACGACGAGAGGAAGTTTTTGTCCATCTTGTCGTAGTCCGAGTGGAGATATTTGTCTTTGAAGGAGCGGTTGAGGCTGGTGGTCTGGTCGATGCTTATCGAAGAGCGCAGCGTGAGTCCTTTAAGAAGCGTAGCCTCCAAGTAGATGTTACCCAACAAGCGTTGGTCTTGGTTGTTGGGATGGGTATGCTCCACCATCGAGAAGGGGTTTGTTACGTTCTTGAAGTTCGAGCCTGCGGCAATCTGACCGCTCAGGTCCTCGCCATTGATGTTGACCGAGCCCTCGGGGTAGTGTGTGGGGTCCCAGGGAGCCATCGCAAGGGCTGCCGAGAGAATCGAAGCACCCGCACTCGAAGAGTTGTTCATCGCCCAGCGCGAAGAGGATGAGATGAACGAGATGCTCTCGCCAACTTTGAGCCATTTGGTCAGGTTGTACGAAGAGTTCAGGCGCAATGTCAGACGCTCGTAGTTGGAGCCTATAATCGTACCATCTTGTGTGAAGTAGCCCGCGCTGAATGAGTATTGGCTGTTCTGGCTACCGCCATCTACCGAGAGGTGGTAGTTCTGGATGGGTGCGTTGGCTTTGAATACCGCATCCTGCCAATCGGTCTCGATGGTTGAGTAATCGAGGTCGGTGGGGTAGTAGGGCGACTTACCCAAGCGGTAGGCTTTGAGCCACTTCAAGAAGCCGTGTTTGTTGTAGAAATTCTGCTGCGAAGCAACACCCTCAATGGCGATGAGTGTTGCAGCCATCTCATCACGCCCCATAAGGTCGAGTTTGTTCCAGCGGTTCTGCACACCTGCGTATGCGCTCAGCGAGATTTGGGGTACGCGGTCCTTAGCACCGTTCTTGGTTGTGACGATAATCACACCATTTGCACCTCGCGAACCGTAGATAGCCGTACTCGAAGCATCTTTCAGCACCTCCGTAGAGGCGATGTCGCTGGCATTGAGAAAGGCGATATCCTCGGTAATCACACCATCGACAACATAGATAGGTGCGGAGTTGTTGACCGTACCGATACCGCGAATTCTAACCTCGGCAGCAGCACCGGGCTGACCTGTTGAGGCGTTGACCGTAACGCCCGCAATACGACCAGCAAATGCTTGGTCGATGGTCGCAACGGGAGTGCGCTGCAAGTCCTCGGAGTCCACCGAAGCCACAGCACCCGTAAGGTCGCTACGTTTCATCGTACCATAGCCCACAACAACCACATCCTCAATCACATCGGCACCCATCTCCAACTTCACGTCCAAGCGAGTGGTGGAGGGGGTTACGGTGAGAGTCTTGTCGTTGTAGCCCATATAAGAGAAGGTAACCTTGCGGCTCTCGCCTCCTACAAAGGGTACCGAGAGGGTATAGTGTCCCAAATAGTCCGTAATGGTTACGGTGGAAGTCCCCTCCAATGCTACGGTAACTCCAATGAGTGCCGAGCCGTCCGAAGAGTCCGTAACCGTACCCTCAATCGAGTGGGTTTGTGCTGCCAATGTGCTACAAGCCACAAGGGTAGCAATCAATACCAATAGTCGTTTCATCTATCTCTTTGTTTTGTTGATACTTCCGAAAACCTGCTACTCAACCCAGAAGGAGAGCCTCTCGCCCGATGCACTGTCGCCCGCAACCCAGAGGTGGAACTCGCCGGGCTCTACAACCTTCTCCATATCGATGTTCCAGAATGCGAGTCTTTCGGCAGGAATTGTGATGGTGCACTCGCGACTCTCGCCCGCAGCAAGGCTGACGCGCTCGTAGGCTTTGAGTTCCTTCTTGGGGCGCGAAACGGAGCCCACAACATCCCTGACATAGACCTGTACAACCTCGGTAGCGGCAACCTTGCCTGTGTTGCTCAGAGTGAACGACACCTCGATGTTTTCGCCATTGTCGTAGTGCTCCTTATTGGTCTTGATGTTGGAGTACTCGAAGGTGGTGTAGCTCAAACCATAGCCGAAGGGATAGAGGGGACCGAAGCCGGCATCGAGCCAGAATGCCGTACAACCAAGCGAGGTCTGACCTGCCTCCAACTCAATGTCGTCCAAAAGGATTTCGTTGCCACTTGCGGGACGCTCGGGGAAGTGTGCATTGTAGTAGATGGGCTCCTGACCTGCCGCAACGGGGAAGGTGATGGGGAGTTTGCCACTTGGAACCTCATCGCCAAAGAGCAACTCGGCAAGCGCAACGCCACCCATAGTGCCGGGGTGGAACGACCATACAAGAGCGTCCATATTTTCGAGGTCTTTGCCCACCGAGAGAGCCCTACCTGCCATAACAACAGCGATGACGGGCTTGCCACTGCGGCGTGCAGCCTTCAAAAGTTCGCTCTGGCTACCCTGCAAATCAAGATTTACAAGGCTGTGAGCCTCGCCCGAAAGAATCGACTCCTCGCCGAGGAAGAGCACCACAGCATCATAAGAGGCAGCCTGCGAGGTGAAGTTGCGGAGTTCTTTGTCACTGCACTTCTCGCGACTATAAGAGAGAATATCCGAATAACCAACCTTGACACGCTCGCCATAGTTCTCCAAGAGAGCCTGCAAAGGAGTTATGGTGTGCGACTTCTCGCCATCGAATATCCAAGTGCCCAGCTGGTCGTGAGGTGCCTTAGCCAAGGGACCTGCAACCAAGATGCGTTTGGTCTTGGGCGAGAGAGGAAGTACGTTCTTGTCGTTTTTGAGCAGAACGGCACTCTCCACAGCAGCCACACGAGCAGCCTCCAAAGCCTCGGGAGTGTAGTAGGCTGCCTGATAGTTCTCCTCCTCTACATAGGGATTCTCAAACAAGCCGAGGCGGAATTTGAGTCTCAGTACGTTGCGAACACTCTCGTCAATAACCTTTTCGTCCAACTCGCCACTCTCCACCAAGCCTTTCAACTCGCTGATGTAGGCGTAAGCCATCATATCCACATCCGTGCCCGCTGTAAGACCACGCTTGGCAGCCTCCTTCATATCGGCAGCAAAGCCGTGTGCAAGCATACCGCCTACCGAGCCCCAATCGCTCACTACGCAGCCATTCCAGCCCCACTCGTCGCGCAAAACATCCCTAAGGAGGAATTTGTTACCCGCCGAGGGGATACCATCGTTGTCGTTGAATGAGGGCATAAGAGTCATACAGCCCGCCTTAGCCAGAGCCTCAAAGGGAGGAAGGTAGTAGTTCCTCAGTTCGCGCTCGGTGATATGGATGGGGGCATAGTCCAAACCACCCTCCGAAGCACCGTAGCCCACAAAGTGTTTAGCGCACGCTGCCAGGGGTTTCTCGTTATCCTGATAGCCACGCAACATAGCCACAGCAAGTTCGCTTGTCAGATAGGGGTCCTCGCCGAAACTCTCGGCAATCCTACCCCAGCGCGAGTCACGCGAGATGTCGACCATAGGCGAGAAAGTCCACCTTACGCCCGAAGCCACAGCCTCTTGGGCAGCAATGCGAGCACCCTTCTCCACAATCTCGGGGTTGAACGATGCCGCCTGACCCAGAGGAATGGGGAAGATGGTCTTAAAACCGTGAATGACATCGCGGGCAAAGACCAGAGGAATACCCAGACGACTCTCCTCAACAGCAACCTTTTGAAGTTTGTTAATCTCTACGGGGTCGGAAAGGTTGAGGATGGAGCCGATGTTGCCCGCAGCAACCTCAGGGAACATCTGCTCGGTGGTGTAGTGGGTTACCTGATTTAGTTGTCCGATTTTCTCTTCGAGCGTCATCTGCGAAAGGAGTTTGTCGATGCGCTTTTCGGTCTGATTTTCGGAGCAGCAACCTACTGCCAAAATGGAGGCTGCAACCCCAACAAGGATGGATAGCGTACGGTTCATATTCTTTTGTGTTTGTTTAGTTGTTTCGGCTCTCGGAGAGGTTTACCCATAGGGTAAAAATCTATGTAAAGTTAGTCTTTTTCTGTGTGCACAAAAAAGGTTGCAAAAAATTAGTGGATTTTTTGCAACCTTAGGTGGTCTTAAATGGTTGTGTGTATGTACGTTGGCGACGTGACGGCGGCGGTAAAAAAGTGGACTGCAAAACAGCCGCCAAAGGGTATATTAACCCCTCTTGGAGCCGATTCGGCGCACCTTGTCCTCAAAATCATCGCGCGATACAATGGACTTGTTTTTCACTCCTGCGCGGTAATTATAGATGGTGTTTACCGAGTAGCGCAACAGCGAGGCGATACGCGAAGAGTCTGTGATGCCGAGTTTTATTAGTGCAAAGATGCGAAGTTCGGTGTTGAGTACCCTCGGATTTTTAAGCACAATCCTATCTTCTGGTCTGAGTAGTTCGTTAAACTCCTCGACAAACGAGGGGTAGAGGTTCAAGAATGCGTTATCGAAGTTGGCATAGAACTCCTCCTCGGCATCGTCAATGATGGTGGATTTATTAATCTCTGCTTGGAGAGCCTCGAAGGAGCCCTGCGAGAGTTTCTTGCGCACGTTCTTGTGGTAGGATTTCAACAGGTCGATGTAGTTGGAGCAGATGACCAAAAACAAGCCTATATACTGCTCTTTTACAGCGTTAGCCTCGCTCAGTTCGGCAGCCAAAGAGTGCTCCACCTCGTTCTGCTCCGAGAGTTTTGCTACATACTCGCTCAGGGTGGTGTTCATCGCTTCGAGTTTTGCCTTGGTTTGGCGAATCTGTCTGTTTTGTCGGCTCTTCTGTATCAGTACGATGAGAATAGCCACAAGTAGTAGCGATATTAGACTTATGGCTATGTACAAAGAGGTGTTGCGGTCGTTCATTCTTTGGCTGTAACTACGCTCTATGACGGGCAACATCTCGGCAACCTGCCAAGGGCGCAGACGTGAGTTGTAGAATGTGGCATCCTGCATGGCGATCTGTATGTAGGTGAAGGCGCGTTCAATCTCGCCAAGATGGAAGAGTATTTCGGAGAGCATACAGAGTGATGCGTGGTCGGTGGTACAACTCACCATGTCGGCTCGTGCCGAACGAGCCAAATGAGTCATATACTCCGCGGTGGTGCCACGATTGTCGCCCACGCTGATGGCTTTCAGATAGGAGAAATAGGCAAACTCCTGCTTGTTGGGCGAGAGAGTAGGAAGCACAATGTCCAATTCGCGCGAGAGGTTTTCCCAATCGGAGAGGTTGCTGTATTTGGTACACAGGAGTTTGTGTTGTTCGAGAGCATTGCTCTCGGTGGCAATCAGGCGGTCTATGTAGTACTGTTCCAACCGAGCCGAGAGTGCTTTGGCGTTGGCGTCTGCCGAGTATTCTCGCAACTCGCGGTGGTGGGAGTGGGCTACACGATAGTAGTGGCGCAACTGTTCGGGGGTCATTGCGAGCGTGTCTATCGAGCCGAGCAGCGAAGCCGCCTCGCTGTAAAAACCCGCCATTGCGAAGTACTCCACATTGCGAAGTCTGAGCCTATCGGCTGTGAGCCTATCTCCCTCAGCCTCGGCAAGTTCTATGCCTCTGCCGAGCCACACGATTATGGAGTCGAGCTGGTACTTGTTGTACTCGTCAATGAGCAGTTCGATGGTTGCAATGTGTTCTGTGTAGGATAGTGTGTGATTGGCTATGGTGGCTCGCTCGAAGGCTATACGCTCCTCTTTGAATTTAGAGTAGTGAGGGCGCATTGCAATAGCTTGGTCGAGTTCCGTAAGGGCCTCGTTGAGCGAGTCGGAGTTTGTAGAACACGCTGTGCATAGCATTGCCAACGCGACAAGTAGCGAGGATGGTGATAATTTGTGTTTCATTGTTGGTGGGTAGTCTTTTCACAAAAATAGTTTTTTTTGCTCAGAATTGAAAACCGTGAGGTTAAAAAATGCGCCAAAACGATAACAAAGGAATGTGTTTGTTCTACTTTTCTAAGAGGTGTCGGTTGAATTTAAGAGTCTGAATTTTAGTGCGATGAGGTTTTTGAAGCGGACTTTGAGTCCACTTTTTTAGCACACCACCCCCGATGACATATTTATTATTAGTAAATTTGTTGAAAACTCGGTGCTAAAAAATAACTAATCAAATAAACCTAAATCACTATGAAAAAGTTCCTGAAATTTGGTGCCCTTGCACTGCTTACACTCTTTATGGCTGCTTGTGAGGAGACCCCCGAACCACAGCCACAACCCAAGCCCGAACCCGAACCAACGCCCACCACTCGCCCTTTGGAGGTGGAGGCAACTTTCTCGGCAACCTCGAAGGCTTCTCTCTCGGATGCTATGGAGTTCGATTGGGAGCCCCAGAACTGCTCGCTCGTGCTGCTTACCAATGATGCTAAGCAGGTGGAGTCCAAGTCGGTAAGTGTCGAGAACGGCGTGGCACGCTTCTCGTTCGACATCCCCTACGAAACCACTTCGGCAAGAGCATTCTTTGCCCCCAACACACTCACTCCCACTCAGTTGCAAGCCAAGGTTGCACATTCCGTAACGCTCAACGCTGCGGGTAGTACCAAGGGGCTTGCTTTGTCGCTTGTGGATACCGAGCCTATGCTGACTCCCGTTAGCGCACCCGGGGCTACGGTCAATATGGCTCTTGCAACTTCGCTGGCTCGCTATGTGGTCTACTCCTCGGAGGAGGCTCTCGTTGGCGAGAAGGTGCTCTCCGTAACCCTCGAAGCAAATGCTCCACTTGCGGGCACCTTGCTCTACGACCTTGCAAAGAACACCTACGCAGTATCGACAAGCGAAACCCCCTCGCAGAGTGTTGTGGCGACACTCCAAGCCCCCTATGAGGTTGGAGCCGACAAGGATACCGCAAAGGGTATCTTTATGGAGTTGCTGCCTGCCAAGAGTGCGGGTGCTAAGGTTGTCGTAAAGACCGATGTGGCAAAATACACCTTCGACTATGGGGAGCAAGAGTTGACCTTTGAGTGTGGTGCGGTACACACCCACTATTTCGACCTCAAAAATGCCACCTCGCGCTTGGAGAACGGCACCAAGGTGGTGACCTACAATATCGCAAACCTCATCACTGTGCTCTCGATGAGCGCATTGGGTGGCGAGCAGGATATGGGATACTACTTGGCAAGCGTGGATGGCGTAGAGGATACAACCAACTATACTGCCGACTATTACGCCAACATCTCCTTTGAGATTGAGGGCGCAGATGGTGCGGCTGCCGATTGGGTAAGCGGAAAGATTGTAAACAACAATCATCCTGTTCTGACCATCGCCAAAAACGACTCCACCGAGGGACGTACCGCAACCGTAAAACTGCTCTACACCCCCTCTACCAAGGAGTATGCTATCGAAAATCCCGTCATTGCCACTATCGAGGTGGCTCAAAATGGTGCAACTGCAACCCACTCACTTGCATACCAATGGTTTGGCGATGCTGTAGTAACCATCCCCGGTGGTGGTTTGGGTGGTGTTAAAGGTTTGGGATATTTCCTTGCCTACTTGGATGGCTCGGCAACGGCTGTGGCAGATGCAGAGGCTATCGAGCCCTTCTTCAAGACGGTGGAGGTTACCACCAATGCCGATTGGTGTGTGGTAAATGTTGTGGGTGGCAACTTCAACAACCTCGAACTTGCGGCTATCGAGCCCAACCCTTCCACTACCGAGGAGCGTAGGGCTACCATAACTGCCACATTTAAGGGCGATACGGATACCTATATTATGACTCCCGACAACACTGCCTTCACTGTTGAGGTTGTACAGCAACCAAGCAAGGCCGCGGGCGAAAGGAGCGAACTCTACTACACCACCGCCAACCTCTCTACATCGTTGGTGGTAACTCCCGCAGGTTTGACCGAACGCGATTTGGGCTACTTCTTTGCCATGGTCGATGGCTCACAGACCGATGATGGCGGCTCGAAGTGGTTCGCTTCGCTCGTGGTGGAGAGCAACGCCTCGTGGCTCACTGCTCGCATAGGTGGCAATCACGTCTATCTGACCGCCGACTCCTCTGCCGAGGCAGATTGGCGCAAGGGTGTGGTAACACTCTCCTATCCCGAGAGCGATTCCGAGGTGGAGATTGTTGGTGGCAACCCCGTAGTGACTATTGAGGTTACCCAGATGCCCGCTTCGAGCGATGCTCCCGTGGCTGTCTACACCTTCGGCAACGATCCCAACAACCTTAATATGCGACAAAATATGACCGTTGGCGCAGGTGGCTGCACCAATGCGGGTGTTACTTGGATGTCGGTTTACAAGGTTGTTGACGGTGTGGTAGATGGCACTCGTGACAACACCTTTGGCGATGATGCGCACGCTATGACCTACACCTATGTCGATGCAGAGGGTAATTCGATTGATTGGCTCTCGGCAGGCGTGGGTGGCGACTGGCTCAACTACTCGGCAGCCGAGAATACTTCGGGCAAGAGTCGTGTGGGCTACATCCACGTTCATCCCGCCTCTGCCGTAGGTCAGGCATACGAGGGCTATAACATCCCCGACCCCTGCCTTGTGGTTAAGGTTACTCAGAGTGCTGAATAATGAAACTCTCTAAGCACATAAAATCTCTTGTGGGAGCGGTGGCAGCCCTTATGGTGGGCTGTACACCCACTCCCGAAGAGCCAACCGTAACCCCCGAGCCCGAAGAACCGAAACCTCCACCAATAGAGCAACCCGCCGAGGGCGAACTCCTTGCTGTAAGCGTGGAGCAGGAGTCCTACGTTCTTGACTTCTCGGATGAGGCGACCATCTATCTCTTCGTTGAGGAGGCTAATGCCGAGGTCGAGGCGGAGTGGTTTTCGCTTGTGGCTGCCGAGGGTGACGCGGCTCCTGAGCACCTTGCGCTTCGCAAGGCAGAGCCCACCGAAGCAGATGGTCGTTGGCGATTGTTCCTTGCCCGCAAAAACCCCATAGGGGAGTTTTGCGAGAGCCTAAGAGTGAGGGTTACAAATGGGCAAACAACGCTCTATACCGAGCCTTTCGAGGTTGGCAGTCGCAATATGGAATATACGCTGAAAAATCTGCGTTTTCTGCGTGCGGACAACCCTGCGCTCTCGGGCGATGTGTGGATGGTCTACGACTCCGCAACCCGCACCTTCTCGGGCGCAACCGAGGAGCCCTTAGCCGATATGGCTCTTGTGGCGCGTTTCGAGAGTAGTGCTGCGGCAACCATCGAAGGAGTGGTGCAGCAGAGCGGAGAGAGTGTTGTGGACTTCTCGCAAGAGGTTGTATATACGGTCGGCTCGGAGCAGTTCCGAGTGAGGCTTACGAACTTTACGGGGCTGCCCGTAATGCACATCTATACCGCCGATAGAGGTCCTGTAACCTCCAAGGAGGATTGGAAGAGCGCAACGCTCTCCATAAATGGTATGGGGCAGTATAACGACTTGGAGGATGCCGAGGTCAACATCCGAGGTCGTGGCAACACCACTTGGGGCTGGAACAAGAAGCCCTACGCACTGAAATTCGAGAAGAAAACCTCGGTGCTCGGTATGCCCAAGCACAAGCGTTGGGTGCTCTTGGCAAACGCTATGGACAAAACGATGCTCCGCAATCGTATGGCACTGAAAATCGCCCAGCAGACCTCCTTAGCGTGGACACCTCGCAACGAATATGTAGAACTCTTCCTCAATGGCAAGCACTTGGGTTGTTATCTGCTAACGGAGCACATAAAGGTGGATGAAAATCGTGTGAATATCACCGAGATGACTCCCGAGGATAACGCTGGCGAGGCTCTTACGGGCGGCTATCTCTTCGAACTCGACTTCCACTTCGACAACGAGTGGCAGTGGCGTACCTCGCGCAACACCCCCTTTGCCATAAAGTCGCCCGATGAGGAGGACCTTACGGCAGAGCAATTCGCCTGGGCGCAGGAGTACATCAACTCTTTGGAGCGTCTTATCTACTCGGAGGACTACCTCTCGCCCGAGAGTGGCTACGCAAACTACATAGACCGGCAATCCTTCATAGACTATTGGCTCGTCTTTGAGGTATGTCTTAACCACGAGATAAACAACCCCGGAAGTGTCTATATGTACAAGGACCGAGGCGGCAGGCTCACCGCGGGACCCATCTGGGACTTCGATTGGGGCACATTCTCCTACAAGGTTTCCACCTCGGCAAAGGGCAGGCTCTATCTTACGGGCGCACTATGGTACAACCGACTGCTCAAAGACCCCGCAATGCGCACTCTCGCCAAAGAGCGTTGGGCAGAACTCTACCCACGACTTCTCGCGCTCCTCGACTTTATGGACTCCGAAGCGGAGCGACTCAGCCTCTCGGCACAGCGCAACTTCTCACTCTGGAATCCCCAAGATACGGGCGGCGTGAATGGCGATGAGGCACTCCCCTGGAACGAGGCTGTCGCCCGTATGCGCTCCATCTACTCCGAACGCCTCGCCGACATCAACAACGCCTTCAATAGCGGCGACTGGGATTGACTTAGGCTTCTTTCTCCGCTTTTTGTAAAAAGCGGAACCAAAAACTTTTAGTGCAGCCCTTGCGGTGAGGTGTGACTATCTTTCTCAGATAGCTTGGCTGTCAAAACAATAGCCCTCTTTCAAACAAGTTTGAGAGGGCTATTCTTTT
>CALDPX010000007.1 GCA_937911745.1 uncultured Alistipes sp. | reverse complement strand
CGGTGTCGTGTTTCCAATGTATGCGAGATATCTTGGCGTTTATATCTGTCTTTATGATGCCGTCTTGATGGGCGAGATTCACGATGCTCATAAACGCATTAAAGTATGCCGAGGCAGTATTCTGACTCAACTTTGCTCGTCTATGTAGTCCTTTTGTATTGGTGAGAAAACCTTTGAATCGTTCACAGAAACTCACCGTTACATCCTTAAAACTACATTTGCTCTTACAGAATCTGTGTAGATATTTTAGGCTGACTTTGAACTTAATGCCACGATACACGATATTGCGGTGGAAATATTCCAAGAAATCTTCATTGATTCGCCTTTTGGATAGGAACTCGTAATCTTTATTAATAAGGCTGATATATCGCTCGCAACGAATCGCATCGGCAATATCATCTATGGTGGCGTTGAACTTTTGTTGAGCCTCGTTTGCGGGTGTCGTGTACTTTTCAAGATCGAGAAACTCATAACGTACTTGCTTGCCACTATTGTCAGTAAATGGAGGACAGAATTCAAGATAGACTGACAGCATCGTTCCGTGGCACTTTTTCTTTGTGCGGATTACAACTCTTCCCATTGCTTCAATTCTTTTAACTGTTTGACATCCTTCACATTTACCAATACTTTTGCATCTTTACATTTGATGCGAACTCTCTTACTTGCTGTAGCAGAAAGTAGAATATCACTCTCTATCACATATTCTTCTACCGCTTTTTCTATTGTTATCCATTTCGGATTTACGGTTTGCTCAATAGCCCACGCCGCAATACAATCTTGATAATTAAAGCGACGAGAATTGCCCAAATAATAGGAGCGAATGTTGTATCTTTCGACAAAACGCAACACCCAACAACGCCCCATTTTAGTATAATTCAACAGCCCTGCAAGAGAAAATGAGGCCGGGCAAAGTGGACAATCTTTGTTCGTTGGGAGTTTTGCAAACCACGCTCGTAGATGACGATACTTGATATATCTGATGTCGCTTAATAAGCAGAAACGCAGAGTGTTAGATTTGAGTTGTTGATAAATAAACTGCTTCGAGAATCCTGAAAGTTGAGCCGCGTCGCTTACCGTTAGCAACTCTTCGTAGTGGTCTTGCGCCCTCAAATCGAGTGGAGGAAGACCTCGTTTTGGTTGTGTAATTTTTGTCATATTTTATTAAATCATTTGGTTGAACGACTCAATAAATATAACGCATAGTAAACACCCTGAAAAATGAGTATCGGTAGAGTATCAACTTAATTTTTTACCCTCGTTGTAAGGCCCTGAGAGAGCGACTTGTTTTTAGCACAAATTATCACTTTGGGGGTGAAATAGGGCGAAAAAATAGGATTTTGCAATATTTTGCAAAATCCTTAAAGTGTTAATTATCAACCATTTAATATGTAAATCTACTTAATTTTACTTTCTATTTATATAAGTAATAACTTGTTGATATTCAGCGTGTTACAAAGGGTTATTTACCGATGCAGAATTTGGAGAAAATTTCTGAAAGGAGGTCGGTGGTGGTGACTTCGCCCGTGATTTCGCCGATGGCACCCAAGACCTCGCGAATGTCTTGTGCCACAAGGTCGGTAGAGATTCCCATAGAGAGTGCCTCGCGCGAGCGGTGCAGTGCCTCCTGAGCCCTAAGGAGTGCCTCGTAGTGGCGGCTATTGGAGACCACCGTCTCGCCCCTCATAACATCCTCAGTATTCACAGCCGCACGAATAGTTCTCAGTAGTGTATCTACTCCATCGCCATATTTTGCCGAGATGGCTATCCAGCCTTCGGGGGTGGGGGCGGTGTGGCAGTCGCATTTATTGATTACCCTCAGCAGGTGTTGTTCGGGGGTGGTGGTCACGACATCCTCTTCGGGCTTCTCGCACAGTTGCACTATAATTTGAGCCTCGCCGACTGCCCTATGAGTACGTTCTATGCCCATATTTTCGAGCCTGTCGCCCGTTTGGTGCAGACCCGCGGTATCGACAAAGCGAAATCTGACGCCGTCTATCGTAACATTCTCCTCAATTGTGTCGCGCGTGGTACCAGCAATATCGCTAACCATAGCCCTCTCATCGCCCACAATGCGGTTTAGAAGGGTACTCTTGCCTACATTGGGCTTGCCCACGATAGCCACCGCAACACCCTTTTTTATGGCGTTGCCTACCATGAAAGAGTTCGCAAGGCGTTCTATCTCAGTGTCAATCGTATTGAGTAGTGCGGTCAGCTCCGAGCGGTTGGCAAACTCCACATCCTCCTCCGAGAAATCCAACTCCAACTCCAAGAGTGAGGCGAGTCTAACGAGTTCAGCCCTCAGCGTAGCGAGCGAGGCTGAATATGCGCCCCTCAGCTGGGTGTCTGCAAGAGTTAGGGCGGCTCTATTTTCGGCAGCAATTATGTCGGCAACCGCCTCGGCTTGCGAGAGGTCCATCTTGCCTGCCAAGAATGCGCGTTTTGTAAATTCGCCTGCTGTGGCAGCGCGTGCGCCTTCTGCTATGGCAAGCCTTACGATTTCGCCCACGATATATGCCGACCCGTGACACGACACCTCGACCATATCGCCACCCGTATAACTATTCGGGGCTCGAAATAGTGCCACCACCACGTCATCCACTCTGCGCTCGCCATCATAAATGTATCCATAGGTCATCGAATATCCCTTCATATCGCTGAGTTTTACCCCTTTTTTGGGGCTGCGGAAGAGTTTGTCGGCAATTTCCAACGCCCTTTCGCCCTCTATGCGAACTATGGCTATGGCGCCTCCCGAGGGGGTGGCGGGTGCTACTATGGTGTCGTTAAAATTCATTATGCTCTTGGGGTTATGCTCCGTCTATTTCAAAAAAATTTCGAGTTTTTGTCCCACTCGTATCTTCGATGCATCTTTGATGTTGTTCCACTTGCAAATCTGTTTTACCGTCACGCCATATTTTTTGGCAATCAGCGAGAGGTTTTCGCCCGATTTGACTTTGTGTATCTTGCTGTCTATGACGAATGTGGGCATTTCGCCATTCTTGCGTGGACTCATATACTCTGCCAAGTAGATGGTATCTTTGCCCATAATCTCTGCCTCGTGGTCGAGGAATTTACCAACCTCCGAGAGGGGTAATACAAGGTCGTAGGCACGCCCTCTTACGGCGGGCACCACATCTTGCTTGAATTGCGGATTGAGAGCCCTCAGCACCTCCATAGGTGTACCAATGGTAGAAGTGATTTGTTTTAGGTGCATTATGCGGTCAATATGCACCGTGTCGGTCACAAGGGGCAGGGGAGCCTCGGCGGGCTCTATACCGTGCAGTGAGTGGTAATGGTAGGCGTAGGTGGTGGCTATGAATGCAGGAACGTAACCCCTTGTCTCGGGAGTCAGGTAGGGGTAGATATCCCAAAATCCAGCATTCTTGTCTTCCACCCTGCGCAGAGCCTTATTTACCTTGCCCGCACCACAGTTGTATGCTGCCAGCGCAAGTTCCCAATCGCCATATACATCGTAGAGGTATTTGAGGTGTCGGCAGGCTGCCTTGGTGGACAAAACAGGGTCGAAGCGTTGGTCGATGAAGGAAGTTACCTCCAAGCCGTAGCCTTTGCCTGTGCCGTACATAAACTGCCACAAACCCGATGCACCAACCTTCGAGCGAGCCTTCGGAACGAGTGAGGACTCGATGACGGGCAACATCCTTAGTTCCAGAGGCAACCCTTGTGCGTCAAGTTCTGCCTCGAAGAGGGGAAAATAGTAGAGTGAACGCCCCAAGATGGTACTTATGTGGTTGCGGTGGCGTGTGGTGTATGAGATGATATATTTCCTCACAACGTCGTTATAGGACATCGGTATTGCCGAGCCGATGGCTTTCAATCGCTCCACATATACCGAGTCGGGGATGTCGCTTGCGGGGAGGTCTATGGTGTCAGCCAAGATGAGAGGGTTGAGGAGTTTTTCGCTCGCCAATTCGCTCTGACGCTGACTCCACGCAATGAGCATCGAATCGAGCCGAGGCATAGACAACTTCTCGTCAAGGCTCATCTCGGGATTTGTGTCGTTTTCTTCGGGTGTGAGTATAGGCTCTTGCGCCACTGTAAGTGTGGTGGCAAGTGCGGTGCAAAATAGTGCAAGGAGGTGTCGGAGTGTCATCTACACTAAAAATTCATCGTAAGGTTAAAGCCGAAATTGTTGGTAACGCCCTGCGGACTAATGGTTTGCGTGATTTGTGGCTCGATTTTCATAGATAGGTTGTCGCTGATATCATAAGCCTGCATATGGGCATCGATATGTGCGTCTGCCACCTGCACCAAGTAGACCGCTACCGTACCGATGATTGCCAAGTCGCGGTTACGGCGGTAGGAGTTCTTTATTGAACGCAACGACTCCTCGGGCGTGTATGGAAACTCGCTGATGGTGGAGTCATCTCCATCTGTTGCGAGGTCGTAGGCGGTTTTGAAACGGGTGTATCCCCTTTGGTTCCAGTCAATGACGTATATCATCGAAGCCATACCTACCACCACAATGGGCACTTTCCAATAACTACCATTATATATTTGTCCTGCACCAGGGCAGACAAACGATAGAGTGGAGGCTTTCTGAATGTCGCTCATATCCGATGGGAAATTGATTACACCATCCACCAAAAAGCCCATAAAAGATGCCGCCGCGGCACCGATGAGCAGTGTGCGGTAGTTTTGGTGTTTGAGCATTTTGGTCTGCACAGGGGTGCGTTCCGACTGTGAAGCACCCGAGGCTGCCAACTTGTCGAACTCCGCCTTGTAACTGAGATATTTTTTGTTCTGCTCTAAGCCTGCCCACAGTGGCAGTCCGACCATTGCATATTCGAGCGGTATCTTCCAGTATTTCTCTTCGTAGAATTGTGCAAAACCGGGCAGTACGACACTCGCAAGGGTTGTTGGTGTGAGCGACAGCGAATCGCGGAAGAACCAATTATAACGCTGCTTTTTCAGAGTGTCTGTCGCCAGCGAGTCGAGGTCGGTGGCAAGGGTGTCTGTGATTTCGGCGGGGAGTAGGGTGGTGCGCCTTGCAATAAGCGAGTCGATGCGTGCAGATGCGTTTGAGAGTGCCGTTGTGTCCTCGGGCAACAAACTCTCGCGTGCCACCACCAAAGAGTCAATCAATCGGCTAAGTTCTACCACCTCCAACGAATCTTGTTCGGGAGTGCGTACGGCGGGCATAATCCTTTCGCCACCCCTCACACTGAAACCCTGCGTGAAGTCGGCAATTGCCACAACCTCCTTCTTTTTGCGCTTTTTGCTCTTTTCCTCTACGGGGTTGTCGCCTTGTTGTTGGGCAAAAAGCATAGAAGGCAGGAGGGCGGCAAGGACCACCATCACAACACTTCTCAATATGACACCTTTTGTAAATCTCATAATCTATTTGCCAAGCCTTTCGAGTCGTTCTACCAACGAAGCAATCTCCTTGTCGCTCGAAAAGCCGATTATTATTTTGCCCGAGCCATCTGCCGAACGTTTAATTTTTATATTTTCGCCCATCAGTGGCGACAACCTCTCTACCACTCTGGTGTAGATCTCAGGAAACTCCTCTTCCTGCTCCGCAGTGGCGGGTTTTGCCTCGGAGATTTTTTTCACAAGAGCCTCAGTAGCCCTCACCGAGAGTTCCTTTTTGACAACTTTCCTCACGAGCGCGGGCTGAGCCTCCTCGGGTGCGCCGGCAATAGCCTTGGCGTGTCCCATTGAGATTTGGTTCTCTTTGAGGGCAGCCTGCACCTCGGGGCACATCTGCACAAGGCGAAGATAGTTGGCTACCGTAGAGCGTTTCTTGCCCACACGCTGTGCCACCATCTCTTGTGTTACGCCACACTCGTCAATGAGTCTTTGGAGCGAAATGGCAATCTCCATAGCATTGAGATCCTGACGCTGGATGTTCTCCACCAAAGCCATTTCGTGCAACTCCTTGTCGTCTGCCTCGCGGATGTAGGCGGCAATGGTCTTTCTGCCCGCAAGCCTCGAAGCCCTCCAACGCCTCTCGCCACTGATGATGATATACTTTCCATCATCCTCGCGGCGCACCGTTATGGGCTGGATGAGTCCCAGAGTGGCAATGGAGTCTGCCAACTCTTCCAGCGCATCATCATCAAAAATGGTGCGAGGTTGCTTGGGATTGGGAATAATGCTCTCCACCTCCAACTCCTCCATACGACTTACGGCAGGGAGGTTTTCGATATAATTTTCGGCTTCGAGAATGGCGCCTAAGCCGCGACCAAGACCTGTATGTTTCTTCATAATTTTTGTCTTTATATTGTAACGTGTTTCTACTTCTTTCTATTGCGCCTTAGGAACTCTTTGGCGAGTTCCATATAGCACTTGCTGCCCGAAGAGGCGGCATCGTGGAGTATCACGGGAATGCCGTGCGAAGGAGCCTCATCGAGCCTTACGCTACGCGAGATTATGGTGTCGTATGTAAGGTGCTTGAAGTGCTCCTTGACCTCGAAGGTGACCTGATTGGCCAGGCGCGAGCGAGAATACATAGTCATCACAAAGCCCTCAATCTCCAACGATGGGTTGAGTTTGCCTTTGACCATCTTTATGGTATTGAGCAATTTGCCCAAGCCCTCCAAAGCAAAGTAACCACACTGTACGGGAATGAGTACCGAGTCGGAAGCAACCAAAGCATTGACGGTCGTAAAGCCGAGACTGGGGGAGCAGTCAATGAAGATATAGTCGTAGTTGTCCCTAACCTCATCAATAACCTTTTTGATGCGGTAGTGACCATCCGAGAGCGATGCGAGTTCGGCATCGGCACCTACAAGGTTGATGCTCGAAGGCAACACTGATAGTTTCTTGATATCCTCGCTTTGCAGTATAACCTCTTCGGCTTTGCGCTTACCAACTATGCACTCATAGATGCCCTCGTTGCGGATGTCGAAACCTAAGCCCGAAGTGGCATTTGCCTGCGGATCGGCATCCACAAGCAGTATCTTTTTGCCCATAATGGCGAGGTTTGCGGCAAGGTTAATGGCCGTTGTTGTCTTACCTACGCCTCCCTTCTGATTGGCAAGTGCTATAATTTTACCCATAATATCCCATTTTAATTACAATGCAAATGTAGTATTTTTCTTTGAAAAATAGATATTGTTTCGGATAAAATACATATATTTGAGGTTGGAAATGGAGCATACACTCCAAAACGAATCGACTATTCACTCAAAACATTAACTTAAATAACACATTTTACTATGGAATCATTGAAAGGTAAAGACTTTTTGAAATTGCTCGATTTTACTCCCGCAGAGATTCGCTTTTTTCTTGACTTGGCAGCCCAACTCAAAGCTGACAAGAAAGCAGGTAAAGAGCAGCAACATCTTGTAGGTAAGAACATTGTACTTCTCTTTGAGAAGGACTCCACCCGCACCCGTTGCTCCTTCGAGGTAGCAGTTCACGATCAGGGCGGACACGTTACATATCTTGGTCCCAGCGGCTCGCAGATGGGCAAAAAAGAGAGTATTGCCGACACTGCTCGCGTTCTTGGCAGAATGTTTGACGGTATTGAGTATCGTGGTTACGGTCAGTCTATCGTGGAAGAACTTGCACACTATGCCGATGTCCCCGTATGGAATGGTCTTACCAATGAGTACCATCCCACGCAGATTTTAGCAGACTTCCTCACTATGCAGGAGCACTGCAACAAACCTTTTGGCGAGATGAAATTCTGCTACCTTGGCGATGCTCGCTACAATATGGGCAACTCGCTGATGGTTGGTTGTGCCAAGATGGGTGTAGATTTCCGCGCTGCTTGCCCCGCAGGCTACGAGCCTGAGGCTTGGCTTGTTGAGGAGTGCCAGAAGATTGCTGCCGAGACAGGCGCAAAAATTACCATCACTCACGATGTGAAAGAGGCTGTGAAGGATTGCGACTTCCTCTACACCGACGTTTGGGTGTCGATGGGCGAGAGCGACGAGGCTTGGGTAGAACGCTTGGAATGTATGATGCCCTACCAAGTTAATATGGACGTCATTCGCGCAACGGGCAACCCCGAGGTTAAGTTTATGCACTGCCTGCCCGCATTCCACGACCTTAAAACCCGCATTGGTAAGGAGGTTTACGACAAGTTTGGTGCAGCCGAGTTGGAGGTGACCGACGAGGTGTTCGAGAGCCGCCACTCGATTGTATTCGACGAGGCAGAAAACCGTATGCACACCATCAAAGCAGTGATGGTTGCAACTCTCGGAGAGTAGGCTCTTTGGGCGGATTAATATAAAGTAAAAGATGAATAGCGAGAACAACGAGAAGCAAGATGTTTTGCAGAGGGTAGAAGTGCCATCTGCGGAGGTAGAAAAAACGGATGTGGGTGATGCGTCTTATGGTGCACCACAAGAGTCTGCGATGTCCCATCGTAAACCTCGCAAATTCCCCACTTGGGTGGACTTTTTTGCCACTGCGGGAGTCTTTGTTTTCTCGGTTCTGCTCGGCAGTTTTTTGTCGGTTGTTCTGATGAAGGCGCGTGGGGCTGAGAGCCTCACGCCCGACATCACTTTCGTCTACTACCTTGTGCAGATGTTGCCTACTATTGCATTTATTGTATGGTTGCGCCATCGTGCGGGTTGTGGAACGGCTATTCATCTGGGACTCAGGCATACAAACCTGCCAATGGTCCTTTGGGGTGTGGTGCTTGTGATGGCTTCGGGTGTCGTCATTGAGCCACTCTTGGGATTCCTTCCCACCGAGGCGTACGACAATGTGCAACAGACCATAGGTTTGGGCGGTTGGGCTATTCTTTCCACTATCGTTGCTGCACCCATTCTCGAAGAAATACTCTTCCGAGGGCTCATCTTCGAGTCGTGTGCAGAGCGTTGGGGTAGGGGTATTGGACTCATTGTGTCGGCACTGCTGTTTGGCGTGATACACATCGTTCCCGTACAGGTTATTAATGCGTTTGTGGTTGGCTTGATATTGGGTTATGTATACCTAAGAACACGCTCCTTGCTGTCGGTTATCATCATTCACGCTATCAACAACGCTGTTGCCTACGCCACAATGGCTCTCTTTGGCAATGCCGCAAATGTCACACTACGCGATGTGGTGCCCACCGATTGGCTCTATTGGGTTGTCTACGGACTCTCGGTACTTGTCTGCTTGTGGGCTATGTGGCGGATGTTCCGAGTACTGCGCGACAATACGGAAATAGAGTAGAGAGATGGCGGGCTAAGGGTTGCCCGCCATTTTTTTGCCCGTAATGAGTGATAATTTTCAATTTTCAACTTTCAATTTTCAACTTTAATAGGTATCTTTGCGCCCGAAATAATAACATCAAGACGTTCCTACACTATGTTCAGCAGAAGATTTTTGCGAATTAAAGTTCTCAAAGCACTCTACGCACACCTTTCGGGTGCTGTCGAATCTGTCGCTATCGAGGAGAAAAACCTCCTGAAAGGTATCGATAAATCTTACGACCTCTATCCACACATTCTCTCGCTGATTGTTGATGTTAAACGCTATGCCGAAGAGCGCATAGAGATAGGTCTGAAAAAGCACCTCCCAACAGCAGAGGATCTCAATCCCAACCGTAAATTTGTAAATAATACGCTCATTGCCCAGTTGGAGGGTAGTGATGATTTGGATAATATGCTCGTGGAGCGCAAACTCGGCTGGGCAAAATTCCCCGAACTCATCAAACACCTCTATAATAAAATGACCGAGGCTGACTATTACAAGGAGTA
Source organism: uncultured Alistipes sp. (assembly GCA_937911745.1). Classification (GTDB taxonomy): domain Bacteria; phylum Bacteroidota; class Bacteroidia; order Bacteroidales; family Rikenellaceae; genus Tidjanibacter. The sequence continues at coordinate 57,638 of CALDPX010000007.1, read as the reverse complement.
TATGAACTCCGATAAGAATACTTATGCCGAGGATAGGGGATTTGTTGAGGAGTTCTACATCCAAACCGTGCAGGATGACGAGATGCTCATTGATGTATTGGAGGAGAGTTCCATTATGTGGAGTGATGACCTCGACTTCATTCTCATAATGGTTATTCGTACCATTGGCAGTATGCGCAAAAGTGGAGAAGTTACTCTTCTTTCTCAATATAAGAACGAGGATGACGAGGCGTTTGTCAAGCGTCTTTTTGCCCGTGCGCTTGTGGACTATGAGGATAATGTTAGGATTGTTGAACAGTATACCAAAAATTGGGATGTGGAGCGTATCGCCCTCATGGACAATGTTATAATGACTACCGCCATTGCCGAACTTGTAGGTTTTGATTCTATTCCTGTAAAGGTTACGCTTGATGAGTATATCGAGATTGCCAAGTATTACAGCACCCTTGGTAGTAGCACCTTTATCAATGGTGTTTTGGACAAAATATCTACCGACCTCCTTGCCAATGGTACAATAGTTAAGCAGGGCAGGGGATTGGTTGAGATTTAGTTTTCCTCTCGTTTGTTTCTATGTTTTCAGGAATACATATCAGTTGTAAATGCTACCTTCTTGTGATGGTAGCATTTGCATTATGTATGCACTCGTGTATGGAGCGCACACCAAATAGAGTGCACCAAATACCCGACAAACGTCAAGAGGTGTCGCTTGTGGATACTCTCCGTACCGACACCCTCAATTTTGGCAAGGTGCGTGCAGGAGAGGTGGTGGAGCGCACTTTCTTTCTCAGCAACACCTCCGAAGCACCCGTATTGATAGTTACCACCGACACCTCGTGTGGTTGCCTCGAAATGGAGTACCCCCGTGAACCTATCGTATCAGGAGGTTGCGTCAAGGCAAAGATGACTTTTTACTCTTCGGGATACAATTATTTTCCTCCAAGAGCGTTCTATATCGTAACATCCCTCTCGCACACTCCAAAGAAATTGGTTGTTGTGGCAGATATGGAGTAGCGCGGATTTTGATAATTGAAATTATAAACCTACTTTTGTACCAAGCAAAAACCGAAAATTAACAAATAAAACACAAAAACTATGACTTTTACTACTATTATGCTCGAAGCCACCGCAGCAGCAATGCCTGCACAGCAAGGCTCAATGTGGTCTTCACTCCTTATGATTGTAATGCTCTTTGTGGTGATGTATTTCTTTATGATTCGTCCCCAGCGCAAACAGCAGAAAGAGTTGGATAACTTCCGTAACTCGCTCGCCAAAGGTCAGAAAGTTGTGACCGCAGGCGGTATCTATGGTGTTGTTAAGGAGATCAACGAGCGCGACATCCTTATGGAGGTTGATGGCAATGTTACTCTTCGAGTTGATAAAACTGCCATTATGCGTGATCCCCGCCAATAAAAAACGCATATAAGCGGCGTCTTTGGCGTTGCACTGCGATAAACGACCTCCTTACATAGGTAACTATGCTCGGAGGTCGTTTTCTTGTGCGCCTAAAATACGCTCGCTTCTCTGCGTTTTTTACATTCCCAAGAAATCCCAGCACAAAAGCATCACTCTGATGCCTCATTTGCGATAAGCAAACTGCGGACTCGCCTTCTTGTTTGGCACAAAAGCCCTCCGTTCTATGCATTTTTTGAGAAAAACATTCCTTGTAACCCTTGTAACCCTTGTAACCCTCCCCTAAGTTAGGGGAGCTGGCACGAAGTGACTGAGGGGTCTGTAACCCATTCTCCCATATATCCCATATATCCCATATCTCCCATCCAAGAGATTACCTCGCTACGAGCCACACAAGGTGGCTCTTCGCTCGGTGATCTCTTCGTCCCGCAGATGGGAATAAAAGTAAGACCTGCCAACGGCAGGTACTCTTTTGCGTGGTAAAGGGGCTTTATGAATATAATTCATAGCCCCTTTCTCACGCAAAAGACCACTCGCAAAATGCGAGTGGTCTTACTTTTATTCTCTGTCGGGGTGAAGAGATTCGAACTCTCGGCCTCCAACTCCCGAAGCTGGCGCGCTAACCGGACTGCGCTACACCCCGAAACCCATTGCACATAGGAAATTACCACATCTCTCCTTGGCAAAAGGGCGGTGCAAAGATACAACTTTTTTCCATTTTAGCACCACTCCACACCTCAAATCTGCAACAAGCCCAACTTTCTCACAATGTCCCACTTTTTCGAGGAGTAGAACTCTATGAAGGGGCGGTCAAAGTGCTCCTCCCAGAGGGTGCGTATCTGCTCGAAGGTGTACTCTTCGGCGAGGTCGGAAGTCTGCTCCAAGACGGCAAACATAAACTCAGCCTCCGCCTCGGGGAACTTGACCTCCTTGGTGGTCGAGGGTGTATGGATGATGATGCCCTCCTCGGAGAGTTCGGGCGTACCTCCTACCCACACAATGCGTGCCTTATCGTTGTAGATGCGGCACGAGTCGGGTTTTATAAGGTGGTCGGTAATGAGCGAGGGAATGACGGTTGTGGCGGGGACTTTTGTCGCAAACCACTTGTGTACGGGCTTGTCCAAGCCATAGCCCACCAACCAATTGGCGAGCGAGAGGTTGAGAGCCTCGCCCACCATATCGAGCGAGTAGCCCCTATTCTCGGCAAATGGTACTTCGTTGTTGGCAAAGGGATTGGGTAGTCTATCTTTGCGCCTTACGCCAAAGGCTTCGGGCTCGTGTCCCGAGCGAGAGTGTACGGTCATAGCATAGCGGTGCCAGAAGGCGGAGCCAATAAGTTCGGCACGGAACATCTGGCGCACAACCTCCGCAGCATCAACACTCTCTTGGAGCGTCTCGGTGGGCAGTCCATACATCAAATAGGTGTGGACCATAATGCCCGCATAGTAGAAGTTGCGCATTGCAAGGGTTGCCTGCTCTATGGTAATACCCTTTCCAATCATCTCCAAAAGCCTATCGCTGGCGACCTCCAAGCCGCCACTCACTGCCACACATCCCGCCCTTGCCAATAGTGCGCAAAGGTCGCCCGTATAGCTCTTCTCGAAGCGTATGTTGGTCCACCAACTATACCTTGCCCCTCGGCGGAGGAGTTCGAGCGAGAGTTCTTTCAACAGTCGTGGGGGTGCTGCCTCATCGACAAAGTGAAAACCTCGCGAGCCCGTCTGCCGTGCCACCTCGTCCATCCAGTCGGCAATCTCCGCAGCACTAACCGCATCGTAGCAACCGATGTAGTCGAGCGTGGTGTCGCAGAAGGCACACTTTGCCCAATAGCAGCCGTGCGCAAGCATCATCTTGTTCCACCTGCCATCGCTCCATAGTCGGTGCATAGGATTTGTTACCTCCGTCAGCGAGAAGTAGAGCGAGTGGGGCAGTCCTCCAAAGTCGGGACACCCACGCTCGCGGTGGCTTATGCGCCCGTTACCCTCGTGATAGCCCTCCGAGGTGTATGTGTGGAGCAGTTCTCCACCCTCCAATATGCGCTCCAAGGCGAGTTCGCCATCATCGAGCACGATATAGTCCACATAGCGGAAAATCTCCCTGTCGCTCATCGTGCGCAACTCGGTAGTGGGGTAGCCTCCACCCATTACGACCTCAATCGAGGGGTAGTTTGCCTTGATGTATTGACCGATACGCAGTGCGCCCAAAAGGTTACCGGGGAAGGGTACCGAAATGCCTACTCGGCGGGGCTGTGTGCGCTCAATATGCTCCCTGAGGATGTCGCACATAAGGTTGTCGATAGCATTGCGTGGTTTTTGCAACTCTTGCTCAATGGTCGAAAACTCGGCAATCGACACCGCAAGGCTCTCGCCATACTTCACAACCTCAAAATCGGGCGTAACAGTCGCCCTTATGAAGTCGCTCAGGTCCTGCAAATAGAGAGTTGCGAGATACTCGGCACAATCCTTCTGACCAAGCGAGCCAAAGACCTCCTCCACCTCTGCCATCTGTTCAAACCTGCCTGCTTGGGGTAGATAGTCGGGCGAGCAAATGAGACTTGCGATGGTGTTGTCCTTGCCCTGCAAGAAGAGTATGACACTCTCTATGGTGGCGACATAGTCCCCCCTGAGAGCCCACATACGGTTGCAATTCTCATCTCCCTCGCCATCGTAGTTCTCGAAGAGCGAGGAGATGAACTCTCGGCTGAAAACCCTTGCGAGGGTTTCGATGGAGATGTCGGCTTGCTCAACGGTGTAGCCCTTGCGCCTTAGGTAGCCCGTAAGATAGGCTGTGGCGGGGTAGGGGCAGTTGGGCTGTACGAAAGGAGGGGTTAAAAGTAATATATCGGTCATAGTTGATTATGGTATTTCTATCGTTAGCATATCGTAGGCAAAGTGCATACCCTCGGGTAGGAGTTTTTCCTCGGTGGCGTGAAGCCCCATTTGGTGGGATATGTGGGTAAAATAGGTGCTCTTGGCACCGACCTTACGGGCAATCTCTATGGCATCGGGGAGTGCAAAGTGCGAGAGGTGGCGTGTGTGCCTCAGGGCGTTGATGACCAAAACGTCCAAACCCTGCAACTTCTCCAACTCGCTCTCCTCTATGTGATTAAAGTCCGTAAGGTAGGCAACCTCGCCAATGCGGTAGCCCGTAACGGGCAGTGTGAAGTGCTTGCCACAGATGGGCACAATCCTTACACCCTCCACCTCGAATGGGGCACTACCAATGGTGTGGAGCGTCATCCTTGGTGCTCCGGGGTAGGGCTTCTCGGCAAAGGCGTAGTCGAAAACCCTGCGCAAGGCACCCTGCACCGCCTCGGTGGCATAGATGTCTACACTCTTTTGGCAAAAGTAGTTGAAAGCCCTCACGTCATCGAGTCCTATGATGTGGTCGGTGTGCTGGTGTGTGAGGAGTATGGCGCTGAGGTCCTTTACCCCCGCACGCAACATCTGGTAGCGGAAGTCGGGACCTGCATCAATCACTATGCACACCCCTCCGACCTCGACCATCGCCGACGAGCGCAGACGCTTGTCCTTCGGGTCTGCCGAGCGACACACCTCGCAGTCGCACCCAATCATCGGCACCCCCTGCGAAGTCCCCGTACCCAAAAATGTAAGTTTCAACATATCCCCAAAAATGATTTATTCCCACAAATGTACCTAAATATGGGCGAAAATCAAAACGATAGGGCAATAAAAAGGGTATGAGAGTCTTTCCCCTGCCCTTTTGAACTTGTCTGATAAAGAAAACCTACTCCAATTCGAGAGGTGCGTAGCGGACGGTCCATTTCTCTTCGAGGGGCTCGCCGTTGATACTCATAGCACTTATGGTGTTGCCCTGAGAGAAATAGTCCGCAGGGTTGGCGTACATCTCCCGTTCGGTGGCAAGCCATTTCTCGCGGCTCGTCTTCGTTGGGAGCCAGCGATAGTGACAAATAGGTTCCACGACCTGTCGCAGACTATAACAATCGAACAAGAAGTTGCCATCTGTACTCTCTGCCCTCAACACCAAACCGGGAAGGTTGCCGAAGAGCCATAGGTTGGCGCGGACAGGAATCTCGAAGGTGAACCACACGCGCCACTCGCGACCTGCCACTCTGCCGACGGCGCTCATACACTTATAGCCGAGCAAGGTGTCGATCTGTGGGTCGATAGCCCATTCAATGGGTTCTGCCTTTGCCTTATACTCCACAACTTGGGTGTTGCCATATAGTATACGCGAGTAGGGGATGCGTCTACCTACCTCGTAACATCCCTCCTCGGAGTCGTAGAAATACTCGAAATCGTTGTAGTCTAAGCGGAACCGTACATTGTTCTTCTCGCCGTAGGAGATGTTCCTATCCATGAGATGGAGGTTGTGAGAGTAGGTTTTGCTCTTGGTTGGCGATATTTGCACTGCTATATCGTCCTCAACGCGCACAAAACCATCCTTGAAGTTGTCCGTAGGGTAGAAGTAGCGGTAGTGGACTACCAGGAGTGTGCTGTCTACGACCTCGTATTTGGGTAGTTCGGATGCCATATATTGGAATTTCTGACTAACTCCCATCACAGATACCTGACCCCACGAGAGAAAAGGAACGGTGGAGAGTGTATATAGCAGAATGAGTTTTACGATGCGTTTCATAGAGGCTGAGGTGTTGTATTCTAAAAATATCTCTAAAACTTCACTATAATCTCCCCAATTAGTGCCGAGGGGCGCAATTGATAGGTGTAGGTGTAGTCGAGGTTGTTGTCTATGTTGGAAGTACTATACTGATTGTTACCGAGTATATTCTGTGCTCTCAGGAGCACTTCTAACATTTTGTTCTTCCATCCAATGCCTGCATCCACAAATACAAGGTTGCGCACCGACTCTGCAAGTGCACTATTGTAGAGGTGTTGGGCTGCAACAAAGCAAGTGGTGTTGCTCTGATGGTTTGTTGTCCCTTGGTTGTTACTCGGGTTGCTTAAAATAACCGTCATCTCCACCTGCTGCCCAAGGGTGTTTATTGGGCTGTACTGCATAGTGCCAAGTATGCTGTTGTGGTTGCCCCAGCCGCCCGAATAGTAGACCTCCAACCAGCTCGCAGGGGTGGAGGTGATGTTCACGCCTGCCGAGATTTGGTAACTCCGATTAGCCATCAAGACGTTCTCGAACATCGCATCGCTCATCGTTTGGCTGATGCTCAGAGAAGCGTTGATGGTGGTGCGCCACTCCTTGATGCGTTTGCTTAGCGTGGCGGTGGCGTACCACTGCTCGGTGGCGTTGTCGAACAACACTCCCTCTGTGGTCATCATTGTCCCTTCGTAGAGGGTGTTGTAGATAATGTTGCTCTTTGTTCGCATATATCCACCCCTCAGCGTTGCGAACACCACAGAGAGTATATCATCGTATAGGAGTGCCACGTTGTAGTTGTCGGTGGAACGATGTGGTGTCTCGCCACCCATAGAGCCTATGGTGCGGTAGTTGTACATTATATATCCCGCGTAGGAGTCATACAACGAGCCATAGTTCTCGGCGTGTGATACCTGTGCGGTGATTTTTAGATTTCTTAGCGGTCTGTACTGCACAAAGAGTGAGGGTGAGGCGTTAATGGTGTTTATCTCCTTGTTGGTGTTGCGTAGTAGGTCGTGGTTGTCGATATTGACCAAACAGACGGGCATTCCCAGCGTTGCCAAAAAGTTGTTGCCCGAGGCGTAGTGGATAGATGGATGGATTTTTACCTCCGCAAGGTTGTACTCTATCTCATTGCGCGACTCTTCGGGTGCGAACGACTCCTCGCTGCTATGATTGTTCAGCTGTGACGATAGGGTGTTGTGCGAAGTGTTCAACTCGCACAATACGTTGAGGTTTAGCCTGCTCAACTGCACTCCCGTAGAGAGTGTGTTGTGGCTTGTGAGGCTATTTGTAGCAATACTCTGCTCGGTGGAGGGGGTTGGCTGATTGTCGAGTAGTTGTGTCACCATAAGACTCTCATCCGACTGGTTGTAGTTCACAACGGAACTGGCTGAGAGTGTCAGCTTGCCCACAGTGCCCACAACGTGCAGGTTGTTGGCAATCCTTAGAGCGGGCTTGTCGAGCCACTGACCTATGTCGTTGTTGTTCTCCTCCGCAAAGCCCTCGACCTCTTCGCTCTTGATGCCGAAGTCGGTGCTGTTGTTTATGTAGAATCGTTCGCCGTTGGAGCGAAGGCTAATTGTGGCGTTGGTGTGCGTTGTTGAGTTTGTTGCGGATGTCTGCTCGTCCACCACCAACCTCTCACCGCTGGGCATAAAGTAGATATATCGTTGCTCGCTCTCGAAGAGCCGCTCATCGCTCAGATGCGACACCTTTGCCGTTAGGTCTGTATTCTTACCAATGCGCACCATGGAGTTGATGGTTGCAGCGTGCGATATGTTGTCGAGATAACGCTCTTGCGATACGGGAGGCGTGGTAGGCATTGCCACGTTGAGCAGCGGTGAGGATGTCGCAGTGCCCGAGTGTAGGGTTGTCAATTCGGCGGTCACATCTTCGCCCATATTGTTGGTTTTGTAGGTGGCAATACTCTGCACCTTGTCACTGAAATAGAGCCCTGTCAGACCACCTTTCCATAGCGCACCATCACTATCTATGCCCGCACCGAGCAGGGCGTTGCCGTTGAAAATTCCCTTTGCACTCTCTTTGAACTTGATGTTTACTGCTGCCTTGTGTGAGTCGGATAGACCCCTGAGGGCTGCAATGGGTTGGTGTTGCTCGTAGACCTCTATGCTTGCAATGTTCTCTACGTCAACATTATTTACTGCTATGTTGTAACCGCCTCCCAGCAGGTCCATATCCTCAATGTAGAACTTGCTTATCTCCTCGCCCTGATAGCGCACCACGCCACTTTGCGCTACTTCCAGACCGGGTATTTTGCGCATCAGGTCGCCGAGGTTCTTGTCGCTTATACTCTTGTAGGATGATGCTATGTATGAGAGCGTGTCACCTCGCCTTGCCTCCGACTCGGCTTTTACGGTAATCTCCCTTATTACGAGGTTTTTGCTTTGTACCACAACGCGCAACGGTTTGCTGTCGTTGCTACCTACCGGCACCATTACCTCTTGGATGTTGAACCCCGTGATGTACAGCACCAACTCTTTGCCTTGTGCGCTCTTGGGAGTCTCGAAACAGAACTCGCCGTTGCTGTCAGTGATACGAAATCCGTACGAGGTTGCGAGCGCCTCATCCATCAACATTACGTTCACCGACTCCAAACCTTTGCTTTTATCGTCTGCCGATACTACCACACCACAAATTTCCCTATCCTGCCCCCAGAGGTTCAGTGCGGGCAGGATAAAGATGGCTATAAGGAGTATGCGCTCAATAACTTTCACTTAATCTAAAAGATATAACGATATTACAGAGATGGAATGAGCGAGTTATGAAGTCTGGCATATGCGGAAGGTCCGTAAGTTTGCTTTGCCCAAGTATCTGCCTCTGTAAGTGAATCGGCTTTTACCCAACATACTAACATTCCATCCATTAGAGTAATATTTTTGGTTATGTAGTGTCTGTTTATTACCCCCGAGAGGTATCGTAGCAGGGGTAGCTACGGGTGGGGGAGTGGAACGTACACTTTCAACTCACCCCATTATTTGACGATTTTCATAAGCAAAAATAGTTGGTTAGTGCAAATATAATAATTCTGTGTTAGAAATCAAAGGGTTGGAGTATAAAAAACGGCTCATTCGCAAAGGAATGAGCCGAAACATATTGGGTTTATGAGTTTGCTGTCTTATGCAGTAACTTTTTCGAGCCACTTAACCATACCGAGCATCACACCCATCGAGATGAGGCAGAAGCCTGCAAATACTGCCCAGCACATCCACTGTGCGGGGAAGGTGTTGAGCATAGTTACGCCAATAGCGATGAAGAGGTTACCAATAGCGGTAGCCGACAGCCACAAGCCCTGGCAGATACCCTGCAAGTGGCGAGGAGCAATCTTCGATACGAACGACAAGCCCAGAGGCGAAATGAACAACTCCGCAACGGTGAGGAAGAAGTAGGTTGCAATCAGTACCAGAGGACTGCACTTCATCGACTCCTTGATAGCCTCTGCCAAGCCCTTGAACTCGTTGCCCGAAGGATAGCTGTTAGCAGCAGCAATAATCATAAGGAAGATGTAGGCGCAAGCGGCGATGAACATACCAAGGGCAATCTTGCGAGGAGTCGAAACCTCTTTGCCTTTGCGTGCCAGCGAGCCGAAAATCCACATAATGATAGGAGTGAGGATGATTACAAACAAGGGGTTGATGCACTGCCAAATTTCGGGAGGAATAGAACCTGTCGAAACGAAGTCACGAGCAAATACCGACAGCGACTGACCATTCTGGTGGAACGAGAACCAGAAGAATACGGCAACGCCAAGCACTGCAAACAGAGCATAGAGACGCTGTTTGATCTCCTTTGCGTTTGCAGCCTTCTCCTCAGCGGTATACTGTACCTCAGCCTTCTTCTCTTTCTTTGCGGGGTTGGGCAGTTTGCCTTTAACGCAGAGGAAGATGGTGAGCGAGATGAGCATAGCAACAACCGAAGCGATGAACGAGAAGTGAACACCGGTGTTGAAGATCTCCAAGTAGGAGTTGCAGAATGCTGCATCAACCACACCATTGTGACCCACTGCTGCTGCCAAGTTGTTGAGGTTCTCGGTAGCAACTTCGCCCATATTGCCCGAAGTATTGATGAACTCGTGGCACAAACGGGGAAGGTCTGCATTGTAAGACAAGTCGTGAATTTTGAGCCAGAAACTCCTCAGCAGGGGAGCGATGAAGGGAGCGATAACGCCACCAATGTTGATGAATACGTAGAAAATCTGGAAACCAGAGTCGCGTTTCTCTTTTGCTTTTGCCAACTCCTCGGGACCCTTCTTTGCAGCCTCAGCCTCGAAGTTGTCGTACATCTGACCTACGATAGCCTGCAAGTTGCCTTTGAACAAACCGTTACCAAAGGCGATGATGAACAGAGCAACGCAAGTGAGAACGAGAACCCACGAGAAACCTGCTGTCTCGGCAAATACGGGAATCGAGAGGATGCCGTAACCAAGAGCCATTACCAAAAGACCTGCAATGATGGTGCCTTTGTACTTTTGGGTGCGGTCGGCGATGATACCACCGGGCAGGCTGAGCACATAGATAAGGAAATAGAATACTGCGTAAATCCAGCCGGCAGCAGCATCGCTAATACCGAACTTGGAGCAAATGAACAAGAGCAAAACGGCGTTCATGATGTAGTAGCCGAAACGCTCACCCATGTTGCTCAGAGCAGCAGCAATCAGACCCTTGGGGTGCTCTTTGGTGGCTTTGCGGATGTAGAATACCAAGAAAGGTATTACCACAACCAAAATCGCCATCAGAATAAGCATCGGGCGGTTGTTAGCCCAGAGATTTGCGAAAAAACTTAGCATAATAGTTTTAGTTAAAAATTAGTGTATAAATAAAAAATAGTGTTTTTGGTTGTTATTAGTTACAGTTTCTCTTATTAGCTTTTTAATTCATTTCATCGGGCAAATATGCCCATAAAACATACAAAAGTAAGAATTTTTGGGAATAAATTTGCTCTTTCGCTCAAAAAAGAGTATTTTTATTGTCGCAAAATTTCAATCATTATGTCTAAACGTCTGGCAATCATCGAACAAGATAGTTGGCTCGAACCTGTCGAGGGCGAACTAAACTATCGACATAAACTCTATACAGACCGCCTCGCGGACATAAAGGCCTCTTCTGGTTCGCTTGTCGATTTCGCCAATGGCTACCGCTATTTCGGCTTCCAGAGGGACGAACGCAACAAGGGTTGGTGGTTTCGTGAGTGGCTGCCCGCAGCCCATAGCGTCTACCTCTTTGGCGATTTCAACGGCTGGGATAGGCAGTCGCTGCCGCTGTTCAAAAATCAGCAGACAGGCGTGTGGAGTATCTTCCTTTCGGATAGGGAGTATTACTTGGAGCACGGTATGCTCTACAAAATCCTCGTCACGGGCGAAAATGGCACTCACGAGCGTATCCCTGCGTGGGTTACTCGCGCTGTGCAAGACGATACGACAAAGAACTTTACGGCTCAATTCTGGAACCCCTCGGAGCCTTTCGATTGGGGTAATGACGGCTTTCGCATAAACAAAGATGAGGGACTCTTCATCTACGAGTGCCACATCGGTATGGCTCAGGAGAAGAGAGGAGTTGGTACCTACACCGAGTTTGCCGAAAATGTGCTGCCACGCATCAAGGAGGCGGGCTACAATGCCATTCAGATTATGGGCTTGGCAGAACACCCCTATTATGGCAGTTACGGCTACCACGTCTCCAACTTTTTTGCTCCCTCTTCGCGCTTTGGCACCCCCGAGGAACTCAAAGCACTTGTCCGCAAGGCTCACGATATGAACATAGCGGTTATTATGGATATTGTCCACGCTCACTATGTCAAAAACTTTGCCGAAGGAATAAACGAACTCGATGGCTCTCCAAATCTCTACTCTCTGGCGGGCGATGCTGGTTATCAAAAGTATTGGGATTCGAAGATTTTCGATTTCGGCAAGAGAGAGGTTATGCACTTTCTGCTCTCGAACGTGAAGTATTGGATTGAGGAGTTCCACATTGACGGTTACCGCTTCGATGGAGTGACTTCTATGCTCTACTACCACCACGGCTACACCGAGTTTGGCGAGAGAGAAAAATACTTCGATGCAGGGGTTAATCGTGATGCCATTACCTACCTCAGCCTTGCCAACCGCCTTGTGCACGACCTGCGCCCCGATGGGGTAACCATTGCCGAGGATGTGAGCGGTATGCCCGGCATTGCCAGTCCCGTTGAGGAGGGTGGTATAGGATTCGACTACCGCTTGGCGATGGGTGTGCCCGACTTTTGGATTAAGATGCTCAAAGAGGTTCCGGACGAGAAGTGGAATGTGTGGGATATCTGGAATGTGCTGAGTAATCGTGGCAATAACACAGGAACAATTGCCTACTGTGAGTCGCACGACCAGGCAATGCAGGGCGACCAAACAATCGCCTTCCGCCTCTTGCAGACGGCAATGTATGATGCAATGCACGCCGAGAGTCAAAATCTTATGGTTGATAGGGGAATGGCTCTGCATAAGATGATAAGGCTTGTCACTGCCTCGATGGGAGGTCAGGGCTACCTCAATTTTATGGGTAACGAGTTTGGGCACCCCGAGTGGATAGATTTCCCGCGCGTGGGTAACAATTGGAGTTACGACCACGCCCGCCGCCAGTGGTCGCTGGTGGATGATAAGAACTTGCGCTATCACGCTTTGGGCGAGTTCGATAAGGCTATGATAAAGATGCTACGCAAATATAACCAACTCGCCATTGATTATGCTTGGAACCTTGCAATGTACGATGGCGACCAGGTGATGGTCTATAATAAGGGACCGCTGGTCTATGTCTTCAATTGGAACCCTTCGCGCAGTGTACCCGACTATATGATTCCCGTTCCCGAGGCGGGTAAGTATCGAATACTCTTGTCTACTGACGAGGAACGCTTTGGAGGTTTCGAGCGCAATGAGTTGGGGGGCGAGTTTTTCTCTTTCTCGCGCAAGTGTGATGACGGGGTGGTGCGACACTATCTGAAAATTTATAATGTTGCCCGCACGGCAACCATCTACAAAAAAGTCGAGGAATAGTCCTCGACTTTTTTGTAGATGGTCGAACGTCTAACTGACCTAAGGCTTATAGGGCATATGAGAGATATGAGAGATATGAGAGATATGGGAGATATGGGAAATATGGGAAATATGGGAAATATGGGAAATTATCAACTTTCAACTTTCAACTCAATTGTTAATAACTTTTTGCGCTAATCTCACTTTTGGCGCACGAAATGTGCTATATTTGCGTTTGATTTGTAAAATGGATATTTGTACGATTATGAATAGAAATAAGAATAAAAGTGTAGAATTTGAGATTGTGGCAGGCATTGGCGAAGCAGCCGAGGGTGTTCATCAGGTCATTCCTATTGTTGGTGACGAGGATGAACTTGGCGAGAAGGTTGCCATCCCCTCCGAACTGCCCATTCTCTCGTTGCGTTCATCGGTGCTCTTTCCTGGGGCGATAACCCCTATTACGGTGGGCAGAGCCAAATCCATAAAACTTGTGAGGGATGTGGAACGCGAGGGTGGTATTTTGGGTGCTGTCTTGCAGCGTGAGGCAGATGTCGAAAACCCCGCAGCAGACGATATGTACCGCGTGGGTACGGCTGCCAAAATCCTCAAAATTCTCGAAATGCCCAACGGCAACCTTACCGTAATTCTGCACGGCTTGGAAAAGATAGAAGTGTTGCAGTTCTTGCGCTCGGAGCCTTATATGAGGGCTACGGTGAGCGTATTGCAGGATGTTGCTCCCGATAAGAATAATGTTGAGTTTCAAGCCATTGTGGATTCTGTAAAGGATGTGGCTTTGGATATCATCAGCATCTCGCCCGCAGTGCCCAAGGAGGCAACATTTGCTATTAAGAATATCGACTCCAAGCGTGGCATCATCAATTTTATCTGCTCCAATATGGACTTTACGGATGCCGAGCGTCAGAAACTTTTGGAGGCTCCCGGTCTGCTTGCTCGCTCTCGTAAGTTACTCGAAATACTTATCAATCAGCGACAACTCGTAGAGTTGAAAAACCAGATTCAGGGCAAGGTAAAACAGGAGATTGACCAACAGCAGAAGGAGTATTTCATACAGCAACAGATTAGAACTCTGCAAGACGAACTCGGTCACGATGAAGCAGGCGATGCACAACGTCTGCGCGAGAGGGCTGCTCATAAGAATTGGAGTGACGAGGTGGCTGCCGCCTTCGAGAAGGGTGTGCAGAAGTTGGAACGCCTGAACCCCGCAGTTGCGGAGTATTCGGTGGAGATAAACTACCTCGAAACGATGCTCGATCTGCCTTGGAATGACATCACGGAGGACAATATGGACCTCTCGAAAGCTCGTGAGAGGCTCGATGCCGACCACTTCGGCTTGGAGGAGGTTAAGGAGCGCATTTTGGAACACTTGGCAGTGATGAAACTCAAAGGCGACCTGAAATCGCCCATCCTCTGCCTCTATGGTCCTCCGGGAGTGGGTAAGACCTCGCTCGGCAAGTCGGTGGCTGCGGCTTTGGGTAGGAAGTTTGGTCGTATCTCGCTCGGTGGTCTGCACGATGAGTCGGAGATTAGGGGACATAGGCGCACTTATATCGGCTCGATGCCCGGTCGTATTATTGATACAATCAAGCGTTGCGGCTCCTCCAATCCTGTGATTATTTTGGACGAGGTGGATAAGGTTAGCCGCTCCAACCACGGAGATCCTTCGAGTGCTCTGTTGGAGGTGTTGGACCCCGAGCAGAATTCCACTTTCCACGATAACTATATCGATATCGACTACGACCTCTCGAAGGTTTTGTTCATTGCTACTGCCAACAACGTGGGCAACATCTCGCAGGCACTCCGCGATCGTATGGAGATGATTAACATTGCGGGCTATGTGATGGACGAGAAACTCGAAATTGCCGAGCGTCACTTGTTGGACAAACAGCGTGAGGCTCACGGTATTAAGCCCGAACAGATGACTATCTCGAAAGATGTAGTGGCAATGATTATAGACGACTACACACGAGAGAGCGGTGTTCGTTCGCTCGACAAACAGATTGCCAAAATCGCACGCCATAGGGCAAAGCAGATAGGCTTCGGCGAGGAGTATGTACCCGAGATTACAGCCGAGCAGGCAAAGGAGATCTTGGGCGCAGCCAAGTTCTCGCGTGATAGGTACGATATTGGCGGTATGACGGGCGTTGTTACGGGCTTGGCGTGGACCGAGGTGGGTGGCGACATCCTCTATATTGAGTCGCTGCTGACCCCCGGTAAGGGCGCACTAAGCCTTACGGGTAACTTGGGCGACGTTATGAAGGAGTCGGCAACCATCGCTTGGGAGTGGGTGAAGGCTCACCACACCGAACTCGGCATAGAGCCCGAAAAGTTCGAGAAGAACGACATCAATATCCACGTTCCCGAGGGTGCAGTGCCTAAGGACGGACCGAGTGCAGGTATCACAATGACGACCTCCATTGCCTCGACCTATACGGGGCGCAGGGTGAAGGAGCGTGTGGCCATGACGGGCGAGACAACGCTGAGAGGTAGGGTGCTGCCCGTAGGCGGTATTAAGGAGAAAATCCTCGCTGCCAAACGTGCCGGTATTACCGAAATTATCCTCAGTGAGGATAACCGTAAAGATATTTTGGAGATTAAGGCGGACTATTTAGAGGGCATTACTTTCCACTATGTAAAGACTGTGGAGGAGGTGCTGTCACTTGCCCTCTTGTAGCGGGCTTATCTCACTGGTGCTTTTTGTGCCATAATTCAGCGAGCGGACTCCATTGTTTACTAAGCGTAAATAAGGAGTCCGCTCGCTGTGCGCTATATCTTTAATGTCGTAGCCTATAATGTCATCTACATTTAAGATATAGAAACACCTCTTGCACATCTGCAAGAGGTGTTTCTATCACACGTGCAACTGTGGCTGAACCGACCTTTTGACCACCGAGCACGAAAAAGGGTTATTGTGCCCCCTTATTTTTTCAATTTGAGTTTCAGTTTGCCCAAACCTCCCTCCGAGGTCTCTTTGTAGAGTGATGGGAGGTCGTGACCGGTACGTTTCATAACGCTTACCACATCGTCGAAGGGAACTCGGTGTGCTCCATCGGTGTAGAACGAATATATCTGTGCGTCTATGGCGCGTGCGGCAGCCATAGCGTTGCGTTCGATGCAGGGTATTTGCACAAGTCCACACATAGGGTCGCAGGTCATACCGAGGTGGTGTTCGAGAGCCATCTCGGCAGCGTACTCAATCTGTGCGGGCGAGCCACCCATCAGTTGGCTTGCGGCAGCGGCAGCCATAGCGCACGCCACGCCCACCTCTCCTTGACATCCCACCTCTGCACCCGACACCGAAGCATTTGCTTTCACAATAGCACCCACCAAGCCTGCCGTAGCAAGAGCCCTGACGATTTGGCTGTCGGAGAAGTCGTACTCTTTCTGCAAGTGGTAGAGCACTGCGGGCACTACACCGCTCGAACCGCACGTTGGAGCCGTCACTACCGTACCTCCCGAGGCGTTCTCCTCGCTTACGGCAAGTGCATAGGCAAATAGCAAGCCTCGTGTGCGGAGATTATCCTTGTAGCCTCGTGAGCGCACATAATAGCTTGCAGCCTTGCGGCGCAGATGGAGTGGACCAGGCAGTACGCCCTCGTTGCTGATACCATTCTCAACCGCCATACACATATGACGCCACACGTTTATGAGGAAGTACTTGATATCCTCTCCCTCATACTCGTAGACATACTCCCAATAGGAACGCCCTGTGTGGTTACACCACTCCATAATGTCGCTCATTGTAGTCAGCGGATAGAGTTCTTCGCCTTCGTGTTGCTCCTCGCCCTCACATACAATGCTACCGCCGCCTGTGCTGTAAATGGTTTGGCGGTCGGTGGTGCCACCCTCGCTATCGAGCGACTCGAAGAGCATCGCGTTGGGGTGGAATGGAAGAAATTCCTGAGGACGCCATACGATTTCCAGTGGTGCCACGCCCTTGAAAACCTCCTCAATAGCCACATCCGTAAGGTGACCTTTGCCCGTTGCGGCGAGTGAGCCATAGAGTGTTACTCGGAATGCTGCTGCCTCGGGATGTGCATCACGAAAGAGGAGTGATGCTTTGCGAGGTCCCATTGTGTGACTGCTCGAAGGACCTTTGCCCGTAACGAAAATATCCTTAATAGATTTCATGTCTCAATTTATGACCTTTGAATGTTTACCTAACCGACCGCAAAGATAGTGCAGAAATGTCGAAAGTGGACAAATGAAATCGGAATTTTGCACAACTCACGTTAAACGGATGGATGAGGTTTCTTTGTCGTAGCGGTAGCCATAGTCGCTAAAAACAATGCGAGGCTTGGAATACCCCAAGCCTCGCATGATTTTGTGCTGATACACATTATTTGATGCCAAGTTTCTTCTTGATTGCTTTGGGAAGTGCATCTTTGTGAACGATGATGTTCATAGTCTTGTAGCGAACAAATGCCTTCGAAGCATACCATATACCATCGTATTTGCCGCTCTTACCCCACGAATTTTTCACCATATAGTACTCGGTACCCTCTTGGTCAACAGCCTTGCCATAGATAAGCATACCGTGATCGTCGGTAGTCTCCCAGTTGTCATAAGCCACCTGACGCTCCTCCTGAGTGCACCATTTCTGGGGCTGAGGTTTGGTGGTGAGTTTCTTCTCGGCAGGAGAGAGGCGCAACCAGCGAGCCATATCCGAGCCGCTGAGTTCCTGAGCCTTCTCCACGTCGGGCATTACGGCAATACCGTCGCGAGTGAAGCCTTGCTCGCTTACGTCACTACCCCAAGCAATGGTATAGCCATTCTCGATAGCGTTGTCAAATACCTCCATAAGTTCGTCGATGGGGAGGTTGTAGGACTGAGCCCAACGCCAGTTGTCTTGAATCTCCAATACGAACGAGGAGTAGAAGGGGTGGTGGGTGTAGCTGGTGAGCGAAACGTAGTCGTCGGCATTCAGACCAGTGGACTCGTAGAACGACTTGGGAGTGTACTCCTTACCCTCGTAGACAAATTTCTCGGGGCGTTTGCCAAGGTAGATGTCGTGTACTGCCTCGATGGCTTTTTTCCAGAGAGGTTGACCGTTCTCGTCAGTTTGCAGGTTGCGGTGGTTGCCCTTTGCGATAGCTGCAACAACTGCGTCGCTTACTGCCGAGAGTTCGTTGTGGTTGCTCAGCGTGTCGCCATACATAACACCGGGGCGCATCTCAGCCTCGGGTACCAAGCCGAAACGCTCCATACCGTATATTACATCATAGAACGAGCCACCCTGTGCAAAGGAGATGTCACCGTGGGTGCGAACTGCTTTGTCGGCGCGGTCAAGGTAGGTGTTGTGAACGAGGAACATCTCCGAAAAGTCGTACTCTCCTTTGCCCATGCGCAACAACTCCGACTCAATGAACGAAAGAGCCGAGTAGCACCAGCAGGTACCTGCACGGTTTTGGTTCTTAATGCTAGTGATGGGGTTCTCCTTTACGGTAGTGAATACAAAACCCTCCTCCTGTTTGGGTTCTTGCTCCTGAGCGCTTACCGAAAGTGCTGCCGCAAGGGCTGCAAGTGTGATGATTAGTTTTTTCATTTGTTTTAGAAATTAGTGTGTTTGTTTATAATAATTGCTCTATTGATTATTTAATTTTTTCACATTCGAAACCGAGGTTCATACCATCGTAGGCTTTGGCAATAGCACCAATGGTTGCGAGAGTCGAGTTGCTCGATTTCTCGCTGACGGTTTTGATGAGTTCGAGGAGTTTGTCTGCCCCAAAGAGGATGTTGATGTTATCGCCACAGACTACCATGCGGGTTGTGAACTCCTTGCCCTTGATTCCGAGCGTTACAACCTCCTGCTCTTTATCAAACTTCCAAGTGCCACTAACTGTCTTTTGTGCGAGCGTGGTAGTTACGGTGCCATCCTCGTTGAATGTAAAAGAGAAAGCACCCTTTTGTATGCCCACTTTTGCAAGCACAGGGGCGATTTTGCTCTCCACAGTCTCGGCAGCAACCTTGCCACCCGCCTTTGTGAGCGCGTCCTCGCTTGTGAATTCAACTGCAACCCCAACATAACTCCAAGTGCCGGGAATCTCCACTTCGGGGAGTAGTGCACCTAAAAGTTGTTGTAATCCTTCGGGAATAGCCTCCTCAGTCGCCTCGCCTGCAACTTCGCTCACTGCCTCTTTTGCTTTGTCTAACAGTGAACCGAAGTCAAATTGTGCCCTTGCCGAAAGTGAGCCCATCACCAATAGACCCAACACAATACAAAGTTTCTTCATATATCTCAAATCTCTTCTTTTACAGACCTCTCCCCGCTTTGCGACCTTCCTCTGACTCAGGGGAGGATGCCCGCAGGGTAGTATAGATCTGTCAATTTTGAATTTTGAATTCCCTCTTACTCAGCCCAAAGTTTGATAAGGTTTACGATGGTCTGTACACTGCGGTACATGCTATCGAGCGAAACATACTCAAACTTGCCGTGGAAGTTCATACCGCCCGTAAAGAGGTTGGGGCAGGGGAGTCCCATATACGACAGGCGGCTGCCATCGGTACCACCTCGGATGGGTTTAACGATGGGCTGTACGCCAGCCTGCTCCATAGCCTCCTTAGCCTTCTGGATGATTGCGGGATGTGGCTCGACCATCTCGCGCATATTATAGTATTGGTCTTTTAGCATCAGGTGAACATACTCGCCACCGTGTTTGGCATTCACATACTCCACAGCCCTCTGGATGAGAGCCTTCTTCTGCTCGAACTTCTCGCGGTCGTGGTCGCGGATGATATAACTCATCTCGGCACCCTCAACCTCGCCTTTGATACCCACCAAGTGGAAGAAACCCTCGTATCCTTCGGTATGCTCGGGGCGCATAACTGCGGGCAGAAGGCTGTTGACCTCCATTGCGAGTTGTATAGCATTGACCATCTTGTCCTTAGCCGAGCCGGGGTGGATATTCCTACCGCTAATGGTCAGTTTGGCACCTGCGGCATTGAAGTTCTCGTATTCCAACTCGCCCTCCATACCGCCATCTACGGTGTAGGCATACTTGGCACCGAAAGCCTCCACATTGAAGTAATCTACGCCTCTGCCAATCTCCTCATCGGGAGTGAAGCCGATACGGATTTTGCCGTGTTTCACCTCGGGGTGGGCGAAGAGGTACTCGGCGGCGGTCATAATCTCTGCAACACCCGCCTTGTCGTCAGCACCGAGGAGCGTTGTGCCATCGGTCGTGATGAGTGTATGTCCCTCGAAGAATTTGAGTTCGGGGAAGTCGCTTACTTTCATTGTAACCTCCTCGTTCAGTGCGATATCCTCGCCATTGTAGTTCTGAATAATCTGAGGCTTGATAGCCGCACCGCTCATATCGGGCGAAGTGTCAACGTGCGAGAGGAAACCAATCGTGGGGCAGTGTTCGTAGCCCTCCGAAGCCTCGATGGAGCCCATAACATAGCCGTGCTCGTCAATCGTTACCTCGGTCATACCCATAGCCTCCATCTCCTCTTTCAGAGCCCTGAGGAGAATGAGTTGTTTATCCGTAGAGGGGAAAGTGACGCTATTTTCGTCACTTTGGGTATCAAAACCCACATATTTCAAAAATCTATCTTGTAATTCCATACTATTCTTTCTTTTAATTGAAAATGGAAAATGGAAAATTATGGTGCGCCTATGGCGAATTTTACATTTTGAATTATCACATCTCGCTCTTCTTAGCGCGGAGCGAGTCCCAAATGAAGTAGCCGATGATTGCCACATAGGTGCCTACGCCAAGCCACTGTGCGCCACTCGAAGCATACCACTCGCTCATAAATGGATCAACGCCTGCATATTTCAGCACTGCGCTCACTACGCCCATAAGTGCGCCACCGGCAATGAAGCCCGAAGCGATGAGTGTACCGCGCGAGCCACGAGCCTTATTAACCTCAGCATCTTTCGAGCGGCTCGTAACGAACCAGCTGATAAGACCACCCACCAACAGGGGGGCGTTGAGTTCCAAGGGGATGAACATACCCAAAGCGAATGGGAGTGCAGGCACACCAATCATAGTGAGGATAAGTGCCAAAGCAGCGCCTGCAAAGTAGAGCATCCAGGGGGTGGTACCGCCCGTCATCAAGGGTTTGATAACCGCAGCCATAGCATTTGCCTGAGGTGCTACAAGTGCACCCTCTCCCGTAAAGCCATAGGTCTTGTTGAGAATCATCATAACACCCGCAACCGTAGCAGCCGACACAACCGTACCGAGGAATTTCCAAGCCTCTTGTTTCTTGGGTGTCGTACCAATCCAGTAGCCTATTTTAAGGTCGGTAATGAAGCCGCCCGCCATAGAGAGTGCCGTACAAACCACGCCACCGATAATCATTGCAGCAGTCATACCGCTCTTGCCCTCCAAGCCAACGCTAACGAGTACAAGCGAGGAGAGAATAAGAGTCATAAGCGTCATACCGCTCACAGGGTTGGAGCCCACGATAGCAATGGCGTTAGCGGCAACAGTGGTGAAGAGGAATGCGATAACGAATACCACAACCAAAGCCACTGCCGAGAGCCACCAATTCTCCAATACACCCACGCGGAAGAATACCAAAACTGCCACCAACACAGCGATAAGCACCGAAAGAATCACTTTCATAGAGATGTCCTTGTCGGTACGCTTGGTTTCGCCTGCTGCTTTTTTGCCACTCAACTCGCTTACTGCCATGCCGAGCGACTGTTTGATGATACCCGCCTGGCGGATGATGCCGATGATACCTGCCATAGCGATACCGCCGATACCCAGAGGTTTGCCGATGTAGGCAAAGAGGTTTTCGGGGGTGAAGATAAGTTCGGGATTAGCCAAAAGACGAGCGTCTGTGATGCCCAGCAGTGCGATGAGGCTTTCAGGGTTGATACTTGCCTCAAACGAGCCCACCATAGGCACAATGAGGAACCATACGAGGAACGAACCTGCGCAGATGAAAGCCGCATATTTCAGACCTACAATATAGCCCAAGCCGAGAACGGCAGCCGAAGTGTTGAGTTTGAAGACTGTCTTGAAGTTGTCTGCCAAGTGTGCGCCCCAAGCAGTGATGCGGGTAGAGATGGTGTCGGTCCACAAGCCGAAGGTGCTCACGATGAAGTCGTAAAGACCACCAATCAAACCGCTAATTGCCAAGAGTTTAGCCTGACCTTTCTGACCCTCGCCACTAACGAGTACCTCGGTGGTAGCCGTAGCCTCGGGGAAGGGATACTTACCGTGCATATCCTTCACGAAGTACTTGCGGAAGGGAATCAGCAGCACAATGCCCAACAGACCACCCAAAAGCGAAGAGAGGAAAATCTGGTAGAACTGAGCCTCCAAGCCGAGGATGTAGAGTGCGGGCAGAGTGAAGATTGCACCCGCAACAATAACACCACTCGAAGCACCGATGCTCTGGATGATAACATTCTGACCGAGCATATTCTTCTTGCCCGTCATTGTGCCCACGCCAACGGCTATGATAGCGATAGGAATTGCAGCCTCGAATACCTGACCAACTTTGAGTCCGAGGTAGGCTGCCGCAGCCGAGAAGATTACTGCCATAAGGATACCCATACCTACGGAGTAGGGGGTAACCTCCTTGGGCTTGTCACTCGACTTCATTACGGGAACATACTCTTCGCCCTCGGCAAGAGGACGGTAGGCATTGTCCGCAAGTTTTTTGATTTGGTTCTTTTCTGACATAATAGGTCTATTTATGATTAATAATTTTCCAACTTACAAATATACACAAAAGAATTAGATTTACAACTCTTTTGTGTACATAACGTCTAACGTTAACCTCTAACCATAAACCGACTTCATCGCTCGTTTGTTATAATAGAATCTTTTTGATACCTGCGAATGGAAATGGCATAAAAAATCGCAGGCCACGTGTGTAGCCTGCGAACTTTTATAAATCCGAGTAGAAAACCGCTATAATGGTCTATTTGTGTAGAGCAAGACCAGCGTCCATCCACTCAACAAATGCCGCAACATCGAGGTTGTAACCACGAGCATCGCCCAACTGTTTGCCCTCTGCATCGAGGATTACATAGTGGGGCTGTGCGTTGGCACCAAACTGTTCGAGGGCAAATGCGGAGTTGATTTTGCCGAGGGTTTTGAGTGTTTTGCCATTGGCAGCAACAACCCAATCCTCTTTTGCGACTTGTTTTTTATCATCCACATAGAGGGCACAAATCACAAACTCGTTCTCCAATTTGGTCTTTACTGTGGGGTCACTCCATACGCGCGACTCCATTTCGCGGCAGTTTACACAGCCGTGACCAGTAAAGTCGAGGAAGATGGGTTTGCCAACCTTTGCAGCGTATGCCTTTGCCTCCTCCAAGTCGAAGAAGCCCTCCAAACCAAGAGGCAGTTCAAGGAAGTCACCATACTTGACGGTCGAAAGATCGGAGTTGTTGCTCTCGGTAGTAGCAGTAGTAGCGCCGCTACCGATAACAAAGTCCTGACTCTGCATAGGAGGTAGGTAGCCCGAAAGACCTTTAAGAGGCGCACCCCACATACCAGGAATCATATAGACCACAAAGGCAAATACGCCAATGGCGGCAAACAAGCGGAAGGTCGAGATGTACTTAACCTCTGAGTCGTGTTTGAATTTGAGTTTACCAAGCAGGTAGAAGCCCAACAGAGTGAAGCATACGATCCAGATGGCAAGATAGATCTCCCTATCGAGCAATCCCCAGTGATAAACCTGGTCGGCAGTGGAGAGGAATTTCAAACCAAGAGCAACCTCCACGAAACCGAGCACAACTTTAACCGAGTTGAGCCAGCCACCACTCTTAGGCATCTTATTGAGCAGACCGGGGAAGAGGGCGCACAATACAAAAGGAATTGCAAATGCCAACGAGAACGCCATCATTGCGAAGATGGGGGTCCAAACCTCACCCTGTGTAGCCTTGATGAGCACCGAACCTACGATAGGACCGGTACACGAGAAGGATACGAGTACGAGTGTAAGAGCAAGGAAGAACACACCGCCCAAGCCTTTCTTCTTATCGACATTCTCATCGCTCTTATTAACGAGCTTAGAGGGCAATACAATCTCGAAAGCACCGAAGAACGATGCAGCGAAAATCATAAATACAATGAAGAAGATGATGTTGGGGAGCCAGTGTGTAGCCAGCCAGTTGAAGATGTCTGCTGTTACAGCGTCGCCACCCACTATGCGAGTGATGATGATAAGTGCTGCGATAGGCAGTGTGTAGAGCGCTACGATGAATACGCCATACATAATGGCGCGGAACTTGGCTTTTGCCTTGTTCTCCGAACCCTTCATGAAGAACGATACGGTCATAGGCACCATGGGGAATACGCAAGGTGTAAGCAGTGCTGCAAAGCCCCAAATGATAGCCTCAATAATCATAGCCCAGAAGTTGCTACCATTGCTCTCAGCCTCTGCCGAAGCCACCTGAGCCTCCTCTTTGGGAGCAGCTACAATCTCTTTGCCGAGTTTTACTTCGAGTTCAGCCTCGCCCATCTGGCAAGTGCCCTCGGTACACTCCTGCCACTCTACGGTAATGGCTACTTTGGCGTTCTTTTTGTGAGCGGCAACTTTCTGAGTGAAAGTAACTTCACCCGAGTAGTCACCCATATCAACCATAAAGATGTCATCGTAGTACTTGTGGGGCTCACGCGAAGCGGTAACTTCGCCTTCGAGCGATATTTTCTCCGACTCGATGGTGATAGTAGTAGGGTTGTAGCCTCCGAGTTCGCCCATTGCGTAGATGTGTAAATCTTCGGGCACCTGAGCGGTTACGTTGATGTTGTAGTAGCCCTCGCCAAGATTCTCCACCTCTGCACTCCAAGCGGTGCGGGTAGTAGCCTCCTGAGCCATACCTACTGTCGCAAAGAGCGATAAGAGGGCAGTAATTAAAATTTTAGAAAATTTCATACTTTTAGCAATTATAGATTTAGGTTTTAATTATTGTTTTCTTACGTTAAGTAACATTTCAACCCACAAATATATTATTTTTTTTGCGATTACCTCACATTGACTGAAATTACCACGCTTTTTTTGCATCTAAAAACGTTTTTTGCATACTAATTTGTCTTTTAGGTATGTTATATGTAGTGTAAACCAAATCAAAAACAACATTATGAAAACCAAAAAAAGAATCACAACTCTACTCTGTGTACTGATGACAACCATTCCAACCCTATTTGCCGACACCCCTCGTGGTAATGCTCGCGATGGCAGTTTTTTCACTCCCGAGTCGCTCCCTTATAGCGTGTTGCATATGAGGGAGTTTATGCCCACCACCAATGTGCCGCGTGGTAACGAGGCTCGTCTTACCTCATTCCGCTACGCCCTCCAAGAGGAGGATATCGACCGCCTTAGGTTTGTTCCTATGGGCAAGACGGAGCCCATAACGTGGCTCCAATCGCTCGAAGAGAACTACACAGACGGTATAATCATCCTCCATCGGGGGCGAATAATCTACGAGCGTTACTTTGGCGAAATGACCTCCGAGAGTCTTCACGCCCTTATGAGCGTTACAAAGTCCTTTACGGGGACTCTTGCTGCTACATTAGTAGCAGAGGGTAAGTTGGACCCACATGCAAGGGTTAGTTACTACCTGCCCGAACTTGCTGATAGCGGATTTGGCACAGCGACGGTGCGCGAGGTGATGGATATGACCACTGCCATAGCCTATTCGGAGGACTACACCGACCCCAATGCTGAGGTGTGGGGCTTCTCTGCCGCAGGAAATGCTATGGTTGAGCACCCCGAAGGCACCCCACAAGGTTACCACGACTTTATGCCTACGGTTAAACAAGAGGGTATTCACGGCGAGAGGTTTGGCTATCGCACCATAAATACCGATGTACTCGGTTGGATTGTTGAGCGTGTTGGCGGAGCACCTATTGCCGAGCAACTCCGAGCCCGAGTATGGAGTCGTATGGGTATGGAGCAAGATGCTTACTATCAGGTAGATGCTACGGGTACTGCCTTTGCGGGCGGAGGTCTTAATGCTGCATTGCGAGATTTGGCTCGCTTTGGCGAGATGATGCGCCGAGAGGGTAGATGGCACGGCGAGCAGATAATACCCCGAGAAGTGGTGCGTGATATACGTTTTGGTAGTAATCCCGAGCCATTTGCAGCCTCCAACTATGCCGATAAACTCCCCGGGTGGAGTTACCGCAATATGTGGTGGGTGACCAACAATCCCAATGGTGCCTTTATGGCTCGCGGTGTTCACGGTCAGGCTATCTACATAGACCCGACAGCCGAGATGGTCATTGTGCGTGCGGCGTCCAACCCCATAGCCTCCAACACCCACAACGACCCTATATCCCTGCCTGCCTACCAAGCCGTTGCGGACTATCTAATGGGAAATTGAGAGTTCCCCATATCTCTTATTTACCAATAAACGAACTCCCCCTTAATTCTCTGGTATTAAAAAAGATACCCAAGAATGAGGGGGAGTTCGTTTGCTGACCGCTGACTGCTACCTATGATGATATGGCTCGTTGTTGATTATAGTCAGTGAGCGGTAGAGTTGTTCGGCGAAGATGGCGCGGACAATCTGGTGCGAGAAAGTCATCTTCGAGAGGGCGATTTTGCCATTGGCACGAGCGTAGACTTCCTCCGAAAAACCATAGGGTCCACCTATGATGAATACAAGTCTTTTGCAACCACTTGCCATACGTTTTTGCATCCAATCGGCAAACTCCTCGCTGGTGGGCTGCACTCCTCTTTCGTCGAGAAGTGTCACATAGTCAGACGCTTGCAGTAGGCGCAAGATGCTCTCACCCTCTGCTCTCTTTTGCTCCGTTTCGCTCATCGAGCGGGTGTTCTTAATGTCGGGAATGATGGTTATGCCAAAGCGAGTGTAGTGCCCGATACGCCCTTTATACTCCTCCACAAGTGCGCCGACCTCTCGCGAGTCGGTCTTGCCGACAACTACAAGTTCGATGTTCATACCCTTGCCTATTGCAACGCTTCGGGGAGGCTAATGTCGCTGTTCCACTCGCCCGAGCCGTAGGTTACGGGGCGTTCCATCTCGCGCTCTTTGAGCCACTCGTAGCACTTGTACATATTGTAGCCACCACCCGAGTTGCCGCCCAAACTCCACGCCACAACCGAGGGGTGGATACGCACTCGGTAGTAGGAAGACTCCACACGCCCCAAAAACTCGTTGAGCCACTGAGGATTGTTGGCAAGTGTGCCTCGGCGTGAGCGGTCGCCCCCTTTGGGGTCGGTGTTTATATTTGCCTGCTCCACAACATACATTCCCACTCGGTCGCAAATATCGTAGAACCAATAGGGTTGGGGGTGGGGAGTGTAGAGGGTGTTTATGTTCTGCTTTTTGAGAGCCTTGATATCTGCCTCGGTGGTCTTGGCACCCGAAGTTGTGGTGTAGTGAGCCGCGCGAATATCTATCGGCTTGCCATTGCGCAATATCTGCCCATCGGCATAGGAGGTTGTTCCGAATCCTACCTTTATATTAATGTACTCCGAGATGATGCCGCTGCGTTTGAGGTATAACGTCACATCATAGAGTTTGGGACTTTCGGCACTCCATAGGCGTTCCATAACCCCATAGATGTTGGTTGAAAAACGCAGTGTGTCGAGTCCCATAGCACCAACTTGCATCTCACGAACATCGTAGTATTTGAGTTCCTTTTCGGGAGAGTATATGTCGTAGCCTACGGAAATCTGCTCGGCAGAGCGGCGCGAACTGCTCACCACAACATCCATCGTGAGTATGCCATAGCGTCCCTCTTCGTTGGGCTTGGCGCTAACCAAAATGTCGTGAATGTGGATGGGTGGTTGAGAGTAGAGGAAGATTTGCTCTTCCAGAGGGTTTTCTCCCAGCATCTCCGCAGGGCGCAGGTCGCACTCGGCGGGCGAGATGATGGCTATTTGTGTGATTCCGTCTGTGATGTACTTGCTGATGAGAAATTCGCTTGGCGTGCGGTTGTCCCTGCAACTGCCAACTATGCTGCCATTGACCTCAATCCTCTTCTCGGCGGCTCCACCCTCGGTGTGGAGAAAAATATCTCTGTCACGCCATACCAAAGGAATCTCCACCTCATAGAGTGCCACACGCTCCCCCGACTTGTTGGTCAAGGTCTGTATCTGCTTATATTTGAGGTTGAAGTAGTAACGCTCCACTGAACGGTCGCCCTTCTCGGCAGCGTTGCGAGTCGAGTAGGAGATAAATTCGGTGCGGCGAGGTGCTATACCCTCATTGGTGTAGTTGTTGGTGCTTTGCGCCATTGCCGAAAGCGTCAGGAGTGACGCAAGGAGTGTAAGGAGCCTCTTTCTCATCGTGGTAAAAAGTGAAAAAGTTGGTTGTTGTTTGTTTTGAAAAGAGCCTCCGAGAGTATGTGCCCTCGGAGGCTCTTCGTATTAGTTATTCTCTATGAGAGTAGGGAATTACTCCTCAATCTTTTCGAGTTTAACGGTGAAGTGACGGAGGATAGGAGCCTCCTCAACAATGCGATAACCGTGGGTAATCTTATCAGCCCTCGATTTGATGTTCTTCAAAGCGGCTGCGATAACTGCCATATGGTTGTCGGTGTAAACCCTACGAGCGATAGCCAAACGGGTGAGTTCGAGATCGCTGTAACGGTTCTCGCGGGTAACGGGGTCGCGATCTGCCAAGATAGAACCAATCTCGCAAGCACGGATACCTGCCTCCAAGTAGAGCTCAACAGCCAAAGTCTGAGCAGCAAACTCCTCTTTGGGTACGTTGGGCAACATCTTCTTGGCGTCTACGAAAATTGCGTGACCACCTGCGGGACGCTGGTAGGGTACGCCGTAGCGGTCGAGAAGTTTGCCGAGGTATGCTACCTGACGCATACGAGCATCAAGCTGCTCAAACTCGGTGTTCTCGTCAAGACCTACTGCCAGAGCGTTCATATCGCGACCTGCCAAACCACCATAGGTAACGAAGCCCTCGAAGGAGATGCAGAAACGTTTTGCAAGGTCGAACTCCTCCTGAGTACGCATAGCGCAGAAACCACCCATATTTACCATACCGTCTTTCTTTGCCGAGATAGTCATAAGGTCTGCGTAGGAGTAGATCTCCTTAACAATCTGTTTGATGGTCTTGTTACCATAGCCGGGCTCGCGTTTTTTGATAAAGTATGCGTTCTCTGCAAAACGAGCCGAGTCGATAAGGAGTTTGACGCCATACTGGTGGCAGAGTTCCGAAGTCTCGCGGATGTTTTTCATCGATACGGGCTGACCACCTGCGGTGTTGTTGGTGATGGTCAGAACGCAGAAGGGAATTCTCTCCTTAGGATATTTCTCGAATACTGCGCGGAGTTTTTCGATGTCTACCTCGCCCTTGAAAGGAACCTCCAACTGAGTGTCTTTTGCTGCGTCGATGGTGCAGTCGATAGCGGTTGCTTTGCGCGACTCGATGTGACCTTTGGTGGTGTCGAAGTGCGAGTTGCCGGGAACGATGTCACCCTCTTTTACCAAACCCGAGAAGAGTACGTTCTCGGCTGCACGACCTTGGTGTGTAGGCAGAAAATACTCAAAACCAAAGATGTTCTGGATGGTCTTTTTGAGGTTGAAGTAAGAAGATGCACCTGCGTAACTCTCGTCACCAGTCATCATAGCAGCCCACTGCTTGTCGCTCATCGAACCGGTACCAGAGTCGGTCAGAAGGTCGATGTAAACCTGCTCTGCGGGGAGGTTGAAGAGGTTGTAGTGTGCCTCTTTGATCCATTTCTCGCGCTGACGGCGAGTCGAAGGTTTGATAGCTTCTACCGTTTTAATACGGTAGGGTTCTGCGTAAGGTAATTTCATAGTTTTTTTGTTTTTTAGGGTTAATTATATGTTTTTAGCCTTGTTTACTATAAAAGTGTCGTTTCCAATCGCGCAAAGTTACATCTTTTTTCCGCAACTCTCAACTTTCTACCCTCAATTTTGAATTTTGAATTTTGAATTTCCTCAGTTTCCTCTTACTGCGCGGAAATCTGCCATACGCTCCTCTTCGCTCAGGCAATCGATGCCGTAGCCAACTTGGGCAATCGTGTCGAAATCCTTGTAGCGGTCATTGTCTGTTGAACTTTTGATTTTTGTAGCATACTCTCTGCCGCGTCTGATGACCTCCTGCAAATCCTCTTCGCTCGGAGCGCGACCGAGCATCTCTTCTACTGCTCCCACAGCCCAATCGTAGGCGAAGTCGTTGTAGTTATCCATTATGTGGTCGAATGAGCTCTTCAACTCTTCGGGAGTGTTAATGTCGCCTGCTTCGATCCTGTCGAGAATGTTCTCCATCTGGCTATGGGGCATAAACTGTCCTCCACAGTCAATCCAGTGACCTCTGCCCGAGATGTCGTCCCTATGGCTACCGCTCGACAGCATCTCCGAGAGGTATTTGTATAGAGCCTCCTTATAGAGTTTTTTGCCCTGGAAAGCCGCACGGCGTGAGATCTTCATCCTACCCCAGTTGATGGTGTCGGGTCCTTCACTACCATCCGTGCCGAGTATTTGTTTGAGTGTTGTTATCGCTTTTGTGAAGCGCACTGCAATGTATGGGTTGCACTCTTCGAAATTGATATTATCGCGTTTGTAGCCTTTGCGCTTGTCCCTCTGTGCCCACTTTGACAAGTCGCGCACAGTACCATAACTTGTGAGGTTGCGCGCAGGCATGAGGTACGAAGCACCCTCCTTCTCCACCAAATAGGAGTAGGGGAAGGTGTCGGTATCGGCGTGGCTGCGGTGACGACCTATAACCACCGTAAAAGCACCATTGCAGCAGGGAAGCATGGTGTACGCATTGCTGCCAAACTTCACACCCCTCAGGTGAATGCCCTGATGTACTGCACCTGTGCGGAAAAGGTGATTGGATTGGTTGGTGCCACTACCAGCATTGAAGAACGAAAACATACCTGCAATTAGGAGCGAAGAAGCGTGATGTGATACCGTAAATGGTCCGGCAAATATGCTGCACGCCTCACAATTCTCCAAATGAGAATTTGCGAAAAATGCCGAGTCTGTGGCAGTGAGGTTTTCAATCTTCACGCTCTGCCCAACAAAGCACCTGCGAAGAAGAGAACCATTGTCTATCGAAGAGCCATCCTGCACAATGAAGTCATACATCTTTACATCCACACCAATCTCGGTGGACGATGTGGGGTTGGATAAAATTGTGCCGTTTTGAAGTATGGATGCACCGACAATCTCGGCAGCGTCGCCAATCCTCACATTGCGAATTATCTTGCAATCACACACTCTGGAATTGTTGCCTATTGTGCCCATTGCAGATGAGACCGTTGAGGCGTACTCTTCTGCCATGGAGTTGAGTCTTGCAACCACCTCAGGTCGGTGGCGATAGAGGGCACACATATAGGCTGCCTGCACCGTTAGGTTGTCGAAGATGCTGATGCTCCTGCCACCATTCTCGTTGATGACAGCCACTTGGCAGCCATTGCCAAAGGAGGTTACGCCCTTGGTTTCAAGTATGCCGACATTGACAATTTTGACATTGTTGCCAATGGTGTAGTTGGCAATGAACGAAGTGACATTCTTGATTGTAACATCGGCACCGATTCGAATATCGCCCTTAAAACGACAACGGCAGATGTTCTCGGCAGAGAATCCTTCGGTAACCACC
This sequence comes from uncultured Alistipes sp., assembly GCA_937911745.1. Lineage (GTDB taxonomy): Bacteria > Bacteroidota > Bacteroidia > Bacteroidales > Rikenellaceae > Tidjanibacter. The sequence continues at coordinate 26,061 of CALDPX010000007.1, read as the reverse complement.
AACACTCTCGACCAATCGTCTGCATCGCATCCATTGGAGGTTAATGTTGCCACCTCTTCGGGGAGAAGTGCGCGATATTTTGTGGAGTTTAACTCTATCATTTTCGTTGGGAAATAATTATCAACCTACAAATATAGCGTTTTTTTATCTAAAATCTGCTTTATGGAGGTAATTATGCGCTTTTTTGATTCTTTTTTGGAAAAGAATGTGTACATTTGTGACCGCAATTATGTTGGCGTAGAGTTGTCGTACGTCAAATGTAATGCATTATTAGGTAGAAAAGAGTTCAAATAACAAAATAGAAATTATGACAGTACGAATCGTTGATTTGCTCCGTTCCAAACCAGAGGGACAGGAGGTTGTTGTGAAGGGTTGGGTGCGTACCAAGCGCGGAAACAAAAATGTGGCTTTCATTGCTCTGAATGATGGCTCGACCATCAACAATATTCAGATTGTTGTCGATATGGCAACTGCCGATGAGGCACTCTTGAAGGAGGTTACTACGGGTGCTTGTCTTTGTGTTAAGGGCGCACTTGTGGAGTCGGTGGGCTCCGGTCAGCCCGTAGAGGTGCAGGCAAAAGAGATAGAAATTTATGGTAAGGCAGACGGTGAGTATCCTTTGCAGAAGAAAGGACACTCGATGGAGTTCCTTCGCGATATTGCCTATCTTCGTCCCCGCACCAATACTTTTGGCGCCGTATTCCGCATCCGCCACGCTATGGCTTATGCCATCCACAAGTTCTTCAATGACAAGGGCTTTTACTATTGGCATACTCCTCTCATTACCGCTTCGGATTGTGAGGGCGCAGGTGCAATGTTCAACGTTACCACTTTCGACCTCAACAATGTTCCCAAAGGCGAGGATGGTAAGGTAGACTACTCGCAGGACTTCTTCGCACGTCAGACCTCGTTGACCGTTTCGGGACAATTGGAGGGCGAACTTGGTGCTCTCTCGCTCGGTCAAATCTATACCTTTGGTCCCACCTTCCGTGCCGAAAACTCCAACACTCCCCGCCACTTGGCAGAGTTTTGGATGATTGAGCCCGAGATGGCGTTCTACGACTTGGAGGACAATATGGTATTGGCCGAGGAGTTTATCAAATACTGTGTGCAGTACGCTTTGGACAACTGTATGGACGACCTTACGTTCCTCAACAATATGTTCGACAAAGAGCTCATCGAGCGACTCCGTGGTGTTGTGGCTTGCGACTTTGTAAGACTCGACTACACCGAGGGTATCCGCATCCTCTCGGAGAGCGGCAAGAAGTTCGAGTTCCCCTGCACTTGGGGTTGCGACTTGCAGAGCGAGCACGAGCGTTACCTTGTTGAGGAGTACTTCAAGAAACCCGTCATCCTCATCAACTATCCCAAGGAGATTAAGTCGTTCTATATGAAACAGAACGAGGACGGTAAGACTGTTCGCGCAATGGACGTACTCTTCCCCAAGATTGGCGAGATTATCGGTGGTAGCGAGCGCGAGGCAGACTACGGCAAACTCAACGCCATCATTGAGGAGCGCGGTATGAGTAAGGAGACGCTGTGGTGGTATCTCGACACCCGCCGTTGGGGTTCGGCACCTCACAGTGGCTTCGGTCTTGGCTTCGAGCGTCTATTGTTGTTTGTGACGGGTATGGCAAACATTCGCGATGTGATTCCATTCCCCCGTACTCCCAAAAACGCCGAGTATTAATGAATGTATCTCGTGGGTGATTTTTGCACCAACCATCGCATCGCAAGTTCCTCATTTACGTCCTGTAAACTGCGGACTTGCTCGCTCGGTTGGCACAAAAATCCCTCCACGATATAGCATTCATTGCATCTGCGGCACGATATGCACTCGCAGGGGGAATTAGGTAACTCGCTCTGCGAGATGCACTAATAAGACTTGCTCGCTCGGTTGGCACAAAAATCCCTCCACGATATAGCATTCATTGTGTTGCGGAGCGAAATCAAAAGCAAGCCTTTGACTCCATCTGCAATATGCACTAATATGAGTGGGCACGATATGCAGTCGCAGAATTGAGAGGGCATTATAGCCCTTAAACTCCTATAAGCCTTATAAGCCTTAGGACTATTGACGTTAGACGTTAGACGTTAAACAAACGTCAGCCCAAAACTTTAATGAATGAAGAGACCACCGCACACAATAAAGTGGTCTTTTTTTCACGTTAAAGTTATAGAATAAGTTATGAGTTCATTTAGTCAAAAACAGGTATTGGGTCTGAGCCAGAAACTCTCGCCCCAGCAAATCCAAATGATTAAACTCCTCGAACTCCCAAGCGTGTTGCTCGAACAGCGCATCAAGCAGGAGATTGAGGAGAATCCCGTGTTGGAGGAGAGTGTGAGGGAGGAGAGCGATGGCGACGAGCAGCGCAAGGAGATCTCCGTTGAGGAGTATCTGCGAGAGGACGACACGCCAGCCTACAAGATGCGCACCAACAACTACTCCAAAGATGACCGCCAACCTACGGTCTACATCTCGGGCGGCAGGTCGTTACAGGAGTTCTTGGAGGAGCAGTTGGGCTACAAGGACCTCTCGGTGAGCGACAAGGCTATCGCCAAATACCTTATTGGCAGTCTTGATGATGATGGGTATCTGCGCCGCGACCTTGTGTCGGTGTCGGATGATATTGCTTTCAGTATAGGTCTCGACCTCTCGCCCGAGGAGTTGGAGCGTGTGTTGAGGGTTGTGCAAGAGTTGGAGCCTTCGGGTGTGGGTGCGAGGAATTTGCAGGAGTGTCTGTTGTTGCAACTGCGCTCTATGGAGCCGCTTGGCGAGGCGCAACGGTTGGCAAAGCGCATCCTGACTGACTATTTTGACGACTTCGCAAAGAAACACTATGACCGCTTGCTCTCCCGCTTGGGAGTCGGGCGCGAGGAGTTTGCAGAGGCTATTGAGGAGATACGACACCTCTCGCCCAAACCAGGTAATCTCTATGGTGAGGGCTCAGACGATGCAGCACCCTATGTTGTGCCCGACTTTATTCTCGACTATCAAGAGGGCGAGTTCGACCTGAGGCTCAACTCCTACAATGTGCCCGACTTGAAGGTCAATCGCCGCTATATGGAGATGTTGCGTAACTCTATGGCGGGTGGCACCACTGCCGAACAGGACAAAGAGGCGGTGCTGTTCGTAAAGAGCAAGATAGACTCCGCAAAGTGGTTTATCTCAGCCATAAAGCAGCGTCACGATACCCTCTTGGGTACTATGACCGAGATTTTCAACTACCAAAGGGAGTATTTTGTGGATGGCGACCCTAAGAGGCTCAAACCTATGATTCTTAGGGATATTGCCGAGCGTACGGGATTGGATGTGTCCACTATTTCGAGGGTTGTGAACAGCAAGTATGTGCAGACTCACTTTGGTATCATTCCTCTGAAAAGTCTCTTCTCGGAGGCTATGCAAACCGATAGTGGCGAGGAGGTGTCGTCGCACGAGATAAAGCAAATTCTCTCGGACTGTATAGCAGAAGAGGATAAAAGACAACCTCTGACCGATGAGGCTCTTATGAATATACTCAACGAGCGGGGCTATCATATTGCCCGTCGTACGGTGGCGAAGTATCGCGAGATGCTACGCATTCCGGTTGCACGATTGCGTCGACAAATTTAAGATAACGCCATAGACCGCGATGCCCTTAGCAACAAATCATAGCACACCCACATTTTTGGCACGAACACTATCGCTTCTGCTCCATCCGATGACGATGGTGCTGTGGATGTCGTTTGTGGCAGTATTTGGGTTTGTCGGAAGACTTACATACCCTTCGTCAATAAGATGGTATGTTGTTGGTACGGTGGCTTTTATGACTATTTTTATACCTTGCCTTTTCCTGTGGCTGATGAGGTTGTTTGGGGGCACGAAAAGGGAACAAGCAACAGCGCGTCACGGTCGCATTATGGTGTTGGTGGCGTTGGTTGTATGCTACACCTGCTGTGGTTGGGTATTTGACAATGTCGTAGTGCTCTACCTTGTCCGCAAGATGCTCTATACAGCAACGAGCGTGGTGGTGCTACTACTTGTTTTCGAACTCTTCTATCCACTCAGTTACCACACAACCGCGATGGGTGCATTGCTCGGTATGATGTGGGCGTTGCTTATGGTGGGTAACACAACTCTTCTTATACCTTTTATCGTGGGTGTGATAGCGGCGGGATTGCTTGCTACCTCTCGCATCTACCTTCATGGCTACTCGCTTGGTAGAGTGGTGTGGGGCTTATTGCTCGGCTTTGTGCTTGGGGCAGTGATGTTGGTGGTGATATAGAAAGCGTGAGTTTCGAGGTTGAAACTCACGCTTTCTTTCTTTTTTGTTGTGCAGATACCCTAAAATTCAAATCCGTAGCCGAGGGTTAGGAATGCGCAGTCCCAGTTGGACTGGAAACCAATGCTGTATGAGTAGTCCGACACAATACGCATACCGAAGTCTAAACCGAAGTCGTCATCGACCAAACCCATGCCTCCATAGAATTGCAGCTCTCCATCGAACATACTGAATACGGGACCTGTGGTGAGTGTCATACCATACGCATCAATGGGGGCAAGAAGAGTAGCATACCAACCAAGTGCCGAAGGTGTCCACGATGCTGAGGCACCCATCAAGAAACCATCGCCAAGTGCAACCATGGCGTCAACAGTGAAGACTGTGGTGTTGTCGGCATCCATAGAGAAAAGCGCAACAGGCCAAAGCGACAGACCAAGTGTCGGGACAATCTCTCCCATCATAAACTGACATCCGAGTGAGAGTGAGGAGTAGGATAAGATGCTATCCTCCGATATTTCGTGTAGGTTGAGCCTTATGCCCACATCACCACTGAGGTAACAGGTTGTTACCAATCCTCCATCGTATTTCATATCTTTGGTATCCCAATGAGGACCGATGCCGCCGTAGAGGTGCCACTCGATATCGCTCCATGAATCGCCCAGACGCAATAGTGGACCAACTCGGAAACCCCAACTATCATCTCCGCCCATCATACTCAGAGAACCGTGGATGCCGAGTCTGCCGCGGTTGTTGTAGAATAAACCCAAATTGGTGCCAAATGTGGCATCCCAATTGTCGGAGGTAGCATAGCCTACTATCGCCTCGGCAAAGATGTGATTTTCGAATCCGTGAATGTCGTCGAAGAGCCAATAGGAGATGTCTTCGGCATAATCTTCCCACACATCTTTGTTGTCCTTAATTAGGTAGCGTAACGGATGCCTTGCTCTGTCGCGTGCCTCAGCCTCGGCAGCCGCTCGCGCCCTTGCCTCTGCCTCTGCTCGTGCTTTTGCCTCTGCCTCAGCCTTGACTTGTGCGGCAATCTTCTGCTCTTCCATTAAACGCTTTGCCTCTTTGGCTCTGGTGTCGGCGTGGATGTACTCCTCGTCTTTTTGAGCCTCTGCCATGATGTCTTCGTATGTGTAGTCGTCATAATAGAACATATACAACACATCGTCTATATCATCGAAAACTGCATCCATAGTCTTTTTGTACCACTTCTCGGCAAGTTCGTAGTCTTGCTTGACTCCCTTACCTTCGAAATAGCAGTCTGCAATTCGATTAAGGATATATGAATGGTATATTCCGTCGATATCTGAGTCGTATTGTAAATAGCATTTCAGAGCCTCGGAATAGTTCGCTTCATCATAGCAAATATCGCCTAATTTCTTCTTTGTGGATGGCAGTGGGTTGTTCTCACAATTGATGTATTTGATATACCATTGTTTTGCCAGAGAGTAATCTTGTGCTACATGTTTACCTTTGAAGTATTCATCGCCTAATTTTAGCATTGCGTCAGAGTCATTATTATTGGCTGCTGTGGTGTACCACTTAATGGCAGTGGAGTAGTCTTGGTCGACACCTTTACCATCATAATATAAATTGCCTAAGTTGAATTGCGCAACAGCCAATCCCTGCTCTGCGGCTTTGCGATACCAATAGGCGGCAGTAGAGTAGTCTTGGCTGACTCCTTCACCATTATCATATAAATTGCCTAAGTTGAATTGCGCATCAGCCAATCCCTGCTCTGCGGCTTTACGATACCAATAGGCGGCAGTGGAGTAGTCTTGGCTGACTCCTTTACCATTATAATATGAATTGCCTAAGTTGAATTGCGCAATATCCAATCCCTGCTCTGCGGCTTTGCGATACCAATAGGCGGCAGTGGAGTAGTCTTGGTTGACACCTTCACCATTATAATATGAATTGCCTAAGTTGCATTGCGCATCAGCCAATCCCTGCTCTGCGGCTTTGCGATACCAATAGACCGCCTGTTGCTTGTTTACGGCAATACTCCAACCGTAGTCATACATTTCACCTAACGTAAACTGAGCCTCAATTATTCCGTTAACAGCGTTATTGTAGATATTATCAATTTGCTTTTGTGTGAGGTTGCGCAGATTAATATTTTGTGCCATGGCACTGCCGACACAAAGAGAAAGAAGCAGAGCCCAAAGGAGTAGTAGTCGTTTCATATTGATTCTTAGTGTTAGATATTGTTCTTCTGTCTACAAAGTTAGGCGTTTCGAATTAAAAAAACAAAAAACCAACAAACGTAACGTGTTGTTTGTTGGTTTTTTGTTGAACTATTGTTTTGTAGAAATACTACTCAGCCACCTCCTCTGCGGCGGGAGCCTCCACTTGGTTGGGCATAACGGGAGCCTCCTCCTCTGTCATGAGTTGCTCAATGATGGAGTCGCTTGCGGGAGCATTGGTCTTCTTATAGGAAGACATAGCAACAGTCGAAAGCAGGCTCAATACAACGATACCAATAGCGAGGTACCAAGTTGCTTTTTCGAGGAAGTTAGCAGTCTGACGAACGCCCATAACCTGGTTCGATGCGCCGAAGTTTGCAGCCATACCACTTTTGGGGCTCTGTGCCAACACTGCCAATACGAGCAGGATGCTGGCAATAAGAATCAAAATTACAAGAAATGTGTACATTGTGTTATGTGTTTTTTTAATTATTTTTTGTCCTGTTCCGAACGCTCTTGTTTGAGTCGGTCAATAATCTCGGCAAAATAAATACTTTTTTGTGAGTTTTGCAAACTTAATTTTTGATATATCTCAATTGCGAGGTCAAAAAGGTGCTGTTTTGCGTAAATTTCTGCCAATTCCTCGCTCACAAACTCCTCTTCCAACTCCTCATCCGCCTCGGTTGCACTCTCTAAGGGCGCATCCGTTGTGTTGTCGTCTATTACGATACGGTGTTCGCCCTCGCGGAGAAAATCGTCTATTATGCCGAGCATAGGACTGCGGTGCAACTCCTCTGCGCTGACCTCTTTGAGCAGGGTGTGGATGGGCTCTTGACGCTCCCTAAGGCGCATAGCGTAGAGCACACTGCCCTCAATCTTCTCGCCCCTATTGAGCAGAGCGACCTTCGCCGCTCCCCACCACGGGTATTTCTCGGCGAGTTCTCTTAGTTGCTCGGTGGAGAGTGCCGAGTGGGTTATGTTTTTGGTCGTAGTCATATCTTTCTACCAGTTTGCCACTGCGGCGTTGAAAATATCCTGCACGAGTTGTTCGCAAATCTCCGTAATGAGCGAGTCCTGAACATCCTGCAAGAGCGATGTGGCATCGTACTCGGCAAAGGCACTGAATGACTTGTTGTAGTTATTCTGGGGCTCGTATATGTTCGTAAACTTAACCTTTACGGTAATCGTAAGGCGGTTCATCGCTGCCGTCTCAGCAGCCGTAATTGCCGCAGGAGTGGAGGTATAGTTGGTAATCTCGCCCTCGAAAGCAAGGTCGCCACCCGTGGGCACAAGTTGCAGTTTGGTTTGGCGAGCAAACTTGTCCTGCAACGCATCCGTAAGCGTAGAGGAGAGCGAAGGTGCAACCATAGGTGCGTTGTTGGGGAAGTAGGGAACGCTAACGGTCTTGGCGTCCAAGGGTATGGAGGCTCCCGAGAATGAGTATTTCACTGTGCAACCACTCAGTGAGCCAACCATCAGGGCGATCAGTGTCGCCATCAGTATCCTATTAAATTTCATCTATTCCGAGTTCTTTAAGTTTCCTATATAGTGTTCTCTCACTCATAAAGAGTTCCTTGGCGGTCTCCTTGCGTCTACCGCCATTGCGCCTGAGGGCTTTTACGATGGCTTCGCGCTGAACATCCTCTTTCGAGAGCGGACGCGAGGGCTCATCAAAGACCTCCTCACCAATGGTATCCTGAGCCTCGTGGCGCGAGTAGTTTGCCGAAGAAGGAAGGTAGCCCGCTACGGGTGCGCTTTCGGTGTGACTCTCGGGAGTGGGGTAGGGAGCGGAGCCTCCGCTCATAACCTCCAACAGCATACGCTTCACATCCGAAATGTCACGCTTCATATCGAAGAGTACTTTGTAGAGGAGTTCCCTCTCGTCTGCAAAATCCTCTCTTGTGCCCTCGTTCATCACTATCGGCGTACCGCCCATACCATCCGTAGGGAGGTATTTGCGCAGTATGTTCTCCGAGATAACCCTCGAAGGCTCAATAACCGAAATCTGTTCGGCTACGTTTTTCAACTGGCGGATGTTGCCCTTCCAATAGTAGTTTTCGAGTAGCGTTCTTGCTCCTTCATCAAGTGATATGGCGGGCATCTTGCAGTTTACCGACACGTCCGAAGCGAACTTGCGGAAGAGCAGATGTATATCCTCCTTGCGCTGGCGCAGAGGGGGTACGGCAATGGGTACAGTGGCGAGCCTGTAATAGAGGTCCTCGCGGAACTTGCCGTCGGCAATCGCTTTCGGGAGGTCGATATTGGTCGCCGCCACAACCCTCACGTTGGTCTTCTGGGGTTTCGAGGAGCCAACCCTCATAAACTCGCCTGTCTGCAAAACCCTCAGTAGGCGTACCTGAGTGGAGAGGGGCAACTCGGCAACCTCGTCGAGGAAAATGGTACCACCGTCTGCCTCCTCGAAGTAACCCTTGCGCGAGTCCACCGCTCCCGTAAAGGAGCCCTTCTCGTGACCAAAGAGTTCGGAGTCTATCGTTCCCTCGGGTATGGCACCGCAGTTCACAGCAACATACTTATTGTGTTTGCGCGAGGAGTGGGCGTGGATAATCTGCGGAAAAAACTCCTTACCCACACCGCTCTCGCCCGTGACGAGTACCGAGAGGTCGGTTGTAGCAACCTTTACAGCCATCTCAATAGCCCTATTGAGAGACTCACTGTTGCCTATGATTCCAAATCGTTGTTTTATTGCAAATAAATCTAACATACCTTTTTTGTCTAACGTCCAACGTCTAACGTCGATAGTCCTAAGGCTTATGAGAGTTATGGGAGATGTGGGAGATATGGGAAAACTCTCAACTCTCAACTCTCAACTCTCAACTCTCAATTCTCAATTCTCAATTCTCAATTCTCAATTCCCCTCTACTCGTTCACGACCACCTCTGTGGGCTCCACATTTACCTCTACGCGGTCATCAGAGGGTATTGCTCCCCAAATGAGCGCCAAGAGTGCCAACAACAACGCAACGAATGCTACGATGGTTATGCCGTCAATCTTCTTGCGGGTATGGTGAGGCTGTATGCGGCTCTTGCGCTCGGTGGGCTGCTCCTCATCCTCCTCGGTGCGGTAGATGACTTTGCGAGTCTGGGGTTCAGACTGTGGCTTTGGTGCAGGCTTGGGCATTGCAGGCTTGGGCGCAGGAGTAGTGGGCGCAGGAGTAGTGGGCTGCTGTGGCATAGTAGTCGCTTTGGGTGCTACGGGAGCAACGGGTTGTTGTGGTGCTATGGGTGTAACCACAGCAATATACTCCTCGTCTTCCAACACATCATAGTTCCTCGAAGGCTCGGGAATGGATTGCGCGAAGGGGTTGAATGAAAAATCTGTGCCGCTATCGGGGCGAGCAAGCAGGACACCAACGCCATCAATCACAAACTTCTTGTTGGTGGCGAGTTGTTGTTTGATGGTAGCCGAGTAGGTGTTTACAATCTCGTTTGCTTTGCTGGGGCTTACATCGAAGGTGTTTACCACAAGGCTCACGAGTGCGCCGTCGCTCTTTTTGAGCATATCCATAAAGACAATCTCTCCGCTCTCTTTGCGGCGGATGAGAGTGCCCACTTCGGGGATGATAATTCTCGTTTGCGAGGCGAGATGCTGTGCAATGATTGCGCTGATTTTTGTAGTCATAGCCCTATATATATTTGTATTCTTACTCTAAATAACTCCCAAAGTTAGCGATTATTATTGAAAAACTGCCAAAAAGTCAGAAAAAACTGACAATTTCGACATAAAATAGCCCCAACCGTTGATTATATCAAAAAGAATTATTTGTTTTGCATTGTGAAAATGATGAAAAAGTAAGTCGATTACTTTGGTAAAAATTTTTCAATGTAGCAAAGACGGATTGTTGAATTTTATTCTTTTCGGGGAAAATGAAGAACAAGTACACCGACCTTATCGAGCAAACCTACGATTGGCCACAGAACGAATTTTCGGTGGAGGACAATGAACTCTACTTCCACAATGTGCCACTGATGGACATTATCAAGCAGTATGGTACTCCGCTTAAAATTACCTATCTGCCCAAAATATCCTCGCAAATTCAGCGTGCCAAGCGACTCTTCAATGTGGCAATGGCAAAGGTGGACTATAAGGGTAGCTACAACTATTGTTATTGCACCAAATCCTCCCATTTCTCATTCGTTTTGGAAGAGGCTTTGAAGAATGATATCTATTTGGAAACATCTTCGGCATACGACATTCACATCATCAATGCCCTCTATGAGCAGGGACTCATAAATAAAGATATGTATGTGGTTTGCAACGGTTTTAAGCGTTTGCAGTATGTTGAGAATATAGCCGGACTTATCAACTCGGGCTTCGAGAATACCATACCTGTGTTGGATAACAAAGAGGAATTGGATCAGTTGGATGGAATGTTGGAGAGACCCTGCAAACTCGGCATCCGCATTGCAGCAGAGGAGGAGCCCAAGTTCGACTTCTACACTTCGAGGCTCGGAATACGCTATAACGACATTGTTGAGTTCTACAAAAAACGTATCAAGGGAAATAAGAAACTCAAACTCAAAATGCTCCATTTCTTCATCAATACGGGTATGAAGGATACGGCTTACTATTGGAACGAGCTCAATAAATGTATTCAGGTTTACTGCGAACTCAAAAAGATTTGTCCCGACCTCGATAGCCTAAATATCGGAGGCGGATTTCCCATCAAGAACTCGCTCAACTTCGATTACGACTATGAGTATATGGCGGAAGAAATTGTTGCACAAATCAAGAGTAATTGCAATCTAAACGGGGTGGAAGAGCCCAATATCTTCACCGAGTTCGGCTCCTTTACGGTTGGCGAGAGCGGTGCAACACTCTTCTCGGTGCTCAACCAGAAACAGCAGAACGACAGGGAACGCTGGTATATGATAGATAGTTCGTTTATGACCACACTGCCCGACATTTGGGGTATAGACCAACGCTATCCGCTACTTGCTATTAACCATTGGAATAAGGAGTATCAGCGTGTGTTCCTCGGCGGTTTGACGTGCGACAGTGAGGACTTTTATAGTGGTGAGTCACACTCCAATGCGGTCTTTCTGCCCAAGTTGGACGATGTGGACGAGCCATTATATGTTGGTTTCTTCCATACGGGAGCCTATCAGGAGTCGGTGGGTGGCTTTGGCGGTATTCAGCACTGCCTCACCCCTGCCCCCAAGCATATCCTTATCGATATAGATAAGGAGACGGGCGAGTACTACACCCGACTATTTGCCAAGGAGCAGAGTTATCGTTCTATGCTCCGCATCCTCGGTTATTAAACAAAGAGCCAACTCGCTGAGAGTTGGCTCTTTGTTTAATAACGTCTAACGTCTAACGTCAATAGTCCTAAGGCTTATAGGTCTTATAAGGAGTTTAAGGGCTTTAATGTCCTCCCCTAAGTTAGAGGAGGGATAAAGAGTTTCCCAAACACCACAAAAACGCGGATAACGCGATGGATACAAGGCATACGAGAAAGCGGAGTCCGCAGACAGACCCCCTCCCTCTACGAGGACTCCCCCTAACTTAGGGGGAGAGTTCTCAAAGCGGTAAAAACACAGAGAACGGAGGGATTTTTGTGCCAAAAGAAGGAGCGGCTCCGCAGTTTGCTTAGCGCAAATGAGGAAGCCGCTCTCTGAATTTTGGTGCAAAAAGCACCCGTTATCTGCGTTTTTTACTCTTCTTCGGGAGCCATTGTGGTATAAACGTTAGTCACATCATCATCCTCTTCGAGTTTCTCGATGAGTTTGTTGAGTGCCTCACGCTGCTCGGGAGTAACATCTTTGGTGTCGGTGGGGATGCGAACGAACTCACCGCTGACAATCTCCATATTGTGCTCGTCGAGATAGGACTGGATAGCACCGAAAGCCTCATATTTGGCGTAGATGTTGATGATGTTCTCGTCATCGACAAAGAGTTCGGTCATATCGAGGTCGATAAGCTCCAATTCGAGTTCGTCAATGTCGATACCCTCCTTCATTGCGGTTTTGAATACGCAGAGGTGGTCGAACATAAAAGTTACGCTACCGCTGGTGCCGAGCGTACCGCCACACTTGTTGAAGTAGCTGCGCACGTTGGCAACAGTGCGGGTGGTGTTGTCGGTTGCGGTCTCCACCAAAACGGCGATACCGTGAGGACCATAACCCTCATATACCATCTCTTTGTAGTCGGTGGTATCTTTGGAAACTGCACGCTTAATGGCACGCTCTACGTTCTCTTTGGGCATATTCTCTGCCTTAGCATTCTGCAAAAGCACCCTCAGACGGGTGTTGCCCGAAGGATCGGGACCGCCTGCCTTAACAGCGATTTCAATCTCTTTACCAATTTTAGTAAACGTGCGAGCCATATTGCCCCAGCGTTTCAGCTTACGCGCTTTACGATACTCAAAAGCCCTTCCCATAGTGTGGATGTTATTATCTATTAATTATATATTTTGTCAAGTGGCGCAAAAGTAAGAAATAAAGTTGAAAGTTGAAAGTTGAAAGTTGAGAATTCTACCAATTTCCGCTATCTTTGCAAAAATTAACACTGATGACTATGATTCAAGACGAGGTAAATAGGGCAGTAGAGGTGCTGAAAAAGGGAGGAATAATTCTCTATCCTACCGATACGGTATGGGGCATTGGTTGCGATGCCACAAACCAGGAGGCGGTGGAGCGCATCTACACGCTCAAAGGCTCTGTGAACAAGAAGGGTATGATTGTACTGCTGGACACGCCCGCAGAGGTGGGACGTTACATTCGCCGTGTGCCCGAGGTGGCATACGACCTTATGGAGCTGACGGATAAGCCCCTGACGCTCATCTTGGATGGTGCTGTGGGAGTGGCTCCGAACCTTATCCCCGAGGAGGGCTCGCTCGCCATAAGAGTCCCCGACCACGATTTTTGTCGTAGGGTTGTGAGCAGGCTCCGCCGTCCGTTGGTCTCCACTTCTGCAAACTTCTCGGGCGAGGCTACACCACTCCGCTTCGAGGATATTGTAGAGGGTATCAAAGAGGGCGTTGATATGGTCGTAAACCCCGCCTTCGAGGGTAAGCCCACACGTAAAGCCTCCTCCATTATGAGCATAAAGGAGGATGGAGAGTTCAAAATTTTGAGGTAAAACACATATAGTGGGTAAATTTTGCACCGCTCTTCGATAGTCGAGTTCCTCATTTACCTCAAAGTAAACTGCGGACTCGCTCTCTTGTTTGGCACAAAATTTCCTCCACTCTCTGCGTTTTAATGTTATAAAACGAATGAAACAGAATACCAAGATACAGCAGCGATTTGCCGATGCGGACTCGCTGGGACACATCAACAACATCCACTTGCAGGAGTACTTCGATTTGGGCAAGATGGAACTCTATGCCGACATCTTGGGCGATAGGATAGATTGGCGAGGTGTGAATCTGGTGCTTGTGAGCATCAAGACCGATATGATGCGCCAAACCCGCCTGGGAGATAATATAGAGGTGGAGTCGTGGGTTGAGAGCCTCGGCACGAAGAGTATGCAGGTGCACCAAAGACTCATCAATGTCGATGACGGACTGCCCAATGCCGAGTGCCACACGGTGGTTGTCTGCTTCGACTTCGCCACCCAACGTGCCATCCCATTCCCCGATGAGTGGCGCAGGCTTATTGAATTGAGAATTGAGCATTGAGGCAAATGCGAGTAAGCGAGTGCAGAGGGCACTTGTGCACTATGCCGAGCGGGAGCATTTTAGAGCAGCCAAAGGCTGGTTAGTTGAAAGTTGAAAATTTTTTTTTGAGGTTATCAATGGTCATAAACTCCTTAGACTCCTACAAGCCTACCGAATAAATAATAATTTCTAACTACTCACAATTATGCGAACTACGATACCATACCTCTTGCTTTTGGTGGCACTTGTGTTGTCCAAGAGTGTTGTGGCTGCCACTCCCGATGGTTTGGTGGCTAATGCGCCTGAGTTTCGCTCTATGATTTGGAGTTGAGCAGTCAGTCGGAGTTGAGCGATGAGCCCTCGTGGTTCGACTATTATGCGTGGGAAAGGAGCGATAAAATCAAGCGTAAAGGTAGAACGATAATGGCATCGGGAGGTGTTATCGCCGCTGCTGGAATAGCAGTAACGTGGGAAACGATAGATATTATTCGCGATGTGATGGACGAGGCAAATGCCGAAGGAAATGTGGCAGTAGGTATACTTGGGTTATTTCTGACATCCACACTCGGCGTAGTAGGAATTGGAATGGCGACTGTGGGGATTGTTGAGATATTATACTCACTGCCATACTACACTTGGGGTGTTCATTTGGGCAAGAGTGATTTGTCGACTTTCAATATAGATAGCGAGTTTGTCGGTTTTCGCGGTATGCTGGAATTGGGACTGTCTGCGGCTCCATCGGCAGATATTGTCTATGGTTATAACTATAAGGATGTTTTTGTGGGTGCCGGTGTGGGGTATGCACTGCCACTGGGCGAGCCGAAAGAGTTCTGTGTTCCTGCCTACCTCAATGTGCGCTGGCAGATTAGCCATAGTCGTGTAGCACCATTTGTGGGTGCCAAAGCGGGCATAGATTGCCACCACCTAACTCCTTTTGTGGCTGTTGATTGGGGTACAAGGGTGCGTTGCAAACACTCCTACAACTCGTGGTGGTACTCGCTGAACTGCTCCACCTATAACAAGCGTTGGGCTTTGGGCGTCCGTGTGGCCCGCTCGTTCTAAACAATCAACCAACCATCATCACCTCCTCGCCGGTGCAAAGTGTATATTTGTATACTAAGGCTCATTAACCTTGCCGACGGAGAGCCAAATTCCGAGTGTTGAGTGGTGGTTGTATGTTTAGATATTGCCACCCAACGAGTCCTCTTTTTCCCCGATGGGTGGCATAGGCAGATAGGGTCGAACATTGGCTCCTACCGGGTGTACGGAAAACGTAGTCACCATCTCTTTATTTCTCCCAAAATGGTTCGGCACAGTGTCGCATCATTTGGGCAATGAGCACATCATCAAGCGAGGAGTAAACAGCATCCCATACAAATTGTTGCATAGAGCCGTATGTATTATTGACTTTTTCAGCAAAACATTTGTAGAAAGAGGCTTGCTGACTTTTGTTAAGTCCCTCGGGAAGAATACCCGAATCTACGAGTTCTTCGTATGTGAAGATGTGTCTTAGTCGTTCGGGCGAAGCCTTAATCTCGGTAACGATTGCAGCAACAACCACCATCTCTACGCTGTCGCCAACCATAGGCATCTCAATAAATTCAACATAGGATGGATACTCCTCCTCTAAGAGGTCGGTCACGTTGTTGGCGAAGAGAGCAAACTCCTCTTCGGTAAGATCTTCGAGATAGACCATTTCGCGCCACTCGCGGAGCATTTTATGAGCCTCTTCTCGCTGTTTGAGGGTCCACTTGCTACCACTGCTGCCACACGAAGAGATGAACAGTACCGAGGCAAGGAATAGGGCGGTAAGCGCTCCCACAACTGCTTTGATTCGTTTTTGTTGCATAGTAGATTGTTGTTTGGTTAAAAAATACTTTTCCATGTCAACTTGCATTTTCGCAACTATCGCGCCAAATCATAGAGGGCTGTGAGAATTCTCTCACAGCCCTCTCGATAATATCATTATTAATTAGCGTAAAATGGTGAATTTGCCCTGAAAATGCATAATTATAGCTCACTTTTCTGCCTTTTCTGCCTTTTCTGCCTATAAGTAATAAAATTTCCCTTTGCGAAAGGTAACTTCAAGGGTTGCGGGTTGTGCGGGCGATACATTAGAACTACTATACAATCCTCCCAAACCCTCCTTTGAAAAGGAGGGCTTCGAGGGTCGCAGGTTCTTGTAATCGGTATTGCCAAAATGGAAGATAACAGGGAGAGGCTCTGCCTCTCCCTGTTGTCTTCGAGCGGAAAACGGGACTCGAACCCGCGACCCTCGGCTTGGGAAGCCGATGCTCTACCAACTGAGCTATTTCCGCAATATCGTGTGGCGCAAAGTGCAAAAACTGCGCCTTTGCGCCCACAAATATAATGTATTATTTTTGATTTACTACCGATTCGGGATCGAAAATTGAGTTGAGAACGTATGCCAAGCGGATACCGCCAACAAGCAGGCGATCTTCGAGTACGGGCGAGAAATCGTAGACAAACTGATAGGAGAGGTTGGGGTTCTCTTCTCCCAAATTCTCCACATACTCATAAATTTTGGCAGCTTCGTTTACGGTTTCGGTAAACCACTTCTCAAAATCTCCGTTCCACAGCATTCCGACATACTCCTCATCGACAACCCTGGTTAATTGGTCGCGCCACTCTGTATAACTCCACTTGCGTGCCGATTCGACAATTTTGCTGTCCCACACAGAGTGGAGGTTGGTGTTTCTGCCAAACCACCTTACCTTAGTGCGATTGCCACCCAAATCCGAGAGTCTGCCGGCGTGCATAGGACAGTGCATATCACCAACCATATGGACTATCATCTTCACATAGTCGCTGCGCATACTATCTGTCAGGTTTTCGTAATTGTATTGTAGTTGGTTGGTGAGCGTTGTGAGAGCGGTTACAACATCGCCTTTGTCGTTTTTCCTCATCGTTTGGTAGGTTTCGCCCTTATCCACATTGGCATAGTGCCAAGTCTTGGTCTGGTTGTAGCCATTTTCCCAATAGGGCGAGTTTTGGATGTTGTCCATCCACGAGGAGTAGTAGACAATCGAACGACCATCGAGCAATTCGTCGAGTTCTTGTTTGGTTTTATCGGTGAGGTATTTTTCGGCAATGGCTGCCACTACATCGTGTCCTGTGGGACCCCAACCAAATGTCGGGAGAGTGTTGAGTATTAGCGTAAGACTCAGAAGTGTAAATGCAAAGCGTTTCATATAGCTTGGGTTTATTGGATTATGTTTGTTGTTATTTGTTCATTGTAATTAGTAACTCTTCGTTGCTTGCGGTGTTCTGCATCTGTTTCTGCATCAACTCCATAGCCTCCACCGAAGTCATATCAGCCAGGTGGCGGCGCAACACCCAAGTGCGGCTCAAAGCCTCCTTGCTTGTGAGCAAATCCTCGCGGCGGGTACCGCTGGCAGTAACATCCACTGCGGGATAGATGCGTTTGTTGGAGAGTTTGCGGTCGAGTTGCAACTCCATATTACCCGTACCTTTGAACTCCTCGAAGATAACCTCGTCCATCTTCGAGCCTGTATCCAAAAGTGCCGTGGCAATAATTGTGAGTGAGCCGCGCTCTTCGGTCTTACGAGCCGCACCGAAGAAGCGTTTGGGTTTGTGCAGTGCGTTGGCATCCACACCACCCGAGAGCACCTTACCCGAGGCGGGCTGTACGGTGTTGTATGCGCGTGCAAGGCGGGTGATGGAGTCAAGGAGGATGACCACATCGTGACCGCACTCAACCATTCTTTTTGCCTTCTCCAAGACCATCTCGGCAACCTTGACGTGGCGCGAAGCCTGCTCGTCGAAGGTCGAAGAAACAACCTCTGCCTTGACGTGGCGAGCCATCTCGGTTACCTCCTCGGGACGCTCGTCAATGAGCAACACGATAAGATAAACCTCGGGGTGGTTGTCGGCAATAGCATTGGCTATCTCTTGGAGTATCATTGTCTTACCTGTCTTGGGCTGTGCTACAATCATACCCCTCTGACCCTTGCCGATAGGAGCAAAGAGGTCTATTGTGCGGGTTGTGAGGTTGTTGTGACCGTTGCCCGTAAGGCAGAATTTCTCTTGGGGGAACAGAGGAGTCATATACTCAAACTGCATCCTATCTCTAAGGTTCTCTGGCGCAAGACCGTTGACCTCCAAAACCTTCACCAGGGGGAAATACTTCTCGCCCTCCTTCGGTGGTCGGATAATGCCCCTTATGGTGTCGCCCACCTTCAAACCCCAGTTTTTGATTTGGGAGGGTGCAACATAGATGTCGTCGGGAGAGTTGAGATAGTTGTAGTCTGCCGAACGTAAGAAACCGTAGCCGTCGGGCATAATCTCCAATACACCCTCGCCCTCAACAACCACATTCTCAATCTCACTCTGTATGGCTCGACTCTCATCCAAACCCTCCTCAATGCTCGCCACCAAAGCGTCGCCATCTGAGTTGGCAACTGCGGTTGCCTCTGTGGTTTCTGCTAATGCCCTTTCGGCTTCAATAACAGCCTTAGGTTTGCGACCTCTGCGTGGTTTGGGAGCAACAACCTCCTCGACGGCGGGTGCTACTGCACTTTGTTCTGCTGCGGAGGCTTCGGGAGCCACCTCTGCTACGGGCTCGCTGGGTGCGACCTCTTCGGGCAGAGGGTTTTTGCGAGGACGACCTCGCTTACGGGGCTTAGGCTCCTCCACAGGCTCGGTAGTTGACTCTTCGCTTACGGGAAGGGGTGCAACCTCCAAAACCACACTTTCAGCTACCTCTTCGGCAACCTCCTTAGGCTTTGTAATATCCTCAGCCACAACATACTCTTCGCCATCTGTGCGGCGTGCAGCAAACTCCACCTTGCGTGGGGTGGTTATGCGTCTGCGGGTACGACGCTGTGGGGAAGTGTTGTCATCCGCCCCCTCCTCGCCTATGGTGGGCTGTGGTCCGCGTGTGGCGTCCAAAATTTTTGCTACAAGTTTTTCGCGCCCAGAGCGAACATCCAGCCCGAGCGCGTGAGCAATCTCTCGGAGTTCCGAGAGGCTTTTGCTCATCAGTGTATCCATATCCTGCATTGTGTCAGATTTGGTATTAGAATTATATAAAACAACGTATTCTTTTGTGGAGTTGGTGGTGTCAGAGAAGACATCACAAGCGATTAGTCACCTACAAAGGTATAAATTATTTGTGAAATATCAATAACACAAAACTATTTTTCGCACCACAGCAAGAATAGTACCAGAGGGAGTGAGAATTGAGAAAATCGCGAGTAAGCGAGGGCAGAGGCTGCTTGCAGACTTTGCCGAGCGAGAGCGATTTGGAGCAGCCAAAGGCTGGTCAATTGAGAATTGAGAATTGAGAATTGAGAATTGAGAATTGAGAATTGCTCCACCTACTTCACGGGTGTTAAAAAAGATATCCGCGAAGAAGTGATGGACTTTCAACTTTAAGCGCAGTTGGAGTTTGATGTTTTATGATAGCCAAAGAGGCGTATTTCGGAGTATCCACCATCCAAAATATAAAAAAAGATATATTCCTATGGCGGTAGTACTTTGTACAATCGGTTTTAGATGTTGAGCAAGTTTGCTCTTGGAAAAAGATGAATAAGCAATCGTAATGAATAGAGGAGCAACAACAAATAGGAAGGGGTTGAGCATAAAAGCCCGACCAACCTCGCCATTCAATAGAGCGTGTAAGGCTCTTTGTCCGCCACACGAAGGGCAGTCGTAGCCTGTTAGAGTTTTGAACGGACATTTAGGGGCAATAATTGAAGCAGCGGGGTCAAATATCCCATATAAGATAATCAACCCCACTACAACTATTGTAATAATAAGTACTCTTTTAGTTGTTTTACTCATTTAGTATTCCAAACCTGCTGCAAATACTCCGAGAATAACTACAAAAATGAGGTAGAGTGCCCAACAACCAATTGCTACGAATGCCGATATTTTCGCCCACTTTTTGGCTTCGTTTGCTGCCTTTATAGCCTCCTCTTTGTGACCTGCCAGCCAATATTTATCAACCTTTGCTGCGTGAACGATTGCAGGGATACCGAATGGCCAACAGCAAAGAATTGTCGAGAGAATAGCCCATACAAGGTTGTTATCGGGAGCTACCTCGTGTTTGGGTGTTGTTTGATTGTTTTGGGTAGTGTTTTCCATAGTGTTTGATGTTTTTAATTAAATATTATAGGTCACCTATTGCGGAAAATTCTTTGGATAAAGAGTTTATCAAATCTGTATAATGTAGACCGACACAACCACTTGACTTAATCTCTAACTGTATATTTCCTATACCATCTTTTGTGGATTGGAAACTCGAAAAATACCTACAATGATTGTCTTTCACTTCGCTAAACCTATCATTATCATCACTCATATCCATATATATGGGAGTGTTTACAAATTCTTCCGTAACGGACGTTGGCTTTCCATACTTCATAGTAAGCATATCTTTGAGTGACGAATATGTATTATATAGGTGTCTCCACGAGTATTCTTTGGGGAATATTACAACTATTTCGTATACAATATCATTAGACGACTTAATTGCTATCTCACAACCGTTGTGTCCCGCAAAAAATCCTTTATACCATAAGACTCCATCATACTCATAAGCATATGAAAATCCATTTAATGAGAGTTCTTTGCCAAATTCAGAAGGCTTTCCATTGATAGGAATACCTTTGAATGTTAAATGTTTAATTTCAATTTCCTCTTCTTCCACAGAGTATGATGGTTCGTTGGTGATTTCTGTTTGTGCATAAGCACCCCCTAAGAACATCATACCGATTAAGACTGTAAATAAGCGTTTCATAACTGTTTGATATTTGGTAAAACAAAAAAAGCGTGCACTTGTCCTGCACGCCATCAAGGGCTACCACACCCTAATTCCTCCGCAAGTAAGTACACGCAAAGTGTTACTCACCCAATGAGGAATACAATAAATAAGCCTTTTTCAGTATCAATGTGGTAGTTCGATGGCGATTAGGCTCTATGTCGTCACAAATATAATAATTCGTGTTGTAAAATCAAAATTGCCGCTACGATAGTTCTGCGATTTTTCCCAATTTCCAAGCGTGTCGCTCCCTATATAACAGCCAAACTTTCGTCCATTTATTCTCGGGTATCAAAAAAGTTCCCTGCGAAGTCTGTGTGGGAAAGATGGGATAAATAGGAGATATGGGAGATATGGGAGATATGGGAGATGGCTGTGGGATAGGTCAGTAAAGAAAGCCATCCCTACGAAAGGGAAGGTTCGGAGGGGTAGTCAAAATTACGCTCGGGGTCCCCGCCGAGCAGTAGCAGTCTCAATGCGACTGAGGGGTATGTCTGAAACACACCCTCGCCCTTCGGATAGCCCTTGCCACTTCGTGACACCCCTCTAACATAGAAGAGCAGAACAACTTTCAACTCTCAATTTTCCACTTTCAACTTATTTCGCTATATTTGTACTACTGAACCAAACGAAATAATGATATGTCGATGATTTTCAAATTCCGAATGCTGAGCGACGAGAGCGATGTGTTCGTTAGGGATTATGAGGTGAAGTATGATATGAACCTCTTGGAGTTCAATGACTTTATCTGTCAAGACCTCCGCTACGACAACTCGGGTATGACCTCCTTCTTCCTCTCTGACGGGCAGTGGAGCAAGTTGCGCGAGTTTACGCTGATGGATATGGGCGAAGGTATGGGCGGCTTCCACGATAGCGACAGCGAGCCTCCAATGCCTATGGAAAAAGTTGTTCTCGGACAGCTCATTCACGAAAACCACGACCGCCTGATTTGGCAGTTCGATATGTTCGCGGACCGTGCCTACTATCTCGAACTCATAGAGGCTAAGTTTGTGGAGGAGGGTGTAGAGTATCCTCGCACACTCTTTGCACACGGCGAGCCCTCCGACCAATACGACCCCGAAGCAGGTGGTGCGGGCGAGAAGAGCATCTTCGAGGAGATGATGGACGACTTTGGCGACTTTGGAGGCGGAGATGACTCCTACGATGACGAATACTAATAGATTGGACAATAGACCACTTCTTGTGGTTGTTGTGGGACCTACGGGGTCGGGCAAAACCGACCTCGCAGTGGCTCTTGCACGCCACTTCAAGACTGAGATAATCTCCACCGACTCGCGCCAATTCTATCGCGGTATGCCTATCGGCACCGCACAACCCACAGCCGAGCAACTCGCTGCCGTACCCCACCACTTCATTGCCGACCGTCTGCCCGAAGAGGAACTCTCGGCGGGAGGTTACGAAAGGGAGGCTTTTGCGCGTTTGGAGAGCCTTTTTGAGCACCACGATGTCGTGGTGGCTGTTGGAGGCTCGGGGCTCTATATTGATGCTCTCTGTGATGGATTCGATGAACTGCCTTGCGACACTGCTGAGATACGGGCGGCACTTATGGAACGACTCGCAAATGAGGGCTTGGAGAGTCTTGTGGAGGAACTACGAGAGAGGGACGAGGCGTATTGGCAAGTGGTGGACAGGCACAACCCTGCGAGGGTAGTGAGGGCTTTGGAGGTGTGTATTGCCAGCGGTAAGCCATACTCCGAGCAACGTACCGCCACAAAGCGAGAGAGACCTTTTCGTGTGGTGAAGATTGGCGTTCTGTGGGAGCGAGAGGCTCTCTACGAGCGCATCAACCGCAGGGTGGATATGATGATAGGGGAGGGGTTGGAGGCTGAGGCACGCTCGGTCTACCATCTGCGCCACCTCTCGTCGTTGCAAACGGTCGGCTATCGCGAGTTCTTCGATTATTTCGATGGTAAAACGTCGTATGAGGAGGCAGTGGAACTAATAAAACGCAACACCCGCCGCTATGCCAAGCGTCAAATGACCTGGTTTCGCCGAGATAGTTCCATCTATTGGCTCCCTCCTTACGATGTCGCCGCAGCAATAGATGCCATTTGTGGCTCAGTAAAGCAGTAGTCGCTACAATACAACGCCATACCAAAAATGAATATCGGGCTGATGAGTCACCTCGTCAGCCCGATCCTGCGTTGTTTGTTTTGATATTGTATGAGAGTGTGTGTTGTCTATTCTTATTCTTTGTATTTGAGCCAAGTCTGTGTACGTCCTAAAAGCCCTTTCCTATCGAGTGAGCCACGGAGGTTGAGTTCCTGCTTTGCGCTGTCGTACTTGATGGTGCAGTAGTAGAGTTTGTCTGCATCGGGGTCGTAAACCTTACCTCCCACGAGTTTACCATCCTCATACTTCATACCCCTGATAATCATAGTGCCAATACCACTCTTATCATTGCCATAGACGCCCACGAGTTTGCCATAAAAAAGACCATCAGCGTCCTGGTAAATCTCAACGATACCTGCGGGTTGTTTGGTTTTGTCGTCTATGGTGGTCCACTTACCGAGGAATTGGCTCTGTGCCGAAAGTGCAACGATGCTCAAAAACATCACTGCGAGAGTTACAAAGATTTTTTTCATACTCTTTTGTTTTTGTTTTGTCTATTTATTTAACAATACAAATGTACAAATTTCGTGCAAACGGCAAATATCCACATCCATACACAACCCCACGCCAAAACTCCTATTTACGAACTACACGTCTGATTATCAACAAATCAATACTGTAATAATTACGATATCCAAAGCCGCAGGTTGGTCGTTACAACTTGCTCGAAGGGGTGTAGCACTTGGGCGAGGGCATATCATAGACCGCACTACGCAGAAGGGCTCTTATCTGCTCGCTGCCACCTGCTGCCCTCAACTCCTCGGGGAGTATTGTCTTGCCAATGTTCACTCGGTGTTTGCCCCTTCCTTTGTTGAGAACCTCACGAGGGAGCCTGAGCAACCTCACTCGCCAGTCAATAAGCCCCAACGAATAGTAGAACAATGAGTTGCGCCCCTCGAAGTGGATGGGCACGACGGGCACTCGCGCCTTTTCGATGAGTCTTACAACGCTCTCCTGCCACTCCCTATCCGAAATATCGCCACGCCAAAGGTGCA
This sequence comes from uncultured Alistipes sp., assembly GCA_937911745.1. Taxonomy (GTDB): domain Bacteria; phylum Bacteroidota; class Bacteroidia; order Bacteroidales; family Rikenellaceae; genus Tidjanibacter. The sequence continues at coordinate 2,053 of CALDPX010000007.1, read as the reverse complement.
GGTCGGACACCGCACCCGAAGGAAAGAGTCCCAGGGGGTGTTCCGCCCTCAGGTGTGCGAGGGTTGCCCTAAGTGAGCCAAGAGTTTGGGCATCTGCACTTTTCTTCTCGGTTTCGGTGGGCGTTACCGTAAAGAAGTTGTCGCGCATATTCTCCACCCTGCCGAGGATTTTATTGACCATAATTTTCAGGTCGGGGCGGCAATGACCAATCATATCGAGCAATATCACTCCGTCTATTGCCCCGTATGGGTGGTTGCTGATAGTGATAAAAGCCCCTTCGGGTAGCGTGTTGAGCCTTTCGGGATTGCCCACAAGGTAGTCGCAGCCCAAGTAGTCGAGAGCCGCTCTTGCACCCTCAACCCCTTTGTGGGGGTAGATGGTGTCGTAGAGGCGGTTGATGCGCCCCATACCACACAGCCACATAGCAAAGCGGGCAAAAAGCCCACCCAAGGTTCCCCTAAACAGAGGAGATAACGAGGCAAGTTCCTCCACCGAGAGGAGTTCGTGCTCGGGGCGAGGCTCCATTTTGCGAAAGACCACCGACTCCGAGAGGAAAAAATTCAGCACACCCGAGATGCAGAGTGCCACGAGGTTGCAGACCACAACACCCCAGCCAAAGAGTTTCTCGAAGAGGAGCAGAAAGAGCATCTTCACGAGGAAACCCGCAAGCGATGAAAGGTTGAACGCCACAAAGTGACGCCAAAAGGAGCGACCATTGTGGGTAGTTATGCGGTTGCGCCAAATCCAAAAGTAGGAGCATAGGAAATTGCACATCACAGCCACCTCGAACGAGAGAATGGGCGAAATGACGTAAGTAGCCCAATAGCCTCCGCCGAAAACAAAGTGCGAAAGAAGCCACAGTACGAGCGTATCCACACCTGTGCCGAGAGCCCTGCTTAGCATAAATTGTAGATATTTTGTGACCATAAGGTTTCTTGTTTATTGTCTAACGTCTAAGGTATAACGTCAATAGTCCTACGGCTTATAGGGCTTATGGAGCTTATAGGAGTTAATTCTTTCTAAGGGGGTCAATAAGCGAGAGTTTCTTGCGGTCTTTGAGCCACTGTACGAGCCAAAGGACCATAATTACTACCACCACAGCGGAGGCTATAATATCGAACAGTGTGAACACCTCTGTCCCAAAGGTGTAGACATAATCACTCCAAGGGGTAAAGATGAATAGTGTGTTGAGTATAATCACAATAAGCCTAAACTCCGTAGGTCCGAGTTTGCCATAGGTGAGCCTCATTTGGTCGGTGCAGATGGTGCAGACGTAGGTGTAGACCGAGAGGATAAGGTAGGCGACCAATACACACAAAGCCACATCCAATCTCAGCAGTGGAGACAAACCTGCGCCCACACACATCATTGTGATGGTTATAGCATCGATGGAGTGATCAATAAAGAAGCCATACTTGGGGCGTTGCGTACCTCTCACTCTGGCGAGAGTGCCGTCGAGCGAATCGCCATACCAATTGATGACGAGTCCGAGCGATGAGAGCCATAGGAAGTTTAGATTGATGCTGGACAAGGCAAATCCGAGTCCACAAACAAATGCACCCAAGACACCTACATATGTGAGAATGTCGGATGTTACCCAGCGAGGCTGGCGGTGGGCAAGCCAAATAAGTGCCCTTTTTTCTGCCGCATTGAGAATGGATGTCTGTATGCGTGCGGCTTTTTCTGTACTCATAGTGTGGTTGTTATCTCTACGTTTTATATAAGTTGTTTCCCTTGTTAGGGTTGTAAAGATAACGTCACTTTGGGGTGTATAGTTTGCCTCTCGTGGGCTTTGGCGAAGAATCGGACACATAATGTTCTGCAATGGATGTTTCTATTCGCCGCATATTGCAAATAGTGTGCCCGAAGATGGTTAATTCAAAATTCAAAATTCAAAATTCAAAATTCAAAATTGACAAAACTTTGTTTTGTCTAAAATGCTCCCATAAGCCCTATAAGCCTTAGGACTATTGACGTTAGACGTTAGACAAAATACAGCGAGTGGGTTTTGTGGAGGAAATTTTGTGCCAAACAAGAAGGCGAGTCCGCAGT
>CALDPX010000006.1 GCA_937911745.1 uncultured Alistipes sp. | reverse complement strand
CCAAGACCGACCTCCTCGACAAGCAAACCATTTGGGACGACGATGACACCATCGTAATCAATTGGAACGATGGCACCAAAGATAGGGTAAGCTTTTTTAAGAACAGCGGCAACAGCGTCTTCACCTGCACCGAAGATGGTTTGAACGCAATCAAAGAGGCTGATGAGATTATTGCAAGTTACTCGAACAATAACGATGGCGCAATCGACTCCGAGGCAGGTACCGCAGGTGCATGGCTCTACTACAAAGGCACCTTCGCAGACCTCGAAAGTGGCAACAAATGTTTTGAGGTTCAGAACGCTTTCTTGAAATTCACAGCCACCGAGGGTGTCGCAGTAACACTCACCGCAAGTGCAGAGATTTTCAGCACAACAGACGGCACCACATTCCACATCATTGCTACTGGCGAGGATCAGTATGTTGCTATCAACCCCGCAACTACCACTATTACCTACGCCATCGATGGCGAGACTATCAAAACTTCGAAGGAGAACACTCTCGAAGCTAAGAAGATCTACGATCTCGGCGAGTTGGCAATGCAGAAGTCGGCATACAGCGTGGTAGGTTCGTTCCAAGGTTGGGCTACCGATGCTGACAAGGCTGTTCCGATGTACAGCATAGCAGATGGTTGGGTTGTAGCAAAAGGTGTCGAACTCTACAAGTCGGATGCGTTTAAGATTGTCAAAGACAACAGCTGGGATGTTAGTTATGGCTTAGCAAGTGCTGGTGTATTGGCTACCGATACAGAAGTTGATGTAGTGACTAAAGACAGCCAAAATATGAAGGCTGCCAAAAATGGTAAGTTCGACATCTATTTCAATGGCTCTAATAAAGTTAAGTATGTATGCGTAGAGGAGTACACCGACCTCACTGTAAACATTACCATCAACAACGAGGCTAATTGGAGCCCCCTCTACATCACTTTGAAGAGTGGCGAAAATGTTGTAGTGGAGAATGCAACCGTAACAGGTAATGTATTTGCAGTGAGTGGCGATTATATTGGCGAGTCGCTTTCGTACACACTCTCGAATGGCACTAAAACTTCGGAGGGCAATGTAACTATTGCAAAAGATGGTGCAAACATCAACTTGGTAGAACAATTTATTAGATTGGTTTTCCAACTTAACACAGCTAACTCCAAACAATGGTGGGGTCAAACTAGTCGCATTTACATTTGGGATACCGATGCATCTGTAAATAGCAAAGATTTCGACACTGCTGCTCTCATGATTTCAGATGGTAACTACACTTGGCACTACGACCTTCCCGCATCTTTGGCTGGCAAGAAACTCACTTATATCATTCACAATGGTAATGGTTGGCAGTCTAGCAACTCCACAATCGCATCGTTGTCGTTAGATGGTCATACCGTTACCGGTAGTTCCATTGGTATCAAGTAATCCCCCACTCCTCTAAGGAGTTAGAATAAGCAAACCGCCTCGGTCATCACGACCGAGGCGGTTTGATTTATTCCTGTTATTCCTATTTCTCCTGTCATTCCTGCAAGAAAAACAGGGATTACAGGGGTTGCAGGGATTATAGGGGTGGCAGGGGGCAAGGGTAGCAAAAAAATCGGTTAAAAATTTGCATTTTATTGTAGTGAAGGCTACTTTTGTACAAAACCCCTACGACCTATGGCACAAGAAAAATTCCTCTCTACGACAGGCGACTACAAAACTCTGATTGCATACCAAAAGGCAGAGTGTGTCTATGATGTGACATATCATTTCGCCCATCGTTTTTTGGAAAAGAGCGACCGCACCATAGACCAAATGGTGCAGGCAGCACGTTCGGGCAAGCAGAACATTGCCGAAGGAAATGCAGCCGCTGCCACAAGTGTCGAAACAGAACTCAAACTCTACAATGTGGCGCGAGCGAGCCTTCAAGAACTGCTAATAGATTACGAGGATTTTTTGAGAGTTAGGGGTTTGGAGCAGTGGAGTGTGGAAGAAGAACGACACAAAAAGACTCGACAAATATGCAAAGAGCATAACGACTCCGCATTTTACCGCAGCGCGATAGGGGTGCGCTCTTGCGAAACGATTGCAAACATCGCCATAATCCTCATACACCAAACCGATAGACTTTTGAGGCTTTTGTTCGAGAGCCGCAAACAATACTTTCTCAAAAATGGCGGAGTGCGCGAGCAGATGACCCGCGCCCGACTTGCAGTAAGAGAGGGAAAGAAACTCTAAGGTGGATAATTTTTGCAGTATGACATTCAAAGTAACAATTCTCGGGGCAGCAAGTGCCAAGCCCTCGGCAACAAGGCACCAAACATCACAACTCGTCAATCATGCCGAGCAGTACTTCTTGGTCGATGCGGGCGAGGGGGTGCAGAGCCGTATGATGAGGGCAGGTGTGAACCCTATGAGGCTCTCGGCGGTATTCATCTCGCACCTCCACGGCGACCATCTCTTTGGACTCTTCCCAATGATTTCGAGCCTCGGGCTTATGGGACGCAAGGTGCCACTGCACATCTATGCTCCGCACCCCTTTGGCGAAATTTTGGAGTACCACACCCGCTATTTCGACACCGCGCTGCCCTACGAGGTGGTGTGGCACGAGATTAAGACCACCCAGCACACGTTGCTCTACGAAAACAGTGTGTTGGAGGTGTGGAGCATACCCCTAAGACACCGAGTACCCACAGCGGGTTTCCTTTTCCGCGAAAAACCCGCAAAGCTCAACGTGGACAAGAGTGCCATAGAGCGCTATGGGCTTGGAGTGGCGCAGATAACCGCCGCCAAGAGAGGCGAAGATGTGGTGCTCGCAGATGGCAGCATAGTGCCCAACAGCAAGGTCGCATACACCCCCTGGGAGCCCCGTAGTTATGCCTATATGAGCGATACGAACTATTCGGGCAAGGCTGTAAGCATCGCCAAAGGAGTGGACTTGCTCTACCACGAGGCAACTTATGTAGCAGACTTGAAGCGAGAGGCTAAGGAGCGAGGGCACTCCACAACTCTCGATGCGGCACGTGCAGCGGTTGAAAGCGGTGCCAAACGACTTATTATTGGTCACTTCTCTTCGCGCTACAAAGACGAGGGCGCACTCGTCGAGGAGTGCCGCACGCTATTCCCCGAAACATACTTGGCAGAGGAGTACAAAACCTTCGAAATAGAGCAGAAAAAACTCACCACAAAATGAAAAGATACCTACTACTTATATTAACCCTATGCGCCGTCGTTCCACTCGTAGCACAGCGCACCTCGTGGCGCGACACACAACGCTACAACCAGATGAACGAGCAGGGCGTGTGGAGCGTTGGTGTGGGTTTGGAGCCCGTAGTGGGGATGCTACACCCGCTGAGCAAGTCGCTCGGAGGTGGCAGTGTATCCTCGACCGGAATCTTGGGCTTCGAGGTTGTGGGAGGCTACTTTGTATACGACAATTTACGCATTTCGGCCTCTTTGGGCTTTGTGGGCAACTCGTGGCTCGGAGTGTTCCGACCAAATCCCTACGATGGATTCACTTCGCTATCGCAACTTCGTATGCGATTCGGAGTACATTGGCACATCGCCCGATGGGATGTGGGCGGAGGATGGGCTGTGGGTAACACCACACTGCACTATGAGGCGGCCAACACGGAAAAAGGCGGTATAAACGACTTGCGCTTTGGCACAAAAGACCTTAGGGATAGGCACTCCACCCTCGGACTCTTCTACGAGGTAGGCTATATGGTGTCACCCTTTTTGAAGTTGAGCGCCTTCTGGCAACCCTCCATCGCCTTTGGAGGCGGTTATAGCCACTCGACAGGTGCAAAACTTACCATCTACCTCCCCTTTGTCAATTCGGTAGTCTGCAAATAGTTGGCAAGGATGACCGAGGTTACAGTGGTTCCATGGAGGGACTCTTGTGCCCCTTGTTAGAACGTTGCAGAATTTTCTTGTGCCAAAGGTTGCGCGAAATGAAAAATTTTTTTATTATCTTTGCAATGTATTATCGGCTTTTGCAAAGTAGGCTGTGTGAGTGTGCCGAAACCACGTTTGGAGGTCTGCTTTGCGGTAATTAAAACAAGAAAATAAAGTGGCAGGAGCAAAAATACTATGCGTTTGTCAGGAGATATTCCCATATCTGCCTGAGAGCCCCATTGCGACCACTTGTCGTACGCTTTCGCAGGCTATGCAGGAGCGAGGCTTCGAGATTAGAACCTTTATGCCCCGCTTTGGCTGCATCAACGAACGCCGCAACCAGTTGCACGAGGTTATCCGACTGTCGGGTATGAACCTCATTATCAACGATAACGACCACCAACTCATCATCAAGGTGGCATCCATCCCCGCTGCGAGGGTGCAGATTTATTTCATCGACAACGACGAATATTTCGCCCCCCGCAAAGCTACTTTCCGCAATGCCGAGGGCGAGGAATTCGAGGACAACGACCAAAGGGCAATATTCTTTGCTCGCGGCGTGCTCGAAACCGTCAAGAAACTGCGCTGGAAGCCCGATGTGGTACACTGCCACTCATGGTTTACCGCTGCTGTGCCTCTCTATCTGAGGAACTGCTACACAGACGACCCACTCTTTGCGGATGCCAAGGTGGTATTCAGTATCTATGACGATATGTTTGAGGGTGTGTGGGGCGAAGCGTTCCGCTCGACTATGATGGGCGAGGGCGTACCTGCCGAAATGTTAGGCGAAGAAGCTCTCACATACCAAAATGTTGTAAAACTCGTTATTGACAATGCAGACGGCATTGTTGTTGAGGCAGAACACCTGCCTGCCGAGGTTGAGGAATACCTCGCCAAGAGTGGCAAAAAGGTGTTGCGTCCTACGGGCGACATAGCCGAAGAAGAGAAACTTACGCAGTATAAAGAATTCTATGACTCTATTCTCTAAGGAAATACACCGCAAAGGTGTCGGCAAGGTTATCTTGTCGACACTTGTGCTTTTTTGTGCTTCGTGTACCGAGATTAATGACAATCTGGGTACCAACATTATCCCTCCAACTCAGGATTTCGAGGTAAGATTTGCCACTCTTGAAGAGGGTATCGAAAGTTACCTCACCTACACCGACTCCATCTCGACGAGCAGTTTGGACTATGCCTATTTCGGCAAGATGACCGACAGAAACTATGGCGCAAAGACCAAGGCTTCGGCATTGGTACAGTTTACACACGCCATCAGTTCCGACACCATTGAGTATGATAACGTGGAGTCCTTGCCCGATTCGCTTGCCATTGTACTCGGAATGAAAACCGTTGGCGGCGACACACTCAAAGAGCAAACCTTTGATATCTATCGAGTGCGCAAGATGCTCGAAAGAGATAGTACCTACTACAACGGCACAAAAATAGAGGAGTATATCGACTCGGAGCCTATGTTCTCTTGTAAATTTGTCGGCAAACCACAAGGTGCAACACAGTTCGACACCCTAAGCCTTAGGGTGAAAAATGCGACTTTCGCACAGGAGTTTATTGACGAGTTATGGAACAAAACCGACATATATGAGGATGATACACTCTTTTTGCAGACCTTCAATGGCTTGTGTATCACTCCCGCAGGCGAGTCGCCCGACGATGCTGCCATCTATGGTATGAACCTCCAATGGGACGCTACCGAGGGTCCTGCAAGTTACCTCATTCTCTATGGTCACTATGTGCCCCAAGGCGACGACGCCGAGTTAGTGGAGGACATCATTGTGAGAGCTTTCGACATAACCAACAACACCACATATAGTAACCAAAAGGCAGCAACGGCTGTGGAGTATGACTTTACAGCAATGGAGGGTAGCGAGAACATTAACTACAATATCACATCCGATAAGCCGCTCGAAAACCCTGTCGCAAGGGGGTATGTGCAGGGATTTATGGGCGTTGCAACAACCTTGGAGTTTGGCGAGGAGTTTGTAGAGTCGCTTAGGGCTCTTTGCCCCGAAGATGGCAGCATATTCATCAATCAGGCAACGCTCTATGTCGATTTGGAGAGTGACGATTACACGCTTTACGACGTAGCACCCGAGCGTCTGGGAACCTACACCAACTACTCTAAACTAACATCCGTGCCTGACTATGCCTACATCTACGAGGCAACCTACGAGACAGAACTCATCTATGGAGGCTACCTTAACCGCACCCACGGCTACTACACCATGGACCTATCGCTCTACTTGCAGGAACTGATTGCCGATAAGGATGGAGAAGTGAGCCGTAGGATAACGCTCGGTATGGATGCCTACGACCTTTTGAATGAGGGTGTGGTGGCGCTCGATATGGACAATGCAGAGAGCCGCATAAGATTCGATGTAACCTATACAGTCATAGGAAAATAGGCATACCAAAAAGAAAAAATAACAATGGGGCGCCAAAAAAACGGTGCCCCATTGTTTTGAAAAATCGCAACGGTGGATTATCTTTGCGAACATTAAATATAGGTATGGGTAGTAACCCAACTCACAGAGCCTCCCACTGGCTGGCTCCAACCAACGGAAAGAATGTAACAAAAAAACGCTGATATACAACACAATGCAACAGAAAAATCTGGTAATCGTTGAGTCCCCTGCAAAGGCTAAAACAATAGAGAAATTCTTGGGCAAGGAGTATAAGGTGTGTTCCTCGTATGGTCACATCCGCGATATTGCCAAAAAGGGCATCGGTGTGGATGTAGAGAAAGGATTCGCTCCTGCCTATGAGATTTCACCCGAAAAGGTGAAAACCGTAGCCGAACTCAAAAAACTCGCCTCGGAAGCAGAGAACGTTTGGCTTGCATCTGATGAGGACCGTGAGGGAGAGGCTATCGCTTGGCACCTTACCGAGGTACTGGGACTGCCCATAGAGCAAACAAAACGTATTGTCTTTCACGAGATTACCAAAAACGCCATCCTCGAAGCCATCGCGTCACCTCGTAGGGTGGACATGAACCTTGTGAATGCCCAGCAGGCTCGCAGAGTGCTCGACAGATTGGTTGGCTTTGAACTCTCACCTGTGTTGTGGAAAAAAGTAAAACCCTCTCTCTCGGCAGGCAGAGTGCAGAGCGTTGCCGTAAGACTCATTGTGGAGCGCGAAAGGGAGATTATCGACTTCAAGGCTACTGCATTCTATAAGGTTGCAGCTCGCTTTGTGGCAGCTGACGGCAAGGTCTTCAAAGCAGACCTCGATAAGAGATTCGACACCCGCGAGGCAGCCGTAAAGTTCCTCGAAAGTATTGCAGGTGTAGAGTTCAGGGTTGTTGGTGTAGAGTCTAAGCCCGCCGAGAAATTCCCTGCCCCACCCTTCACGACCTCCACACTCCAACAAGAGGCGAGCCGCAAACTCTCGATGAGTGTGGCACAGACTATGAGCGTGGCACAAAAACTCTACGAAAGTGGTTACATTACCTATATGCGTACCGACTCTGTAAACCTCTCTCGACAGGCCATGGCAGCTGCCAAAGAGGCTATTGTGGCTCAGTTTGGCGAAGAATACCACTCGTGGAGAGTATACAAAACAAAGAGCAAGGGCGCACAAGAGGCACACGAGGCCATACGCCCTTCCTACATAGACCGTAACACCATTGAGGGTACTACGGTCGAAAAAAGACTCTACGAACTCATTTGGAAACGCACGCTGGCATCGCAGATGGCTCCTGCGCAAATAGACCGCACTGTGGTAACCATCGAGATTGGCGGACATACGGAGCACTTTGTGGCTACGGGTGAGAGTATGCGATTCGATGGCTTCATCAAACTCTACACAGAGTCCTCCGATGACGAAAACGAAAGCGAGAATGCTGTGCTACCTGCCATCAATATGAGCGAAGTGCTCGCACTGAAAGATGCCACAGCAACTCAAAAGTTCACGCAGCAGCCCTACCGTTATAGTGAGGCTCTGCTGGTGAGGAGACTCGAAGAGTTGGGCATCGGTCGTCCCTCGACCTATGCTCCCACCATCTCCACCATCATCACACGCGGCTATGTCATCAAGCAGAACAAAGAGGGCACAAGGCGCTCCTACGACCAAATAACCATAGCAAAAGGTAAACTCACCGAAAAAACACTTAGCGAGGTGGTGGGCAAAGAGAAAGGTAAACTCGCTCCCACGGACATCGGTATGCTAGTGAACGACTATTTGGAGGAACAGTTCCCCAAAATCCTTGACTATAACTTCACAGCCACGGTGGAAAAAGAGTTTGATGCCATTGCCGAGGGTAAGGAGTTGTGGACCAAAATGATTGCCGATTTCTATGGCGACTTCCACCAAACGGTCGAGAGTGCGCTTGAAAGCCAAATAAAACAGAACAACTCTGAACGACATCTCGGAATGGATCCTGTGAGCGGTCTGCCCGTGTCGGCTCGCATAGGTCGCTATGGTCCTATGGTGCAGATAGGCGGCGAAAATGGCGACAAAGCACGCTTCGCCTCACTCAAAAAAGACCAACTCATAGCCACTATAACCCTCGAAGAGGCTCTCGCACTCTTCGCACTACCCCGCACCTTGGGTGAATTGGATGGCAAGGAGATTGTTGTGGGCGTGGGTAAATTCGGACCCTATGTGCGCTACGATGGAAAGTTTGTGTCACTCGCCAAGAGCGACGACCCCTATACCATCGGCTATGAGCGTGCTGTGGAACTCATCGAGCAGAAAAAAGCGCAGGATAAGAGTGCTAAGACACCCATCAAGACCTTCGACAACGCTCCCGATGTGGTTATCCTCACGGGTATGTATGGTCCCTACATCCACTCTGGCGGCAAGAACTACCGTATTCCCAAGACCAAAGACCCTCTAGCGATGACGTTGGAGGATTGTAAGGCGATTATCAACAAAAAATAAAAAACGCATATAGCGGGTAAATTTTGCACCGCACTGCGATAGGCGAGTTCCTCATTTACGCTTAGTAAATTGCGGACTCGCCTTCTTGTTTGTCACAAAATTTCCTCCGCTCTCTGCGTTTTTTTGGAGGGGAGAAATCCCAGCACGAAAGGGTCGTTACGACCCCGCCTAAAATCCGCTCGCTTATATGCGTTTTTTGGGTGGGGAGTACCACCCTCACAAAAGCATCGTTCCGATGCCTCGCCTTCTTGTTTGGCACAAAAATTCCTCCGCTCTCTGCGTTTTTTTGGTGGGAAAAATCCCGGCATGAAAGGGACACTCTGACGCCTCATTTGAGCTAAGCAAACTGCGGTGTCGCTCCTGTCTTACAGTAGCCCTGCCTCGTAGAGAATGATGATTTGCTCGATGAGTTTATCTTCACCTTGCGTGGGGTCATACTCTTGTTTTAGATTGGCTCGGAAGATGCGGGCGATGGTGTTCCAAAATTTGGCGGCAAATTTACCGCGAAACTCCTCCAAAATCTGATACGAGGTACGCTCCGTCTCGCGATCTATGAGGCGTATGAGTATCTTGCCCTGCGAGTAGGTCATCTTTTCGAGCACAGGGGTATATCGCCTAATGAGCTCTTTTTCGAGAGCCTTAGTAATTCTATTACGCTCCTTTTCCGACGTTATGGTGTCAAGTTGTGCTGTAAGTTCACGAAAGAGGTTGCGGGCATCCACGGCATAGGGATATACGGCTTTTACGTTGCGTATCAGTCGCTTGTGACGCTTTATGTCGCCAATGGATTTGAACTCTATGATGTCGGATAGTTGCACAACATAGGCGGTGTCGCCCGTTATGTGGTCGACCTCCGTACCCGCAATATACCCACCACCATAGCGAGAGTACGGAACGCTGCGAGGAGTACGTGACCGCTGAGCCTCTGCCTCGCCCACCACGCATAACACCAAAGCTACTATCAACCCCAAGCGTTTCATTTGTGCAAATATAACGTTTTTTTGCTTATTATATTTTCCACAAGGCTAAGAGTCTTAAATAACTTAAAAAATCGCCGAGATTATTAAAAAATTTGAAAAATGTTCTTACCTTTGTATGCTTGGTTGGAGGAAAGTACTACCAAGCATACAACAGAACACGTTGAACTATTAATATAAACACTTATGAAACAAGCAATTGCTATTCTTACAGGTGGCGGTCCTGCTCCCGGTATGAACACCGTTGTGGGCTCAGTTGCCAAAACTTTCATCACCAAAGGTTACCGTGTAATCGGTCTTCACGAGGGCTACACCGGTCTTTTCAAGTCTGATGCCCGCTACGAGGATATCGACTTCCGTCGTGCAGACGACATCTTCAATCAGGGCGGTTCGTACCTCCAAATGAGCCGTTTCAAACCCACCGATGCAGATTTTGAGAACAACTTCAACCTCAAATTCTTCCAGGATAACAACATTAAACTGCTTGTTACCGTAGGTGGCGACGACACTGCTTCGACAGCAAACCGTATCGCTAAGTTCCTCGAAGCCAAGAAGTACCCCATCGCCAACATCCATGTTCCCAAGACCATCGACAACGACCTTCCTCTGCCCGCGGGTGCTCCCACCTTTGGCTACGAGTCGGCAATGGACAAGGGTGCTGTGATTGGTAGGGCTGTCTACTCGGATGCTCGCACCAGCGGCAACTGGTTCATCATCGCCGCTATGGGTCGCTCGGCAGGTCACTTGGCTTGCGGTATTGGTGCTGCTTGCCACTATCCTATGATTGTCATCCCCGAGATGTTCAACAAGACCGAGATCACCATCGACAAGATTGTAAACCTCGTTATCTCGTCCATCATTAAGCGTAAAATCATGGGTATGGACTACGGCGCAGCAATGGTGTCGGAGGGCGTATTCCACAGCCTCTCGGACGAGGAGATTAAGAACGCAGGTGTGAACTTCTCCTACGATGAGCACGGTCACCCCGAACTTGGCAAGGTGTCGAAGGCTCACGTCTTCAACGAGATTTTGGAGAAGAAACTCAAAGCACTCAAAATCAAGGTTAAATCGCGTCCCGTAGAGATTGGCTACGAGGTACGTTGCCAGACTCCCGTTGCAAGCGACCTGTTGTATTGCACCACACTCGGTATGGGTGTCTACAAACTGTTCAGCGAGGGTAAGACCGGCTGTATGGTCTATGTGGCTCAGGATGGTCAGATTAGCCAACTCTACCTCAAAGACCTCCAAGACCCCACCACCGGCAAGATTCCTCCCCGTTTGGTTAATCCCGATGGCGACCAGTTCCAGGGCTTGGTAAACAACATTCTTTGCTACATTACCCCCGAGGATTACGAGGCTGCAAAGGCTTATGTTGCTAATCCTGAGGATTATGATTTTAAGCGCATCTTGAATTGGTAGCGAGTGAATCTCGCTGGTGAATTTTTCACCAAATTTCAAAGGCGGCTTCCTCATTTACGCTCAGTAAACTGCGGAGCCGCCTTCTTATTTCGCAAAAAATTCCCTCAGCGATATTCTACTCGCGTTAGGTCTTGGGTTTGGCACAAAAATCCCTCCGTTCTCTGCGATTTTACTGCTTGGGGAAGGCAAACTGCGGCCTCCGCTTTCTCGTATGCCTTGCATCTGCCTCGTCATCGGCGTTTTTTTTCTGCTTAGGGAACTCCCTCCCCTGAGTTAGGGGAGGGTGCCGAAGGCGGGAGAGGTCTGTCCAAAAAAGGTGCGGCTGCAAAAGCAACCGCACCTAAATTTTGAATTTTGAATTTTGCATTTTGAATTCTATTCGAGTTTATCGACTGCTTCGCAGAGGCGGGCGAAAATCTCCTCTACCGTGCCCACACCGTTAATGGCAACGTGCTTACCCTGCTTTGCATAGTAGTCTGCAAGTGGTGCCGTCTGCTCGTTGTAGATGCGTATGCGGTTACGGATGACCTCCTCCGAGGCGTCGTCTGCTCTACCGCTATCCTTGCCTCTTAGCAAGAGTCGCTGTATGAGTTCCTCCTCGGGCACTTCAAGCGAGAGCATAACGTCCACTTTGCTATTCCACTCCTCCATCAAGAGGTCGAACTGCTCTGCCTGATATGTGTTGCGGGGAAAACCGTCAAAGATACTACCCTCCACATCTTGGTGGGTGGCCATAAAGTGCTTAACAATCTCAATTACAAGGTCATCGGGAGCAAACTCGCCTCGTGCGATACACTCCTCCACTCTTTTGCCTGCGGGCGTCTGAGCGCTCACTTCATTACGAATGACCTGACCGGTTGAGATGTGGTTAAAGCCATACTTCTCAACCAACTTTACCGCCTGGGTGCCTTTTCCTGCTCCTGGAGGTCCAAAAAGTACTATATTTTTCATTTACGCCGAAAACGTGATTTTTAATTTCACGAGCGCAAATATACACATTAATCCGAGAATAATCCCCCTCGTTACTTAAAAATTTTATTATCTTTGCCAAAAATTCAATCATTGAGCGACAAAAGAGTATGAGCAAACGTACAGAAATTTCCGAGTTGGGGCACTTTGGGCTCATAGACCGCCTAACAAGCAGTGTGGAGTGTATTCAACAGAGCAGTATTGTAGGCATAGGCGACGACGCCGCAGTGATAGATGCGGGCGAGGGATATATGCTGCTTTCGACCGAGATGATGCTCGAAGGCGTACACTTCGACCTCACTTATTTTCCTCTCAAACACCTTGGCTATAAGTTGGTTGTAGCAGGCGCAAGCGACATCATCGCAATGAACGGCACACCACGCCAAGTGACCGTTTCGATAGGCGTGTCGGCACGCTTTGCAGTAGAGCATCTCGAAGAGTTGTACGAGGGCATTAGGGCTGCGTGCAAGGAATACTCCATAGATCTTGTGGGTGGCGACACTACGGCTTCGATTAATGGTCTTGCTCTGAGTGTTACGGCTGTGGGCTATGTGGCAAAGGAGAGGCTTGTGCGACGCTCGGGAGCCAAGGTCAATGACCTTGTGTGCATCACCAGCGACCTGGGAGCTGCCTATATGGGACTTCACCTCTTGGAACGTGAGCGCATTGCTTTGGATGGTCATCCCAACCCAACGCCCGACTTTAAGGGGCACGAATATATCCTACGTCGCTGGCTCAAACCCGACCTGAGGACCGATATTGTGAAGGCTTTGGAGCAGGAGGGTATCATCCCCTCGTCAATGATAGACCTCACAGATGGTTTGGCTTCGGATGCTCTGCAACTCTGCAAGGCGTCGGGATGTGGCGTAAGGCTCTACTTGGAGCGCATACCCATCGCTGCCGAGACTCGTGCAATGGCAGAGGAACTCCACGCCGACCCCATTGTGGCTATGCTCAACGGTGGCGAGGACTACGAACTCCTTTTTACCGTTCCGTTGGAGATGAGGGATAAAGTGCTGCACTTTGGCGGTGTGGATGTCATTGGTCACATCACCGAACGAGGCGCAGTGCTCGTCACCCCCGAGGGCGGCGAACTGCCCCTAACCGCACCAGGCTTTGCAACGAGCAAATAACGCCTAACTATGTATGTCAAAATCGTGGGCTCGGCAAAACTGCCGAGCCCAAATAATTTATTGTCCCCCCCCAAAAAAAAATCGACGTGAGCTTCATTAATTTCAACTCATTGGAATTACGAAATACACACTTTTTTATTAAAGGGAAATCAAAGCCCTAACGCACTCTACTCCTCTGCACAAGGTGGGTAACATATACCGTAAGCAGCGGGAAGAGTATCATACCCATAGCGGGCAGCAACACTGTAAGTATCTTACCAACGGGAGTGACCGCAAAGAGCGGTGCGCCAACCGTCGTAACGTTAAGCCCCGCCCACCAGAGGGCTGTACCGAAGTTATCTACGGCACTATTTACCACTTCCTCGTAGGAGTAGAATATGAGCGACGAAAGATAGGTAAAGAGTATGATGAGAACTATATAACTCCACATTATGGCGCTAACACGCGAAGGAGTAACATAGTCGATGAGTTGGTAGACGCCCACCGCACCTCGTACCATAGGCAGACATTTGAGCACTATGTAGAGCCCCTTGGGTAGTTCCGCCCCACCCCACTCCAACATATTCAAATAGGGTATCGAAACGAGTAGCAGCAGGATGTTGCGGCGGAAGTAGCGGTTGGGATTACGCGCCATCATTGTCTGCACCACATAATCGATAATAAATATCATACAAACGAAGAGTTGTAATTCCTCAACGCCTGCCGAGAGGATGTAGGTTTTGCGCTCGACAATATCGACAGAGAGCGAAAACAGCAACAATAAACTTGCAAAAATAGCGAGCCCGTCGAGCAATCGTACGGGGCTCTGTGATAGGTTCTTTTTCATAGCAAAAACTCTTTTAGTGGTTGCTATGCAAAAAAAATACCTTAAAAAAATTTGCAGGGGAAAAATAAAGCGTTATCTTTGCACCGCTTTTCGAGCAAACGGCGAGATAGCTCAGCTGGTTAGAGCGCATGATTCATAATCATGAGGTCCCCAGTTCAATCCTGGGTCTCGCTACCAACAACGAGGACTGCAAAATTGCAGTCCTCGTTTTGTTTTCCTCCCGACCTCCACAAGACTCATAAGAATAACTTATCGCATCATAAAAATTTCCGATTTGATTTTTTGATTCGTTGGTATTATCTTTGTAACAAAGAAATACGAATAACAAGTTTAACAAATAAAAACAACTGAAAATATGGCAACCAAGTTTTATAAGTGTAATCATTGTGGTAACGTGATTATCAAGGCAGTAGATGGCAAAGTAACTCCTTTTTGCTGTGGCGAGAAGATGACCGAACTCATCCCCGGCACCGTTGAGGCAAGCGTAGAGAAACACCTCCCCGTGGTGGAGAAAGTTGACGACTGCAAGTTGCGCATCAAGGTAGGCAGCACCGAGCACCCAATGCTCCCCGAGCACCACATCGCCTTTGTGTATGTGGAGTTTGAGGACGGCGGCACACGCATCGACCTTACGGACAAACCCGTAGCAGAGGTGTGCGTATGTGGCAGGAAACCCGTTGCGGTTTACGAATACTGCAACCTCCACGGCTTGTGGAAGACCGAGTTGTAGAGAATTGACAAAACAGAGTTTTGTCTAAAATGCTCCCGCTCGGCATAGTCTGCAAGTAGCCTCTGCTCTCGCTTAATCGCATTTGCGAAAATTCAAAAAATCCCCCTCAATATCGAGGGGGATTTTTTTTATTTCTCAACTTTCAACTTTCAACTTTTAACTCTATCTTTGTGGTCTATGCGTAAAGTTGCAGGATACATAGTTGCATTTGTCACGCTCGTAGGCTTGTGGGGGTGCCCTGAGGGTACCACAAAATACGAGTGGGGCGAGGCGGTCTATACTCCTATGACGGCAGAGGGTTTCGAGATTCTCGCCACCGAGGGTGCCTCTACCGTTCTGCGAGTTCTTGCACCCTGGCAGGGTGCCGAAGGTGTCATCAAGGAGGTTTTCATCAGTCGCAATGGCGAGCAGGCCCCCGAAGGCTTCGGAGGTATGGTGATTGAGGCTGCCCCCGAGAGGGTGGTTTGTATGTCATCGAGCCACATAGCCTTTGTGGACGCGCTGGGGGCTGTGGGAAGCATCTATGGTGTGAGTGGTGCGGAGTATATCACCAACAGCCATATTGCAGAGGGCATTGCCGAGGGCAAGGTGCGCGAGGTGGGCTACGATAGCAATATCAACTACGAGGTGCTGGCATCACTACGCCCCGATGTAGTATTTATATATGGTACCTCGGGCGAGAATAGCGCAATGACCGCCAAACTCTCGGAACTGAAAATACCCTATGTTTATATTGCCGACCACGCCGAGACAACCCCTCTGGGCAAGAGCGAATGGGTGGTCGCATTGGGCGAGATTTTCGATGTAAGGGGCACAGCCGAGGAACTTTTCGGCACTATTGCCGAACGCTACGAGAGCCTAAGGCTCAGGATGTTGGACATAGCAAGTCGCCCGAAGGTGATGCTCAACTCGCCCTATAAAGACGTGTGGTTTGTGCCTGCCGACAGGAGCTATATCGTAAGACTCATTGAGGATGCGGGTGGCGAGTGGCTGTGTAGCGATGGCAAGAGCACAACCTCGCGCCCGATAAGTGGCGAGAGTGCCTACATATTCCTCTCGCAGGCGGACTTTTGGCTCAACCCCAACGAAGCCCGCACTATTAGTCAACTTGTTGCCACCAACCCCAAGTTTGCCTCAACCGATGTGGTCAAAAGCGGGAATGTCTACAATTGCACCGCGCTGGGTACCTCGGCAGGAGGTAGCGACTTCTGGGAGAGCGGCGCCCTCAGGGCAGATGTGGTCTTGGCAGACGTTATAGCCATATTGCACCCCGAAGTGGCTGAGGGACACACGCTTTACTACTACGAACAACTCAGATGACAAAACGCAACACCATACTTTTCTCCGCTCTTGCTGTGGCCACTCTACTGCTCTTTGTGGTGGATTTGGCTGTGGGCTCGGTCGCCATACCACTTGACGAGGTGTGGCGTGGGCTGTGGGGCTCGGGCGCAGAAGGCGATGCTACAAGCCTAATTATCCGCAACTTCCGACTACCCAAAGCTGTTATGGCATTGCTTGCGGGCGCAGCACTCTCTACGGTGGGCTTGCAGATGCAAACCCTCTTCCGCAACCCCCTGGCAGGACCTTATGTGTTGGGTGTCAGTTCGGGCGCAAGTTTGGGCGTATCGATAATGCTATTGGGACTGCCCCTGCTGGGCATTTCGACCGCCAACCCCGTAGTTCAGAATGTGGGCGTTGCAGGCGCAGCGTGGATAGGCTCGGCTGCTATTATGATGGTCGTTATGGCGGTTACTGCTCGCATCAAAAACATTATGACGGTGCTCATTCTCGGTATGATGTTCGGCTCGGCAGCCTCGGCTCTGGTGGAGATTATGCAGTACCTCTCGCCCGAGGGAGCCTTGAAGTCGTATGTGGTATGGACTATGGGCTCGCTTGGTGGCGTTACACTATCTCAACTATGTGTGGTTGTGCCCGTTATTGTTGTGGGATTGGTACTCTCGGTGCTGCTTATCAAACCGCTCAACATACTCCTTTTGGGCGAGAACTACGCCCGCACAATGGGACTCAACATTAGGCGCACACGATTGATGGTTACACTCACTACGGTACTCCTTGCGGGTACGGTTACGGCATACTGCGGTCCCATCGGCTTTGTAGGCTTGGCGGTGCCACACGTTGCCCGTATGCTATTCCGCGAGGCAGACCATAGAGTGCTGGTGCCCGCCACAATGCTGTGCGGCACGACCATTATGCTACTGTGCGATATAGCCTCCTCGCTACCGGCGAGCGACCTCTCGCTGCCCATCAACACCGTGTCGGCACTTGTGGGTATTCCCATTGTTATTATCGTCATATTCCGCAACCGTAAAATGATGATGTAGAGCACTATGGCAGATATGGAACGCATATATACAATCGAGCTGCACGATGTGACACTCGGCTACGGGGAGAGAGTGTTGATGGCTGATGCGAGCGTTGGCTTCGGCTGGGGCGAACTGACGGCACTGATTGGTCGTAACGGCACGGGTAAGAGTACCCTGCTACGCACCATTGCCGCCCTTGCCAAACCCCAAAAGGGACATATAACCATTGGCGGTATGGACGCTTCGGAACTCACGATGAGGGAAGTAGCCAGCCGCATAGCCTTTGTGTCGACAGAGGATGTGAGGGTACAGAATTTGCACGTCTGGGATGTGGTGTCGCTCGGCAGGGCACCCTATACAAATTGGGTGGGCAGACTCACCGAGGAGGATAAGACCAAGGTGCGCGAGTCGCTCAGATTGGTGGGTATGGAGCACTTTGCGGAGTCCTCGATGGATAGCCTCAGCGATGGCGAACGCCAACGAGTGATGATAGCCCGCGCATTGGCACAAGATACGCCCATAATCCTCCTGGATGAGCCCACTGCATTTCTCGACCTGCCCAATAAGTACGAGATTTGCCTGCTACTCAAAAGGTTGGCACATAAGGAGGGTAAGTGTATTCTCTTTTCTACTCACGACCTGTCGATAGCCATTGAACTTTGCGATACGATAGCTGTGATTGAGGGCGGCAAGTTCCACTATGGCACAGCGGAAATGCTTATAGAAGAGGGAGTTATGCAGAGAATTTTCGATAGCGCCCAGATAGAATTCGACCGCGAGCGTGGCAATGTTAGATTAAAAAAGTGAAAAAATTGAAAATTAGTTTGCAAATTACCATTTTTTAGTTACCTTTGCACCGCTAAAAAGCAACCTACGTATTGTAGGCGGGGCCCATTCGTCTATCGGTTAGGACGCAAGATTTTCATTCTTGAAAGAGCAGTTCGACTCTGCTATGGGCTGCAAGACAAAAAAATTATAAAAAACAAATAACTATGGCAAATCACAAGTCATCTAAAAAACGTATTCGCCAAACCGAGACACACAGGGTTGCGAATAAGTACTACCACAGGACAACTCGTAACGCTGTGAAGGCATTGCGTGGTACCACTGACAAAGCCGCTGCCGAGGCACTTCTTCCCAAAGTGGCTGCTATGTTGGACAAACTCGCAAAGAAGAACGTCATTCACAAGAACAAAGCAGCCAACCTCAAAAGCGGCTTGCAGGTTCACGTTAACGGTTTGTAGTAGTCCGTCACAGGTCTTCGCTACAAGGTAGAGAGAAGACCTCAGATGGTGACTGTAGCTCAGTTGGCAGAGCGTTGGATTGTGGTTCCAAATGTCGTGGGTTCGAGCCCCATCAGTCACCCCAAAGAGGAGAACGCGAGTTCTCCTCTTTTTTTTGTGCGCTTTGGGGCAGGAAGAACATTAAAGTCGTTAAACTCCTTAAACGCCCTATAAGCCTTAGTACTATTGACGTTAGACATCAGACATTAGACTATAAAAATAATCAATATCGCGGAGGAAATTTTGTGCCAAACAAGAAGGCGAGTCCGCAGTTTGCTTAGCGCAAATGAGGAACTCGCCTATCGCAGTGCGGTGCAAAATTTACCCGCGAGATTGGTTATTTACCGCTGCACACGCGCCACATTCACCATTACAATCTGGATTGGTGTCGCACGACTCCAAGCCCATAGCCTCCATTTGTGCCTCGCGTTCTTGCTGCATAGCGCACTTTATGCCCAGAGCCTTCATATTGGGATTGGTGGATATTTCGGACTGTATGGGGTGTCCTTTAATCATCTGTGTGAGCGAGAGGGCGAGCACAAAAAAGCCCACCACACCGATACTTATGAGAATTACTACAAAAGTTGCCGACATTTCCTTAGTAAAAATTGGTTGTTTTCGCACAAAAATAGTATTTTTGCGTGATATTGCACCCCGATGAGGGACAAAAAAATTACTGAGGTTTCAAAACAACCCAAAAACGACCACACTATGCGAATAGTTATTGCAGGAGCAGGCGAGGTTGGAAGCCACCTTGCGCGAATGTTGGGCGAGAATTCCCACGACATCACCGTCATTGACGACAATCCCAAGTTGCTCGAAGATGTCACTGCTGTGGCAGATGTGGTGGCAATTGAGGGCGACTGCACAACCTTTGCCACGCTCAAAAAGGCTTCGGTACGCAAGGCCGACCTCTTCATTGCCGTCAATCGCGAGGAGAGTCCTAACCTTATTTCCGCTATGCTTGCCAAGCAGTTGGGTGCAAAGAAGACCATTGCACGCATAGACAACAACGAGTACCTCGAGCCCAATAACAAGGAGGTATTTATCAATATGGGAATCGACTATATCTTCTACCCCGAGAAGGTCACCGCCTTGGAGGTTGTCAACCTATTGGGCCACTCTTCTACCACGGAGTATGTCGATTTTTCGGGCGGCAAACTTGCCCTATCGGTTTTCAAGTTGGAGGCTGGTTCTCCCTTTATCGACCACTCGATTATGGAAGTAAACGAACAGATGACGGGTGTGAAATTCCGCACAGTTGCCATCGAACGCAACGAACAAACCATAATTCCCCACGGCGACGACATCTATCACGAGGGTGACACCATCTATGTCATCACTAACGTATTGGATACCTCTCGCCTTGTGGAGTATAGCGGTATGACCGATATTTCTATTGAGAATGTTATGATTTTGGGAGGCAGTAAAGTGGGTGTTCGTATTGCCTTGGAGTTGCAGGACAAACTTGGCGTAAAACTGGTAGAGTACAACGCCGAGAAGGCATATAGGCTTGCAGAGATTCTCGATAGCACACTCATTATCAATGAGGACGGACGAGACATTGAGGCTATGTTGGAGGAGGGATTGCAGAGTATGGACGCCTTTGTGGCAGTTACCGGAAGGAGCGAGACCAACATCCTTACGGCTATGATTGCCAAGAGGATGGGTGTCAAGAAGGTTATTGCCGAGGTCGAAAACCTCAACTACATCAACATCGCCGAGAGCATCGGTATCGATACGATCATCAACAAAAAGATGGTCACTGCAAGCAACATATTTCGTTTCACTATGAATACGGACGTACAGGCTATTCGCTGCCTTACGGGCTCTCAGGCGGAGGTTTTGGAGTTTATTGTCAAACCCAACTCACCCGCCACAAAGGTACCTGTTTCCGAACTTGGTTTTCCTGTCGATGCTACTATTGGCGGCATCGTGAGGGCAGACAATGTATTCCTTGTTGGAGGCGCAACCCAAATCAACGCCTACGACCGTGTGGTAGTCTTTGCGCTGCCCGGAGCGATAGGCAAAATAGGCAAGTTCTTCAACTAACACCCAAACACTCACCCAAACACACTTCTCTCAGACACCAACCCATAAGCTGAATAACCAAGAAAGAAGAAAACAGACAAAGAAAGATGAAACTTGTAAACAGACTCCTACAACTCTACTTTGCTCCACGCCTTAGGAAGATTGAGCACTTCAAACAACATCCCCACGAGGTACAGCAGGAGCAATATGCCCGACTTGTAAAGGCTGGTGAGCAGACCGTCTTTGGTAGGGAGTATGGCATTTATCGTGGTATGTCCTACTCAGAGTTCCGCAAGAGGATACCCGTAATGGAGTATAAGGATCTTCAGCCCTGGGTGGAGCGTATGCAAAAGGGCGAGAAGTGTGTAACTTGGAACCGCCCGGTGGGGTGGTTCAGCAAGTCGTCGGGCACCACCGAGGGCACATCCAAATACCTGCCTTTGACCAAACAAGGACTCAGGGACTCCCATATGCAAGGACCGCTGGATGTGGCAGCCATCTATACCCATCTCTACCCCAATGGCGGAGCCTACTTGGGTAAGACACTCATCCTTGGCGGCAGCAAGAAGTTGGAGAAGAAAGGCGATATTATACCGAGTGGCGACCTTTCGAGCATTCTCATCGACAATACTCCCGCCATCGGAGCACCCATCCGCGAGCCACATAAAAGTATTGCATTGTTGGCGGACTTCGACAAGAAGGTAAGGCTCATCTGTGAGAGGTGCACCAAAAAGGATGTGAGGAGTTTGGCGGGTGTACCGAGTTGGAACCTTGTGATGATTGAGCGCATACTCAAATATACGGGTAAGGATAACCTGTTGGAGGTATGGCCCAACCTGGAACTCTTCGTGCACGGTGGTATGAGTTTCAAGCCATATAAACGTCAGTTCGAGAAACTCATTCCCTCGGCGAATATGAAGTATATTGAGACCTACAACGCCAGCGAAGGCTTCTTTGGCATTGCCGAGGAGCCCTTTACGGACGAGATGCTCTTGATGCTCGACTACAACTGCTTCTATGAGTTTATGCCTACCGATGCGATGGGCGACAAGTCTAAAATTGTCCCCTTGGAGGGGGTGGAGGTAGGTAAGAACTACGCTATGATTATAACTTCGAGCAACGGCTTGTGGAGGTATATGATTGGCGATACGATACGCTTCACACAGACCACTCCCTACAAGTTCCACTTCACAGGCAGGACAAAACTCTTTGTGAACGCCTTTGGCGAGGAGATAATCATCGACAATGCCGAGAGGGCTATGGAGCAGGCGTGTCACGAATGTGGAGCGGAGATTAAGGAGTATACGATGGCACCCGTTTTTATGGGCGAGATTGAGGGCGAAATGGCTAAGGGCTCGCACGAGTGGGTTGTAACTTTCTACAAGCAACCCGACTCGTTGGAACACTTTACTGATGCACTCGACAGAGCTATGCAGGGACAGAATAGCGACTATGCAGCCAAACGCAAGAACAACTTTACGCTCCTCCGCCCCATAGTTACCGTAGTTGCGGAAGACACCTTCGAGGAGCTATTGCGCTTGGATGGCAGACTCGGCGGACAAATCAAAATTCCCCGCCTGAATGGCACGAGGGACTATGTTGAAAGGCTCAAAGAGTTCCACAATGCGAGGATAAACAGTAATAAACAAGACTAACAACACATACAACACCCGAATATTATGTATATAGCAATTGCAGGCAACATCGGTAGCGGCAAAACCTCGCTGACCGAAATACTCTCCGCCCACTACGGAGCAAAGGCATACTATGAGGATATTGATAACCCATACATCGCCGACTTCTATGAGGATATGAGTCGCTGGTCGTTCAACTTTCAGATGTTCTTCCTCGGTAGCCGCATCAACCAGACTCTCCAAATGCTTGCCGAGAGTACGGGTAACGTCATTCAGGATAGGACCATCCATGAGGATGCACACATTTTTGCCGGTAATCTCCACCAAATGGGACTTATGAGTACCAGAGACTACGGCACCTATATGAAGATTTTTACTCTGGCTACCGACCTTGTGCCCTCGCCCGACATTCTCATCTACCTCAAAGCGAGCGTTCCTACCCTCGTACGCCAAATTCTCAAACGAGGCAGAGAGTACGAGAAGAATATCGACCTCGAATATCTCGAAAGGCTCAACAACCGCTATAACGAGTGGATTGCCTCTTATAAAGGTAAGTTGCTTACTATCAACATTGATGAGATAGACTTTGTGGGCAAACCCGAGATTATAGACACCATCATCCGCAACCTCGAAGAACTCAACAAAGCCGAGGGTAAAGAGGTACGAACCATTGGGTTTTAGGAAAATTGACGAAAAAAGATTTTTTTCGTCTAAAATGCTCACGCTCGGCAGAGAAAACTTGTTTTCTCTGCTCTCGCTTACTCGCATTTGCGAAAGTTGAGAATTTTCTCATAACTCTCATAAGCCCCAGAAACAAGAGATGACAAACACCGACTTCATAGAACTCCTGAGGGAGCAGATACCCGAGGAGGAGGCTCAGAGGCTCATTGAGGCTTTGCAGAGTGCTCCGCAGCCCACCTCCATAAGGGTTAATCCCCACAAACCCTACCCCGCTCCTGAGGGCAGGGAGGTTAGCTGGTGTCGTTGGGGTCGCTACCTTGCCGAGCGTCCCTCTTTTACTCGTGATGGACACTTTCAAGCGGGAGGCTACTATGTGCAGGAGGCATCATCGATGTTTGTGGGCTACTTGTTGGAGCAGGCTTTGGGAGGCGAGGTGCCCGAGGGGTTGCGCCTCTTGGATATGTGCGCCGCTCCGGGTGGCAAGTCTACACTTTATAGCACCATTATGGGCGAGCGAGGACTTGTGGTTGCCAACGAGGTCATACGCGCGAGGGCTCTGACACTTGCCGACAACATTATGCGTTGGGGCGTGGGCAATACGGTTGTCACCTCCAACGACCCATCGCACTTTGCGGGCTCTTTGGAGGGGTGGTTCGATGTGGTGGCTGTGGATGCACCTTGCTCGGGCGAGGGTATGTTCCGCAAGAGCGAGGAGGCACGCGAGAATTGGAGCCTCGACAACGTAAGGCTCTGTGCCACACGCCAAAGACGCATTATGGCAGATGCTTGGGCTTCGCTCCGCGAGGGTGGCATCTTCATCTACTCCACTTGCACCTTCAACAGAGCTGAGAATGAGGAGAATATGGAGTGGCTGTGCAGAGAGTTTGACTGCGAGAGGATAGAGATTATCTGCCCCGAGGAGTGGAATATAGCCCGCACCGAGGCAGGTGTTGCAGAGTGTTTTCATTTCTACCCCCACCGCACCGAAGGCGAGGGATTGTTTGCTGCCATTGTGCGCAAAGGTGGCGAGAGTACATCGCGCCGCAAAGCTCCCAAGAAGGCTCGCAAAAACCCCTTTGGTGAGGTAGATAAGAGGGTGGCAAAGGAGATTGCAGGCTACCTGCAATACTCCATCCCACTCCACTTAGCGACCATAGGAGAGAGTATCTACGCCTATCCTGCCCCACTGTGGGAGGATGTACGCACCGTTGCGGAGCAGATGAGTGTCCTCTTTTCGGGCGTGAAGGTGGGTGAGATGTTTGGCAAAAAATTCCGCCCCGACCACTCGCTGGCACTCTCGGCAATGCTCCGCAAGGAGGCTTTCCAAAGAGCCGAACTCACAGAGGAGGATATGCTGCGCTACTTCCGCAGGGAGGAACTCTCGTGCGTAACAGCACTCGGCGAGGGACTCAACCTCCTACTCTTCGAAGGTCAGCCCATAGGTTTCACTAAGCGTATCGGTTCACGCACAAACTCTTTGTTGCCCAAAGAGTTGCGCATACTAAGTCAAAATTTCTAAGAGCAGACAGAAACATTATGAATAAAGCCATCCTGCGCCTTGCGGTGCCCAACATAGTGAGCAATGTTACCATCCCTCTGCTGGGTATGATTGACATTGCCATTGCGGGTAGGATTGGCGATGATGCAACTATCGGTGCGTTGGCTATCGGCACCGCAATTTTCAACTTCATATATTGGAACTTTGCCTTCCTAAGGATGGGTACAAGTGGATTGGCGGCACAGGCTTACGGTGCCGACAACAAGCGTGAGTGCGCAAGCATTCTGGGACGCTCTATGCTTGTCGCCTTCGGCATTGCCCTGCTGCTACTAATCTTCAACCGCCCCATAGGGTCGCTGGCTATGAAGATTATGGAGGGATCGGAGGGTGTTATGACCTTGGCAGCAGAGTACTTCTTTGTGCGCATCTGGGCGGCCCCCGCAGCCATAGGTATCTTCTCGTTGCACGGCTGGCTGACGGGTATGCAGGACGCCACAACACCTATGGCAGTGTCTATTCTTAACAACCTGATAAACGTAGGGGCCTCGCTGTGGTTTGTCTTTGGTATGGATATGGGTGTTGCGGGTATAGCCCTCGGAACGGTGGTGGCGCAGTATGCAGCACTGCTCATAACGCTGATTTTCATCTCCGTGCGCTACAAAGCCTACCTTAGAGAGATGTCGCTCCGCGAGTGCCTAAATATGGAACCCCTGGTGAGATTCTTCCGCATCAACTCGGACGCTTTCTTGCGCACGCTGTGTGTATGCACTGTCTACACCTGCTTTACGGCATTCTCGGCACGCTTCGGCGACACCATACTTGCCACTAACGAACTGCTGATGAACCTCTTTATGCTGTTTAGCTATATGCTTGATGGGTTCTGCTACGCTGCCGAGTCGCTGACGGGTAGGTTCATAGGCGAGAGGAATAAAGAGGCATTCCGCAAGTGTGTGAGATTGCTGGCTGTGTGGTGCGGAGTGGTGGCAGCGATTTACATTGTCGCCTATATCTTCTGGTGGGAGCCCATCTTGGGTCTGTTCACTTCGAGCCCCACGATTATGGCGTGTGCCGGGGAGTATATATGGTGGATAATTATGGTGCCTCTGGTGGGTTTCATCCCCTTCCTCATAGACGGCATACTCATCGGCGCTACCAAGACACGCATTATGCGCAACACAACCTTCTGGGCACTTGTGGCGTTCTTTGTGCTCTACTTCGCCCTGCGCGGGGTACTCGGCAATAGGGGCTTATGGGTGGCCTTCATAGGCTTCATTGTGGTCAGGTTTGTGCTTATGCTGGTAGCAACAAAGGGTATGGATACGGAACTACTGATGAGAATTGAGAATTGAGAATTGAGAATTGAAAGTTTTCTCATAATTCTCATATCTCCCATTAGGGTTGAGCATAGGCTACACTAAAAATTTTTGGGCGACTTTTTATAAAAAGTCGCAAGAAGAAAAATGGAAAATAAAGAGAAAAAATTTAAGAGCGGTTTTGTGAATATCATTGGCAACCCCAATGTGGGTAAATCTACGCTGATGAATGCTCTGGTGGGCGAAAGGCTCGCCATCATCACTGCCAAGGCGCAGACCACGCGCCACAGGATTATGGGTATCGTTGGGGGCGAGGACTTTCAGATTGTCTACTCCGATACTCCGGGTATTCTGCGCCCTTCGTATAAGTTACAGGAGAGTATGATGGGTTTCGTGAGGGGTGCTCTTAAAGATGCCGATGTGATACTCTATGTTACAGACACTGTCGAAAAAGGCGATGAGGCAAGCGAGGAGATTGTAGAGAAGATAAAACTCAGTGCCATACCCACCATTGTGGTTATCAACAAAATTGACCTCTCAAACCAACAAGGCTTGGAGGCTCTTGTGGAGTTGTGGCACCAGAGGCTTCCCGAGGCTCGTATAATTCCCGTTTCGGCACTCGAAGGTTTCAACATCAGCGGTGTTTTCGACACCATTATGACTCTTCTGCCCGAGGGTGCACCCTACTACGAAGAGGGCACTCTCACCGACCGCCCTATGAGGTTTTTTGCCAGCGAGATAATACGCGAGAAGGTCTTCCTCAACTACGACAAGGAGATACCCTACTCAGTGGAGATTGTCATTGAGGAGTATAAGGAGGAGCCCACCATCGACCGTATCAGTGCCGTCATATACGTCGCCCGCGACTCGCAGAAGGGTATCATCATAGGTCGCAAGGGCGAGATGCTCAAAAAGGTTGGCACAGCAGCACGCCTGGAACTCGAAAAGTTTGTGGGCAAGAAGATATTCCTGCAACTGCACGTCAAGGTAGACGAGAATTGGCGCAACAGCAGCCGCGGACTACGCAAATATGGTTATATGGAGTAGCAAACGCCTCTCTGCGACCAACAAAAAAAAGTGCGCCCCTCGTTTCGGGAGCGCACTTTCATTTTTCTTTAAGGCCACACTCTATTGTCTAATAGCCACTTTGCGACTCTTGACAGAGGGGGCTGCGTGGCTCTTCTGGGGAGCCTCAGCAGGGGTGTCTTCGGCAAGGGTTTTGAATGGCTTTAAGGCTATATCGCCCACAACCTTGCCATACTCGTCCACCTGAACAGCCCAAACTATATAATCCGTAGAAGGCTCAAACGACATTGGGAAGTTGTAGGAGTCATCGCCCATAATACGCGCAAAATCAAGTTCATAGAGTCCCTGAGACCCAATCATATTGTCGATGTAGGCTTTTACAAATTTTGCCATATCGCCATTGTAGTTCGATACTAAATTGTTCTTGGACACCACATCCCACAGATACATTGTGTGCTTGTCGGAGGGCGCAACCTCCACCACGGCATTATTCAAACCGGGCGTTACGGTGATGTCGAAACTAAAACTCTCCACATCTGGTTTGAGGGTGCGGAATGGGAAACGTTGGATTTCCGACAGAGGCTCGCCATCTGCAAATGCAAAAATCAAGAGTTCGTAGCCCGTATCAGAGCAGAGAATGAAGTCATTGGAGTCGGCATTAACATCATATGTCGAAGTGTAGACACCCTTAGTAGCCCAGAATGGAATCATCATATAGTCCTCCGCAATAATTGTTTCCAACAACTTCTCATCGTTCATCACTCTACCGTGGGAGACATAAGGACGCACCGTAAAGTAGTATGGTACGCTCTCGTCGGAAGGAGTAATCGTGAAGGATATACCCCCGTAGAATATCTCATCGAAAGTAACATCCCACGAGAATGTTGTGGGAAGTGGCTGTGTGGAGAAGAGTTCGGATGCCACCTCGCCTATCGCCTCGCAGTTCACGTTGATAGCCACAGCAAAGGCTATATACTCAGTGTCTGGCGCGAGAGATTGATAGGTATAGGAGTCTGCGCCCTTCGTTCCTATGCGATAATAGACCGCTTCAAGGTCCATCTCTTCGAGGGCACTTGCCACAAGGTTTTGGACATAGGTCTTAACGCTACCCCCGTGGTGCTGTTCAAAAATTTCTACTTGCAGAATATCGTAGAGATATACCGCTTCATTGTCGGAGGGTGTTACACTCATAGTTACCGAATTAACACCTATATCTTCCAGCGCAATGTCGAAAGTGAGCGCAGGGGGCTCAGGTGCGGGAGTCTCTTCATCCTCTTTTCCATTTTCTCCTTCGCCTTCTCCTTCGCCTCCGTTGCCGCCATTCTCAATTCCGTTTTCGTTCTCATTCTCGTAAGGCTCACACGCCACAAACGACATCGAAAGGAGCATCACAAACGCAATAAGCAAAAAATTTCTCTTCATTGTTTTAGCAATTAAGTATTACCTGTAATTTGTATTTACTACAAAATTAATATAATCATCGTAATCTCCAAAATTTTCGGCATTAATTATAGGTTAAAAAAGGAGTGGGCACGAGAATTTCTCACCCACTCCTTACCTTATTGTTAATATGGCAATAGCCTACAATTCTTCATACAGTTCTTCAATTTTGTCTGCCGTTGCCTCCCACGAGAAGCGGTGCTTCTCTTTACGGACACCTTCGCGATAGCGTTCCAGATTGTCCCCCTCGTAGACTTTCGCAATGGCTGCGGCAACGCTCTCTGCGCTGACCTCCGAGAGTACGCCCACCACATCATCGGGCACCATTTCCGCCAAGCCACCCACACGGGTTACGACCATAGGCACATCAAATGCGTATGCCACCTGCGTAACACCACTCTGAGTGGCAGACTTATAAGGAAGTGCCACCATATCAGCCACAGAGAACCACTCGGCAACCTTCTCGTCAGGCACAAAACGATTGTGGAACACCACATCTTCACGCAGCCCAAGTCGTTCTATTTGAGCGTGATACTTATCATCCGCACCATATACCTCGCCCACCACAAGCAGGCGTTTGTCTTTGGTCTTACCCTCGGCTTTGAGCCTTGCCCACGCATCGAGCAGTATGTCTAAGCCCTTATAGTCCCTCACATAGCCAAAGAACATTACATAGCCGAGCGAAGAGTCCAAGCCCAACCTACCACACGCCTCCTCGCGGGGCAGTTTTTTACCATAGTTGTCGAAGAGCGGATGGGGCGAAAAGCGTGCCTTAGCATTGGGCAGGTAGGTACGAAGGTCCTCATTTACAGCCTCTGACATATAGATAAAACCATCCACCGAGCGAAGGAAGTAGCGGTTCAGCGGTCGATCGTAGAAGTGTGGCTCGTGGGGAGTGATGTTGTCGAGGTGAACAATGACTTTTGTTTTACCATTTTTGCGTGCCAAGCGGCAGATAGTGCCAAACGCAGGAGCCATCAGGGGGGTCCAATACTTCAATATGAGCATATCGGGAGCCTCTCTGCGCAATCTTCTTCCCACACGCCACCACGAGATGGGGTTTATGGTGCTAACCTCACGAGTTATGAGAAGTCCTTCGGGAGCCTCTCCTGTGCGGTATTGACTCTTGCCGGGGAAGAGCAAACGAGGATATTGGAGCGAGAAGGTCTTTATCGCAACCTCCACACCCCTCTGCTGAAATACCCTCGCAAGGCGTTCTATGATTGTCGCCAGCCCACCCCTATACGGGTACGCAGGACCAATGAATGAAATTTTCATTTGAATTGAGAGTTGAGAATTGAGAATTGAGAATTATAATCTCTACTTCTCTTTGTTATTTTTCAAGCTCTTAATGATTGACACCAATAACGATATTAATTCGTCCAAATCAGTATATAATGAATCGTATTCGCTACTATTAATAATATCAGCCCCAAGTAAAACTTCAAGCCAATAGTTTGTTTCATCTGCTTCTTTTAATGCAATTGAAAGCTTGTGTATAAAATCATCTTTACTTTGTGCATTTCTACTCTCAAAAATATTTGCACCTATACTTGTGCCGCAACGCAATATCTGCTTAGATAAAACATACTCCTTTTTATCATTCTGTAAATACTGCGAAAAACGCACTATGCGTATTGCAAACCGCTTACTTTTCTCCTGTATGACGTTTTTTCCTTGCATCAATTCTCAATTCTCAATTCTCAATTCTCAATTTACTCTTGTGTCATCTCTTTGAGTTTCTCGCGGTAGGCGGTAAGGATGCGCGACTTACTCACAAAACCCACATATCGTCCCTCCTTATCGGTTACTGGCAGGTTCCACGCGCCCGTATTCTCGAACTTATCCAAAACGCTCGATGCCGACTCATTATCAATAATAACATCGGGAGGAGTAATCATATATCGCTGCACAGAGTTGGGGTACTTAGTCTGGTCAAACATATCCTTGCGCAACTTATCAAACTCTACCACGCCCAGCAATTTGCCCTCGCCACTAAGAACGGGGAAGATGTTTCGCGTAGTATGCGGAATAACCCTTACGACCATATCTCCCAGCGTATCATACTCGCCAACACTAAGGATATTGGTCTCTATGAGAGAGCGAATGGAGAGCACCACACTAACGGCTTGGTCCTTGTCGTGTGTGAGGAGTTGTCCCTTTTGTCGGAGTGTTTTGGTATAGATGCTGTCGGGCTCCAAGTAGCGGTTGATGACATACGACACGCACGACACAAGCATCAGAGGAACAAAGAGTTGATAGGCACTCGAAATCTCGGCAATGAGGAAGACTGCCGTAAGCGGAGCCTTCATAACGCCCGACATCAAGCCCGCCATACCAACCAGCGAGAAGGCTGCAATAGATAGGTCGGCATCGAAGAAAATGTTGCCAACGTATGCCACAATAGCACCCATAAAGGCTCCTACAAAGAGCGAGGGTGCGAAAGTACCGCCCACACCTCCCGAGGCGTTCGTCACAGCCATAGCAATAGCCTTCACGAACATAATAGCGAGCAGGTATCCCAAGACAACCCAATGGTTCTCCCTAAAATCGTAGAAACCCGAGTTATCGAATACTGCCTGCACATCACCCTTCATAAAGTGGTGGAAGATGCCATAGCCCTCGCCATAGAGCGGGGGGAAGAGCATAATCATCACACCCAGAGCCAAACCACCCACAATCCACTTTTTCCATTGCTTGCCGAGGCGGTCGATGAGTCCCTTCACGCGGAAGTTCACCCTCATAAAGTAGTAGCACATAAGACCACAGAGCACCGCAAGGAGGGTGTAGATGGGGATATGCGAGAACGAGAGGTCGCCAACCGTACTTGCCGAGAGCATAGGCTCAAAACCTCTTACGAAGAAGGTAAGCGTCACAGCCGTAACAGAGGAGATAATCAGAGGGATGATGGCTGTCATACTCATATCGAGCAGCAGTATCTCCATAACGAATATCACACCCGTGATGGGAGCCTTGAAGATTGCCGAGAGTGCTGCCGCAACACCGCACGCCAGCATAAGCGTCATATTGCGGTAATTGAGCCTCATAAGCCTGCCTATATTGGAGCCAATGGCTGCACCCGTCAGGACAATAGGAGCCTCGGGACCTACCGAACCACCAAAGCCGATGGTCAACGCACCGCCTACCACCGAAGAGTAGCAGTTGTGAGGTTTAATCTGAGAAGAGGAGGTACTCATAGCCTTCAAAACCTTCGTCACACCCTCCGAGATGTCGTCCTTTACTATAAACCTCACAAAAAGACTCGCCAAGATGATACCCACCATAGGATACAAGAGGTAGAGCCAGCCCACATTCTCCTTTGGAAACCAGCTCGTTAGTCCGTCCTTAATGAGCCCCAGCAACCACTCGAAGATGCAAGTCACGCCTCCCGACACCAAGCCGACAACAATCGCCAGCACCAAGGTAAGTTGTCTGCCACTGATGCGTCTGGTCTGCACATTGAGCCACAAGAGCAATCGCTCCACTTGTCCCATACGCTCCGTATTACTTCCCGTCATCACTCTTCTCTCTCTTATGATTGTTCAAGCCCCGCGCTCGGGCAGGGCGATATTTGTGCGTCTCTTTTAGAATTTATAGATACCCATTATGCGGCGCACCTCTTCGATGGTTGCGCGGGCACTGCGGCGAGCCTTCTCGGCACCCATCTCGGTCACTTCGTGGAGGTATTTATCGTTGGCACGAATATCCTCTATGCGCTCACGAATGGGGGCTACGGTAGCGATAATATCCTCTGCCAACTGCTTTTTCAGGTCGCCATAGCGAATCTCGCACGAGGCGTATTTCTCCTTAAAGTACTCGATGGTGTCGGGCGCAGACACCGCCTCCATAATGGTAAAAATATTCTGTATAGGCTCCGAAATGGGCGAATTAGGCTCCGTAGGACCGCTGTCAGTCACAGCTTTCATAACCTTCTTGCGAATTACGTTGTCGGGGTCGGAGAGGTAGATACCATTGCCCTCGCTCTTGCCCATCTTGCCCGAGCCATCCAAACCTGGAATCTTCACAAGGTCTTTGCCAAAGTTGAAGGGGGCGACCTTTTCGTTGAAGAAGTCGGTCTTGTAGATTTGGTTGAAGCGGTGTGCCAAGTGGCGTGTCATCTCCAAGTGTTGTTCTTGGTCCTTACCTACGGGAACGTAGTCTGCCCTATGGAGCAGAATATCGGATGCCATCAGCACGGGGTAATTCAGAAGACCGATGTTGACATTGTTGGGATTCTTACGCACCTTGTCTTTGAACGACGCTGTGCGCTCCAACTCGCCCACATAGGCGTGCATACCAAGCAACAGCGATAGTTCTGCCACCTCGGGCACGTCACTTTGCACATATATGGTTGCCTTTTCGGGGTCGATACCTGCTGCGAGATACTCCGAGAGGATATTGCGCACGTTGGAGTGGAGAACTGTTGGATCGGGATGGGTTGTTAGAGAGTGGTAGTCGGCAATGAAGAAGAAACACTCTGCCTCATCTTGGAGTCTTACGAAGTTACGCAATGCACCAAAATAGTTACCAAGGTGCAACTGACCGGTTGAGCGGATACCACTGAGTACACGTTTTTTCATATATATCTACTTGTTTCTATTTGTTTTTCTGGGTTCTAATCCACAAAAATACACTTTCTTTGCCAATAAACACAATTATTTATGTACTTTTGCGTACATTTTTAGTGCAAAATGCGCTAAGCGAGAATACAAATACCACGAATTTAAGTATGAAGATATATTGGAGATTATTGTCGTTTGCACGACCACTGGGGAAATATGCCATACCCTACTTTTTCTACACGCTCTTCTATGCGCTTTTCAACACCTGCAACTTTGTGTTGATTATCCCTCTGCTGCGCACCCTCTTCGACCAGGGGGCAATGCTCGAAGTGGTCACCACCCCACCCCCATTTGAGTTGAGTGTGGACTATCTTACCGAACTCCTGAACTATTGGCTCTACTGCCTCTATGGCTCGGAGTACAATACAATGAACATCCTGGTGTTCCTTGCCGCCTTTGTGACCTGCTCGGCACTGCTGAGCAACGTCTTCCGCTACCTCGGACAGCGCACCATAGAAAACCTTAGGATAAATTCTTTGCAGAGCATACGCAACGCAGTGTTCGACAACGTAATGGGGCTCAACCTCTCCTACTTCTCGTCGGCACGCAAGGGCGATATGATGTCGCGCATAACATCCGATGTACAGACCGTAAGGTTCTGTATAGTAAATACCTTGCAGGTGGTTTTTCGTGAGCCGTTCCTCATCATCGGCTATATTGTGGCGATGATATCCATCTCTTGGCAACTCTCGCTCTTCTCGATTATCTACCTACCCCTTGTTGCGCTGATTATTGGCAGGGTAGTCAAGAAGTTGCGCCACCCTGCGCTGAAAGCACAAGAGAATTTTGGCGAACTGACCTCCGTACTCGATGAGTCGCTCACGGGTGTAAAGGTCATCAAAGCCTACGGTGCCGAGGGCTTCTTCCGCAACCGCTTCAAGAGTATCAACCGCAAGTACTCCGACATCTCTCGCCGTATGATGTACCGACAGCAGATGGCTTCGCCTATGAGCGAATTTTTGGGCATTGCTGCTGCCGCAGGTCTGCTTATTTTTGGCGGTACGTTGGTACTCGGTGGCAATAGTGGTTTGGACGGTAGCGGTTTTATTGCCTACATCGCTATCTTCACACAGATTACCCGCCCTATGCGCTCGTTTATGGATGCCTTTGCTAATATCAATCAGGGTATTGCTGCGGGTGGCAGGGTGCTCGAACTCTTGGACACCAAGAGCAACATTACCTCGCCCAAAGATGGTGGCAAAGAGCTCACCGAGTTCTCCGACAGCATCGAATTCCGCAACGTGAGGTTCTGCTACGAGGGCGATAGGGAGGTGCTGGGAGGTATCAACTTCACAGTCCGCAAGGGCGAGACGGTGGCACTCGTAGGTCCTTCGGGAGGCGGCAAATCGACCACTTCCGACCTCATACCTCGTTTCTACGATGTTACCTCGGGCGAGGTACTCATTGACGGCACCAACATCAAGGAGTACAACCTCCCCTCGCTACGCAAAGCGATGGGTATCGTATCGCAGGAGACCATTCTCTTCAACGACACCATAGAGAACAACATTCGACTCGGCAACGACACCGCCACAATGGAGGAGATTGAGAGGGCTGCCCGCGTGGCAAATGCTCACGACTTCATCGTGGAGAGTCCCGAGGGCTACCAGACCAATGTGGGCGATAGGGGTACGAAACTCTCGGGTGGTCAGCGACAGCGACTGAGCATTGCTCGTGCAGTACTCAAAAATCCCGACATCCTCATTCTCGATGAGGCGACAAGTGCCTTAGACACCGAGAGCGAGAAACTCGTTCAGGCAGCTCTGGATAAACTGCTCGCAGGTCGTACCTCGGTCATCATTGCCCACCGACTGAGTACCATCAAGAATGCCGACAAGATTATCGTCATCGACCAGGGTCGCATCGCCGAAGAGGGCACACACAACGAACTGATAGAGCGCGGCGGAATATATGCCAAACTCGTTGCGCTACAACAGGTTAATTAACAAAAAAGAAAGGACCGACTGAAAAAGTCGGTCCTTTCTTTTGGATTGTAACCCCACGCTACATTCTGGTCAATGTCATTCGCGAAGACACTGCAATGCCATCTTCCATAATCTCCTGATCAATCACAAGAGTGGTATCATCAAGTCGCGCAATGGTAGAAGTGTTAGATTCGCCCTCTGCCGTCATAGTAAGGGTCATCGTGTCGCCATTGCTCGCAACACTATAAGTACCATTTGCAGTTTGAGGCTCTCCTTCGACATATACCATAATAGTCATCGTACCATCTGCCTTGAAAGTCATAGTGTAATCCACTCCCATCTCTGCGGGATCCATATCCATAGTCATACCTTCGTAACTCATAGACATAGACACGACCTTCCAAGTACCCACAATGAGTTCTGTGGGCTCCTTCTCACACGAGGTGAGAGCAAACAGCGACACCATTGCCGCCATAATCATCGTAAAAATGTTTCTTTTCATAGTCATAGGGTTTTGAGATTTATAATGTGGTTTTTGTTGTTTGTTTCTATCTCGATAGGGGTACACCCCACCCTTTTTTACTTGTTCCTTACACGAAGATAGCAACTTTTTGTAATTCTTACAAATCATTTCGCAACTTTTTTGTAATTAGTTCAACAATTGCGCAAACTACCCAACATACCTCTCCGCTGTTTCGCAGCACCCTCCCCTAAGTTAGGGAAGGGTTATTAAAGAGGATAGGGACATTAAAGACCTTAAAGACCTTAAATTCCTATAAGCCTTAGGACTATTGACGTTAGACGTTAGACGTTAGACCTAAAAAACTCAGATAACGGAGGGATTTTTGTGCCAAAAGAAAGAGCGGGCTCCGAAGTTTGCTTTGCGCAAATGAGGAGTCCGCTCGCTGAATTTTGGTGCAAAAAGCACCCGTTAGATGTGTTTTTTCAAAAAAACGCAGAGAAGCGAGCGTATTTTAGGCGCACAAGAAAACCTCTGCCGAGTTTACTAAGCGTAAATGAGGCAGAGGTTTATCGCGGTGCAACGCCAAAGACGCCGCTTATATGCGTTTTTTATAATATCAGCATTGCGTCACCGTATGTCCCGAACCTATACCCCTCTTCAATGGCAACCTTGTAGGCATCCATAACATTCTCATAACCGCCGAAGGCTGCAACCATCATCAGCTGTGTGGAGCCGGGGAGGTGGAAGTTGCTGACCATAGAGTCGGCAACACTGAACTCGTAGGGGGCGAAGATGAACTTATTTGTCCAACCCTCGTAGGGTTTGAGCATACCGTTAGTCGATACGGAGGACTCTATGGTGCGCTGTACGGTGGTGCCGATGGCGCATACACGATGTCCGCTCTGCTTTGCACGATTTACACGCTCAGCAGTAGCCGCAGGAATGAAAATCTGCTCGGAGTCCATCTTATGTTTCGTAAGGTCCTCAACATCTACGGTGCGGAAGTTACCCAAACCAACGTGAAGGGTTATTTCGGCGGTATCGACACCTTTGATTTCCATACGTTTAAGGAGGTGTTTCGAGAAGTGCAGACCTGCCGTAGGAGCAGCCACTGCGCCCTCCACCTTTGCGTAGATGGTTTGGTATCGTTCTTCGTCCAACTCTTCAACTTTTTCTCTCACCCAGCGAGGCAGTGGTGTTTCGCCCATTTGGGCAAGCACCTCGCGGAACTCCTCGTAGGAGCCGTCATAGAGGAAGCGGAGGGTGCGACCACGCGAGGTTGTGTTGTCGATAACCTCAGCCACCAGAGCGTCATCCTCTCCGAAGTAGAGTTTATTGCCGATGCGGATTTTGCGTGCGGGCTCAACGAGCACATCCCACAAGCGGAGGTCTTTATTGAGTTCTCGGAGCAGGAAAATCTCAATCTCGGCACCGGTTTTCTCCTTGTTGCCATAGAGGCGTGCGGGGAAGACCTTGGTGTTGTTGAGAATGAATACATCCTCCTCCTCGAAGTAGTTGATGATATCCTTGAAGAGTTTGTGCTCTATTTCGCCCGTTTTGCGATGGAGCACCAACATACGCGATTCGTCACGATGTTCGGCGGGATAGTGTGCAAGAAGTTCGGGAGAGAAGTTGTAATTGTAGTGTGATAACTTCATGATTTTCTATTGTGTTATATATTACTTATTCTCAAACAAAAGTGTGCCACAAATGGGCATAACGAATTATATACGTTTGAAAATGATTTTTGTTTCACAATGGTCAAAATTTTACTCTTCCGAGGGACGAGTCATAGCCGCCACGAGTTCATCGAGAACCCACGCATCTTCCACTCGGTGGTCGCCACTACGAGTTCGCCTAAGAGCCGAGAGGTGTGCACCACTCTGCAAAGCCTCGCCAATCTCTATGGCAAGCGAGCGGATATAGGTACCCTTGCTGCAACGCACCCTTATGCGCAGGAGGGGCATCGAGAACTCCAAAATCTCCATCTCGAAGATATTGATAAGTGCCCTGCGCATCTCCACCTGCTCGCCCTCGCGGGCATACTCGTAGGCACGTTTGCCGTCAATCATCTTGGCAGAGTAAACGGGAGGGGTTTGAAACCTTTCGCCCATAAGCGAGCGTAGAGCCTCCTCAACACTCTCGCGTGTGATATGGTCGGTGGGGAAGGTGGCGTCTATGGGGTGTTCCAAATCGCCACTTGGGGTTGTAGCACCCAAAACAACGTCTGCCACATACTCCTTCTCGCCAGCCTGCAATTCGGTAACTCTCTTTGTAGCCTTACCGATACATACCAACAATACGCCCGTAGCCAGCGGGTCGAGCGTGCCGGCGTGTCCTATTTTAATCTTCGGGTAGCCGAGTTTGCGCAAAAGGTATTTGAGTTTGCGGACCACATCGCTGCTGGTCCAACCGAGTGGTTTATCAACCACAGCCACAACTCCCTCGGGGAAAGGCATATCGCAAGTAATAGTCTGTCGCATCTTTTAGAAAATATAGCTACCGATAGATATCAAACCCACCACAAGGCAGTAGAGTGCAAACCAGATGAGTTTGCCCTTGTTTACGATATTGAGCATAAACTTACAAGCCAGGCATCCCGACACAAACGAGGTCACAAAGCCCACCGCCAGCGGCAACAGCCCCACACCAATGTTTGCCAAGTCGCCACCCAACACATCCAATAGCGACTCGCCCACAATGGGCAAGATGACCATCAGAAACGAGAACTCGGCAACCACCGAGCGTTTATTGCCCAAAATAAGACCCGTAGCGATGGTGGTACCCGAGCGGCTCAGACCCGGCATGGTAGCCACAGCCTGAGCAGAGCCGATAATCATCGCATCGCCCCACGAGATATTCTCCTTCTGGCGTGGTTTGGCATATTGCGCGAAGGTCAGCAGCAGAGCCGTAAGTAGCAACATACCGCCCACCACAACCATCACATACTCCGAAGCGAGCATCTGGTTGAAGGTATCTTTCAGCAGAAAGCCCACAATGCCCACAGGCACCATCGAGGCAATGATTTTCAGTGCGTAGGTCATATCAGGACCTTTGCGGAAGGAGAAAAAGCCCGTGAAGAGCCTCTTTACACTACCCCACAGCACCACCACCGTACTCAGTACAGTAGCCAAGTGGAGAATAACATCGAAGGCGATGTTGTCGGTAAGTTGTACACCGAGCAGTTCCTTTGCAATCTGCAAGTGACCACTGCTACTAACGGGCAGGTACTCCGTCAAGCCCTGCACCAAACCAAGTATGAATGCTTCAATTATAGACATGAGCCAGAATTGAAAATTGAAAATTACTTCCTTCTTCGCGACTTTTTGTAAAAAGTCGCCCTTTTTCGCACCTTTTTGTAAAAAGGTGCTACCAAAAACTTTTAGTGCAGCCCTTGCGTTGAGGTGTGGCTATCTTTCGCAGATAGTATAGCAGCCAAAATAGCAGCCCTCTTT
>CALDPX010000005.1 GCA_937911745.1 uncultured Alistipes sp. | reverse complement strand
CAATAAAGCAGACTTAAACACTTAATACTGAATAGATTATGACACGCAAAGAGAAACTTTTAGTTGAGATTTACAACCTTCGCAACCAGATAGCAGTGGTAAAGGGAGACAACCAGGAAAATATTGACGAGCTGGTGCAGAGCTACAAGTTCCGAGATGAGGCAGCAGGTTGGAAGGAGTACGAACTCAAGCTCCGCATCGAGGAGCTCAAGAAGAGTCTTGAAAAGGCAAAGGTCGAAGCTGCACAGCAGGCTGCTGCCGATGCCTTCTACGCAACCGAGCAGGGTCAAGCCTTTAAGCGCGAGTGCGAGGAGAAGCGTATCCTGCTTGGCAATGAGTATGACTGCGCAGAGAGTGCAACCCTCGAACTTATCGAAAGCCACCTCCAGGCTTCACTTGGCAAGCAGTGGCGAGCTAATCGCCTCTCAACAAGTTATGTGGAGTTTGCGGTGGTGGATGCCGAGAACAAGCCGATCTTTGGTCAGAGCGTGTCACTCTACTACGAGAAGAAGTGCTGGCTGGGTGGCGAACGCTTCCAGATAAATGTAGGTACATGCGGAAGCCACGACCTGCTCCCAGAGGAGCGCGGCTACACAATGGCTGATTTCTACATCGGCATCGGTAAACTCCACGCAAACACCGAGCTGCTCGAAACAATCAAGGATGCGCTATTCTACTACGCAGAACGCATCGCAGATATTCAGAAAGAGGTGCGTGAGTTGGACGAGCTCGTAAAGAATCCAACCCGCGCCTAAACGACAAACCTAAACCCAGGTCTTGGCTGCCTACAACGCGGATAAGCAATGCAGGCAGGAGCCGACTTCCAACGAGGTCGGCTCCACTCACTTGGAGTGTTGCAAAAAGTGCTTAACTTATTGAAAATAAAGGGGATAATACTTGCGTGTTCCGAATAGTGATGTTATGTTTGCACTACAATAAACAACTAAAACAGAGTGAGTTATGAAGACCTACAGATTGACAAAGACCGAGCTTAAAAACGGCAAATTCCTCTACGAGGTAAAGGACGAAAACAACACAACTATTTCAAAGCGCACATCGACTCGCGGACACTACATTGCCTGCACCATTGACGGGCAGTTCTACTTCGGACGAGTTGACTTGATCGGCAAAGGCATGCATGGGCAGCTCCTCAATCAAGCGATTATAGCCAAGAGTTATAGCGTTGAGCAGTGGGAGAAGGATCGCGAAGCATACCGCAGGGAACTCAACAAGTGCATCGCCATTGAACGAAGCGTCCAGCGACAGTTTAACCGCGATGCCGAGTGGCTTGAGAAGTACATCGAGGATTGCAAGCAGTCTCTTGAAAGACGCTTCCCCGTAGCAGAGCGCGAAGAGTGCATAGCAACCAAGCTTCGACTCGGACAAGACCTCTACGAAAGGATGTC
This sequence comes from uncultured Alistipes sp., assembly GCA_937911745.1. Classification (GTDB taxonomy): domain Bacteria; phylum Bacteroidota; class Bacteroidia; order Bacteroidales; family Rikenellaceae; genus Tidjanibacter. The sequence goes on along the minus strand of CALDPX010000005.1, from coordinate 942 downwards.
AAACATCGCCTACCTGGAAGCCTAAAACTCGACACCGAGCCAACCCCGCAAGGGGCTGGCTCTGGCTCTCTAACACATTGAAAATAAAGTCGTTATTTGTTGAAAATAAACCCGAATTAACTTGCGTGTTCCAAATAGTGATGTTATGTTTGCAGTACGATAAACAACTAATACAGAGTGAATTATGAAGACCAGAATTAACCAAATCCACAAGCAGCTCGACCGCCTTGAGCGCGACTTTATGTTCAACAGCAACCGCATGCAGGAACTTTCGAACGAGAACAGACGCGGTAGTTCTGAATATTGGCGACTCCACGAGGAGTGCAAGGGTATCAACGACACGATCCGCGAGTTGCTCCAGGAGCTTTGGAAACTTCAAGATGAGGAATAATACTTAGCACCGACAGACCATGAACAACAATATTAAAACGGGCGACAAGGTACGATTTTCAATAGCAATCGAGAGTTGCGAGGAGAACACACAATTTGTAGTTGTTGACGACTACGGAGCAGACTGCACCCGATGCAAGGTGCGCCTGGTGTGCGACCTGCCAATAGCACCGACTTATGTATATTTCAAAGAGGATTTAATCGTAGTAAAATAGAGAACCATGACACGCAAACAAGCAGCAGAGATAGCAAGACGCTACTACACCTTCAACACTGGCAAGATGCCCAACGAGGTACGCATCAGCATCTACAATATGGAAGATGGCATAGCCAAGTGTACGATCCCCGCAATACACCAAGGCGATGAGGTCATTTACGAGGTTGAGCTCAACACCATAGCCAACACAATCGTAATGAAGCGCATTGAGAACGAGAGTTCCCTGGCAGACTTCTTGCGCACCGAAACACGCCTATCAACCCTCAATAAGGGCGATAAGTTCCGCTTGGAAGGCGACTGCGTGGTGTACGCCTACTACGGAGCTTACGAACGCT
>CALDPX010000004.1 GCA_937911745.1 uncultured Alistipes sp. | reverse complement strand
GAGCAGGGCGGTTTGGACCTTTTGAGTGATGACCTAAATTTCCACGTCGAAGATATTTGTGCAGGTATGACCTCTTATCAATCGGCTATTTATCATCGTTCATATATAGGTCTTGACGACAAGGGCCGCATTGGGCTGTTCGGTGATGTTATGCTGGGATACACAAACAGTAAGACCGAGTTTAAGTATAACGAGAAAACGGCAAATGCGTATGCAAAGTCGAACCAACTTAAATTAAGTCTTCATCCAGGTATCGTCGTATTTGCAATGAACAACATTAGTACGCACGTTTCGATGGGTATAGGTGGTGTATCATACAACAAAACCAAATATATTAAAGACGGTGAGGTTGTAGGTACACGAGAATTCTCGAAGGCTAATTTTAAGATTGATTTATTGGATATCAGCATAGGTTTGTCAATTCACTTGTAGTTGTTATTTAGGGCAGGATTATGAAACGATTGATAGTTTACATATTTTTATTAACCACCTTTCTCGGATGTATTAAGAATGATTTACCATATCCGGTTATCGTTCCGCGTATTACAGGAATGGATGTTGAGGGGGCTAACAACGTAAATATTAGTTCTGAGCAGCAGAGCGTGATTATAACACTCGACGAAACGACTGATATCAAAAATGTAAAGATTAATAATATATCGTTCGCAGATGAGGCTACAGTGTCTGATTTTGACACTACAATAAGGCACGATTTGTCGAATGAAATAACTATTACATTGACCATATATCAAGACTATAAATGGAAAATAATTACCAGGCAACCCATTGACCGTTATTTTACGGTAGAGGGGCAAGTTGGAAGTTCTGAAATAGATGTGTTAAATAGACGTGTTATCACTCAGGTTAATAGTTCTGTTAATATACGAAATATAACAGTATCGTCAATTAAATTAGGCCCAAGTGATATAACGTCATACTCTCCAACTATGGCAGAAATGAAAGATTTTACCAATGGATTGGATATAGAGGTGACATATCACGGTCGCACAGAAGAGTGGAGTCTCTTTGTTGAGAATACAGCAACCGTAGTGGAGATGAAGAGTGTGAATGCTTGGACTAAAGTCGCTTGGTTATCTGCTTCGGGTGTGGCAGAGTTTGATAATGGCTTTAAGTATCGTAAAGAGGGGGATAGTGAATGGATAGATGTAGCAAAAGCAGATATCTCATTTGACGGAGGTTCGTTCTCGGCTGGTGTGGATGGCCTTGAGCCCCTTACGACTTATGAGTGTTATGCTTATAGCGGAAATAATCAAACCGAGATATATACATTTACAACAGAAGAGTCTCGTCAAATGCCTAATTCTGGCTTTGAGGTGTTCAGTAATGCCGAGTCTGACAAATATTATTCGTTCTATAACCCTGCATCATCTATCGAGGAGGAGCAGACAAAGTGGTGGTGTACTGGTAATAAGGGCTCTACAACTGTAGGCTCAAGTTACTCCATTACCAACCCCGATGGTGAAGATAAAATGGAGGGTAAGTATTCTGTTAAATTACAATCGCAATACGTGATTGTGAAGTTTGCCGCAGGAAACCTCTTTGTTGGTTACTATGGCGAGACTCTCGGTACAAATGCAAAGGTTTACTTCGGTCGTCAGATAGACCAAAATATTAAGCCTGTGGCATTGCGCTTCAAGGTTAAGTACTCTCGTGGCGGTATCAACTATGTAAACAGCAAACCGGCTTCCTCCGCAGCCGAGTACCATATCGGCAGCAAGCAGATAAAGATTGTTGGCGGACAACCCGATTTAGCAAAGGTATTCCTCTGCTTGACCGACTGGAAAGAGTCACACTGCGTATATAGTGCTGACGAAACAACCTTCTTCGACCCTCGTACTGCAGCAGGTGTCAACGGATTGGGCTATTTCGATAGCGACAACAATCCCGAGATGGTTGTAGAGCATACCAACGAGTGGCACACTATGACTCTGCCAATAGAGTATGTAAATCCTGAAATAGTACCTTCATGCTTGGTACTGACATTTACCTGCTCGGGTTATGGCGACTACTTTACGGGAAGTGACGCTTCGTGGATGTTTGTCGATGATATCGAACTTCTATACGACTTAGACGAAAATAATCAACCAAAATAGTTGGCTATTTCGGTTGATTATTGTGTGTTACCCACCCCCTAAATCCCCCCCCTCCTGTGAGGGGGACTTTTGTTAGGGGTTATTGGGTGCGCTTTAAGATTTTGACTTCAATCTACTCGCTAATAAAAAACTCTCGTCTTTGACCCGTGCAAGCACACTCTGCACTTGCTTCGTGCATCGGTTCCGCTTTCCCGCTCCAAACGAAAAACAAAAGTTTTCCGTTTTCCGCTTTAATCCCACTGCGTGGGCTTTTCACTGCTCCGTCTCGGCATAGTCTGCAAGCAGCCTCTGCTCTCGACTTAATCGCAGCGGTCCGTTTTCCCACTCCAAGCGAAAACCGAAAAACAAAAGTTTTCCGTTTTCCGCTTTCCGTTTTCCGTTTTTTCTTATCTTTGCAACAAACAAAGGTCTTAATTTATGAAAGCTAACTACAAACAGATTGCAAAGACGGTGGCGATTTGTGCTGCTATTTTTGGCGTGGCATATCTCTTGGGATATGGCATTGGTCGAGGAATTAGAAAAATCAAAGATATGACAGAAGTTTTGAAATACCCCGAAACAGCCCGTGAATGGGTGGTAGATAACTACCATGGAACGGAGATTGCCGACCCTTACCGTTGGCTCGAAGATGACAACTCGGAGCGCACAGCCGAGTGGGTAAAGGCGCAGAATGAGGTAACTTTCGGCTACCTCAACTCGTTGCCACAGCGCAAGGCTATTCGTGAGCGATTGGAGGAGTTGTGGAACTACCCAACACAGAGCGCACCTGCAAAGCGTGGCGAGTGGTACTACATTTCGCGCAACAGCGGTCTGCAAAATCAGAGCGTCATCTACCGCAAACGCAACCTCACCGACACCGAGGAGGAGGAATTTTTCGACCCTAACACCCTCTCGGAGGATGGCACGGTGGCTCTCAACACGGGAACATTTACAAAAGATGGTCGCTACTTCGCCTATTCGCTCGCATCGGCAGGCTCGGATTGGGTGGAGATTTTTGTTCTCGACACCAAGACAATGAAACCCCTTGCCGACCATATCAAATGGGTGAAGTTCTCGGGTGCTTCGTGGACTCGCGATGGTCGCGGCTTCTATTACAGCGCCTACGATGCCCCGAAGGAGGGCGATGGCGTATATTCGGCACAAAACACCAACCAAAAGGTCTATTTTCACCGCCTTGGCACCAAGCAGGAGGAGGATATTTTGATATTTGAGGACAAGAAAAACCCTCTCCACTATCATCACGGCGGCGAGAGCGAAGATGGCAAGTGGCAGTTCATAACCTCGTCGGCAGGTACTTCGGGTACGCAGCTGCTCTACAAGCGCACCTCAGAGCGTAGGTGGCGCACAATGTTCAAGGGTTTCGAGTACGACTACTATCTGCTCGACTGCTACAACGATGAGGCGATGATTATGACCAACGACCACGCTGCGAACTATCGCCTCGTAGGTGTAAATCTCGCTACGGGCGAGCAGTACGACATTATCCCAGAGGGCGATTCGTTGCTCGAAGCAGTAGGTATGGCAGGCGAATACCTCTTCGCCGAGTATCTGATTGATGCACAGAATAAAATCTTCCAATACGACCGCAAGGGCAACCTTGTGCGTGAAGTTGAGTTGCCGATTATCGGCTCGGTGGGAGGTTTCGATGGCGAGCGCGAGGATAAGGAGGTCTATTATGCCGTAACCAACTACACCACCCCGGGTACAATCTATCGCTACGATATCGAGAGTGGCAAGTCGGAGTTGTATCACCGTGCAGAGGTTAAGTTCGACAGCGAGAAGTACGAAACTGAGCAGATATTCTTCGAGAGCAAAGATGGTACGCGTGTGCCGATGTTTGTGTCACACAAAAAGGGGTTAAAACTGAATGGCAAAAATCCTTGCTACCTCTACGGTTATGGTGGCTTCCAAATCAACCTCACTCCATCGTTCTCGACTACGGCTGTGATGTTTATGGAGCAGGGCGGCGTATGGTGCGTAGTAAATCTGCGTGGCGGCTCGGAGTATGGCGAGGAGTGGCACAAGGGCGGTATGTTGGAGAACAAACAGAATGTATTTGACGACTTTATCTCGGCTGCCGAGTACCTTATCGACAAGGGCTATACATCGAGCAAAAAACTCGCTATTGCAGGAGGCTCGAATGGAGGTCTGTTAGTGGGTGCGTGTATGACACAACGCCCTGACTTATATGCCGTTGCACTGCCTGCAGTGGGTGTGTTGGATATGTTGCGCTACCACCGCTTTACCATTGGTCACGGCTGGGTTGTGGAGTATGGCTCGGCAGATGTAAAGGAGCAGTTCGACTACCTCATAAAGTACTCGCCACTGCACAATCTGCGAGAGGGCGTGGAGTACCCTGCAACACTCGTTACTACGGGCGACCACGACGACCGTGTAGTGCCGGCGCACTCGTTTAAGTTTGCAGCCGAGTTGCAGCACTGCCACAAGGGTAAAAACCCTGTCCTTATCCGCATCGACACCAACGCAGGACATGGTGCAGGCAAGCCGACCTCGAAGCGCATTGAGGAGGTGGCGGATACCTTTGCGTTTGTGTTTGAGAACACAAACACAAAGTATAATTGAGAATTGAAAATTGAGAATTGAGAATTATATAGTTTAAGCGCTCCCTATAATCCCTATTACCCCTATTGCCCCTATAATGGTTGCGCCGTGATAAGGGTAGGAGTTTGCAAAACTAAAAAAAGCCAATGGCTAATGGCTAATGGCTAACAGCAAAAAACATGGAAGAGTTAGAACTACGCAGTAAGAAAGTCTTTGAGTTTCTTGACTCGCACCAGATAAAATACGAGGTCTATTTTCATCCTGCCTCGCCGACGATTGAGATTGCCAAGCAGTATTGGCGCAAGGATGGCTCGGTACACTGCAAAAACCTCTTTTTCCGCAACCACAAGGGCAATCGCCACTACTTGGTCTGCTTCGATTGCGACCGCGATATGGCAATACACGATCTCGAACACCGTCTGCATCAGGGCAAATTGAGCTTCGCATCGCCACAGCGTATGGAGCGTTATCTCGGCTTGGAGCCAGGCTCGGTGTCGCCCTTCGGACTTATCAACGATGAGGAGAATCACACCCACCTCTTCCTCGACAAGAACTTGGAGCAAGCCGAGAGTTTGAGTTTCCACCCCAACGACAGCCGAGGTACGGTAGTTATCTCGCGCGAGGAGTTTCTGCGCTACCTCGAAGCAGTAGGCAATAGTTGGGAATTTATAGAATTATACTGATAATTTTTCACATTTAATTTTTAACTTTGCACCGAGCAAAAGGAAAAATCGTATGAAAGTTTACAAATTTGGAGGAGCATCGGTGCGTCACGCTGAGGGTGTGCGCAACCTTTTGAATATCGTAAGTGGCGAGGAGGAGTTGTTCGTTATCGTCTCGGCAATGGGTAAAACCACCAACGCCTTGGAGGAGGTTTTCGATGCTATGCGCAAGGGCGATACTGCCGTTTGCGAGGCTAAAATTGCCGAAATCAAGGCATATCACTACACCACTATCGCCGACCTCTTTGGCTCGGCGGAGTATCGTATCGAGGAGGTTGATGCACTCTTTGAGGCGTTGCGTAAGGCGGTAACAACCAACAAGTTCGAGCGCAGTCGCGCTGAGGAGTGGTACGACCATATCGTAGCCTACGGAGAGTTGGTTTCGACCACCATTATCTCGGCATTCCTCAACAAGGAGGGCGTATCGAACAAGTGGATTGATATGCGCAAGTGTTTCCACACACAGGCTCGCCACAAAGATGCAAATGTCCTTATCGAGCAGTCCAAAACACCGCTTCGCCTCGCTGTTGCAGGGGCAGAAAGTCGTATCTTTGTTGGTCAGGGCTTTATCGGCTCGGCTCCCGATGGAACGACCACAACACTCGGTCGTGAAGGCTCGGACTACTCGGCAGCTGTCGTTGCAAATATCCTCAATGCAGAGTCGATGACCGTGTGGAAAGATGTTGACGGAATCCTCAACGCAGACCCTAAAATCTTCCCCGATGCGGTGAAAATTGACCAACTTAACTATGTGGATACCATCGAGTTGGCATATAGCGGTGCGCAAATTATCCACCCCAAGACCATAAAGCCGTTGCAGAACAAAAACATACCATTGTATGTAAAACCTTTCGGCAATAAACTCGCTGCCGGCACGGAGATTAACGGCACTGCACCAACATTCACAACGCCGATTATCATCTTGAAGCGCAATCAGAGTTTCTTGCGCCTTCGTTCACGCGATTTGTCGTTCGTGTTGGAGGAGAAGTTCCCGATTATATTTGCCACTTTGGAGCGTTTCCGCATCAAGACAAACCTTATCCACAACACCGCCGTAGAGTTGGGTTTGTGCGTGGAGGAGAGTTGGCACTTGGAGGAGGTTGCAACCGCCTTGCAGGAGGAGGGATTCAACACCGAGATTATCGAGAAGGTTGAACTCCTGACCATTCGCCACTACAACGATGATCTGCTCAACAAGTATGTAGCGTGCGATGACTTCATTATCAGCCAGCTGACACCTGATACGGTGCGCTATGTAAGACCGTTATAACACAAAAAACAGCATCAAAAAAATGGGGGTGATTTACACTCCCATTTTTGCTATTGTAGCATCTATATATCGCTGAATATCAGACTTTAACCGCTTATATAGCGGAGAGGATTCATAGTTGTCGTTATCGAGCAAAACATCACGAATTGAACGCAATGTATTGGTGTAATTGCTCATCTCGTTGCGTAGCGCAACACCCTCCTTCGAGGAGCAGATAATTTTCGAGAGCGACATCTGTCGCAACTTCTCGCAAACACCCTCCAACAAGATCATCACCACATTGTCCATCAGCGTATGTCCGTGCATAAAATGATAGGTCAATTCCGGCTCGACACCCTTCTTTTTGATGCGCTCGGCAAAGGCGGGAATCTCGGTTGCCATTTCGGGATTATCCGCCACAAGCGAAGCCACACGACGCTCGACATTGCGCTGCAACCACGCTATCGTATTCGCTCCATTCTGCTCAATATCGAGATATCCAAGTCGTACAGCAGCCTTGAAATCAACGAGTGGCAAGACACTCTCGGTCTTGCGCGATGCGGAGTAGGCATACCACAAAAAGAGAGGGTAAATAGTGCGCGAATAGTCCGCCATAAATCTCTCGAAATCAAAGCTTTCACACATTGAAAACGATATTCGTGCTGTAGAGGCTGAGTTGGATGATGATGCAGAAAGCATCATTATCAACGAGAGATATGAATACATAACCCGCGTTCTTGAAAAATGTTACAAGAAAAAGAGCAAAGGTAAACTTTCCACATCAGATAAAATAGATAAGATTCTTACAAATCGTATTCTTGCTATTCCGATTTTTGTTTTCATTATGTTTAGCGTATATACTCTTTCGATCGGAACCATTGGTGACTGGACAGTTGGCTTTATGAACGACACACTTTTTGGTGAGTGGATTATTCCGGGTGTGCAGAACTTTCTGGAAAATATAAATTGTGCCCCATGGCTTGTGAGTCTTGTAAGTGACGGTATTGTGGGTGGTGTAGGTGCAGTACTTGGCTTTGTACCTCAAATGATTATTTTGTTCCTGCTTTTATCTGTGCTTGAAGATTGCGG
>CALDPX010000003.1 GCA_937911745.1 uncultured Alistipes sp. | reverse complement strand
GTGCAATGCGAGCAATCACTTATTGCAGAGCATTGGTTTTGTAAAAAAAGTCCATTAGAGTGTGCGATTTTTGCAAATATAGCAAAATATAACACTATTTTCGTTTTTCGGAGAATGTTTTTTACATTTGCACAACTTTAAGGGTTTTGGATGGCGCATTTTTTCACAAAGCAAGAGATTAGGGGCATTGCTCTGCTGCTACCCGTAGTGGTGGTGGCAGTGTGGATTGTGGTGGGCTCGCTCCTCGGCACCTCCACCACCCCCGACACCCCTGCATCCGCCCCTCAAAGCACCCAAAATTCCGCCACGGTGGCAGACACTCTGCGTCTTACGCCCTTCGACCCCAATGTCGTGACCTACGAGGAGTTGCGCCAAATGGGCATCGAAAAGTTTGTGGCTCGCGGTATTGTGAAGTTTCGCGAGGGCGGGCGCACCTACGCCATACCCGAAGATGTGGCGATAGTCTACGGCATAAGCGACTCGCTCTATGCCCTCTTGAAGCCCTACATCCGCATTGGCGAGGAGTTTCGCATAAAGCCCAAAACATACCCTTCGGGCACCCTCTCCTCTGCCCCCAAGCGAGCCTTCCGCAACATCCCCTTCGACCCCAACACGCTCACTGCCGAGGGGTTTTATGAGTTGGGGTGTTTCACGGCTCGTCAGGCAGAGGCTTTGGTGGAGTATCGTGACCGCATCGGAGGTTTTCGTTCGCTCTTGGAGTTTGCCGACTGCTATCTCATAGACAGTGCGCTCTTTGCCGATATGAAGCCCTACATAACACTGAGTAAGACCGAGTTATCGGGCACCTCTTTCCGTTCTCGCACATTCAAGAAAGTCCCATTCGACCCCAACACTCTCACTGCCGAAGGGTTCTACGAATTGGGCTGTTTTTCGGCTCGTCAGGCGGAGGCTTTGGTGGAGTACCGCACACGCCGAGGCGGTTTTCGAAGCGACCTCGAATGGCGCGATTGTTACCTCATAGATAGTACAACTTGGGCTGAAACAAAAGAGTATCTCACCCTCTCGCCCATCCCCAAAGTGCGCATAGACCTCAACACTGCCGACTCGCTCACTTTGGTAGGCGTTAAGGGTATAGGACCAAGCACTGCCGAGGACATCTTGCTCTATCGCCAGAGGCTCGGCGGCTACTTCCGAGTATCCCAACTTCTCGACCTTAAAGTGGTTACAAAAGAGAATTACGACCTCTTCAAAGAAGAATTTTGGTGCGATAGTTGCAAAATTCGAAAAATTGATATTAACTTTGCACCCCCAAAGGAGTTGGCGGGACATCCGTACATAACAACCCCGAGGTTAAGGAAAATACTCAAACGACAGAAAACGAAAGGAGGCTGGAAAGGGCTGGAAGAGTTTATGAATGACGACATATTCACCGAGGACGAGAGAGAAAGGCTCGCCCCATACTTCCAGTTTACCTCTATCGAATAGGAGTATTTCAGAGTAAAACAACACCACAACCCCACAGGCAAGGGTGGAGCGCGAAGGAGAGTCCCAAGGCGCACCAAAGAGCCTGACAAACAACGAATTATTAAAAACTAAAAAAAGAATACAACTATGATTATTATGCCTGTAAAAGAGGGCGAGAACATTGAGCGCGCTCTTAAAAAATTCAAACGTAAATACGAGCGCACCGGCGTCCTCAAAGAGCTCCGCGCACGTCAGTACTTCATCAAACCCAGCTGGGCAAAACGCGAGAAGATGCAGCACGCTGTTTATGTAGAGCAGCTGCACCGCATGGACGAAGAGTAGACGCATATAGCGGGTGCTTTTTGCACCAAAATTCAGAGAGCGAGTTCCTCATTTGCGCGAAGCAAACTGCGGACTCGCTCCTTCTTTTGGCACAAAAAGTCCTCCACTCTCTGCATCTACTTGGGGATGACCACCAGCACAAAAGAGGCGCTCCGCCTCCGCCTAAAATACGCTCGCTTATTTACTGCTCTTCACGGAAGAACTCCCCGTCAAAAAAAACACAGATAACGGAGGAATTTTTGTGCCAAACAAGAAGGCGAGTTCGCAGCTTACTGAACGTAAGAGAGGAACTCGCCTATCGCAGTGCGGTGCAAAATTTACCCGCTATATGTGTTTTTTCAAAAAATGCATATAAGCGAGCGTATTTTAGGCGCACAAGAAAATCCCCTCCGCAGTTTACAAAGGTAAATGAGGAGGGGATTTTTCGCAGTGCAACGCCAAAGGCGCCGCTTATATGCATTTTTTACTTGCGGTAGATCTTCTTGTAACCATATACAGCCTCGTCACCCAACTCCTCCTCGATGCGGAGCAACTGGTTGTACTTAGCCATACGGTCGCTACGGCTCATCGAACCGGTCTTAATCTGTCCCGAGTTGGTAGCAACAGCGATGTCGGCGATGGTCGAATCCTCAGTCTCGCCCGAACGGTGCGAAGTTACCGAGGTGTAGCCTGCGCGGTGAGCCATCTCGATAGCATCGAGGGTCTCGGTGAGCGAGCCGATCTGGTTAACTTTGATGAGGATGGAGTTGCCGCAACCCATCTCGATACCCTTCTTCAAGAACTCTACGTTGGTTACGAAGAGGTCGTCACCCACGAGCTGGCACTTGTCGCCAATAGCATCGGTAAGCATCTTCCAACCGTCCCAGTCGTTCTCTGCCATACCGTCCTCAATGGAGTCTACGGGGTATTTCTCTACCAAGCCTTTCAGGTACTCAACCTGCTCTGCAGAGGTGCGTTTTGCGCCTTTCTCGCCCTCGAACTTGGTGTAGTCATAGATGCCGTCTTTGTAGAACTCGCTCGAAGCGCAGTCCATACCGATCATAACATCCTTACCGGGAACATAGCCGGCAGCCTCGATAGCCTTCAAGATGCTCTCGATAGCGTCCTCGGTACCCTCCAATGCGGGAGCGAAACCACCCTCATCACCAACCGCGGTGCTAAGACCACGAGCGTGGAGAACTTTTTTGAGGTTGTGGAACACCTCTGCACCCATACGGAGAGCCTCACGGAAGGTGGGAGCACCTACGGGGCGAATCATAAACTCCTGGAATGCGATGGGGGCATCCGAGTGCGAACCTCCGTTGATGATGTTCATCATAGGCACGGGAAGGCTCTTAGCGTTTGCGCCACCGATGTAGCGATAGAGAGGCATACCGAGCTCGGCAGCAGCAGCGTGTGCGGTTGCGAGCGATACACCGAGGATAGCGTTTGCACCAAGGTTGCTCTTGGTGGCGGTGCCGTCCAACTCAATCATAGTCTTATCTACACCCACCTGATCAAAAACACTCATACCGATAACAGCGGGAGCAATTTTCTCATTTACATTGGCAACGGCCATCAATACACCTTTGCCGAGGTAGCGACCTTTGTCGCCATCACGAAGTTCGAGAGCCTCATTCTCGCCTGTCGAAGCACCACTGGGAACAGCAGCACGACCAACGTAGCCATTAACGGTTGTTACCTCTACCTCGACGGTGGGATTGCCCCTCGAATCGAGAATCTCTCTTGCGTGTACGCCTAAAATCTCTGACATTTTTAGTGATTTTTTGAATTAATAATTAACCTAACTGTTTTTTATAGCATTGTTGAGGGAGGATACTGTTTGCACCCTCCCCACAACTTCGTTTACTTCTCTTAACTACGGAATTTTGCTTTCAGATACTCACGGTTGAGGCGAGCAATGTGGTTGATGGTAATGCCTTTGGGGCACTCTGCCTGGCAAGCACCGGTGTTGGTACAGTTACCGAAGCCGAGCTCGTCCATCTTAGCAACCATTGCTTTTGCCCTGCGTGCGCCCTCTACCTGACCCTGAGGCAGTTTTGCGAGTGACGAAACACGAGCAGCAACAAACAACATTGCCGAGCCATTCTTACAAGTTGCAGCGCAAGCACCGCAACCGATACAAGCGGCAGCATCCATACTCTCCTCAGCATCGTCCTTAGCAATAGGAATAGCGTTTGCATCGGGTACACCGCCGGTGTTTACCGACACGAAGCCACCTGCTTGGAGGATGGTCTCGTATGCTGTGCGGTCAACAACGAGGTCTTTGATAACGGGGAATGCGCGGCTACGCCAGGGCTCGATAACGATTTTGTCGCCATCTTTGAAGTTACGCATATGCAATTGGCAAGTGGTAACCTCGCTCTCGGGACCGTGAGCGTGACCATTGATACGCAACGAGCAAGCACCGCAGATACCCTCTCGGCAGTCGTGGTCGAATGCTACGGGCTCTTTACCCTCGTGGATGAGCTGGTTGTTGAGAATGTCGAGCATCTCCAAGAACGAACTCTCAGTCGAGACATCTTTAACCACATAAGTCTCGAATTTGCCCTCTGCTTTGGCGTTAGGCTGACGCCAGATTTCAAGTGTTAAATTCATATCTAATGTTTTGTTTTTACCTTGTTAATAGTTTGAGTAAGCTGTTCGACCGTAAAAGTTAGTCTTTGTAGTTACGCTGTTGCAAGTGGATGGTCTCGAAGGTGAGAGGCTCTTTGTGGAGCACAGGCTCTTTGTCCTCACCCTGGTACTCCCAAACTGCAACGTATGCATAGTTCTCGTCATCGCGCAATGCCTCGCCCTCGGGAGTCTGGAACTCCTCGCGGAAGTGACCACCGCAACTCTCATTACGGTTCAGTGCGTCACGAGCCATAAGTTCGCCAAGTTCGAGGAAGTCTGCCAAGCGGAGAGCCTTCTCCAACTCCTGGTTGAACTCATCGGGCTTACCCATAAGTTTCAGGTCGCTCCAAAACTCTTTCCTCAGAGCCTGAATCTCAACGATAGCCTGCTCCAAAGACTCTTTGGTACGAGCCATACCTACCTTCTCCCACATAATGCCACAACCGAGTTTCTTGTGCAACTCATCGGGAGTCTGAGTACCCTTGATTGCGTAGAGTTTCTCGATTTTAGCACGGATGGCGTTCTCTGCCTCCTCGAATGCGGGATCGTTGGTATCTACCTTAGGCGACTGAATCTCGTGCGAGAGGTAGTCTCCGATGGTGTAGGGCAGCACGAAGTAGCCGTCAGCCAAGCCCTGCATAAGAGCCGAAGCACCCAGACGGTTAGCACCGTGGTCCGAGAAGTTAGCCTCACCAATCGAGTAGAGACCGGGGATAGTTGTCATAAGGTTGTAGTCTACCCAAGTACCACCCATTGTATAGTGAACTGCGGGATAGATCTGCATAGGCTGCTCGTAGGGGTTAACGGCGGTAATCTTCTCGTACATCTGGAAGAGGTTGCCATAACGCTCACGAATCTTGTCGATACCGAGGCGGTCGATAGCGGTCTTGAAGTCGAGATATACTGCCAAACCGGTCTCGTTCACACCGAAGCCTGCATCGCAACGCTCCTTAGCGGCACGCGAAGCCACGTCACGAGGTACGAGGTTACCGAATGCGGGATAGCGGCGCTCCAAGTAGTAGTCCCTATCCTCCTCGGCAATATCCGAAGGCTGTTTGATACCTGCGCGGAGAGCCTTCACATCGGTGAGGTTCTTGGGAACCCAGATACGACCATCGTTACGGAGCGACTCACTCATAAGAGTAAGTTTGCTCTGCTGTGTGCCGTGTACGGGGATACAGGTGGGGTGAATCTGAGTGAAGCAGGGGTTGGCAAATGCAGCACCTTTCTTATAAGCCTGCCAAGCCACCGAGCCGTTGGAGTTCATTGCGTTGGTCGAGAGGAAGAATACGTTACCGTAGCCACCGGTTGCCATAACAACTGCGTGAGCACCGTGACGCTCCAACTCGCCGGTTACAAGGTTACGAGCAATAACGCCCCTTGCCTTGCCGTCAATCAGAACGATGTCGAGAATCTCGTGGCGGGGGTAGCTCTTAACGGTCTTGGCTGCAATCTGGCGGTTCAGAGCAGCGTAAGCACCAAGGAGCAACTGCTGACCGGTCTGACCACGAGCGTAGAAGGTACGCGATACCTGTGCGCCACCGAACGAGCGGTTAGCCAAAAGACCGCCGTACTCGCGAGCGAAAGGTACACCCTGAGCCACACACTGGTCGATAATAAGGTTCGACACCTCTGCCAAACGGTAGACGTTAGCCTCCCTTGCACGGTAGTCGCCACCCTTGATGGTATCGTAGAAGAGGCGGTAAACCGAGTCATTGTCGTTCTGGTAGTTCTTAGCAGCGTTGATACCGCCCTGAGCGGCAATCGAGTGAGCCCTACGGGGCGAGTCGCTGATGCAGAACACCTTTACGTTGTAGCCAAGTTCGCCAAGCGAAGCAGCTGCTGCGCCACCACCCAGACCGGTACCGATAACGATAACGTCCAATTTGCGTTTGTTAGCGGGGCTAACAACTTTGATATCTCCTTTATGTTTTGTCCACTTGCCCTCAATAGGACCTGCGGGGATTTTGGAATCGAGTTTAATCATAAAGCGTAAAGTTTTTGTGGTTTCAAATTAGAAAAGGGGGTAAGGAAGGATACCGTTACCCTGCAAGAAGAGGACGATTGCGCAGAGTGCAAAGCCACCGATAATGACGGTTGCGGCAATCGTCGAGATGCATTTCATGCGTTTGAACCATACCTTGCTGTTCAAACCGAGCGAGTGCATCATACTCCATACACCGTGAGTGAGGTGCAACCAGATGCTACCGAACCATACAAGGTAGAGGAGCAGGTAGGGCCACTGTGCGAAGTAGTAGCGAACGATTGCTGCACCATCGGTGGGAGATACGGTCGCTGCACCAAGTACAACCTCGTGTGCGCCTGCGAGTTCGGCAAACATCATCTTGTACCAGAAGTGTACAAGGTGGAAAACAAGACCCAAGAGAACTACGAAGCCCAAAACGAGCATATTCTTGCTCGACCACTCAACGCCTTTCTCGTGTGCGTTTGCGCGGTAGCGGATGGTACCACGAGCCTTGCGGTTCTGGATGGTGAGGACAATCGCCAATGCAATGTGAAGAACAATCACCAATGCAAGCAAAGCGGTTGCGGCAACGGCGTACCAGTTAGCACCAAGAAATCCGCAAATAGCGTTGTACGCTGCATCGGAAAAGACGAGTGCCAAGTTCATACACATGTGGAATGTGAGGAACAAAACAAGGATACAGCCAGAGATGCTCATAAACATCTTCTTGCCGATTGAAGAGGTAAAAATACTTCCACTCATAATTTTTAGGTTAAAGTGATTAAAAAAGTTTATTGTTGTTTGATTTGTTGCTTTTCTCCCATCCGCAGGCTCTCCCATCGTAGATGGGACGCCCTTTTAATTCCGCAAAGTTATCATTGTTTTTTGAATAACACAATTATTTGGGTAACTTTGTCACAATCAAAAGCCGTTTTTGCCGATGAAAAGGTCAGTTTACATACTTTTTGCACTCGTCACACTCCTCGCCACAGGCGCAAAAGCACAGCCTGCGGGCAATTTCCCATACGCACAAATTCCCAACTATATCGCAACCCATGAGGCGGCTATGGAGTGGCTCGTGGCGCATTGGTGGGACAACTACGACTTCTCGGCTTCCCCAAAGAGATACACCCCCGAGGCAAACAAGAGGGGTTTTATGGAGTTTATCTCCTCGCTCTATGCCACCTCAGACAAGCACTCCTTCGAGTCCATTGAAAAAATGATGAAAAGGGCTGCGGTGAACGAGGAGGCTTATTGGTACTTTTTGGAGATGGCAGAAGATGTTCTCTATGCTCCACAATCACCCCTGCGCAACGACCTTCTGTGGGAGGTCTTTGTGCGCCACGCAGTGGGCACAGAGAGCCCTCTTGATGAACCCTCAAAGGTACGCTATCGTTCCATGCTCAAACTTGTTAGTCGCAACCAGCAGGGCTCCCCTGCAACCGACTTTATTTTCACACTACCCGATGGTTCCCAGAGGCATCTTTATGACATCAAAGCCCCCTTTACTGTCATCTTCTTCTACAACCCGGGGTGTAGCGGGTGTTCCCGCATAAAAGAGCAGATTGTCGCTTCGGGCTACCTCGAAATCCTCCACCAAAAGGGCGTTGTTGAGGTGCTGGCACTCCACCCCGACGAGGACCTTACGGAGTGGCGCCGCCGACTCCACGAAATGCCCAAGGAGTGGATTGTCGCCTATGATAAGGGGCAGAAAATCGACCGCGAAGGGCTCTACGACATCAAAGCTATTCCGACCATCTATCTACTCGACGAGGAGAAGCGGGTGCTTATGAAAGACCCCGAGGTCGAGGACTTCCTCCAAGTCATCGAACAGCTCATGAATTGAGAAAATCGCGAGTCGAGCGAGAGCATTTTAGAGCACGCAAAGCGTGGTCAACTAAAAATTGAAAATTGAAAATTGCGGTTGCTCCAAAGGCAACCGCTTTTTTTGTAGGGGGCGCAAGGATTACAAGGGTTACAAGGATGACAAGGATGACAGGAGATTGGTCCCCTGCAATCCTTGCGACCCCTGTTACCCCTGTAATTACCATCACCCCCGATAGCGCAGATTGCTGAGGGATTTTTGGCCTCAGAATGACGCTTTTGTGCAGGGAAGGCTCACCACCCTCTCGCCGCCCCCGATAGTGCATATCTCGAGGTGAGTACAAGGCATACGAGAAAGCGGAGTCCGCAGTTTGCCAATCCCACAACCTCCGATAGTGCAGATTGTTGAGGGATTTTTGTGCCAAACGAAAGGGCGACCTCCGCAGTTTGCTAAGCGCAAATGAGGAAGGTCGCCACTTGAAGTTTGGTGCAAAAAGCACCAACAAGATGTACTATCGGTAGAGGAAGCGTTTGATAGACTTCTTGGGAGTCTTCTCGAACTCGGTGGGTCGCAACTCAATCTGCGCCACCTTCTCGTAACTTGCCACGAGGGTATTGAGTTCTTTGAGGGTTTCGTTCATGAGTTCCTGCAACTGCGAGTGGGGGATGCCCGCAGCATCCAACTGCTCATAGTCGGGCACCACAAGTGCCACAAGTTTGCCATCGCGCTCAACAACAAGGCTCTCCAAAACGTAGGCAAGGTTATTGAGTTTCGCCTCAATCTCCTCAGGATAGACGTTCTGACCTCCGCTCATAAGAATCATGGTCTTGCTACGACCTCTGAGGAAGATGTTGTGGTCTGCATCAACGGTACCCATATCGCCCGTATGGAGCCAGCCCTCCTCGTCAATAGCCTGAGCCGTAGCCTCGGGATTCTTGTAGTATCCCTTCATAACCTGCTCGCCACGAATGAGAATCTCACCCGGTATGTGTGCAGGGTCGGGCGAAAGAACACGACATTCACAAAAATCGGTAATAATCCTACCTGCCGAGGTTGGTATGTAACCATCGGCGTAGAGTCGGTGGCTGATGAGGGGTCCGCACTCGGTCATACCGTAGCCCACGGTGATGGGGAATTTGATGCGGTGGAGGAACTCCTCAACCTCTGCATTGAGTGCAGCACCGCCAACAATAAATTCGTAGAACTCGCCACCCATTGTAGCCACAAGTTTTTTGCGGATTTGCGCATATACCACATTGTCAATCAGAGGAATGGAGAGCGCAGTTTTCATCAGACCGCTACCCAGAATGGGGAATATCTGTTTTTTGACCACCTTCTCGATAATCATAGGCACCGAGCAGATGACATGGGGGCGCACCTCCGCCATAGCCTCAATAAGGATTTTAGGCGAAGGAATCTTGCCCAAGAGGGTAACGTGCGTACCCGCGCCGAGCGAGCAGAGCATATCAATTGCCGCACCAAAGGCGTGTGCCAAAGGCAGGAAGCACAGCACGCGCGAGCCACGGAAGTGGTATTTCTTAGGCAGTACATATACCAATTGTGCAGTAAGGTTGTTTACGGTAAGCATAACACCCTTGCTGAAACCTGTTGAGCCACTTGTGTAGCTCAGTAGGCAGACCTCATCGTTGTCCACCTCGGGATACTTAATATCATCGGCAGAGAAACCGCGGGGATAGCGCGCGCGGTAGTGCTTGACGATATTCTTCTGGAAAGTGGCAATATCCTCGCCCTCGCGCTCAAAGATACAGCGGAAGTCGGTAAGCGAGAACACAGCCTTAATGGCAGGTACCCTATCCTCGTCGATAACATCCCAAAAAGTGTCGCCCAAGAAGAGCAATTTCGACTCGGAGTGGTTGATGATGTGGTTGATGTCGTTGGGGTTGAAGTCCTGCAAAATAGGGACAATTACCGCACCATATGTGATGGTCGCAACATAGGTGATAACCCATCGGGGGTTATTACGACCAATGAGGGCTATTTTGTCGCCCTTCTGGATACCGCACTGCTCAAAAAGTAGGTGGAGTTTTGCAACCTCCTTTGCCATCTCGTAATAAGAGAAGGTCTCCTTCTTGAAGTAGTCGGTTAGCGCAGGGAGTTCGCGGTTGTCACGAAAACTCTGCTCATAAATTCTGATTAAATTCTCTCGCAGCATAAAAAATCACTTTTATGTTTTGTAACTTTGCTCTACCCTCCGCCCTTCCAATGGCGGGCAGCGGGGGCAAATTCTCTCTCGTGTTGTCTGTTTTGCGGAGGCAAAGATAGTTGTGTCCGACACATCCTCCAAAATCACACACTACTTAGGCTCGTTATGTTTACTACGCCCAAAAAGGTAAGTTTTATTCTCTGTGCCGTGCAGCAATCGCCCAATGTTGGAGCGGTGGGTATAGAAGAGTAGTAGCGACACAAAAGCCATAAAAATCATCAATATGGGGCTACTATCGCCACATAGTGCCGAGTAGAAAGGTAATAGCAGTCCGCCAACCATCGAACCCACCGACACATAGTGGGTAGTGGCAACAATCACCACAAAGGTCGCAAGTGCAAGCAATATGCCACCCACCGAAAAGGCAAACATACAGCCCACAAGGGTTGCCACACCTTTGCCCCCCTTGAAGCCCGCAAAAATAGGATACATATGTCCCAAAACCACCACAAGGCAGAGGGCTATTTTGAGGTATAGGTATTGGGGTGTATCGGGCGCAAAGCCACCCAGCGATGCAAGCGAAACGGCTGCATAACCCTTCAAAATGTCGATAACAAAGACAGGGAGTGCCGCTTTTGCACCCAAAACTCTCAACACGTTTGTAGTGCCAGCATTGCCACTTCCCTTGGTGCGCACATCCACGCCATAGAAAATTTTGCCGATCCACACGGCACTCGGAATGGAGCCCAAAAGGTAGGCTCCTACCACAAGTAGTAGTATTGTTATCCAACTCATCTCTAAACTAATTTTACTCCGTATTGTTGCAAAAACAGGACTTCTATTTATTTTGTACCAAAACAATAGCAAAGACAAAGATACACATTTTTTGCAAATTTTTCATTTTTGCCGACACCTTGGATTGGAAGGTGTGGTTTTTATGCCTTTTGCTACGATACCCAACCGAAAAAATCACCACCAACAGCAGTGTTTATTCGCATTTGGCAACATGGTCTTCGGGGAACCGTGTGGCATTGCTTAGGTTTAATATAAAACAAATTTCGGGCAGAAGCGTATGAGTATTTAACAAAAATACTATCTTTGTCGTTTGGAATTTGTAACTAACTTCTACTACTAATAAAATTATGAGCGCAAAAATCAAATTCAAGGCCTTCAATGCGAAGGAGTTTTTCACGGTCAAAAACCTTATTTCGTGGTTGGTTGTAACCATCGGTGTGGTTGTTATGTCGGCAGGTTTCGCCCTCTTCACCAACCCCTACAAAATTATCCCTGGCGGTGTATATGGTCTCGGTCGTGTTCTTCACGACATCTTCCCCTCCATTCCCACCGGTACGTTCGGCTTCATGTTCGATGTTCCGCTGATGATTATCGGCTTGCTGGTATTTGGTGGCAGTTTTGGTGCCAAAACCATCTATGCCGCACTCATATCGCCACTGGTAATGAATGGTCTCACCTCGTGGTTGGGCGAGGGTCCCTACTACGACAATGGATGGATTGCCACCTCGTTTAACTTTGCCGACGACCCCCTTATGGCAGCCATTTTCGGCGGTCTGCTGATTGGTGCGGGTGTGGGTATCATCATCCGAGGAGGTGCAACCTCGGGTGGTACGGACATCGTGTCGATGATTATCAGCAAGTTCTGCAAGATGAAGTTCTCAACCGCAATGGTGATGGTTGAGAGTACCATCGTGGTTATCGGTATGCTCCGCTTCCAGGATTGGCTGCTGCCCCTCTACTCGCTCGTTAGCATCTTTGTAAGTAGCAAGGCTGTTGACTTTGTATTGGATGGCGCAACCTACGAAAAACTACTCTTTGTCATCTCCGAGAAGAACGAAGAGATCAAGCAATATATCCTCCACGAGCTGGGCAGGGGCGGCACCTACATCAAATCGAGCGGTATGTACACTGACAAGGATCGCAATATGCTCTTCCTTGTAGTTAGCCGCAAAGAGATTGCCGCCGTTAAGAGCAAACTCCGCGAGATTGACGAGCAGTCGTTTGTTGTTGTGGTTGATGCCCACGAGACCTACGGTGACGGCTTCAAGAAGTTCGAAGTTGACGAGAACACCAACGCCTAAGTACCCCTCTTTCACACAAGGAAGGCGCAATCTCGAATAGGATTGCGCCTTCTTTTTATTCTCGGATTTGTAATACGTTGCATGTAAATCCGCACTCCAATCAAACTCTCTACCCAAAATCCACATCGAACCAGAGCGTGGCTGCGGATGAAGATTAAGAACTTCAATATAGCCTCATGAAATTTATATTCGACACGAATATCGAAACAAAAAAGACACAAATCAAAATCATATTTGTGTGTTTTTTTTGGGGGGCATGTTGTGAAAAACGCAAAGAAACCTTTCAAAAAGAGGTGTCTTTAATCCATCTATCCTACAATGGAGAAGGTGCCCATAGGGCGGAGGGGTGGTCGAACACTCTCTCCCCGCACAAAAAAAGGAGCCGACACAATTGCGACTCCCTATCAATAATCTCCCCTACGAAAGGGGAGGTGCCCGTAGGGCGGAGGGGTGGTCGAACACTCTCTCCCCGCACGAAAAAAGGAGCCAACACTATCACGACTCCCTATCAATAATCTCCCCTACGAAAGGGGAGGTGCCCGCAGGGCGGAGGGGTGGTCGAACACTCACTCCCCGCACAAAAAAAAGGAGCCGACACATTCGGCTCCTTTTTGTGCGGGGAGTGGGACTCGAACCCACACGGCTCTCGCCACCAGATCCTAAGTCTGGCGCGGCTACCAATTACGCCATCTCCGCAGTGTTTGTGGCGCAAAGGTAAATAATTTTTCCGATTTCAAGCACAACCAACACTTTTTTTGTTTACCTTTGTCACCGATGTGGTTCCCGCAATAGGGACTAACAGGGAATGCCGTGAGAATCGGCAACAGTTCCCGCTGCTGTATGCCTCGACTCCTAAATGCTTGGAGTTCAGGCTCTCGGACAAATCTACACTACGTCACTGATGGGGTGCACACCATTGGGAAGGCGGTCCGAGAGTGAGGCGAGTCAGAAGACCTGCCACATCGAAAATGGGATTGCTCCTGCGGCGAATGGGAGGTTTTCGTGTAGATTCTAAGAGGTGTCGAGGCACCAGACAAGCAAAACACAAAAGCACAAACAAGAGACCGCTCGCAGCAAAAACCGCAAGCGGGAGTACTTGTTTTATGTTTCACTAACTAACTTCAACAAAAAAGATGAAAAAGTTATTTAGGATTTCGTGTATTTTGGTAGCACTCTTTGTGCTGGGCAGCTGCAACCCCTCCGAGGAGGAACAAAAACCCAATGAAGAAGCCACTGTTGACTATGATGGTGGTCTATTTGTGCTTTGCGAGGGCTCCTATGGAGCTGGCAACTCTTCACTATGGCACTACAATCCCGAGAGCCGTGAGGTTACAGCAGATGTTTTCAGCAGTGCCAACGATGCAAGGCTTGGCGATGTGGGGCAGTCGCTCTATATGTACAACGGGCTGCTGTTTGTGGTGGTTAATAATTCGGGCGTGGTCTTCGCCTTGGACCGCACAACGGGAGAGGTAAAAGGTATGATTGACGATCTCACTTCGCCCCGCTTTATTGCCATAGACGCTTCGGGCACAAAGGGTTACATCTCTCAGATGTACACCAACGAACTCATCACTTTCGATCCTCGCACTTTGGAACGCACGGGAAGCATCTCTCTCGAAGGGGTGGTAGGCTCGGAGCAGATGGTCGTATGGGGCGACAGACTCTTCATTGCCTCGTGGAGTAACGACCACAAAATCACAGTCTTGGATACCGACACCGACGAGCAGATAAAGACCTTTGAGGTTGGTGTTCAACCCTATTCTATGGTGCTCGACAAGAACGATACCTTATGGGTTGTGTGCGACGGCGGAAACGAGTATAGTTCTCTGCCCGAAGGGGTTGAGATGGAGGCCCCATCGCTATGGAGGATAGATGCCGAGACCTTTGCTGCAACCAAGACGCATACCTTCGAGCCGGGTGGATATTTCCGTTCTCGATTGGGTATCAATGGCGAGGGCGACACCCTCTATTTCATCTATGATGCAGTTTGGGCTATTGATGTTGCTGTGGGCGAACTGCCCGCCGAGCCACTCATCGCCATCGAGGGCTGGGGGCAATATGGCATAGGTATCGACCCTGTAAGCGAGGATATCTACATTGCCGATGCGAAGGACTATGTGTCCAATGGCGAGGTGCTTAGGTATAGTTCCAAGGGAGAGTTGATAGACACTTTTGAGGTTGGATTGTTGCCCTCGAAGTTCGCATTTTTCAGCGAATAAATAAGGTACATTTTTAAGGTACGTTTGAGAGATGAAAAGGTTGATTATCTGTGCTTTATGCCTACTTGTGAGTGCTGGGTTTTCGAGAGCCCAGCAGGCAGACTCTTTGCGTACCATAGAGATGGAGGAGGTTGTTGTTCGTGGTGCTCGCTCACTGCGCGACATCGGAATCCAGAAGAGTATCCTCAGCGAGGCGGTGCTCAAAGAGAACCTCTCGGCTTCGATGGCGGAGGTGTTGGCACAAAACAGCACCGTATTTATAAAATCATCGGGCAGAGCCACACTCGCCACCGCCTCACTGAGAGGTACTGCACCTTCGCACACTTCGGTGAGCTGGAACGGCATAGAACTCGGTAGTCCAATGCTCGGTATGACCGACTTTTCGCTTATACCCTCCTACTTTGTGGATAATAGCGAGGTCTTTTATGGTGCATCATCGGTCAATTCCGCTGGCGGTGGATTGGGTGGTGCGATTGTGCTTTCGACCACACCACAAAAAGGACAACAGCGTGGTATTCAGTACGTTCAAAACCTCGCATCGTTCTCCACCCACGATGAATTTTTGCGGGTTGATTGGGGTTCGGAGCAGTGGCATTCCACAACACGAGTGCTCAACTCGGCATCCAAGAACGACTTTCCGTATGTAAACTACGATAAGGTTGGGCATCCTCTGGAATATAACACCAACTGCGGATATTGTGACCTACATCTGCTCCAAGAACTCTATTGGAACAACAAGCGTATCGGCGACATATCTCTAAAAGCTTGGTTTACAAACTCTTCGAGGGGCATCCCGCGCCTTACGGTGGACTACCGCAACGACAATCTTACGAAGGCTTGGCAAGATGAGAATAGTTTGCGTGCGGTGGCGGAGTGGAAGCGTGCATTTGGAGGACTAAGGCTCTCTGCATCGGCAGGTTATAACTTCAATACGCTGCACTACATCTACCAATTCTCAAAGGGCGGAGGAGCAGTTGACTATGGTGTTGACGCAACAAGCAACACACACCATGCCTTTGCCACCACCTCGGCAGAGTGGAGTATTGGCAATCGCCTGATGTTGGCAGCCAACCTCAAAGGCTCCATATTTGGCGTTGAGAGCCAAGATGTTGCACCTCTTGTGCCAACGGGCTATACGGCTCAGCGCAAGGAGGCGTCTTCGTTCTTGTCGGCACGCTGGAAACCCACCGATAGGTTTGGAGTTGCCGCAAGCCTTAGGGAGGAGTGGAGAGATGGAGAGTGGTCGCCACTCATCCCCGCTCTCTTTGTGGATGCGACACTTGTGCCCAAGTGGGGGCTTATTGTAAGCGGCTCCATAACAAGGAATTATCACGCCCCAACACTCAACGACCTCTACTATGTACCCGGTGGTAACCCCAGCCTACGTCCCGAACAGGGTGTAAGTTGCGATGTGGGTGTAGAGAGCAATGTGGAGCGTGAAAGGTGGGATTTTGGTGCAAAGGTAACACTTTATCAGTCAGATATATCCGACTGGATTATGTGGACTCCAACCATCAAGGGCTTTTGGACGCCCGAGAACATTGCCGCAGTGAGGAGTCGTGGTGTGGAGTCGCGAGCAAAGGTTGGTTTCAAGCCCAACGAGGAGAGTCGTATAGAGTTGAATGTCATCGTAGCTATCACCTCCTCGACTAATGCCGACACCGAGAGCGACTCCTATGGCAAGCAACTTCCCTACATTCCGCTTTACTCCTCTTCGGCAGGTCTGCGGTGCGAGTGGCGCGATTGGGAACTGAACTACAAGTGGCGCTATTATAGTGAGCGATACACCACCTATTCGGGTACGTCATATGAGAGCGGAAGCGTTCCTGCATACTCTCTGAGCGATGTTTTTGTGAGTCGCAATTTTGAACTAAAAAATAAGGTACGTTTTAAGTTGCGCTTCGAGATTAACAACCTCTTCGATACCTACTATCAATCAGTGCTTTCACGCCCTATGCCACCCCGAAATTACGCCATAGGTTTGGAGTGTAAATTTGGGTTATAAAATAAGGTACGTTTAGACACAAAAAGAGGCACTTTCGGGGTGCCTCTTTTGTCTTGCGTAGCGTTGCTTGATGGTTGGCTATTTCAGCCACTGAACTTTGCCGCTATTATCCTGCTCGGGGCGGGGTTTACGCTCCTCGTAGGGAGAATAGCCCATGGCAATTACGCACTCCACACCGCACTCCTCGGGAATGGGGAGAAAAGTGCGCAGGTAACTCTCGGCATCGCCCATCTCGGGATGTCCCTTGACGTGCTCCCTACCCTCAACGTGCACCCAGCAACTGCCCAAACCCGCAGCTTCGGCTGCAAGTTGTACGAAAGTTGCCGAGATGGCACAGTTGTCAATCCAAAGGTCCGTTGCCCTCTTGTCACCCATAACCATCACAGCAACAGGAGCCTCTGCCATAAACGCCGAGCCATAGTCGCGCATATAGGACATATGGCGTATAAGGTCCTTGTTCTCAACGACTAAAAACCTTGTACTGTGGCTGTTGCGTGACGAAGGAGCGGTAAGTGCTGCCTCCAAAATTTTCTCCACCGTATGGCTCTCAACCCTCCTATCGGAGAATTTGCGGAGCGAGCGGCGCGATTTGACAAGTTCAAAAAAATCCATAACTATTTCTTTTGTTTGGTCACAAATTTATGTAATTTTGGGCAAATATCGTACCTTTGACCCAAGAAAACAAAGAAAGAATATGGAGAAAAAGTTAAAAGCGGCTCTGATTTACGACTTTGACGGCACTCTTGCGCCCGGAAATATGCAGGAGTACGGATTTATCGCATCGGTGGGCAAGAGCAACGAAGAGTTTTGGCAGGAGAGTAATGTGCTGGCAGATATGCACGATGCCGACCCAATACTCAGCTATATGCTCAAAATGCTCGAACACGCAAACAACACCAAGGTGCCCATCAAGCGCGAGGCATTTCAAGAGACAGGGCGTAACATTCAGTTGTACAAGGGTGTGCGCGAATGGTTCGGGCGCATCAATCGCTATGGCGAGGAGCGTGGCATAGAGATTCTTCACTACATCAACTCCTCGGGTTTGAAGGAGATTATCGAGGGCACCCCCATTGCTCACGAGTTTAAGAAGATATACGCCTGCGAGTTCCTCTACAACGAGGACGGTGATGCTTATTGGCCCGCAGTCGCGATTAACTACACCAACAAAACTCAGTTTATGTACAAGATAAACAAGGGTGTGGATAGTGTTTCCGACTCTCACCTTGTGAATGCCTATTTGCCTGATGCAGAGCGTCCCGTTCCCTTCGAGCATATGATTTATGTGGGAGATGGCACGACCGACATCCCTTGTATGAGACTTGTCAGCGACCGCAACGGTCACTCGATTGGTGTTTACGACCCCGCCTCCGAAAGCGGCTACCGTAAAACCAAACTCCTTTTGGAGCAAAACCGCTGCTCGATGATTTCGCCAGCCGACTACTCCGAGGGCGGAAGGATGGATACCATCGTGCGCACAATTCTCGACAAGATAGCCACCGATGCTCGCATTGCCGAGTTAGCCAAAGAGGTATAAAACAGCAACATAACGACACAATGAGAAAACTCATCTTTGCAACCAATAATGCTCACAAACTCGAAGAGGTAAAAGCCATCGTGGGCACTCAATTTGAGCTTATAACCCTCCGAGAGGCGGGCATCACCGAGGAGATTCCCGAAGAGGAGCCAACCATTGAGGGCAACGCCCTGGCGAAGGCTCGCTATGTGTGGCAAAAGACGGGCTGTGACTGTTTTGCAGACGATACGGGTTTGGAGGTAGATGCGCTCGACGGTGCTCCGGGAGTACACTCGGCTCGCTACGCCACCGATGGTCACGACTTTGCAGCCAACCGAGAGAAGTTACTCTGCGAAATGGATGGCAAAGAGGTACGCACAGCACGCTTTCGCACCGTTGTAGCCCTTATCGAGGGCGGTAGAGAGCAGTGCTTTGAGGGCATCGTAGAGGGTGAGATTACCACCAAAGAGCGTGGCGAGGGTGGCTTTGGCTACGACTGCCTCTTCCAACCCCTTGGCTATGAGCAGACCTTTGCCGAACTCGCTCCCGAGGAGAAGAATGCCATAAGTCACCGAGGTAGGGCTGTTGCCAAACTTGCGGGGTGGCTCAATCAATAAAAATTAGACACATTCGCCAATACCTCGTCGCGCGAAATATCATCGCTACCGAGCACCACAAGTCGCTCTACAACATTGTGTACCTCCCTAACATTGCCCTTCCACTCCATATTCGACAACTCGGCAAGAGCATCATCCTTAATGTGTTTTGTGGGTATATGATACTCTTCGCACAACACTTTGAGAAAATGATGTACCAATAGTGGGATGTCATCTCTGCGCTCGGAAAGAGGTGGAACACCCAACACAATGACACTCAAACGATGGTAGAGGTCTTCGCGAAAATTGCCTCTCGCAATCTCTGAAACCAAATTCTTGTTCGTTGCAGCAACAACCCTCACATCGACTTCTACATCCTTATCGCTACCCACTCGCGTAATTTTGCGCTCCTGCAAGGCTCGGAGAACCTTTGCTTGTGCGGCCAGACTCATGTCGCCAATCTCGTCCAAAAACAGAGTCCCGCCTATCGCCTGCTCGAACTTACCCTTGCGTTGTTTGATGGCAGAAGTGAAAGCCCCCTTCTCGTGTCCAAAGAGTTCACTTTCTATTAGTTCGGAGGGTATCGCCGCACAATTAACCTCCACAAATGGCCCGTCTGCTCGGTTGCTATTCATGTGTATCTGTCGGGCAACCAACTCTTTGCCCGTACCGTTCTCGCCCATAATCAGTACCCTTGCATCGGTTGGCGCCACCATCTCTATTAATCGCCTTAGGCGGCATGTTTTGGGAGACTCTCCGACAATCTGATACCTTTGGCACGATTTTTTCCTTGTGATGTGATGGCGCTGCGGGAGCGTGGACTCTTGGGCAAGGACACTACGCACAGCACTGAGCAGAGCCCCGACATCGACTGGTTTGGTCACAAGATCGGCGGCCCCTTGGTGGACATAGGAGAGCACGTCGGCAATGGAGCCGGTCGGCGAAAGCGCAATCCAAGGCACCTCAAACATGTCGCGTTTGACACACTCGGGCGTACCACAAATCACCAACGAGAGATCTTGTGTTTGGGATGCGGTCAAAGGAAGCCCTTCGGTCGTTTGTACCGAATAACCTTCGTGTTCAAGAAGTTCTTTAAGAGTGTTGCGCACACTCCTTTGCGAATCAATCACAAGGATTTTAGTCATATATATTATCAGTTTTAATATTAATTGTTTCAGGTCTAACTCTTGCAACCAGGCACACTATGCAAATATGCTACCAAAAAGGTTGCAACGAGGTAATAAAAATCAAAAAAATGAGTTATCTTTGTGGTCAAAGGTAATCTTTGTAATCCAAAAATAAAAGCGGCTCCAATTGAGATTTGAGTGGCGTTTTTTGGCGTCTACATCTCGCCATTCAGGCCACCTTTTTGACCAATTGTACCATCAATATCCCACACCAAAAAGGGTTTTTGACCATTTCAATATGAATTAAAAGATGAGAACAAACTACAACATCGAGCGTGAAAAACTCCACCTTCCCGAGTATGGGCGACATATCCAAGATATGGTAGAGGAGCTCATGAGTATCGAAAATAGAGACGACCGCAACCTTAGAGCAAAAGCTCTTGTTGCTATAATGGCAAACATCCAACACGCATCGAGCGACACCCCGGACTTCGAACGCAAGCTCTGGGATCACCTCTTCATTATGTCTGATTTTCAATTAGATGTAGACTCCCCCTACCCCAAGCCAACTGCCGCAACCATTATGCCTCCGCCACACAAAATGGAATATCCCAAAGGGGGCATTACAATGAAGCACTATGGCAGGAATGTCAAAAATACAATCAAGACTTTGGAGCGTCTGAGGGATAGCGACACGGTTGATGCGGTAATCTACAATCTTGCCCGATATATGCGAACTAAGAGTTTCGAATTCAATCAAGAACACCCAGACAACGCAGTCATCATACGCGACATAAAAACGATGGCCAATTATGACATCCAAGTGAACGAAGAGGCTATTTCTTTGATGAAAAGTGAGTATAGATTAGACCATTTAGGCTATCAAAAAAAATTGGGCTACCAAAAAAAGGGGGCAAAAAACGCTAAAACCGTCCGACGAACACCCCACACAAAGTAATCCTTTGGACAAACCAAATACCTTTATTACCTTTGCTTTTGTTGAGGCAAACGGAGTAGAATAAAGCACCTAAAAAAGTAGAAACAATTTGATGATGAAAAAGTATTTTGCAACCATTCTCAGTGTTGTGACACTATGGGGATGTAATAGCCACAAAGTGGTTCTTGAAGGCGAGTTTGCTGCCTGCCCAAACCAAAACGTTGTATTGGAGAGTCTCTCCGCCAACGGCGCAATGTCGGCAGACACTGTTCGAACTAACGCAAACGGAGAGTTCAAAATAAACGTAAAACTTGACGGGGGTGAACCCTCGTTCTACAATTTGCGCTGCGCTGAGCGCAATATTCCGCTGATACTCTCCGAAGGAGAGAGGGTTGTGGTAAACTCGGTGCCGGGACTAATTGATGGCTACACTGTCGAAGGCTCTAAGGAGTCGGCTTTGGTGCGTGAGGTTAAGAACATTATGGGCTTTGGCGTGGCACGACTCGACTCGCTCACAACACTTTACAACCAAACTTCGGTCAAAAGCCTGCAACAGATTATCAACAAGGAGTTTGCAAACGAATATCTTGACATCAAGCGAAAACAGATAGAGTTTATAGTGAAGAATTCGGGATCGCTGGCGGCAATCTACGCCCTCAATCAGCGCATTCCCGGCGACCAGGTGCTCTTTGGTGGCGAAAAGGATATCGTCTATTTCCGCCTTGTTGCCGAGGAGGTGGAGAAAAACTACCCCACCTCGCCCTACCTTGCAGGACTCAAAGCCGCCATTGCAGAATACGACAACCAGATGGCATTTGCCGACAAAATTGAGGCAGCACTTGCTGCCGAGCCAGCAAATTTCCCCGAAATCGAAATGCCCGATATGTTTGGCAAAAAGCACAGTCTCACCGCAATACAAAAGGGTAAAGTGTTACTTTTAGACTTTTGGAGCATAGCAGACCAAAACGCCTCATTCCGCAATGCCGAACTGAAAGAACTCTACCAGAAATACCACAACAAGGGCTTCGAGATTTACCAAGTGGCGGTCGACACCTCCAAGCCGGCATGGATAGAAATCGTACAAAACCAAAAATTGCCTTGGATATCGGTCTGTGACTTTAAGGGCGTGAACTCTATGGCAGTGCAACTATTTGGTATTACGAGCATTCCACAAAATTACCTCTTCGACAAAGAGGGCAATATTGTAGCCATCAACGCCTATGGCGACGATTTAGCTAAGGAGCTTAAACAGTTAATGAAATAACCCAAAACAGCACACCCACAACGATGTATTACTTCGCCTCTGATATGCACCTCGGTAGCGGTGCCCATCACAACCCTTGTGAGAGGGAGCGTGCTGTTGTGGAGTGGCTCGATAGAGTTGCGCCAACAGCCAAAGCCATCTATCTTGTGGGCGATGTCTTCGATTTTTGGTTTGAGTATAAAAGAGTTGTACCACAGGGGTTTACTCGTTTGTTGGGAAAACTTTCGGAACTAACAGACCAAGGCGTGGAGATACACCTTTTTGTGGGCAACCACGATATGTGGCAACACGACTACTTGGAGCGCGAATGCGGGGTGAAACTCCACTTTGAACGCGAGGTGGTAGAACTCAATGGCAAAAGGGTTAGCATCTGCCACGGTGACGATATTTACGCCCGCTATTTGGGCGGCTGGACACGCATTATGAATGACATTTTCCGCTCTCGTACAGCGCGTTGGCTCTTCTCTCACCTTGTACACCCCGACATCGCAATGCGCTTCGGTTTGGGTTGGTCGAAGGGCAGTCGTAAGTCAAAGGAGGTTGCTATGCCCTTTTTGGGTAAGGATGACCCTCTTGTGAAGGAGGCGGAAAAACTCAACCGAGAGGGCGAGAGCATCGACTATTTCATTTTCGGACACAACCACTGCGCCGAAACGGTGGCGTTGGAGAGTGGTGGCGAGGCTGTGTTCTTGGGACATTGGTTTGGAAAGGAGCCTTATGCTGTGATGGACGAAAATGGTATTTTGACACTGCAAAAATAAGGTACAAACGTACCTTATTTTTGCAACCATAGAAATCTAATAATTAACTATGAAACAATATCTTGACCTACTTAGAGCCATACGCGATAATGGCACCATAAAAGGCGACCGCACAGGCACCGGTACGAAGAGTATTTTTGGCTACCAGATGCGCTTTGATTTGCAGGAGGGCTTCCCTCTGCTGACCACAAAAAAGGTCTTTACGAAGGGAATCATCCACGAGTTACTGTGGTTCCTGAGGGGCGACACCAACATCGGCTACCTTGTGAAAAACGGTGTGCATATTTGGGATAACGATGCATATAGGTTCTATGGCGAGCGTTGCGCGGCTGCGGGTGTGGAGCCTGTGGGTAGGGAGGAGTTTTTGGATCGTGCCGAGCGTGCCGAAGCCTCGCCGATTGAGGGCTACCGCTATGGCGATTTGGGCTCGGTCTATGGCTCGCAGTGGCGTAGTTGGGGTGCCCCCGATGGTAGGGTTATCGACCAGATTGAGGAGGTCATCCACACCATCAAAACCAACCCCAATTCGAGGCGAATGATTGTCTCGGCGTGGAATGTGGCGGATGTTGAGGGTATGGCTTTGCCCCCTTGCCACGTTCTTTTTCAGTTCTATGTGGCTGATGGAAAGCTCTCGTGCCAACTCTACCAGCGTAGTGCCGACACATTTTTGGGCGTTCCATTCAACATAGCATCCTACGCACTCCTAACACACATTATTGCGCAAATATGCGATTTGGGTGTCGGAGAGTTTATCCACACTTTGGGCGATACACACCTCTACTTGAACCATTTTGAGCAGGTCGAGGAACAACTTTCGCGCGAGCCTCGCCCCCTGCCTCGCCTGAGGCTCAACCCCGAGGTGCGCAGCATTGCCGACTTGCGCTTCGAGGACATAGAGATTGTGGACTACACCCCCCATCCCACCATCAAAGCCCCAATGTCGTTCTAAAAAGTTGTAATTTTTGTAGATAATACATAACTTTGTAGAAACAAATTAAAAACAAATTTGCCTATGAAACATCTGCGTTAATAGATACGCACATTTACATATTGAAAAAGCGTTTTAGCTTTATTCTGTCATTCAGAAAGTTTGGCGACTAATGGGATTCGGCAGGGATATTGCAAAAATGCTCGCGCTTAATGGTGCGGGCTTTTATGTATTCTGCCGATGGGTTTCGCCAAACACCTCTGAATGGGAATATACTGAAAGTACCGCGCTTTTTTTGTGCGTATTAGTAATGTATTAATCAAGGTACAACGGAGTAACCGAAAAGCCGCAAAGTGAGTAGGAGAAATTTTATACTTTGACAATATGAAAAGGATTATACTTTATTCAATGGTTGCGTTTTTAGGGATTTTCAATATATCGGCAAACGATAATCCCTCTTCAAAAGATGTATCAGATACACCCTCTCTTTCGTCTCGAAAGGTTGAGTGTGGTGGGGTGAATTATACTGTTTACTATGACGATCTTGGTTATGATATTTATGTTGTTTTTCGCAATACCAATAGCTTTTCGGTGGATGTAGAATATGAAATATATGGAAG
This sequence comes from uncultured Alistipes sp., assembly GCA_937911745.1. GTDB lineage: Bacteria > Bacteroidota > Bacteroidia > Bacteroidales > Rikenellaceae > Tidjanibacter. The sequence goes on along the minus strand of CALDPX010000003.1, from coordinate 7,038 downwards.
ATTAGGTTTTACGAATGAAGAATGTATAGCAGAAGGGACGTGTTCCATTTCTGCCAATGGTAGTTATAAAGTGTATCTTCCCAAATATTCTTGTGGCAAAGGCAAGGCAAAGGTGTACAAAACCGCATACAGATATATTTATTAATTTGAAATCAATATGAAACAAAAATTATTAATACTACTTGCAATGTTGTTTATTTGCGGTAGTGTAAGCGCTCAAAATGCAGCCGTTTCAGTTGCCAAGAAATTTTGTACCGCTGTGTACAATAATGATATGGTTACCGCCAAGTCGTATATGACTCCCAATGATGCCCGAAGAACACCCGATAGAATGAGTTTCCCCAATGGCGAAGGACGTGAATATTTGCAACGACTTAAAAACTCGCGCCACAAAATTATTGTCAACGAATACTCTTCTACAATGGTGACGGTTCGTTTTTATGACCCTCAATACGAGTATCTTTCAAAAGAGGGGCGATGGTTTTGTTGTGCCGTCAACTTAGTGGAGGTCAGAAAAGGCGTTTGGAAAGTGACGAGTTATGGGTATTAAATTTAGAGAAGGTGGCAAGAACATTCTTGTCATCTTTTTTTTGTCGCCCCTTTTCTGTAACTTTGTGGAAAATTCTAATCGGAATAGGCAAAATGAAAACCAAACTCTCGCTGATAGTTGCCGTGGCTGAGAACGGCATTATAGGTACGGGCGGCACTATGCCCTGGCACATAACCGAAGATTTTGCGCACTTCAAGGCTGTGACACTCGGTCACTCGGTCGTTATGGGGCGTAAGACCTACGAGAGCATCGGGCGACCCTTGCCCCGCCGCCGCAACATTGTCATCACACGCAATAGTGGACTGAGTATTGAGGGTTGCGAGATGGCTCCCTCGTTGGAGACTGCCCTGGCGATGTGCGAGGGCGAGGAGGAGGTTTTTGTCATCGGCGGTGGCGAGATATACCGCCAGGCGATGCCCCTTGCCCACAAACTCTACATTACCCACGTTGGCGTGAGGGTGGAGGGCGACACTCGCTTCCCCACTATTGACCCCACAGTGTGGCACGAGGTGCACCGCGAGGAGTTCGCCCGCGGCAAGGATTTCGAGCACCCATTCTCATTCGTGGACTACGAACGATAGGAGTGGAATTTTACACTCTCAAGATGGTGATAGTTAGCTAACTGCGCCTTTGCGGACGATTTAAGACACACCAAAAACACAAAAAATTTTGCAAAATCGGAAAAACGCATTACCTTTGCACTCGCAAACGTACCGCGGGGTAGAGCAGTTGGTAGCTCGTCGGGCTCATAACCCGGAGGTCGGAGGTTCGAGTCCTCCCCCCGCTACTCAAAAAGGAGAAACGCAATGTTTCTCCTTTTTTTCGTATCGGGGGTTATCCCCCGACTATTTATATATTCCCCCTAAATCCCCCTTTGAGAAAGGGGGACTTCTTGGTGGGGATTTCAAAAGTTTAGTATTGGGGGAGAGGCGAGAACCGTAGGTTCGGACAATCCGAGCAGCGAGCGCAGAGGGTGCGCTTGCGCACACTTTGCCGAGTCGCGAGAGATTGAAGACAAGCGTAGCGCAGTCAGTCCTCCCCCATATATATAATCCACCCAAACCCTCCTTTAATAAGGACGGCTTATAGCAAGGCACAGCCTTGCTTTGCAATCCATCCCCTCAAAACACGCATATAATCAGCCACAAAAGCCGTTCGAGATTTTGAGTGCGCACCCTATCAGGCAGAGTAAGTCGCAGGATTTGTCCTTTTCTTTTGCTTTGAAATCTGCTTGCACATAGTGTGTTAAGTCTAACAATTAGCCATAATTGGGGGTTCGATAGCAGCGGTTTGCTAAACTTAAATGAGGAAGCCGGTTTTCGAAGTATAACACAACAATCTCCCACAAGGCACAAGTCGCTACACCAACTCGCCAAAGAGCGTTGCAGAGGAGCAGTCAGTGATGCGCACTGTGGCGTAGTCGCCAGCCTTCAAATCCGCGCGGGCATCGAAGACCACCATCTTATTTTGCGAAGTCCTGCCGCAGAGTTGTTTGTCGCTACGTTTGGAGTATCCCTCCACGAGCACCTCGAAGGTCTTGCCCACATCGCGGCGGTTGGAGGCGATGGAGAGTTCGTTTTGGAGGTTTATAATCTCCGTCAAGCGGCGGGTTTTCTCCTCCTCGCTAATGTCATCTGCCAGGTGGCGGAAGGCGTAGGTGCCGGGGCGCATCGAGAACTTGAACATAAAGGCACTATCGTAGCCCACCTCGCGCATCAGCGAGAGGGTATCGGCGTGGTCTTCAAGGGTCTCGGTACAGAATCCCGCAATGAGATCGGTGGTGATGGCGCAGTCGGGCATTGCCTTGCGGATGGCGGCAATACGGTCGAGGTACCACTCGCGGGTATATTTGCGGTTCATCAGCGCAAGCATACGGGTGCTGCCACTCTGCGCGGGCAGGTGGATAGCCTTGCATATGTTGTGGTGCGAAGCCATAACCTCAATAAGGCGGTCACTGAGGTCTTTGGGGTGGGAGGTTGCGAACCTAACCCTCAGGTCGGGAGCCACCGAAGCAGCCATCTCCATAAGGCGTGGAAAGTCTACTACAACCTCGCCCTCGCCATTCTTCCAGCGGTAGGAGTTTACATTCTGACCGAGGAGTGTCACCTCGCGGTAGCCCTGCGCATAGATGTCGTGCAACTCTCGTAGGATGGTCTCGGGGTCGCGGCTTCGCTCAATGCCTCGGGTGTAGGGCACCACGCAGTAGGCGCACATATTGATGCAACCACGCATAATGCTCACAAAGGCACTCACACCATTGCTATCGAGCCTCACGGGGCGGATGTCGCCATAGGTCTCCTCTTGCGAGAGGGCAACATTGACACCCTTGCCACCAGCTGTCACAGCCTCCACCAATCGGGGCATATCTCGATAGGCGTCGGGGCCTGCTACAATATCCACAATAGGCTCGCGCTCCAAGAGTTGCTCTTTGAGCCTCTCTGCCATACAGCCCACAATGCCGATGATGAGCGAGCGTTTGGCGCGTTTGTAACGCTGGAACTCTTTGAGCCTTCCCCAGATGCGCTGCTCGGCGTTGTCGCGTATGGAGCAGGTGTTCACGAGAATGATATCTGCCTCCTCGATGTTGCGGGTGTAGATATAACCCTCGCTCTGCATTATCGAAACGATAATCTCCGTGTCGCCCACATTCATCTGACAGCCGTAGGTCTCGATGTAGAGTTTTCGTCCCCTGCCTGTTGCTACTTTTGTAATCTCCATATAGTTGTCTGTTTTATCGTTTCTTTGCTTTGTCGGTGCAAAAATACCGATTTCCCCCGAAAAATCACATACTACGAAGGGATTTTTGTGCCAAACGAGAAAGCGGCTCAGATCGGGAACACAAAAACGCAGAGAACACCGAGAGCGCAAAAACGCAGAGAGCGGAGGGATTTTTGTGCCAAACAAGAAGGCGAGTCCGCAGTTTACTTGACGTAAATGAAGAACTCGCCTATCGCAGTGCGGTGCAAAAAGCACCCGTTATATGCGTTTTTTAGAAGTATTTGGTGTCGGCACCCACAATAGCGGAAATAAGACCGTTAGCCAGCGAACTTGCACCGATGCGCCACAGGGCGGGCGAACACCACTCCTTGCCCAAAATCTCCTCCACGATGGTGTAGAAGAGTGCTGCCTCCTCGGCACTGCGGATGCCTCCGGCAGCCTTGAAGCCCACCTTGCGACCCGTCTTCTGGTAGTAATCGCGGATGGCGGTACACATCACAACAGCCGCCTCGGGGGTTGCGGCAACGGGGATTTTGCCCGTAGAGGTCTTCACGAAGTCGGCACCTGCGAACATCGCCAACAGCGAGGCTTTGCGGATGAGTTCGGGGGTTTGGAGTGCGCCGCTCTCGATGATTACCTTGAAGATGGTATCCTCGCCAGCCTCCTCGCGGAGCATTGCTATCTCGTTGGTCATAGGCTCGATGTCGCCTTCGAGCATCTGTCCCACGTTTATTACCACATCTATCTCGTCTGCGCCATTCTCGACAGCCATCGACACCTCCAACATCTTGACCTCCATAAAGGTCTGCGATGCGGGGAAGCCGCCTGCCACACTCGTCACGCCAATGTCGGTGCCCTCAACACCCAGACCAACAACGTCCACAAACGAGGGGAAGACACAGATAGATGCCACATTGGGGATGTCGGGATAGTGACTCTGGAAGTCCACAGCCTTTTTGACGAAACGCCCCACCGACTGCACCGAGTCTTTCTCGGTGAGGGTTGTGAGGTCGATGGTACTGTAACAGAGTTTGTAGACCTCTGCGTTTTGGTTGCGTACGGATTTTTCGCGGCAATCGGCAACGACCTTTGCCACCTCCTCGGCGCTCATTGCGGGAGCGTACTCGGCAAGTAAATTGGTGTACTCCATAGGGTTATCTTTTTTGCGTTATTGTTTTCTTGTCGGAAATGTTCTGCAAGATAGTGATTTTTTCTTTACAACCCACAAAACCGATGCCCGAAACTGCATCTTTTCGCCCAGACTACGGTGCAAGTGCGGATTTTTCCCTCCCCCTAACTTTGGGGAAGCTGTAAAGAAAACCCTCCCCGTTGTGCGGGGAGGGTGCCGAAGGCGGGAGAGGTCTGTAAAAGAAGCGGTAGATGCCAACCGCCTGCCTACGGCAGTAGTGGCAAGACGAAAAAGTCGCGGGTATCTTTTTTGATACCCGCGAGCATAATGGCGAAATTTCGTTAATGACCTTAAAGCCTTAACGCCTACTCAAACTGATAGGGTTCGATATATTCGGCATAGTCGCTCCAATATGAGGCTGCCTTGTATGCATCCACGCTCTCGGTAGGTACATAAATCTTGCGCTCCGAAGCATTGTTGTAAAATGCATCAACGCCTAATGATGGTGGCGTTGTGGCTTTGCAATATACACTCGCAAGGCTCAAACAATTACAGAATGCACCCTCTCCAATCTCAGTAACACTATCGGGAATGGTAATGCTCGCAAGGCTCGAACAATAAGCGAATGCACAATATTCAATCGAAGTAACACTATCTGGAATGGTTACACTTGCAAGGCTCGAACAATGAGCGAATGCACCATCTCCAATCGAAGTAACACCGTTTCCAATGCTGACACTCGCAAGGCTACAACTATCGAACGCATAATCTCCAATCGAAGTAACACTGTCGGGAATGGTTACACTTGCAAGGTTCTCACAACAATAGAATGCATTATTTCCAATCTCAGTAACACTATCGGGAATGGTTACACTTGCAAGGCTCTCACAACAATGGAATGCTTTATATCCAATCGAAGTAACACCATATCCAATGCTGACACTCGCAAGGCTCTTACAATAAGCGAATGCATAATCTCCAATCGAAGTAACATCGCCATCGAATGTAATAATACCAACACCATTCTCGTAGGTGTTCGATATGATATTTACACCGAATTCATCTGCATAATAAGGAGTCACAACCTCCCCATCGGTCGAGTAGTACCAAATCTCATTTGCGGGAGGCAGGTCGCCATCTTCCTCTCCGCCACCAAAGTTGTATGGTTCGATGTAGTCGGCGTAGTCGCTCCAACCCTTGGCAACCTTGTATGCATCTACACTCTCGGTGGGAACATAAATCTTACGTCCCGAAGCATTATCGTCAAACATATCCCCATATCCACTCGGAGGAGTCGTAGCCTTACAATATACACTTGTCAGCGAGGTGCACTCAGAGAATGCCCTATATCCAATCTCAATAACACTATCGGGAATGGTAATACTTGTCAGCGAGGAGCAATTATAGAATGCATCATATCCAATTTCAGTAACACCATTGCCAATGGTTACACTTGCCAGCGAGGTGCAGCCAGAGAATGCAGCCACTCCAATCGAAGTAACGCTGTCGGGAATGGTAATACTTGTCAGTGAGGAGCAATAAGCGAATGCACCATATCCAATCGAAGTAACACTATCGGGAATGGTATATTCGGTAACCCCTGCGGGGGCAAACGAGTTGAGGGTACCACCAATAATTAAGCAACGACCATCCTCTGAAGCATATTTACCACAAAAACTTGTCAGCGAGGAGCAAAAAACGAATGCATATTCTTCAATCTTAGTAACGCTGTCGGGAATGGTGATACTTGTCAGTGAGGTGCAATAACAGAATGCACCATCTCTAATCGAAGTAACGCTGTCGGGAATAGTAACACTTGTCAGCGAGAAGCAACAATAGAATGCTTCGTATCCAATCGAAGTAACGCTATCGGGAATGGTAACAGTTGTCAGCGAGGTGCAATAATAGAATGCCTGATCTCCAATCGAAGTAACATCGCCATCGAATGTAATCACACCTTTGCCATCCTCGTAGGTGTTCGATACGATATTGGCACCGAAAACATCGGTAGCATTAGGGGTTACCACCTCCCCATCGGTCGAGGTGTACCAAATCTCATTTGCGGGAGGCAGGTCGCCATCTTCCTCGCCTTCTTTGTAAAGTTTAAGCGAGCCTTCGTAAACAACGTGGTGCACCTCGCCATTGTCGAGGGTGAAAGTACCATCAATTTTATTGTCCGAAATGACAAGCACTGCATCTGTGGCATAAACCTCTTTCCATTCGCCATTTCTTATAATATAACATTCTCCACCTTCAACGCCACTCAGAGTGCCAGCCTCGTAAGTTGTTGAAAGTACATAAGTTCCATTGGGTAGCGCACCCGTAACTGGCTCTTCGTTGGTATATATAGCAATATGATAGAAATTACAATTCGATTCTTCGTTATCATACTTTTCTTCCAAGATGTTATATGTGTCGGTAAGCGCAATTTCATATGCGTGAATATCATTCCAACTACCTTCATATTCTGCCCAATAATACTTGGCTATTATCTCTATTGGCTCATTAACGGCCTCCCTTGACAATGGAATGGTAATCACTGTGCCGTCTGCGAGAGTGAAATAGGCGTACTCCTCGTCCCAAGTGACGCTCTGGAAGAGGCTGTCGCCATCGGCACCGTCCTTGCCGTTCTCGCCATCCT
>CALDPX010000002.1 GCA_937911745.1 uncultured Alistipes sp. | reverse complement strand
TGTACTTCTCTAAGTTCTCGCGAATCTTTCTTTCAAACGGAGATTTACTATCGAGCCTTATTTCGTTTTTAATAGTTTCAATACCATAGAAACGAATAACCTCCTGTATCTCCTCCTCATTTCCTCTCTCAAATACGCGATTGATTACATATCTACTATGTGCTGTGAAATCAATACGGTCAAATGTCGTATCCCAAAATAGCGTTTTACGAAATTTAGTTAAATCAGGTTTATTGCTCATAATGTTTTGGGTATTACTATTAAACACTTTTACACCTCAATAAACTTTCCGCCTTCGAATCCACCGAGATTCTCTCGATAGTAAACATAGCCGAGCTGATTGCAGACAATGCGGGTATTGCCGATTGTTGCATCAATATTGGCGTGCGAGTGTCCAAATATCCACGCATCGATACGGCTATCAGCAATGAAATCGCCAAGTTCCGTTGCGAAGGCACTATTAAGTAGACTGCTTTTATGCTCCGGTGCAACGACGGCCGTTGTAGGCAGATGATGAGTTACCACCACAATACGCTCAGCTGTGCTCTCCGCAACACTGTGCTTGATAAAATCCAGACACTTCTCGTGCTCGGCATTAAAGTCGGCAGGTGTAAAGCGACGACCATTGTACAGAATCTGCCGAAAATCATTCATCCCTCGATGCACAAAATACTCATCCTCGGGGCGAATGTGCGACCAAAGGGTTGTGAGGATGAAATCAACATTGTCAATCCTCACAACCTTGTTCTGGTGGTAATGTACATTCGGCAATATCTTACGGCTCCAACTATCGCCATAGGCCAACACATCGCCATTGCCATAAAACTCGTGGTTGCCAGGCACCAACAACACCTCACGATAGTTTGCCGATGCCCACTTCCAGAACTTCAAATTTGGCAGCGTTCTATCGCGAAGGTAACCAGTATCGCCTGCAAAGACTAAAACATCGCCAGTAGCCTCAAACGGCTCACTCTTTATAAAATTTAGATTCTCGCTGAACTCCAAATGTATATCAGAAACGTATTGTATTTTCATAGTTATCTGTTTTTTTAACTTTTTGTGTAAATCAGCTCATACTCCTCCGCATTAGACTTGTTATCTAATATGCCCTTAGCGAAATAAAACTTATTGTATTGACATTGCGTGTTTTCAAGTTCTTCCTCTAAAAAGCCTATGCTTTCATTGTATTTATCAATATCCTTACTAATCTTATCATACAAATCCACATTAGCCTTGAGTATGCGAGTTTCTAACTTAGCTATAGTGGCCTTGTGCTTTGCAATAGACCTCTTATAATCCTCTATTTCTTCATTATAAAAGGCTAAAACTCTATCGAGCTGTTCTACTGTCAATGTTCGTGGAGAAGAACTCCACTGAAGCACATCTAATTGACGACTTAGGGTAGTAGAAAGGCGGAACAACTCACATCCGAAAGATTTGTGAACATTCTTATTGTATTCATCTACCTTATATATAGCTGCTATTATCTCATCCTTTGATAAATTGCTTGTTTCCTCAAAGGATGGATGTTCTCTATACTCCAACAGGGGAGTATTCCTGTTTCTCAAATAGATAGTTGTGTATTCGCTCATAACTCAATCTTTTTATTTCTTACTCTGTTCTACTTGTCTTTCTATTATCCTCTTTACCTGTTCAAATGAGACAGGTGTAAAGTTGTTATTATCCACTCCAACATCATATTGTGTCGGGAATAGCATATGTAGTCGAGGTGCATCTATGCCTGTATTTTGCTTGCTGGTGTGCACATGACCGAATAGTTGCCAAGTATCTCGATATGCCCCACCATAGCACAAGAATGGGCAGTGGTTGAGATATATCTTCTGCTTTCCAACCTCGATATGCATCTGCATTGCGACATGCTCAAAGTGGCTATAATATCCTTGCCTCAAATTCTTGATGTCGTGGTTGCCAACAATCAGATAAATCTTACCATTTAGCCTATTAAGGATATTGGTCCACTCTGCTGATCCTCCTAAACAGAAGTCGCCGAGATGAAACACAATATCGTCCGGACCGACTACGCTATTCCAGTTGGCTATGAGTGTTTCGTTCATAACATCCACATTCTTAAATGGCCTACCACAGAAGTTGATAATATTGGCGTGGTAGAAGTGAGTGTCGGATGTAAAGAACACCCTATCTCCATCAAATTTGTAATTCATAATTTCATTGTTTACCGCATCACTGCGTTGTTAATAATAAAGTTTGTTATTGCCATTGGACGGAATTGATGGAGAGGTTAAGCATCACCAATGGGTATAAACAAAAATCGTTGAAAAGTGAGGAACTTTCCAACGATTCTTATCTATTCTCTTAACTCGGATATCTGCATCTATAATATCCGTGTTCGAGTATGTTTCAGTTGGATAGTATTCCCGATAGAATCTGCGGTTTCAACGCTTGAAATAGGCGCACACAGAACACCTTCAAAGCGTTTTACGCCCTGAACTCGACCAATAGCCGTAAGCAATATGTGCATTCTATTCTGCTGCATTTTAGTTCCTGTTTTATTCCATATCGGGAGTGCAAAGATAGTGATTTGATGCGCTATTTCCAAAGATTTTACGCTTTAATCTTCAGACAATTAGGCTATATACTAAAGTATATACTTTCTGGTATTTGGGGGAATGATTATGGTCTCTACTGTCGCAGGAAACTGTACGGGTGTGGCGGCAACTACCACATAACCCTTCGCCTTGTGCATAGGCTTCAATTCAACCGAATAGAGAACATTTGGCTCGATTGTGCCTTTCAGATCCTCTGCCAGGACACAAATCTGTTTGCCGTATCTTGAGTCTTCCCTGACTCCTTTCAATTGACGAGTTTTTGAGTGACGGGAAACGAAGCCAATAAGCTCTCCCGTTCTTTCCGATTTCGCAAACTTAATCTGCGACTTCTCCGATGTCATTTTACTTGTCTACCATATTCAATCTATTTCAATCAATTTACAAACTTGGTTACTCGATCACGCTAAATGGAGTACAAATATACATTTATTTTGCTTGTCCACCAAGTGTTTTAATCGTTAATTTTCAGCGTGTTACGATGGATTGTGAATAGAGAAAATGAGTCATCAGAATAGTCGTTCATCTTCCGTGAAATGGCTAAAACGCTCGTCATTATCAGAGACTTGCAACAAGTGCCGACACTTCCAATAGCGATAAATTTTACCACCGTTAGGTACATAGACATTTATGTCGTGAAAATTAAGATACTGGTTGCCCTGTTCAGTGCCAAAATTCATCCAAGTAGCACAATTCGGCAGGTTCGGGTTAGGTTGAACATAGAAGTTCATCTTCTCCTTACCTGTGACAAATATATTATGAATACGCAGATCATTGTCTATCGGAAATCGATAAGCATAGAGTGCGAAATCGCATATATCCGTATTGAGCAGACTGCCTCCAAAGTGCTTCGGTGCTTCAATCTTCAACCTATCGAATCTCGTTCGGATATGCGGTCGTCCCCGTATCTCTTCATATTTCTCATTGGTCACGGCCTCTGATGTGGCATACACCACCCTGAAACCATTGTTTGTGCTATCCAGCACCATCACGTGCTCCACGATGTTACCACTCTTATTGATGCTCTCCTCGGCAAGGTCAGGAGGTTTCATAACGCAGCACTTCACTAAACCTACGATACCTACAATGACCATCAGGATCCCCCAAGGTCCAATGGCTGATGCAACAAATACTGCATTATCAGCCTTCTGTTTGAAATCTTTCATAGCTATCTTGTTTTGATACCTCTCCGCTCAAACTCACGGCGTAAAGTATTGACCAACTGTGTAATATCTATTACCTCGCAACTCTCTCCGCAAGGTTTGCCGTGAAATAGCGGCGTGTATAACAACTTAAAGTCATCGTCAATGGAGAAGCCTCCAATGAGTACGATGCCCGCCTTAATGCGGTAGTATTCACCGTACATAGCGTACTTGTCTGTGGTCTTTGCGAACCCATACTCAGGAAGTAAATCTACCAGTGCATCAAGTATGGGCCTTATAACCTCTTTGAGGAAGTTGGGAGATTCTAACTCTCCCTTTTTCTTCCCCTTCTTGGGAGGATTCTCCGCCACCTGTTCGGCGTAGGCAAAGAATCGCTCCTTGTAATCTTGTGTCAGTTTCTGAATATCCATATCCAATCAATTAAGTATTACTATCCAACCACTCCTGGAGTGTCATCGAGTCCTCGAATCCGTACTCGTCAATCTCCACGAAGCCATCAGGTCCCATTTCGATTACCTCTTTCGAGAGGATTGTTCCTGCGTGGTTTACAATTACGCGGGGCTCTATGGTGGCGAACTCGCCTCCGGTATCCGACTCACGAATATCGTAGGCGTGAAGTCCCTCTGGAACGATGTCTCGGTTAATACGGAGGCAGGTAAACAACACCTCTCTGTCGTTTACATTCATCACCTCAAATGTCTCGCTATACAACTCTTCTTTTGTCTTCATATCTACTGCTTTTTAGGAAGTTCAATTGCTCGTACCCAGTTGTGTACATCGTCAAACATCTCGTCGTTAAGTAGCGATAGGAACTCATCCACCGTCATCTTACGCACTCTGCCATCGTTGTCAGAACGATTGTACCAATCGACGATAAACTCATCAAGGATATCTCTGTCGAAGTGGTCAATGGAGTAAGTGAATATCCACAACTCTTTCTCTTCGATGTGTCCTACACACTCGTTGAATGTTTTGAGGTTGTCGGCGAAGAGTTCCTCTTTGTTCCACTGGGTATCTACGAATGCCTCGATGATACTCTCCGGAGCCTTGGTGTTGGCTTTAAGGTAGGCAATGGCATTTCTGCGCCACTCCTTATGGCAGATGTGCGTGTACTTCTCCCACACCTCGATAAGCGACTTATTGATAATCTCGCTCACGCCGTATGGCTCATCTGTGGCTGTACCAATCTCACGCATACAGCACTCTTCGCTCTCGAATATCTCCTTGAGTGTGCACTCTGCCAGTCGCTGATGCTCCTCGCCATTCTCATCTTCGGGGTACTCGATGACTGTTACTTTCATAGGCAGCCAATTCTCTGGCTGGTGGTTTGCTGCGACAAATACAATGCTGTCTACTAACTTTCTTTGGAGTTCTCGCTCCTGTTCTCCTGGTCTCATACTGCTATCTGAATTTTTCCTTGTTTGAATAATTGTTGTTTGTATTGGCGATGCTCTCGCACAGTTTCGGCCCACTTTTTCTTATCGGGCTTATACATTCCCTTCGCCTTGCTGCGTTTGAGTCGGCTGCGTGATGCCTCCATCTTGTCGGGGTCTATGAGGAATGTAATCAGTCTTCGGCTTACACCATACTCTCGTGCCAACTGTCGCTGGCTCACATCTTCGGTGTGGTAGCGATGGTATATCTCCGCACGCTGTTCGGGCGTCAGTTTCTGTCGGCGGTCATACTCTGTGCCGCTGATGGATATCTTCTCACTCTTGTATGGCATAGGCTATTCGCTTTTTGTTACTATCAGGAAGATACGATGGCGGTCGTCAATTGGAATCTGTGCCCATTTATCATAAAGCTCTACTTCAGCTTCATCAGATACCTCATTATGGTTTAGAATGCCAAACTCTGACTCAAATACTGTAGCTAAATCTAACATCTCTTGCGTAGATAATGACTTCCACCATTTTTCAGCCTCGTTATAGGCGTTAATATCCTCACATAAATCGGGCATCGCGGCTTCTGTTATATATTCACCCTCTTCGCAACACGGAGCATTGTAATATGCGCTCTCACAAATGTTACGTTGTTCTGTGCATAGTTTGCTTGCAAATGATACAATGGCGGCTTTGAATAGTTGTTCCTTGAGTTGTCGATACTCCTTGTCAAACAATTCTACACTGCCATTGAGTTTATGTATGCGATACTCTGCTGCTGTGAGATTATTCGTCATTGCGCGATGGAGAATATCGCATCGTGCAATCTGCTCTCCATATACAGATTTATCGAGGTAGAGCTCAATAAACTCATCCTCGTTTTTGGGAATAATAAATACATCCATATTACTCTGTGTTAGTAATTAGTAGTTAGTCCTTGCTCGTTGCAACAGTCGTTGTACCAGCTGAGCAGCGTGTCGAGCCATTCTATGTTAATCTCCGTGAGGTGCCTGTCAGTAAACACCTCACCCGTCTCGTCGTTGATGAGCGTGCAACTGCCGTCGTTTCTCAGTTCCGTCATACGGTAGCGAGTGAATACGGGATAGTCGCCCTCTTCCTCAACATAGACAATGTGTGGCAACCAACCATCGGGTCGGTGTGGCAGAGCTTTGAGCGTATTGACATACTCTGCCGATAGGTCGTAAAGTCTCTGTTGTAGCATAGTTAAAGCAGGTCGTCTTCAAATGAGTTAATATCGGTTATCACAAAGTCCTCCGTACCCTTCTCGGTCATCGACTGAAGGTCTCGCACGGAGTTGCAGTAGTAGAATATCTTGTCATCCTCGCACTCATCCACATCGCACGATAGTTTGAAGACAACATCGCAGGTATCGTGGTCATCTTGCCACTCAATCTCACAATTAGCGTAGCGTGGCTCGTGGCCGTGCTCCTCGCAGAACTCGACAAACGAGTTCTCGATCTTCTGTTGTAAGGCACTCATCTTCTCCATCGCTACTCATCTATCATTTGTACCATTATCTCGTAGAGCACGAAGACATCTACGAAGCAAGCCTTGACATTACGCTCTACGCCAATATTCTCGTATTCCAAGAGTGCAGTCAGTTCGCCCTCGATTATTTCGAGTGCCACAACCTCGCACTTATCACCATCCTCGTCGTGGAATGTGAACGTGTGTCCGTCAGGGTGCTCCAATCGCTGCTCATCATACTTCGACACGGTTTCCCGCATCATATTGAGCATATCCTGTCGCAGGTCCTGCATAGCATCCTGCATTGCCTGCACCTTGCGAATCTCCTCGGGAGATAGCGGACAAAGGAGGTCCAATTCTTCAGCATTTACCTCTGCCTCGCTATGGCCATCACCAATGAGGATGATGCGGTCATCGTAATCCTCTACATCCTCGTCTGTGTAGTTCTGGTACTTCTCTTCGTGTGCATCGAGGACTGTATATTCGCCCGATGTCTGACCAGCAGGGTCATTCCAATAGACTCGCTGCCCATTCTTGAATTTTCTCATATTATTGTCTTATTTTAGTCGTTAATTCCGCAGATCTCGGTCTGCATTTCGTAGTCTTTGTAGTTCTGAAACTCGTAGTCAAGGTTGCTGACTACATCCTGTGCCTCGTCATCGGTTATCTCCTCCACATTGGGGTTGAAGATATCCACGCGCACGGTCAGGTAGATTGTTTTTGATGCTGCCATACTATTCGATTTTTAGGATTTCACAAATGTTGTCACGGATGCTGACGAGCCAGTCGATGTTGTTCGTTGCGAGTGTTGTCTCGCTGGCATAGATTGTCGAGTGCTCATCTTCCTGATTGTCGTAGACCTTCAAGTACCAATCGCCATCCTCGCAAATGCCTACAGCGGTAACTTGTTTCTCGTACCACGCATCGTAACGGTGGCAGTAGTCTACCACATAGGTCGGAGATTGGGAGTCTTCGTCAAACTCCAACTGTAGTTCGGTGATGTTTCTCTCTTTGAGGAGCGATACAATCTCCTCCTGCAATGCTTTACGCAGGGCGTTTACCTCCTGCCAACTGATTTTCTTTGTCATATGCTGTTATGTTTGTTGTTTAAGAGTAGGTGTAGAAAACTCTCTTGGGGTGAAGAAATCACCTCAAAAAAGTAAAAAAAATGACCGCCACGGCGTTTGTAAAACCGTGACGGTCGGTCATCATTATGGCGTGTGATGAACAATTATTCTTCGTCTATGTCCTCGTAGTACGGGACATTATGTCTACATACGGCGGCCTCCATCTCCTCCCACCACACCTCACTGTGGCGGTCATTCTCAAAGTCGATGGGCTCGCCCTCATTCAGGCGGAGTCTATCACGGGTATCTAACTCCGTGTCCATTACAATCTCCTCCATCTGCTCATCGGTAACATTCTTTGTGCAGAACGGCACTGGAAGCGACTCCAACTCACCTCGTGAAAGTTCCGACTGACCATACTTGAAGATGCGGTCGTAGAACTCATCTGCTTCGGGTTCGGGGTCCACCTCCAACTCCTCGCAGTAGAAGTTCTCTTCGAGTCCTTGTGTCTGGCGGATACTCTCAAATTGAGCAATGGCATCTTCCCCGAGGCGATACTCGCGCCTCTTTTTACGGAGGTAGTCAACAGCCTTCTCGAAAGTCGAAAACGGTGCGATAAGCGAGAGCGACAGCGTGCTGAGCCACATATCGCCACGGTATAGCAGGTATATCTTCTTTGTCTCCATATTATATCACTTTAATCTTTTTGAGTTCTCGTTTGTAGTTGGTAAGCGATGGCTTCGGGCCAATCTCACGGACTATCTGTCGCATCTGCTGAACGGTGTATGCCTGGCTCATATCGAGGTTGTAATCCTCGGCGAAGGCAGTCATACCGGCATAGCAGAATCCGTATTTATTGTGCAACTCATCTGCGGTGTAGGATACAGGCTCCTCACCGATGTCGGCGGGCACAGCCATACCCTTAATCTTGTAGATCATTCCTTCGAGGAGTGTCGCGCAGTTGTCGCTGTGATATGTGAGGTCTCGGCGGCGGGCACAGTATCCGATTGTCTCGCCAAGGAAGGTATTGCGGAATATCTCTGTACGTTTGATATCCTTAATCTTCTCAACGCCGTAGTAGCCCAGTGCCTGCACTGCACGCAACGACTTATCCACCTTCGGCTTCTCGAAGAGAGGGTCATTCTCCGCGACAATCTTTTCGAGCCAGGTGCGATGGAAGGTGCTCACACCGCACTCGAATACTCGTGACGGCTTGCAGTAGCGCGATTCGGCGCGGGTCATAATCAGGCGTGCAGTGTTAGGATTATACTTATCGGTGTAGTAGAAGCCGATGTAAGTGTTGCCAATCTTGCAGTAGGTGTAATCCTCGTGGTTGTTTTTGAGGGTGAGCAGCGAACGCTCACCGCCGTAGAACTTCTCCGAGAGACCTGTCTGCTTGACAAACTCTGAGATAAAGTGCTTCGGCACCCAGCAATTGTAGTAGTTCTCACGATATACTCTCTTTGCCATCTCGGGCGTAATAAAACGCTTGGCAAAGTAGCGTATGTTGTAGGTGTTGTATTCGAATGCCGCCTGCGTATTCTTCGGTGATTGAAATTCGAGAGGCATCTGCTCGAACCAACTATATGTTCGACAATTCTCCTCACAGTACTCCACAAATCGCTTTGTCCACACTTTGGCTGGAAACTTCGGGCAGCTGCCACCACGACGAACATAGGCTCTGCATACCTCCGAGGTCAGCAGTCGTTTGTCGTGGCTCTTATCTTCATCGATGAAGGTGTTACCCTCATTCTGGCTACTTTCTAGTGCAAGAATCAGTCGTTTCGAGGTACGGAACTCGTCAGGTAGTCGTCTGTAGAGGTATGCGTGCTTTCGTATGAGCTGGTCGGCAAGTCGGTCATCCAATAGATGGATATAGTCCTTGAACATATACTCGCTGCACACCTGATTGTTGCTGTACTCCGAGAAGAGAGCTGCATAGAGAGTCTCGTATGAGATATATTTCTTGGGTACCATCGACAGGTCTCGTTTGGCAACATACTGATAGTACCGCTTATTTTTGAACTTGGCAGGTGCCACACGCTCGGTACAAAGAACCTCGATATTCTCGCGCTGCAACATTGCGATAAAGAGTTCCTGTGTTTTGAGCGAGGCGGGCAGATAGCCTAACACGACCTCAAGACGCATAATGGCTCCATTGTAATCGCCTATGCGGTATGTTCTGCCTACCTGCGACACCATCGCCTCGATTGCCAACTCTGTATCCCAGATATGTGCAGGGATAGCAGAGAGGATGTCGAGGTCTCCGGCAGAGTTAAGCACAACCTTCAATGCCATATCACGGGTGATGATATCAGTGGGCACGGAGTGTATGTTGCGCCACTCCTTCTGCACAGCATAGGCACAGATAGGCTCTGTGCGGCACTCTACGGGTATATTCTTCAGATTGAAGCTATGCCAACTCTTATCACTGTCGGCAATCACTCGCTCGATCAACTCGATAGTTAGGAATCGCTGAGGGATATGCGATAACACGGCCACATCCTTACACTTTGTAGCCTCATCCACTATCTCCTGGGTAACAAACTCCTCAGGCAGATACTCCAATGCGGTCTTTATATTCTTATACATACTTATCCTCCTTAAATGTTGATGGTTTGATGATTCTTACAAGTCTGCGTCCGTTGAAGATGTAAAGTATCTTGCAATCACGCTCGGCATACTCCTCAATCTCCTGCCAACTACGCATTCGTGGCGTGGCATAGAGCGAAGACTTCTCGTTGTAGTATACTGCGAGATTGCAAACGGTGTTTTTAACGGGCTTTATGAAATAGTCTTCAATGGGTATTCTCTCCACATCAGAGAGGTAGTGCCACCTTCCATCAGCAAAGAGGAAGCAATCCTCGGCGTAACTCTTAAATAGTTCCACGCTGTCGGCTATGCGAGGCAGGTGAGTGTTATCCCTGCGACCATCACGGATAGCTCCAAAACAGTGTATCTCATCTCGGCAATCGGTCCATCTGCCATAAGGCGAAGGACCCAAGCGATGAATGTCGCCCAACTCAAGCAGCGCATCTACACGCTGGTCGTTGGGATAGAAGCGTTTGAGAACTCTGATAAACCTCTCCGAGAGTTCCTCATTTGTTACCTTTATGTGTCGAACAGTGCCGTTCGCGAGTAGTTTTCCAATCTGTATGCTCATAATGTTGAAGTCTTGTAGTTAAAGAGTAGCCGAGCAGCACCCCGAAGGATGACTGCCCGGCAGAAAAATTATATGTGGATTGACATAAAGACCTTGTCGATGTCCTCCTGTGCCAATCCGATGTAACGCCTCGTAGTCTCAATGGTCGAGTGCTTGAATATCTGGTTCAGCAGCACCAGAGCCTCCGGGGAGCGTTTCATAAGTTCGTAAACATACCTGCCGAATGTCTTGCGGAAGGTATGAGTTGAGAATGCTCGAATCTTCATTCGGTACTTCGTCTTGAAGACCTTGAGCTGGCGGTTGATGTGAACTATCGTGTAGGGCTCTCCTGTTCGTGGGTTATATAGTATCAGACTATCCACATCAGGACAACCCGACAGCTCATACAGTTGCTGAGTCTTCTGTCGCACATCATCGCTGAACTTAACCATACGGCTCTTCTTTGTCTTCTGCTCGATGCGGGTAAGTTCCGAGCGGTTTAGCACATCACGCCAACGCAGGGTCCGCACATCTGAACATCTGAAGGCTGTGCAGAACGAAAGCCAGCAGTATGTGGCCCACATATAGTTGCCATCACTCTCCAAGCCTCGTATCAATTTATGAAACTCGGCTATGGGGAGATAGTCGGCTGTCGTAAGTTGTCCTTTGATGCGTGTCATATTATGCTGTTGCTATATTTTGTGAAAGCAGCAACTCCGCCAACGCTCCGTTCTGAGGAATCATCGCGGGGATGTCGGTACGCCCCGGCTTATAGAGTTCAGTTGCCACATTGTAGATGTCCCATAGTGTAATCTTGCCCTTTTCGAGGTTGAGTTTGAGGAGGTCTTCGGTAAACACCGAGATTTGTCCCTGATTCAGCGGATAGGTATCCACCTGCGAGGAGAGTCGCTTGTCGGCGCTGTCGTGTGATACACGGATAGCAGTCAGAAGACCAATGAAGGCGTACAGTTCCGTAGGCGATACGGTTTTCGACTTGAGTCGCTTGATACGCTCACGATCCTCGGTCATATTGGTGTGGAAGTTCGAGAGCCACTCATCTACGCGAGTGAAGAGCTCCTCCGTTGTTACCTTATCACGACCATAGTTTGCCACGCTGCGCTCCGGGGAGAGGATGCATTGGTTGTGGCATATCTTGACGCAGGGACCGATGGCTGCCTGAATGCCATCCTGATGGAACGCCACGACAAGCGTTGTGGTGAGCTCATCTGTCTCCCAGTCGTTGATGCGGATTGTTGTGTAGATGCGGCGCAGGATATGAGCCTCGACAGCCTGCACACCAAACTCACGCTCCACCTGTGGGAGTACCACGACGCCGGGCTGATTCTTGTTCTTGTTCTGTGCTGCGAAGATCTCTTCAACCTCGTAGTTCAGGTTGTGCTTCTCGCAGAGGTCTGCCATACGCTGGATAACCTCGTAGTGGTAGATACCCTTGACGGGCTGACCGTAGATGTCGTTTTCCTTGTGAGTACGACGCAGGGTGTCGAGACTCATTGTTTCGATGTTGTTCACCGAGAAATTGAACTGCGTAGGAGCAGTCATTACCATTTGATTTGCCATAATGATTTTGTGTTAAAAGGTTATTAAAAAAGCGGTAAGCATTGCTGCTCACCGCCGAATCTATTTGTTGTTAATATATTAAGTCGTTACGATTTGAAACTTTTTTAGGTGTCGTTATGAAAATATTGGAGGTTTCCGCCTCTCGATATCGAATTTTTTGCTAACTTTGCGAGTTCAAAATTGAGTAATTTGGGTAATGAATCGTCTTTTTGCGACATACGGCAATAGCTTTATCTCCTATGCAACGACATCGGAGTCATTGCTCGCAACATTTACCCCCCCCTGTAAATATCCTTATAATCAGATAGTTAGCCGTAGTAATGCGGCTCTAAGTTATATATTGGCGTTACCACTTGGCATATTGTGTCCGGTGCGTAACGCCTTTTTTGTGTGCAAATTCTTAAACAATAAATAATTTCAAAATTCTAAAAGTATGAAGATTTTTAAGTTAATGGTAGTTGCCCTCGTGGCAATGTTGGGTTTCACAGCTTGCGATAAGGATTGCGACCACGATTTCATCGAGTATGACTACAGTGAGGCTCTTGTTGGTACTTGGACTTATCTGGAGGGCGAACAGGCTGAAGCTATGGTAATCAATCCTGATGGTTCGTTTAACGTAACTGGTATTATGAAAGGTGGTAGCATGTACGAGGAGAAAGGTACTATCAAGGTGGTAAATAACAAGGTTTCTCTCGTATTCGATGGTGATACTGATGTAATAGAAGGTCGCCTCGAATTGGTATCAGGCAAATCTTTGTCTATTGTTATAAATGAGGAATATGACATCCGTTTGACTTATAATTATTGCGAAAACGACCTCTCAGATGAGATTATTGGTATGTGGGTATGTACTGAGGGAGTGTTTGGTAATGAAGAAGAATCAACTATAATCGTTACCTATAAAGACAATGGTAAAGCTTACTTCTCAGGATTTTTCCCGGAAACAAATGGTTATGTTAACCAAATAGAATCAAACTACAAGGTTATCGGTAACATGATAATTTCTTCAGTGGAAGATGGCACTAGATATTTAATTAAAGAAATTGACATAATTCCTAATGGCACAGAGTTGGGTGATATAATGACTACTTATGATCTTGCAACTGGAACTAAACCTTCTTTCCTCCGCATCAAGCAGTCTCTCGACCTCACAGGTAAAACATATGACTATAGCTCAGCATATGTAAGCAATGCAAAGGGTAAAGATGAGGATTTCTCTATGTTGGGTCACACTTTCAATATGGCAAATATTAAAGGACACAACTTTAATATGTTGTTCCGTTCTGAACTCTTCTCGATAGACCTAAATGCTAACACAATTACGCAACATTTCCTTCCTGCTAATGGTCAAGATGTAGCAATCGAAATCCCTATCACTGTAGAAGGCAACAAGGTAACCCTTGATTTGAGCACAGAAAACCCTGCTTACCGTAAGGTAGATATGTATATGTTCCAGGATGCTGATAATAGCCAGTTGCATATGTATA
>CALDPX010000001.1 GCA_937911745.1 uncultured Alistipes sp. | reverse complement strand
CACACCAGCACCTCGCCCGATATCACTTGCTGGGCGTACTCCTCGGCTGTATGTATCTTTGTCTTACTCATCTATCTCTTCAAATTCTGCGAATTCATCCTTGGGCGTGTTGTCGTTGAGTATTGCCGACACTCGGCTGCGGCTCGATGGTGTCATACCGAACTCCACAGCCAGCGACTTAGCGGCTGCGAGTGCTCCTTCGGCAACCTTACGCTTCGGGTTGATCTGCGTGACGACACCCGTCTTGGTCATGACCTCGATGGTCACTCCCTCCTTCTCGATCTCCGCCATCATGTCGTGGTAGAGAGCCATCTCTCGTGCGTACGCCACGACCATATCCACGCCATAGACATCAAGGAGGTTGTTGTGCATCAACTCGGTGGCGACCACCGCAAAGACCTTCTTGGCAGTTCCTTTCAAACCGACCTTCGGGAGCTTGATAACGGTTGCACCCTGCACCACAGGCTTATCGGTCATGCGGCAAGGCTGATCAGTGCCACGCAGAGCCTTGATATTATCTGGTAGTTTCTTGCGTCCTTTCATAGTTTCTCGAATTCTCCAATTTTGCATGTGCGTGTAGAAGACTTGGGGCGCGATTGGTTTTCGTAGGGTGTGAAGGAATTCGACCCCCTTTCCCCTCTCTGTAGCACTCGCAATTGAGGTGTAGTTAATGCCGAGTGTTTTCCGAACTTTTATCAAAGAGTTACAGCGATTTCGAGCCATTTTTGGGCAAAGTCGAACTCTTTGAGTATTAAACCCTTCACACTCCAATTAATTATACCTTCATTTTACTGACCATCAGTAGTTTATAATTTTCTTACTTTTTACTCAAAAGAGCCTCGATATGCTGGCTTGGATTAACCTTAAGCAACCGTTGCTTTTGTGCCATATCGATATAGATACGCGTTGTAGAGGAGTTGGTGTGACCTAACAAATCTTTGATGATCTCGATGTCAGTTCCCATCTCTACGAGCAGACTTCCACAGGTGTGGCGCAGTGAATGCGCTGTTATCTTCGGGTCGTTTATCCCGATGGCTTGCAGGCGTTGCTTAACAATCATCGATATTGTTGGTGTGCGTAGTCGTTCACTCTTGCGCCCTTTGCAATGGTTTACAATCAGTGGCTCATCTGAATGAAAGTCGCGCTCCGAGATGTAATCCTCATACAGCTCGGCAGTGATGGAGGGGAGTGCCACGACATCGTGTTTATCGAGGTGTCCTTTGCGTTGCAGATGTAATAATACTCTCTCCTCCCTGCGCTCCACATCACAGATGTTGATACGGCACACTTCGCAGGCTCGAAGACCATTGAGTAGCATCAAGGCTATGATGAGTTTATCGCGCTTGCCAATGATGGTCTGCGTATCTATCGAGTTCATAAGTCGCTGCGCCTGCTCCGATGTCAGTGGGTGTTTGTAGTGCTCACGATGGCGAACACTCGCCTTTACTCCCTCCGTAATGTTGTCGCAATAGCGCATCGAGGCGCAGTATTGGTAGAAGAGCTTGACCACCGTCACATAGCTCAAATAGGTGTATTGACTCTTACCCTCGCTTCGTAGTTGCTCTTTGAATTGAAGTATGTGCTCTTTGGTAGGCTCTCGTGGGTTGATGCCACGAGCCGAAAGCCACGCAAACCAAAGACGAATTTTGCGTCTATAATCTGCTTTGGTAGATGGCAGGCGGTCGCATCCAGCAATCCACTCCTCGACTATCTGGTTGAGTGTTAGTGTTGTTCTCATAGCGTGTCTTAAAAAAGTGGGTGGTGTACCACGACTTTCAGCCAATCAATCCCATCCATACTAATTTGTTGTTTTTGATTAATGATTCGTTGATAAGAAAACTTTTGTGGAAAGATTTGTATGTTGCGAACCACTGGAACACCACCGATCGTTTTACATCATAAGCATTGTGTTTTTAGTTAGACATCTATTTATCCTTTGCGCTCTTACGAGCGTGGCAGGCATTGCAGAGGGATTGGAGATTCTCAATGTCGAGACTCGCTCCACCCTTGTTGATCGGCACGATGTGGTCGACCATCTGGGCGGGTGTCAAGCGACCCGCTTTGAGGCACTCCTCGCACATAGGCTCCTGCTCCAACTTCAAGGCTCGGAGCTTTCGCCAGGATGTGCTTTGGTAGAACTCTGTGTTGTGGTGGCGGTAGCCCTCAAAGGGTTTTCGCTGCGGCAACCAGGGGCGAGGTGTTGTTCGTTTTAACTTCGGCATATCAGAAGATCACATTAGGGTCTAACGGCAGATATGCATCCTCAACCTCGTAGCCAATAACACGAGCGACACGCGCCTTCGGAAATCTCATACGCAGCGATTCAATATCAAAATCGAAGCGTTGGAAGTCGGCAGTAAAGGCAGGCATACCGATGAGCTCGATATTCCGCGAAAGACTCGCCAGGTCGTTCTCCTCCCACCACAGCATTGAGCCGTTGTGGGTGGCGTACTTGCGTCTGCCATCTTTAAGTTTGAAGATAACTCGTTGTGCTTTCATAGTTTGCTATTTTCGGAGGCTCTCTCCTTCAAAGTGAATAGTTCGACATAGGTGTGCCAGGCGATCCATCGTGCGTTCTCCGTAGCGATCGAGGATCTGTTCTTCGGTAAGATTAGTTGTGACGAATACGGGGCGATGGTAACGCTCTGCGTAGTTGAGTATCTGATTGAAACCTTCACTCTTTTCGCCATAGTCATTCATCATTGTTTCTACACCTAGCTCGTCAATAATCGGATAAGCGGACTGAAGGAGATCGTCTAGATATGTGCGATTAACCCAGTGTGTTGTTTTTGGTAATGGTGGCATAAACTTGCTGAAGTTTTGAGCGTGTACTGCTCTTACAGTAAAGTCATTCATTTTGAACAATACGGGTATAACTCCATTGATGATTACACTCTTACCTCGTCCACAATCGCCCATAAGCATCAAACCTTTGTCATCAGTGTTGGTCATCCAATCAATGACCTCGTTGTATTCGGGTAGATGTTCGTAGATGTCGAATGTTCGATCTACCTGGCGGAAGATATATCGGAAAAGTCTGTCGCACTCCTCGTGGTTGCCCCATGACCAATACCAACGGTCGCGTATATGGAGCAAACTCTCATTTTTCAATAATGCAATTACTTCGCTTGCACTTTTCATAATTTTATCGTTTACTTTTGACCTGCTTTTTTAAGTTTATCAATATAGCGTTGTCGCTTCTGTTCGTCATCGCTCTGGATAATCTGTCCTATGCGCTGACCATACTGACGACCATCGGGTGGATGTCCTCGTGCCAGACCATCGCGGAGGGCGAAGATTCCCGCCCAATTGTTAGCCATACTTTGGTCGATGATTTTTTGTGCTGTGTCAGCGTTATTAGACGAGAGCCTGCGAATGAGTGATAGACATTTTCGAGCTCCGAGTTCTGTTTTGTACTCCTCGCGTCTTGATGCTTTGTAGTCAAACCATAGCATCATAATCTCCTTCCAGGGCTCTTCGAGTGATTCGAGCCAACTTGTGGCGTTGAAGTTCGGCTTTCGCTTTTTCTCTTTTTGCGCGGAACTTTTTTCTCTTTTTCCCTTTGATGCTATGTCGCCCTGTGGCTCTTCTAATGATGTAAAAATATTATCTCTCTGTTTAGTTTCGTTTAGTTTATATATAGTCCCAACTTGTGTCCCACTTTGTGTTCCAATTTGGGACATATCCTGGGACACAAAATTTTCGGCAATGGTTGGTTGTGTATCGGCTTGTGTACCAGATTGGCACACAAAGCGTGTCTCGAATGATTGAAGATGATAGACGGAAGAGAGCCTTCCCTCGCGCTCTATGTAGCGGAGCAGACCCGCCTCCTGGAGGCGTTGTCGTTCTCGATAGATTGAGGTGCGTGATAGCTGGGTGCGATTCTCTATGCGGTTGATCGGAATACACAACGACTCCTCCCACCCAGCACGATTGGCGATATACATCAGTCCGTGCCAGAGCGCGATGGATGATGGCGAGAGATGGTGTGTCTCCAGCCAATCATAGAAGAGCCGTATTTCCGTCAGGTAGTTCATCGGTACGACTCTGTAACTTCTTTGTTTTCCAATAGTGATTTGTTAAATGGCTGATGTAGGTGTGCCGTAGCCAATGCCCCAATGCCAAAATTGTATAGCTGAGTTACACGCAGCACCTCCTCGCGCTGAAAATAGATGCGACCTCCCACGCGAACTCGCTTGATATAACCCTCAATAGACCAGCGGTCAATGGTACGAGGTGTTACACCTATCATCTTGGCGGCTTTGTTCTTTGCGATGTACTCCTCCTCAAAAGAGATCATTCGCTGCGAAGCAATCTTCTCCACCTCGGAACGATACCTCATAAGTTCCTGGCGTATGAACTTTTCGTAATCTTCAATCCTCATAACTCTTCGGTTTTTATCGTTAGCTTTCGGGTGCAAAGTTCCGAAGTGCAGAAATCAAAAATGCAGGGAGTCCCTATTGGAGACCCTGCAAAATAGTTTGTAAAATGCTGTATGTCAGCGTTGAAAAATTTACACTTTTTTAGAAAGTGCTTGTTCAAGTTGGCTTATAAATTCCGATGATTTACGCCTTACATTGCGTATGTATTCTCGTTCATTATAGGCGGTTTTAGAGCTAATCGATAGATTGAATGAGAACGAGAAATGCTCTATAAGCTGAGTGAAAGATGCGGGTTTACCATTAGAGTCTACTACCGCTTGTATGGCTTCAAGAGCTGTTGCGAGTTCTATGAGGTCTCGCTTTGTGAATTTATCGTTCCACCGATACGGTGAGCGAGTTGGAGGAGAAAGTGGAGTAAAGAGTTCTGGGAAGGTCAGGCGTTTTTCATTCTGGGCAATGCAGGTGCGGAGGTTGGCTTTTGCCCGCTTGAGAAGAGTACGGAGGTGTTCATTTTTTTTTGCCGCACACTACGCCCTCTAACTGCACCAGCAGATCGCGGAGGGTAAAGTCAATGGCAAGGTAGCCAATGTCGCTCATCAAAAGGTTGCGCACTTCACGCTGGAAATGCTCGAACTCAGTATTGAGTTCCACATCGGTCAGCTGACTGCCGCCAGATAGTGCCACTTGCATAAAGCGGCTTTCAAAAATTGCTCTCATAGCTGTTTGATTTAAGTGAGTAAATGTGAATATTTGAAACAAAAAAGCCCATCCTGCGTTGCGCAAGACGGGCTGTATAATTGCTATTTTTATTGAGTTTTCTATAAGTTGCTGCGGCAGTAAAAGTTTATAAATGAAACTATTTCAGTGTGAAGTTAATAACTTTTTTGAAAAACACACCTATATTAAATGAATTTTGCTTATTTTTGTATGTTGCAAGGTTTATATCCACAGAAGAAATTTTTTGGCGATTGTCATAAGTTGTCAAAATATAAGATTATCATTGCAACAAAATATGATTGCTTTATGGGACAGAGACTGCACAACCGTATCGAAATTTGGAAGAAACTATTGCTCGATTTTGGCAAGAGAAATAGGTTAATAAACTTTCTTGAAGGGAAGCGTAATAATGTAAAGATTACAACGCCTTCTTTCGATAGGTTGTGGGAACTTGTCGTTGCGCACGAAAAAGAAATAGTGTTTCCATATGCTAAAAAGGTGCAGGTAGATGATGAGGGTGAGGAGGTTTATGAAACCGTCATCAAGGGTGATATTGAAACCAATAAGCCTATCGGAGACCTTCAAAAGACATTAAAAGCCCTACGATACAAAGCGAATACTTCTATTGAAGAGCAAGGTATAAATACACTATACCTTACATTTGGTATGCTCAAGTGGAAAGAACGAGATGATTCATCACAAGTTTTTGCTTCTCCTGTTATTTTAGTTCCTGTAAGACTTCTTATTGAATCAATAACTTCTCCATATCGTTTGGTGTTGCATGATGATGAAATCGTTATCAATCCAACATTGTCCCATAAGTTGGATAATGATTTTGGAATCATTATGCCAGAATTCGACTCTACTCACGATTCTCCAGCTGAGTATATAGAGAAACTGCTACACAAAGTCGAGAATAAAGGTTGGGAAGTTGAGAGAAGTACGCATTTAACTAATTTGTCATTTCTCAAAATTAATATGTATAAAGATTTGGAGAGGAATGAAGAAAAGATAAATGCTAATCCCGTAATTGCCGCACTTGTAGGAGAACAAGATCCTATTCAAGTATCGGAAGAACTCAACAACTTTGATCACGATAGGCAGACTCGCCCTATTGATACATTCCAAGTAGTAGATGCTGATTCAAGTCAGCAGGATGCTGTCTTGCTTTCAAAGAAGGGTGCAAGTTTTGTATTACAAGGCCCTCCGGGAACAGGTAAAAGTCAGACCATTACAAATATCATTGCCGAAGCTATTGCGGATGGTAAAAAGGTCTTGTTTGTTTCTGAGAAGATGGCAGCCTTGCAGGTTGTTTATAATCGTTTAGCAAGTGTAGGATTAGCGGATTTTTGCTTTACGCTTCACAGCCATAAGGCGAAGAAAAAGGAGATATTGCGAGACCTCGCTAACTCTATCAATATAGACCGTACTCGTGTAAGAGACGAGGCTTTGGCACAACTTGACTTGTTAGAGCGAAAAAGGAATCTACTCAACGAGTATCAAGAAGAGTTACATACACTTACCTCAGGCCTTAATATATCCATCTATTCTGTCAATGGTAAATTGGCAAAATTGGAGAATGTTCCAGACGTTATATTCTCAATAGAGGCAACGGATAAAGTAACTGAGTCTGAATTAAATGAGAAAATATATCTTCTTCAAGAATTTGCTAAGACAGTAGGCAAAAGAAGTGAAGATTATGCAAATAATGTTTGGCGGAACTCATCAGTAAGAATGCTTACTAATGAATTACGACATGACATAGATTCAAATGTATCTCAGTTATTGACACTTCTTAAGGAAGAAGCTAATATATTTGAAGAAACCTGTAGCACATTAGGCATTAAAATTAGACCTTCCCAAAAGGGCCTTAATACTCTGGTTGAACTACTTGCATTAGTATCAAAATCTCCACTAATTCCTATAAGATGGATATATGACGATAATATTTCATCTCTAAGAGACGAAGCATATAAATACCAGCAAGACACAAACACTATTCTTAATAGTAAGTCCAAATTGTTAGCTATCTACAATGAAGGTATTTTAGAATTGGATGGCAAAAATATATGTTCTACAATAGAGCAATGCGTGGCAACTTTTTGTAACCTTTTGAATACAGAAAGTAGAAATGATATTGCAATCAAAATCAAGGATAGATTAGAGACCATAAAGGTTGCTTTAGAAAATTTATCTGACATATTTGAGCAAGGGAGAGTTTTGTCTGAGGAACTTGGATGCGACGCTCCATCATCATACGATAATTTACGAGAGTTATACGATATTGTATCGTTGCTGCAAACAAATATTCAACCGTCCGAGCGTTGGTTTGATGATAAGAAATTTGCGAGTATTACCGGCAACTTTGAAAAGGACCGGACTTTACACGAATCAGCAGCAAATATAAGGGCTGATATTGAAACGCTATATCATCGTGAAATAATTGAGCACGACTGCAAAAGCATCTTACATAGGTTTAATGCCGAATATTTGCCTTTTGCAAAACATTTTTCCAAAGATGCGATTGATTTCCGTGATACAACTGCAATATCAAAACTAAAGGAGCTATCTTCAAAATTACAAGCATTAGAGGAGAAGATATCAAATACGCTGTCAGTAGTTGAGAATATATGTACTCTTTTAGGAATTGATGTGCCTTCTTCCTTTATGGCAATGGATGAGGTAATTTGTCTTGCCGAGATAATTTCAAAAGGAATAACTCCGACTGAAAAATGGTTTATTCCTGCTTCATATAATACCATAAAAGCTTCTTTTGACTCCATTGCCAAAGAGCACAATGACATCAAAACATTAAGAGATTCTTTGACAAGCATCTTTGATGATGAAATCTTTACAGTGGATTTATATCCAATGTTGCAAAGATTTAGAGGTGATTACAGTTCCGCTTTTAAGCGACTTTTCTCATCTGCATATAAAAGAGATCTTGCAGAATTAAAACGCTATATGCGTAGCGGAGATAAATTGTCGTATGATAACTCTTTGCAATATTTAACTCGCATCAAAGAATATGTGGATAAGGTCGGCAAACTTAAAACAGAAGAATATCGAGCAAATTTTGGTGACTATTATGCTGGTTTGGACACAAACTGGGATAATATAACTGAAGCGTTTGTTGTTTTTGATGCGACAACTAAGTATAAGGACCTTATTACAAACAAGCTTAAAAGTTCTTGGATACATAGAAGTATTGATATTAGTGCTTTAGTTGAAAAAATCAACTCATATAAGAGCCTGAACCTATCAGACGACTTGACGAATATCAATATCTATTTAACAAGCAAGTTCGGAAATAGAGCAACCATCTCTGTTGTTACACAAGAAGTCGTGTCTTTGTATAACAGTATTACATCTTTCTGTGAGAAGTTAACAAATGATATTACTGCAATAAATGCTTATGCAAAGTCTGAAAGCGAGGCCTCCATTATTGAGTATAATAACTTGCTTGTCATGATTTGTGAACTTCAAAAGATTCTCAAAGATATAGCATTAGATGAAGATACATATAAAAAGTATTCATCAAGATATGGAATATATTATAAGGGTATAGACACAGATTGGAACATATGCTATGATGCGATTTCAACATATCAAGAGCTTAGAGGTAAGTTCGACAAGATACCAACATTGTTGAGAAATAGGTTGCTTGATGGGACTATTCCTTCTGCGACTATCAACAGGTATATATCCTCGTTTGAAAGTTGCAATTATAATCAAATATACTCTACATTAAATAGTGAGTTCTCTTTTGAAGTGAATTGTAGCACAAGCTACGAATACATGACGCAAATTCACACAAAGTTGCATACGGCCTTTTCCCAATTCGATGAATTGTATAGTTGCATATGTTGTATGCGTAAACAGCCAGGATATTATGACACTATCATTGAGGAACTAAAGATATTGATTGAGATTCAAAATCGAGAGAAAGAGTTGTTGTCTATAAAAAGTGCAATTGTCGCAAAGTATGGTAATTATTATAACGAATTAGATACTAATTGGGAGAACCTATATTCAGCCTTGCAATTTGCTGATAAATTTAAGGACTTCATAACTACATACTCATTGCCACAATCGTTTGTTGAGTCGATATGTACAGATAAAAAGATTGTTAACTATTGCTATGAGAGGTATGAAGAATTACAGGGACTTATTCATATACTAGATACTCCATATGATTGGTTTAAGTCTTTATTCGAGCAACCTAACACTTTCGATGATTATATCTTCGGAGATTTAATGGAACGACTCACTAATTGTCGAAACAAGAAACATCTTTTGGAAGAGTGGGTTGATTATTGTTCAAATAGAGAGAAATGTCAAAAGGCTGGTTTAGGAGCGTATATTGCTCAGATTGACAACACATCCATTAAGGATGAGTATATAGTTGATGCATACCTTAAGCGTTTCTACCATTTGTGGTTAGATGCTGTATTGCCAAATTTCCCCGCTGTACAGAATTTCAGAGGTAGAATACAGAATCAAACCATCAATGAATTCTGTGAACTCGACAAAGGTCAATTCAAAATTGCACAAGCAAGAGTAAGAGAGCGTGCATTGAGTAGAATCCCTGATTTTAACTCAATAAATGGGGCAAGGGATGAAATTGCCATATTAAAACGAGAACTTAACAAGCAAAGACGATTGATGCCTTTGCGTAAACTCTTTATGGCAATACCTAATCTGGTGACATCATTACGTCCTTGCTTTATGATGTCGCCTTTGTCGGTGAGTGTATTCCTTGAAGCACAGAGTTATGACTTTGACTTGGTAATATTTGACGAGGCTTCACAGGTCCACACTGAAGATGCTATTGGTGCAATCATGCGAGGCAAGCAGGTAATTATTGTAGGGGACACCAAGCAGTTGCCACCAACCAGCTTCTTCTCAACATCGCTTAATGATGAAGATTTTGATGTAGATTCTGACGATGCTATTGAAGATAATGACGCTGGAGCATACGAGTCTATTTTGGATGAAGCTGTATCAGTTTTGCCAGAGCGTAGTTTGAGATGGCACTACCGAAGTCGTCACGAACATCTTATAGCGTTCTCTAATATCAAGATATACAATAGCCAACTTATCACTTTCCCATCCTCAACCGAAAGTGCACCAGATTGCGGTGTTGAGTATGTTTATGTAAAGGATGGTGTATATGACAGAGGTGGTAAGAAGAATAATATTATCGAGGCAAGAAAGGTTGCAGATTTGGTATTTGAGCATTTCAAGAAGCATCCTAATCGCTCTCTTGGTGTCGTAACATTTAGCGAAGCTCAACAAAATGCTGTTGATGCAGCTATCCGCCAAAAGAGATTACAGAATCCTCGCTTTGACAAGTTCTTTATCGAGGACAAAGAAGAGCCATTCTTCATTAAGAATCTTGAGAATGTACAGGGTGATGAGCGAGATACAATCATCTTTAGTATTGGCTATGCGAAGGACAGCAAGGGTATAATGTATATGAACTTTGGACCGCTAAGTCGTGAGGGCGGTTATCGACGACTTAATGTAGCCATTACACGAGCCAAGCACAATGTGAAGTTGGTCGGCTCTATTGTGCCTACTGATATAGATTTAGACAAAGTATCTTCAGAGGGCGTTAAAATGCTTCGCTCATACATAGAGTTTGCCCAGCAAGGTATTGTCGCTTTAGAGAAGGAACTAACATTCAATTATGACTTGGACTTTGATTCGCCATTTGAAGAGGCTGTATATGACTTCCTACAATCAAAGGGTTACAATGTGGTGACTCAAGTAGGATGTTCGGGATTCCGTATTGATATGGCTGTTAAGCACCCAACGCAAAGTGGCAAGTTTGCTATCGGTATTGAGTGCGATGGTGCAGCATATCATAGTTCTCGCACTGCTCGTGAACGAGATCGTTTGCGTCAAGCCGTGCTTGAAGATATGGGGTGGACTATTTATCGAATTTGGTCAACAGATTGGATAAAAGACCAAAAAACAGAAGAGGAGAAACTCATAAATGCGGTTGAAAAAGCTCTTGGGCGTGCAGTTATTGAATCTGAAGATAATCATGTTTCTGATAGCAATACAGACGCTGTAATCCCAATTATTGAAATCGAGGAGAAGATTGAACCATCTGAGATTTGTGATAATGGTTATGGTTTTGATCTGTATAAGCGTACATATCCCTTGAACATTATTGATGAAAACGGGAATACAAGAGAGGGGTATGATATAGCATGGGATATCATTTCATTAGAACAGCCTATTCATTTTGAGGAGTTGTGTAGGCGTATTGCTCCTGCATATGGTCGTCAAAAAGCAACTTCTGTAGTTCGTGATGAAGTACAGCATATCTTCCGCTATCATCTTAAAGGTATGATTACAGAGGATAAAAATGAATTTGTAAGGATAAAGGACTTCGTAGATATAAAAGTGCGTGTACCTAATCCTAATGATGATTATTTGCGTCCTATTACATATATTTGCAACGAAGAATTGGCATTGGCTATGAAGACTATTGCGTTGCGTAGCTTTGGTATTACGCCTGACGATTTATTTATCGTTACAGCTCGTGAGTTCGGTTTTAAGCGTACTGGAGAAAATATTATTTATTCCCTCCGAAAAGTTTACCAACAGATGCTCAAAAATGGCGCGGTTACAGAGGTCGATGGCAAGGTGCATGTTAATTAAATTTTATTGAGGATTACACACTTAAGCAAAAAATATTATCATATGGCACGAGTAACACGCATATCAATAGAAAACTTCAAGATTTTTGGTAAAACAATTAATTTACCATTAACAAATCCTACCGTACTTATTGGTCCAAACAATGCAGGCAAGACCTCTATTCTACAAGCATTTGCGCTGTGGTCTATTGGTATTAAAACTTGGATTACACAAAAGGGTAATTCAAAGGCTCGTATTCGATATGGAGTTCCTATTAATAGATATAATCTGCATCAGTTGCCAGTGCAGAATGCAAGATTTCTTTGGAATAATTGCGAAGTTAGAAAGGGAAGCACTACTCCAATCCCTGTCACAATTACTCTTGGAATAGAGATAGATAATGTTATATATGAGTGTCCTCTTGTATTCACTCAACGTGATGCAGAACTTATATATTGTAAACCATCAGGCAATTTTATTGAAAATAAATTAGTTATGGATGTGATAACTAATCTTCAGATAAATTTGTTATACTCTATGTCAGGAATAGCTACAGAAGAGGTTAGACAACAGCCTGAAAGAGTAAATTATCTGATGGGGCAAGGAATGACATCGGAGGTGCTTAGAAACCTCTGTATTAACATTTCCGAGGAGTCTCCTGAAACTTGGGATATTATTGTAAAGTGGATGAGGAAGTTGTTTGATATGCATCTTCAAAAGCCTGAATTTAATTTAGCAAAGGGAGTTATTGATTTAGCATATAAACATCATAACAATAAAAAGACATTGGATATAGCGTCTGCAGGTAGGGGAGCACTGCAGATACTTCTTCTATTAGCATACATGTATTCGCATCGAAATTCGATAATTTTGGTCGATGAACCAGATGCACATCTGGAGATAATTAAGCAGCATACAGTGTACGCTTTATTGAATGATGTCGCATCCCAGAATAATATTCAGCTCATTATTGCTACACATAGCGAAGTAGTATTGAATGATGCAGTAGATAATAGTATTGCAATGATATTAGACGGTGAGGCAAGGATTATTTCAGACAAGAGTCAGGAAGTTCGCCCCATTCTAAAGGACTACGGAGTTGAGCATTTCTTTAAGGCTTCTATTACCAAAAATATATTATACATTGAAGGGTCTACAGATATATTAATTCTAAAAGCTTTTGCAAAACGATTAGGTCGACAAAAGTCTATTGATATTCTTGAAGGAGAGTTAAACTATTACTATATTCAGAATCCTTGTTTTGAGAATGATATTGAGAATGAAGTAGAGCGAAATGAGGGTTATTACAGATCGCAGTTCGCTGGGCATTTTTCTGCTATAAAAAGAGTAATCCCTGAATTCGAAGGAATAGGTATTGTTGATTCAGATGCAAATGGTAACAAGAAAAATGCAAAGTACCCTGACGGATTAATAGTTCATCATTGGAGTAGATATGAGATTGAAAATTATTTTGTTTATATCAATGCTTTAGATAACTTCTTTAAGTATTACCTTGGCGGAGATGGAGACCTATTCTATCAGATGTATTTAAAGGCAAAAGAACAGGTAGTGACAAGTTTCTTATTTGATGGGGATGATGAGGCGTATAAAACATTTAAAGAATCAGCAGAAGATGCGCGTGCATTAATTTGGAAATCGGTGACTCAAAATAAAAAGATGAGTAAGTTCGTTGATCTATTAATGGACGGGTATGTAGCTTTAGCAAATAGTTCTTATCCTTTACGAAAGGGAGAATACTATAAGTTAATTCAATATATGGACATCCA
This sequence comes from uncultured Alistipes sp., assembly GCA_937911745.1. GTDB lineage: Bacteria > Bacteroidota > Bacteroidia > Bacteroidales > Rikenellaceae > Tidjanibacter. The sequence goes on along the minus strand of CALDPX010000001.1, from coordinate 5,018 downwards.
GCAGATTGATCCAGAAGTTACATTAGTTCTTGAATTGATAGAAACAAAATTGGGTTAAATTATATGGACATTAAACTAAAAGTAAATATAGACGACAGTCGAATATCTGATGGATTGCTGGCGGCAATGAACACAATCAATCAGATAAATGAGTGTGCCGATAATGACATCACACTCGACTTCTCTGATGTCAGATTTGTTACACCGTTGTATGTATTACCTCTTGTCGTATTCCTTAATGGCTGCGACAAGAATATTGCCATCGCCAACGCTGGAGAATACCTCCAAACTATCGGTTTTGCAAAGGGCATGTATCCCGACAAGATGCGTAAGAGTGAGTTCCTTGCGGTGATGGAGAAATACTCCCGCAAGACTTATATACCGATTGTCAGCTTCCCTGCGTCAAAGGATAGTGACGATGAGAAGGATGTTATATTATCAACGGTAGAATCAATGATTGTGCGCCAGTTGGGTATTGAGTCGAATGTTGCTACGGGCTTAAAATATATGCTTGGCGAGTCTATTGACAATATTATCCAACATGCAAACTCGGAACGAGGATACATCTTCGCTCAATCATATCCTCATAAGGGATACCTTGATATATGTATTGCGGATAGTGGTATAACACTGTTAGGAAGTTACAAAACTCTGCCAGGTAATGAAATTGAAAGCGACCTTGAAGCAATACAGGCTGCGAACAGAGGTATATCGACCAAAAATCTCCCGAATGCCGAGAATCGTGGATATGGTATCATTACCTCAAAGAAGATGCTTATTGATGGTCTTGGCGGTAGTTTTATAATGATGTCGGGTAATGCAATGCACCTCTACAACTCGGAGAATATAAAGTTTGTAGAAGCGCCATCAAATATTAGGTGGAACGGCACAATAATCGCACTTCGAGTACCGTATATAAATAAAGATTTTCAATATATTAACTACATTGAGTAAAAATTACTATCTTTGCAGTATGAAAACGAATATCGACATAACAACAATATTAAGTGCAGATCTTAAATCGAGGTATGCAGTGAATGATTTGCTTCTCTACATCCAAAATACTGGGAGCGAATCTGTAGTTGTGGATTTCGCAGGTGTTAAATTCGCAACAAGAAGTTTTGTTGACGAATACTATAATGTTATAATGAAGAATCAGTCTTCAATCAAGATTGAGACTATTAACATCCCAGAGGACATCCAGGTTATCTTTGATGTTGTGCAGCGTACTCAACACAAAGAAAAGGATATTAAACTCGATGCGACAGTGGTTAAGTGTAAGACTTTTGCTGATGTTCAGAGAGTTTTTGGTACACTGTTATTGTAGAAAATTGGATATATAAGATAGGTTTGCGAAGTTAGACACGATTTAGACAAAAAATCGAAACCTATAGCAAACCATGTCCGCAGATTATTCGTTCTACGCCCTTCTGTGCGGGTATATGCCACGCCCTGAGGGGGTACAGAAAGGGAAAGATGAAAATCTTTCCCTTTTTTGTTTTGGCGCAGCTGTACGCGGTGCGTGTAATGAATAGAGTGATGATAGGTCAGTGCACAAGTTCGCGGCTTATTGGTCAAAATAGTACATAAAAAATTCACAGACCTATTTGAAACCAACAACCGAAAACTTAGACATAGGTTTCGGAAAACATCGCCCCGCTTTCAATAATCTGCGATAATCTTTGCAGATAGTTATCAATTAATATATTTATTAATAACGATATATTATAATAAAAGGATTAGACCGAGGCCTAATTCTTTTATTGATAACATATTTTTACCTTCCTTATAGTTCTCAGTAGCATATAAACCAAAGGTTTATTCTATTTTAATAAACATCGCATCAAAGTTAATAGTTACCTTCTCGCATCTCTTAAGTAGCCCCATTCCGAGATTGCCGTATCGTTGTGAAGTTACTATGTTTTCGGTAGGAGTAAAGGCAGGTATATCCCTAAGGGTGATAAGCCTTTCACCGATAGTTAAGGTGTATTCATCCACTCTTACTATTTCGCGACACAGTTTACCTCCGTGTCCCCAACTATTTTGAGTTTCAGTTGGGAGGTCGCTCAAGGTTCCTGCATTCTTTGAATACCATAGTTCCGAGAGGTCTGCTCCGCTATGTCCCGTATCAAGGGTGAATGTCATTCGATGTTCATTGTTATCAAATACCTCAACTACCAAAATATTTTGGTCGAGGTGGATGTTGCTACCATATTCGGGAAGTGCTGTCTTTTTAGAGGGAACAATCAAAGTCTTATTGAGCAGATCTATCTGAACCTCGCCAAGTCGCTTGATAAAATCCATGCCAAGTACGGCATCTACAGAAATCGGCACCTCTTCGGGAGTAGGATTACTATCTACAAAAGTCAAAACATTTTTATATGAAATAGCTCCAATGTTCATCTCCTTGATAAATGCTCTTTGAAGATCTCCTCCGCCTGTTGCTCCTCCGACATACATAGAATTGCCTATGATCTCTGCTCCAATCTCTTTTGCGATATTATAAGATATCAACGATGTTGATGCTCCTGTGTCAAAGATAAAATCGTACGCCTTGTCATTGATTGTTACTGGGACATAAAGGAGTGTATCTGACATTTCTGAAAATGGGATTATTATGTCCGTGTTAGGCTTTTCGAGTATGGGTGCTGGTAGATAGCGCATAGCATCGTAATATGCTAATAGCTCCTCCATACCACTATTTTCTAATGAGCCACCAGCACTCTTTACGGCATCTACGATATTCTCTATCATATCTGCCGCTACCACATAGTTACCGTTAAACCCTTCGACTGTTGCTCCCATAACTACCATATTACATACCCCCTCAAATCCTATCTCGGACTGGTGTTCTGCAATAAGAGTCGGAAGTTTGCTGCGTAGCTCATCAGGGCGGTTGAAATTTGCAGCAAGCAGCACCTCTGCCATCTGTTTTAGCAGAGGTGTCTGCACATTATCCTTAATATTAGGATATGCTCGTTCTAACTCAAACCAATCGCCAGCATTTATAAGGCTTCCCACCATTACATCTTCTTGCTGAGCAAACACCGATGTAATAGCAAATGTTATTGAAAGTAGTGTGGCATAGAGTCTTTTCATTCTTGTTTTCAACACTGTTTTGTCCGCTGAGTTTATCAGTAATATATTATACTATTAAATATAAAAATTAGGAGTCCCCTTTCGAGGACTCCTTCCATCTTTTTTATAGTGCAGATATCGAGACCTGCCGATACGGGCACTTTGATGGCACAAATATAATATATAAAATGTCTTTTTGCAAGTTTTTTGACAATTATTTTGCGTTAAAGCCTGTGCATTGTTGAATAATCTGGCTTGCAAATTGACTTCTTGGCTTATTTAACAAGTCGGAAATTTCCCTATTCATGTCATTCTGTCTATTTGCAGAAACTATGCCAAGGATATATCTTACAACACTGATAACACCTCGAATATTATGTCGTGTATCCTCAGTAATGGGAACATGTCTACTACTTCTAACAGCTTTTGCAAGGGATATATTATATATACAACTGCCATGTGCACAACTATTACGAATAACTCTAATTGTCTCCATATAGTTGATGAAAACGCCTAAGCCGCATTGGTAGTGTCGTGCAATGCTAATCTTTAGTTGTTCGTCTTTTAAATTGTTGAACAATGAACATAAGTTACCAAGGGTCATAAATTCGATGGTCTTCCATGCTGGTGCAAATCTATCGTTGATATATTTGTTATGATGGCGTTTAATGACAGGATTTTCACGAATAGTTTTATACACCTTCTCTTCAAAATCTGCAATGTAATTAGACTTCATAACTGAAGAATCGACAAACCAAGTTGGGGATTCTTTGTAATGGTTTGAAACGGTGTAGGTTATAAATGTTCTCAAATTGACTTCGATACGATTGAGATAGTAAGTCAATATTTTACGGAGGTCATAATCAAAATAGTATAGATCCAAGACATCTGTAAATGATGTGTTCGGTTTATATTTATGTGAACGGTTGTTCAGATTTGGGAATGACTTCTCAAATGGGAATGAATAGAATCCCAAGCGATAAAAACCTATGTCTAATAAAACTTCTTCAGCCTTATGTTCGTCAGGAATAGACATCCCTCGACTTTTTAATAACGCTATCTGCTCTTGGATGGTAGTTGCTCTTTTTGCCATATGCAAGTGAATTAACAATCACAAAGGTATACAAAATTATATCATAGTGCTATTAATAATTTGAAAAAGTTTAAATTATTGGTTAACAATTTGTGAAAATATGGCAAAAGTAGTATCTTTGACGAAGATTTTAAACTAACTAACTAATTTGCAAAAAGAGAATAGTTAGGCTTAAAATATAGGTTTGTAAAGTTAGACACGATTTAGACAAAAAATCGAAACCTATAGCAAACCATGTCCGCAGATTATTCGTTCTACGCCCTTCTGTGCGGGTATATGCCACGCCCTGAGGGGGTACAGAAAGGGAAAGATGAAAATCTTTCCCTTTTTTGTTTTGTGACAGCTGTACGCGGTGCGTGTAATGAATGGGGCTTATTGGTCAATGTTGGGGCGGTAAGCCTAATATCCTCCGTAGAGAATGTGCAACGAATAAATATTAGCTGCACAAATAGTTATATAAAAATATCCAATATAAATTTCATCTATAATATTTGATAAAATAATAGGGTAGTATTATCTTTGCGCTGTTTAAAACCAATAAATGATAAAACTATGAAGACTATTTTATACTCACTATTTGCATTAGCGGTGATGGTTGGATGCAATAATTCAAAGGCAACAACGGAGTTTGACTCGGTAGATGCAGCGCGCTTCGCCGAGGTGATTGAGGATGAGCAGGTGCAGATTATCGACGTGCGAACACCTGCGGAGTTCAACGAGGGACATATCCCTGGCGCTGTGAACATCGACATCGATGGCGAGGAGTTCGAGGCAATGGTTGCCCAGTTGGACAAGTCGCGCCCCGTAGCGGTATATTGTCGTGGTGGTCGCAGAAGCAAGGAGGCTG